>NZ_JBHYFV010000121.1:0-505 GCF_051859345.1 Marivita sp. | reverse complement strand
GGTGACCGTGCCGGCGTCGTACTTCCAGCCGGCTTCCATCAGCATCAGGTCGGCAGCCTTCAGTTCGGTCGCCATGTCGGCGAGCTTGAACGAGACACCCTGGAACTTGCCGATCTGCTGGCCGAACTGCTCGCGATTGGCGGCCCAGTCGACGGCGTGGCCGAGCGCGCGTTCGGCGCGGCCGATGCAGGTGGCGGCGACTTGCAGGCGCGTCGCGCCGAGCCAGGAATTGGCGACCTCGAAGCCTTTGTGGACTTCACCGAGGACCTGAGACGCGGGCAGGCGGCAATCGTCGAATTCGAGAATGGAGTTGGTGTAGCCGCGGTGCGAGACGTTGCGGTAGCCGTCGCGCACGGTGAAGCCCGGCGTGCCCTTGTCGACGAAGAAGGCGGTGATCAGCTTTTTGGGGCCGCGCGGCGTCTCTTCCTCGCCGGTCGCCATGAAGACGATGGCGAAGTCGGCGAGGTCGGCATGGGAGATGAAGTGCTTGGTGCCGTTGAGCACC
>NZ_JBHYFV010000120.1:0-505 GCF_051859345.1 Marivita sp. | reverse complement strand
CAAGGCGCAGCCAAACCGAGACCAAACTGACCAATTTTACACCGGGAACTTGGCCAATTTTGCTCCGGGATTGACATCTTTCGCCGTCGAGGAGGGGTTGGATCCGGTTCGTTTCTTTCATATGGCGCGCGGCCAAGCGTTGCGAGACCCTCGCGATACTCCGGTTGTCTCTACGCATGAAGGCGCGACAGGAGGGTTTCCCAAAACAGTCAAACACCCCAGGAAACCTGGTATCCCAACACAAATTATCGAGAGACACTTGCCTGAGCAGCTTCCAAAGTTCCTGCGCAAGGGAGCCAGTATCGACGCAGGCTCTTCTTTACAGACCCAGAAAGTACAACGGGCGCGAGGTGACGACCGAAAGGTTTGTGTGATTCAAGGTGGCGAGGACGGCAGGGTAAGCATTGATTTGCCGGGATGTTTGGGTGAGGAGGTGAACTTGAACGATGCAGGCCATATTTTTGTACGTGATGATCGCGGTGCCATTGCTCTGCCAAAGACCCTC
>NZ_JBHYFV010000119.1:0-541 GCF_051859345.1 Marivita sp. | reverse complement strand
AGTCGGTGCGCATCAGGTAGCGCCGCTCGGCTTCCGCCATCTTGTAGATGTCGGCGCTGGCGCCATCGCGCATCCGGTAGTGAACCGTGCCGCAAGTCGGCGTCAGCCGTGAGGAAATGCAGTTGAGCAGCGTGGTCTTGCCGGACCCGGATTCGCCGACGATTGCGAGCACTTCACCCGGCCACAGGTCAAAGCTGACATCGGCGCAGCCGATGCGCTTGCCATAGACCCGGGTAAGGCCCTCGACGCTGAGCAACGGCTTGACCGGCGCCGGAATGCCGGCCGCGGCGAGCGCTTCAAGTGTATCGGAATGGCTCATATCGCAGCCTCCTCCCGGGCGTCAGCTTGATCACCCAGCAGCGCTCCGCGGTGCCCCTCGGCCTGGCGGCTTTCGCAGTGATGGGTGTCGGAGCAGACGAACATCCGCCCGCCCTTGTCATCGAGCACCACCTCGTCGAGATAGACTTCGACCGCGCCGCACATGGCGCAGGGCTGCTCGAAATGCTGGATCTCGAACGGATGATCCTCGAAGTCGAGGCTC
>NZ_JBHYFV010000118.1:0-541 GCF_051859345.1 Marivita sp. | reverse complement strand
AGCCCTGTCGGCAGATGTGGCAGCACCGCGTCCCAGAGCCGCAGATCCGTGCCCAGCGAATTGGCGAACAGCACGGCAGGCGCGTCTGGCGGCCCTTCTACCACCACATGTAGCGTGACATCATTTACCCGGATCGCCTGCATCAATAGGGCAATCCCACATAGTTTTCGGCCATGGCCTGCTGCGCGCTTTTATTGGTGCGCAGAAATTCCAGTTCGGCCAGCTGCATCTTGAGGTCAAATTCCGACTGGTCCGGATAGCGGTGCATGAGCGATGAAAACCAGATGCGGGCAAGGGCCTTTTCCGAATAGCTGTCAATTCCGGCGGTCGAGTCGTTTTCGTAATAGTCGCACAGCCCCTGATACAGATAATGCACATCCGAGGCCGCCGTGTTCAGCCCCTTGGCCCCGGTCGGTGGCACGATATGCGCGGCATCCCCGCAGAGAAACAGTCGGCCCCAGCGCATGGGTTCGGTCACGAAGGAGCGCAGCGGCGCGATGGATTTCTCGATGCTGGGCCCCGTGACCAGTTTCTCGGCCTG
>NZ_JBHYFV010000117.1:0-542 GCF_051859345.1 Marivita sp. | reverse complement strand
GATTGACCGGACCTCGCGTTCGGCCAATTCGGCCTTGAGAAGTTGCGACAGAATCGGGATGGCGGCTTCAAAGGCCGGCGCGCCTTGCTCGATCAGATCGGTGACAGCCTGTGCCATGCCATACATCTTCAGGCTGCGGAGCATGATGACGATGGCTGCGGCAGCAGGGTCATGACGCATGACGGCCTCCAGTGATCTGGGAGCGCAGACCGTCATAGCGTTCGACATTGGCCTTGGGTTCACGGCGCAGGGCCAGTGCCTGTGGCGTATCCAGTGGCGGTCCGTCGATCACCTTGCCGTCGACCAATCGGTGCAACAGGTTCAGCACGTGGGTCTTGGTGGGCACACCCTCAGCCAAGGCAAATTCCACGGCGGTCAGCACGGCCTGTTCATCGTGGTGTAAGACAAGCGCAAGGATATCGACCATCTCGCGATCCCCACCGGGCTTGCGCAGCATGTGCTCCTGCAACTGTCTGAAGGCCGTCGGCAATTCCAGGAAGGGGGCCCCATTCCGGAGAGCCCCGGGCTTCCTCTGCACGACT
>NZ_JBHYFV010000116.1:0-556 GCF_051859345.1 Marivita sp. | reverse complement strand
CGCCACGAGCCTCAAGGTCCTCATTGTCGACTGTGATTGTTTGCTCGGAGAAACCACAGTAATACGAGCAGCGGCGAGGCGCGTTAAAGCCCGATGCCAGGATCTCTATCCTGTCAGACGTCAGCGCCTATGGGACAGAATTGAGGTTTTCGTAAGAAATCCGGAACATCGAAGGACGCGGCTGACAAGCTTGTCAAAGGGATCATGCGCAAGACGCGCAAACAGTATCCAGCGGAAGAGAAGATCAGGATTGTGCTGGCGGGCTTGCGTGGCGAAGAGAGCATTGCCGCGCTGTGCCGGTGCGAGGGCATCAGCGAGAGTTTGTACGACGCGTGGTCGAAGGACTTCCTTGAAGCGGGCAAGCAACGCCTGGCCGGGGATGCCGCGCGGCAGGCGACATCAGCGCTATCAACGAACTCATTGCTGCCGGGGCCAACGTGAACGCACCTGATCCGCGCGGACCCACGCCTGCACATGTCGCCGCCCTTGCCTCGGAAGACGAGGCACTCCGAATTCTGGCGAATGCAGGTGCTGACATGAACGCGCTTGAGGGCAG
>NZ_JBHYFV010000115.1:0-564 GCF_051859345.1 Marivita sp. | reverse complement strand
ATAGGCGATCTGCTTGGGCGTGGCGGGCAGGGCGAATGTGGTCTCTTCCATCGGGGCGGTCTCCCTATCTGGCGTGTCTTTCATTATAGAACATAGAGAGAACAAAAGCAAGTCAGCTATCACAATCACAGGGGTTTTGAGAGCTTGAGGAGGGCTGGGAAAGATCAGGCCTGAGGGTGCCCGAGAGAGGGTGTCCGGGCCTGATCCTGTCCCTCATTCCGGAGTTTCCCGATGACCCATGTTACCCCTGTTGTTCAGATGCGCGCGCTTGCGCCTGTTGTTCCCATCCCGTCGCCCGATACGGCCGCTGCGGTCTTACGCGTGGCCGAGGCGCTGCAGCCTGATCTGGCGCAAGGCTTCCAGATCGACGCGCTGCGCCTGCGCGTTGAGATGGAACGCGCCTTTGGTGGCTTTGATGCCGACGGTGCCTGGGACTGGAAGCTCGCCTATGAGGCGGGCGAGGTGGCGCTGGTCCTCTTCCTGCGCAAATTCGGCCGCGCGCTTCTGGCGCGGGCCGGATCGCCCGCAGCGCTTCTGCCGATCCTTGCCAAGGTGGCGGGCCTG
>NZ_JBHYFV010000114.1:0-600 GCF_051859345.1 Marivita sp. | reverse complement strand
TCTCGCCAGGTGTACCGCCGCTTTCGCCGAAGAAGTCGTTAATTGTTGACTTCGCAGACGCAACGGTGGCCGGATCGTTCGTCACACCTTCGTGTGATCGACTTCGCGGATGTCTGCGCGCCGGTGTCGGAGGTGTAGTCGATGCCAGCCTCTTCGGCCGCGTCGGTCCAAGAGTTTGCAACTTCGATCTTGTTCAGGATCGTGGTGCGGTCGGCACCGGCTTCGGTGTCCTGAGCGCCTTCGATGATGGCAAGAATGATTTCGCCAACCGAGATTGCGCCTTCTTCACCAGCGATCGCAGCCTGAAGCGCGCCGCTCCAGAATTCGAGGCCTGCCGCATCGGGCTCGCGGTTGAACAGGTTAAGGTACAGTTCGGAGATGAACGCGTTTGCCGCTTCAGGAGTCGGATCATCAAAGAACGGATGCACATTCAGCGTTTCCGGCTGAGTGGAAAAATCCGTTGCAATGTCTGCAAGGCTGAGAGCCGGGTTTGCAACCGCGCCTTCCCAGAAGTCTTGGCCAACCGGATCGGCGGCACGGTCATAGTAACCGATGTAAATTGCTGCAACCTGCTGTTCAGCTGTCAGCGTGCTTAGGTCG
>NZ_JBHYFV010000113.1:0-605 GCF_051859345.1 Marivita sp. | reverse complement strand
TGAAGGCGCCGTTCGTCGGCAGCCTCAATCAGTTCGTGGACCAAGGCTGCAGCGGTTGTGAAGCGAACCTTCAGACCTTTTTGGCAGGCCGCCAGTCCGAGCCCCAGGGCGACGTGGGTCTTGCCGGTGCCGCTCGGGCCCAGGGCGATGACGTTCTCGCGCCGATCTACGAAGGCGCAGCGGGCAAGTTCCATGGTCAGGACCTTGTTGAGAGAGGCGATGACCTTGAAGTCGAAGCTGTCCAGGCTCTTGGTCGCCGCGCATTGCCGGGCCAGCTTGTCGTACTCGCTGTTGAAGGTTGGCAGGCGCAGCTTCTTGAGATGGTGCTGCAGCAGGACCTGCGGGGTATCGGTCATGCCGCTGTTCCGGACATCAGCACCTTGTAGCTGGCCGGGTCCGTCGTCTCGACCTGTGCCTTGGGCAGATAGGGATAGATGTCGAGATCAAGCCGCGGCGGGCGCTTCTCGATCCGGCACAGCACCAGATGCTTGACCGCATCGTAGCCAATGGTCCCGTGACCCAGAGCGTACTTGATAGCGCCATGGACATGGGCCATCTCGAAAGTCTCCAGCAGGCGCAGAACCTGAACGTACTCGCGTTTGCCC
>NZ_JBHYFV010000112.1:0-626 GCF_051859345.1 Marivita sp. | reverse complement strand
GGCATCGCGTCATTGGAGCTGCCGCAAACGATGGTCTCGAGCGACTTGTCGAACCCCTTGACCGCTTTTGCGGCCTGATTGGCAAGCCGACCGTATTCGCCTGCAGGTTTCTGACCAGTCTGCCAGGGACCGTCCATTTCATTCCCAAGGCACCACATGCGCACATTGTAGGGGTCTTCATACCCATGGCTGCGGCGCAGATCGGACCATGTTGTACCGCCGGGGTGATTGACATATTCCACAAATTCGCGGGCTTCCTGCAGGCCGCGCGTGCCCAGATTGATCGCCAGCATCATATCGATTCCGGCTTTCTCGGCCCAGAGTGCGAATTCATTGATGCCGACCTGATTGGTCTCCTTGGACCGCCATGCCAGATCCAGTCGGACCGGGCGCTGGTCTTTCGGGCCGATCCCGTCCTGCCAGTCATAGGCGGATACGAAATTGCCACCGGGGTAGCGGATCGCGGGTATCTTGAGGTCTTTCACCAGTTCCAGAACATCGCGCCTGAACCCGTGCTCGTCCGCCTCTCTATGTCCAGGCTCGTAGATGCCGGAATAGATCGCCCGGCCCATATGTTCGATGAATGCCGAGTAGAGGCGCGGGTCGATGCTGCCGATCCGGAATTC
>NZ_JBHYFV010000111.1:0-626 GCF_051859345.1 Marivita sp. | reverse complement strand
TCAAGCCGCATCGCGCCCCCGCTCGAACCCTTCGCCAGCCATCCAGCGCCCCAGATCTGTCGCGCTCATGGTGCCGCGCGCGAAGGGGGGCGACAGGCGGCCCTCGGAGATCACATGGATCTGGTCCGAGAGGGCCAGGATTTCGTCCAGATCCTCGGAAATCAGCAGCACCGCCGCGCCGCGGTCACGCGCGGCCAGAAGCTGCGTCTGCACGAAGGTGATTGCGCCGATATCCAGCCCGCGCACCGGCTGATTGGCCAGAATGATCTCTGGGCTGAGTTCCATCACGCGGCCAAGGATCAGCTTTTGCATATTGCCGCCCGACAAGAGCCGGATGCGGGTGTCCGGCCCCGGACAGCGCACGTCATAGGCGCGGATCACCGATTGGGCGAAATCGCGCGCCGCCCGCCAGTCCAGCCAGCCGCGCTGCGCGAAAGGGGCTTGGTTGTAGCGTTCCAGAATCGCGTTCTCGGTCAGGGTGAAATCGGCGATTGTGCCGGTCTTGTGCCGGTCCTCGGGGATGCGCGCGATCCCGGCGCCCAAGGCTTCGGCCACTGACCATTGCGCCGGTGCGGCGCCGTGCAGCAGCATCTCGCCAGTGCTCGGGCGCTCCAGCCCCGCGATCA
>NZ_JBHYFV010000110.1:0-628 GCF_051859345.1 Marivita sp. | reverse complement strand
TCGCCATGTCGAAGTCGTGGATCATCATGTCGCGGAACAGCCCGCCCGAGACCTTGACGTAGCTGACCGGCGGCGGCGCCGGGTCGAAGGAGGTGACCGACAGCAGTTCGGATTTGCCGATCTCACCGGCGAGGCTGGCGGCCTTCAGCGCGGCAAAGTTGGGGTCGAAGCGCCGGTTGAAGCCGATCATGACCGGCTGGCCGGTCCTGGCCACAGCCGCCAGACACTGCTGCGCGCGCGCCAGCGACAGGTCCACCGGCTTTTCGCAAAGCACTGCCTTGCCCGCCGCCGTCGCCGCCTCGATCAGGGTCGAATGCGTGTCGGTCGAAGTGGCGATCAGCACCGCGTCGATGGCGGGGTCGGCAAGGATCTCGTCCGAGCTGCGGGCCCTGGCGCCGTGCTGCGCGGCCAAGTTCGTCGCCGTCTCTTGCTGGACATCCGATACCGCCACAAGGGTCGAGCGGGCGTTGTTCGCGATGTTGACGGCGTGCACCTGACCGATACGGCCAGCGCCGAGCAAACCAACCTTGAGCATGAAGTCCTCCCAGACGGTGCGGGGCGTTCCGGCGCCGCGTTGCCGTAGGGATATCCGATTTGCACCCGCGTGCAAACACTTTTTGCACGCGGG
>NZ_JBHYFV010000109.1:0-652 GCF_051859345.1 Marivita sp. | reverse complement strand
GGGCCTTGTACACACCGCCCGTCACACCATGGGAGTTGGGTCTACCCGAAGATGGTGCGCTAACCAGCAATGGAGGCAGCCAGCCACGGTAGGCTCAGCGACTGGGGTGAAGTCGTAACAAGGTAGCCGTAGGGGAACCTGCGGCTGGATCACCTCCTTTCTAAGGATGTGTCTTGCAGACTGACATGTCAGTCTCGTGACACACTTAGCAGCAGCAAACAAAGCTGCATATCAGACCGGACCGTCCTCATATCTCTTCAAGACAAAAGGTAGCACGCTGCAGGTATATTTGCCTGAAGCTGCATCCTGATCGGGGCCTTAGCTCAGCTGGGAGAGCGCCTGATTTGCATTCAGGAGGTCAGGAGTTCGATCCTCCTAGGCTCCACCATCAGATCCGGTGGATCTGCCGTAAGCAGGATCGTCCTGAGCAGACACGCGCCCTGATCATATGTATTGGCATTGGGGTCGGTAGCTCAGGTGGTTAGAGCGCACGCCTGATAAGCGTGAGGTCGGAGGTTCAAGTCCTCCTCGACCCACCATTGCCAACGCGCTCAAGTAGCGAAGCGGTAGCGCAGTTACAGATTGCCGACATGATCATCAAGCCAGCTTGTTTGCTGGTTTGATCGTCCTGTCGGACGCAGGAAGGGTTCGG
>NZ_JBHYFV010000108.1:0-872 GCF_051859345.1 Marivita sp. | reverse complement strand
CTGCAATGGCATTTCCGCACCCATGGCAAGGCCAGCCCCTCTGAACCCGTGCTGCGCGATTTCCGCAATATCGAAAACCGCGACGCGGTGCTGAACTATGCGGGCACGCAACCCCGGCTGGATGATGCGGGCGCACCTGTCACCCGCTGGGATGGGGTTTCCACCATCACCCACCCGGTCACAGGCGAACAGGTGCCGGACCCGGAAGCGCGCGTGGCGGTGCAAGACTATCTCAAACCCGCCCCCGCGAAATGGCCAGAGGCGGAATTCATCGTGGGCAACCCGCCGTTCATCGGCGCAAGCCGGATGCGCGACGCCTTGGGCGATGGCTATGCCGAGGCGCTTTGGAAAGCCTATTCGAAAATGCCCCAGAGTGCCGATTTCGTCATGTTCTGGTGGGAAAAGGCGGCACTGGCCGCGCGGGGCTACAAGCCTGCAACCGCCAAGGCACGCGCCAAGGGCACGCGGCGTTTCGGGTTGATTACCACCAATTCCCTGCGCCAGACCTTTAACCGCAAAGTGCTGGAACCGCATCTGGCCGACCCGAAAACCGGCCTGTCCCTGACCTTTGCCATTCCAGACCACCCTTGGGTGGATGCAGGCGACGGGGCGGCGGTGCGGATTGCCATGACTGTGGCGGAACGGAGTAAAGCCAACGGGCGGCTGCTGACCGTGGCCGAGGAAGTGCGCGGCCAGACCGAGGCCGAGGGCCGAAGCGTGCGCTTCGACATATCAAAGGGCAAGATTTTCGCCAATCTGCGGATTGGGGCGGATGTGGCGGGGGCGGTAGCGCTCAAGGCGAATGACGGGATTTCATCCCCCGGCGTGAAGTTGCACGGCGCGGGCTTCATTGTCACCCCAGCCGAGGCCAG
>NZ_JBHYFV010000107.1:0-909 GCF_051859345.1 Marivita sp. | reverse complement strand
GCGATAGAATTGCTCGTCGCGGCCATCTTTCGAATAGGCGAAGCGTTATATCGTATCGTGGGTCACCCGGATCGGATGACGTTCGAGCCGCATCCGGCCTGCGATCTGCTCGCGTGACCGACCAGCCTTGAGCCGCTCTTCCACCGCAGCTTTCAACTCAGGATGCATAATCATCTTGCGATGGATCGCACGGCGACATTTGTACATGTCCTGCGCATTTAACGCGTGATAGCCATTCAGCTCCGGCAATTCTTTGTCGCGATAGTAATTGCGCTTCAGTGCGCGATAGATCGTGGACGGAGCACGACCCAGCCGATCCGCCATCTCTGGAACCGGCATTTTGGCTTCACGCCACTCGGCAAGCTTCCGGCGCTCTTCCAAACTCCGGTGAGGGTAGCAGCGTCCCATTCGACATCCTCCATGCAACATTATGTTTTGATACAGAATTTGCACTTCGTTTGTGAATCCACCCCTGACGGCTCAAGGGTCGTTGCGACGTTTTCCGCTATCTCACAGTTTCACCATGGGGTCTGATGCCGGAGAGTGCAGAATCCTAGGCTAAGGCGATTTAATCACTTTTTTGACCACCTGTATTCGCCGGTGAGAAGGATGTGGGCCCATCCGAGTGGCGAGATGTGCGCTAGCAGATCTGGTGAACAATCCAGACAGTCGCGTTGGCGCGCCGTGACAGCTTGGCCAAGGTGCTTGGTGTTCCAGTAAATGATGATAGCGGCGAGCAGGTTCAGCCCGGCCATTCGGAAGTGCTGGCCTTGGGCTGTTCGGTCACGGATTTCACCTTGGCGACCAATGCGCAGGGCGTTTTTCAGCGCATGATGCGCTTCGCCCTTATTCAGGCCGATTTGGGCACGGCGCTGCATGTCGGCATCCAGCAGCCAATCGATGATGAAC
>NZ_JBHYFV010000106.1:0-953 GCF_051859345.1 Marivita sp. | reverse complement strand
GCCAGCGAGATCAACGAAGCCACTGTCAGGACCCTGCACCGCTGCGAGTTTATGGACGGTGCCCCGAATGTGGTCCTGATCGGTGGCCCAGGCACAGGAAAGACCCACGTCGCAACGGCACTCGGTATCCAGGCTATCGAGCATCACCGTCGCAAGGTCCGCTTCTTCTCGACCATCGAACTGGTCAACGCCCTCGAGCAGGAAAAGGCCAAAGGAAAGGCCGGCCAAATCGCCGAAGGCTTGACCCGGCTCGACCTCGTGATCCTCGATGAGCTTGGATACCTGCCATTCAGCGCCTCGGGCGGGGCCATGCTATTCCACCTCTTGAGCAAGCTCTACGAGCGCACCAGCGTCGTGATCACCACCAACCTCAGCTTCAGCGAATGGGCCACGGTCTTTGGTGACGCCAAAATGACCACAGCCTTGCTCGACCGCCTCACACACCGCTGCCACATCTTGGAGTCCGGAAACGATAGCTTCCGCTTCAAGGCAAGTTCAGCCGCCGCACAAAAAAAGAAGGAGACAAACCCGCACTTGACCCCAGCATGAACCGAAATCCATAATCAGAGGTGGCTCACTTCTCGAAGGAAAACCCGGCTCAGTTCTGATTGGAAATCAACACGCTGCCCAACAGCAAGGCAGCCGGACAACGGCCCGGCAAAGCGCCTGCGCTATCTCCGTGATCTGGTCCCCTTCCCATGCGGAACACGATATCCGATGGCCGCCAAGGCAAGCTCGGTCTTGCCCCAGACCTCATGTACCGGACATCCGGTTGCGCCGCGTGAACTCCAGAAACTTAGCAGCAGGCAAGGTCTGTCGGCCGACCAAGGCGATCCGAAGGCTCGACAGGTCGTACGGAGTAGGTAGTATTGGGCGGTAGGGTCAGGACCCATTGATTTTGGACTCTCTGCCTGATTCAAGCTCCGAAAGGAGACTGGATGATGAGCAACCTT
>NZ_JBHYFV010000105.1:0-1067 GCF_051859345.1 Marivita sp. | reverse complement strand
TTGAGAACGGAACCACAAAGAGGGCATTGCCAAGTTGTGTCGGATTTATTTTCGAAAGCCCCTTAAGTGGATTTCAAGCCACCATCTCGGCAGCATAGTCTGTCCAGAGGCAAAAAGCATCTGCCCGGGCATGGCGATAGGATATGGCAGTGAGGCTGTAGCGACGCGGTCGGAAGATGTTGTTAATCTGGTCGTGTGCGGTAAGGAAACGTTGTGCTTGTCTGGGCGACTTGAATCGGCCCATGATTTTCTCCCGTCGTCGCGTCGGCCTGTGACTGCCTTCAATCTTGTTGTTGAGGCCTTTGTGGGCGCGATGATCGACGCCCGGTGCTTGATGGGCAATCGGCTTGATGTAGCTACGCAGCTTGTCTGTGGTGACAACCCTTGGCTTGCCAAATTGCGCGATCAGCCTTGCCATGAAACGCTTGGCAGCTTTCGCATTTCGGCGCGTTTGAACAAGAATATCGAGCGTATCACCGTTGGCGTCGACAGCACGCCAGAGCCAATGCTTCAAGCCGTTGATCGGAATCACAACCTCGTCGAGGTGCCATTTGTCGTTCGGTCGCGGCCGGTCACGGCGGATGCACGCGGCGAAATGCGCTCCAAACCGATTGACCCAGCCGCGTATTGTTTCCCGGCTGACCATCACGCCACGTTCGGCAAGCAGATCTTCAACATCCGCCGTACTCAGCGCAAAACGATGGTATGCCCAGACCGCGTAGGCAATGACTTCACGGGGGTGGCGAAAGCCCTTCAGGCGCGGCATTGACGTCGGTATTTTCATGCGACGCCCTATATCTAATTCAGAACAATCAAACAACTTGGCAATGCCTGATCAACACTTACGGGTCGCCACCCAGCTTCGTCATGGTTCCCCGTGGCGATCGGATTGCTGATCGGCTCGACGACCTGATTCTCAATTTTGCTGGCCCTCTCTCGGTCGCCCGATCCTTCTATCAGGATGTCGTCGCAACCTGCTCTCGCGCGTGCCTGAGTCCTGACGCAAACATTTCGTCGATCACCGAGTTTGCTCGGCGGCATGAGCAGCACTGGACAGATCGCGTATG
>NZ_JBHYFV010000104.1:0-1539 GCF_051859345.1 Marivita sp. | reverse complement strand
TGGAAACGCAAGACAAGCCTCGAAAACGCGGGGGCAGCGCGCCCACTTTACCTGAAAGGCTAAAGCATTTCGGTGAAACTCTGAAGAGTTATTGTCAAATCTGGTGTTTTGGGATTGTCATGCGGCGGCCCGATCTGGGTTTGATGGCTTGACGCCGTTGATGAAATCGACGCCTTCGATGACGTCAGCGAGGTGGGCGAAGCCGCGCAGCTTGCGCCAGCTTGTCTCTGCGCATTGTGCGAGCTTGAACATCATGTGCAGCATTCCGAGACGGGTCAGACAGCCTTTGGCGCGTTTGGTCCGGTGACGGATGGTCGCGAAGGTGCTTTCAATGGGATTGGTGGTGCGGATGCTCTGCCAGTGCTGCGCTGGAAAGTCGTAGAAAGATAGCAGTTCTTCCCGATCCTTGATCAGGCAGGTGGCGGCCTTCGGGTATTTCGGCTCATAGGTCTCGATGAACAGATCGAAGGCAGCCTCGGCGTCTTTCTTGGTCTCAGCCTGCCAGATGTCATGCAGCATTTTCTTGGCTTTGGGCTGAGACCGTTTGGGCAGGCAATTGAGCACATTCGCCTTCGGGCATTCCTTCGGACCGGTGGCAGTCATGCCCTCAGTTATGAACCCAGCATCGCTGCTGACGCGTTGTCGGGAAGATCTCCTCCAGTGCGGCCCAGAACCCCATGGCACCGTCCCCGATGGCCAGTTTCGGCGCCTTCAGACCCCGCGCCTTAAGCGCAAGCAGCACCTCGCGCCAGCTTTGCGTGGACTCGCGCACACCATCCTCGATGGCGAGGAAGTGCTTTTCTCCACGAGCATTCACGCCGATCACGACCAGCGCGCAGAGCCGGTCCTCGGCCGCGCGCAGCCCGCTATAGATGCCATCGACCCAAAGATACGCCCAGTCATCCCGGCTCAAGTCGGTCTTGCGCCAGTCGCTGTATTCAGCGGCCCATTTCGCCTTGAGCCGCGCCACGGTATTGGCCGAGAACCCCGTGGCATCCGGTCCGAGCAGAGCTTTCAGCGCCCCATCCATCTCGCCGGTGGAGATGCCCTTGAGATACAGCCAGGGCAGTGCGGCCTCCAGCGACTTCGCCTTGCGCACATAGGGCGGGACCAGCGCGGAATGGAAAGTGACAGGCTTGCCCGACTTCGAGCGCACCTTGGGCACCTTCACCGTGACAGGACCGATGCCGGTCTGAACGGCCCGTTCCGGGTGGTGGCCATTGCGGACCACCGCAGCATGCCCATCGGCTGTCTTCCGGTCCCGAAATCGTGCCATGAAGACCTCAAGCTCGGCCTCGACCGCCGATTGCAGCAATTCCCGCGCACCTTAGCGCAGAAGTTCCGTCAATGGCTCCGAGATCGCATCTCGACCGGCAAATTCAACAATGTTACTCTCGTTCATGGTAGTGCGTCCTTTTCGGTTGGCGGGTTGTGTCGCAACGACAATCCAACCAGATGCACCGCCAGCTTTCAAATCCCCAAAACACCAGATTCAGTCATAGCTCGTGCGCGGGCTGGCGCTGTGCTTTTGGGCCTTCA
>NZ_JBHYFV010000103.1:0-1571 GCF_051859345.1 Marivita sp. | reverse complement strand
AGACCCCGTATCATCTCTAGGGCGACCGCGTGGGAAACCGGAGCGGGACGCATCACGGTGTCCTTCAGAACTTCGGTATAAATCCCCCCAAGGCCCACCATCACCATCTGGCCAAAAGTCGGATCGAGGTGGGCACCCAGAATGCATTGCACCCCGCCAGACACCATCTCGTTGACTGACACACCAAGGATTTCTGCCCCCGGCGCACCGGCACGCGCGCTCTTCATGATCGCCTCGAAACCGTCCCGCACGGCATCCGCGTCCGCCAGCCCCACCTTTACGCCGCCAATTTCGGATTTGTGGGCGATATCGGGTGACCGTACCTTCAACACCACCGGATAGCCGATTTCCTCGGCCAGTCGTACGGCGTCACTGACATTTTTCGCCGTCTCGCTGCGGGCAAAGTCAAGCCCGGCCTGCGCCAGAGCCAACGCCGAGTCGACCTCGTCGGGGCGTTCTGGCAACGGCTGCGGCGCGGGGAGCGACGAGGGTTGAGGCTGCCCGGCGCGCAAGGCCTCACCAAGACTCGCCGCAGCAGCGAAAGAGCGCACGCAGGCCTCCGGGTCTTCATAGACCAGAAAGCCTGTCGACTCGAAAATCTTGGCGTTCTCCACCGTGCTTTGGGTACAGATTGCAAAGAGAGTCTCAGGATAGGCACGGCGCAGGGCAGCCAGCCCTTCGCTCATCGCCACAGGGTCACGGGCGTTCAGTCCAGCATTGCCGACAAACAGCATTACTGCGCCATAGTTCTGGCTTGCCAACATGGTTTCAACCGCACCCATGAAGATACTTCTGTCGCCAATGGTGGCTGCGGTGGTGTCCAATGGATTCAGCCCAACAGCCAGCGGCAAGGACTCGCGGATCTTGGCAAGAGCCACCGTGCTCATCGCCGGCAACTCCATGCCCCAGTCAACCGCCGCATCGGTCGAAATGACGCCGATCCCGCCCGAAACCGAGATGATCGCCAGGTTGCGGTCCTTTGGCAGCGGGCCGGTGGCGCATGTGTAGGTCAGTTCGGTCAGTTCCGGCAGCGAATGGCAGACATGCGCACCGGCCGCCGCGACACTTGCATCAAAGACCGCAGCCGACCCGGCCATCGCGCCGGTATGACTGGCCGCAACGCTCTGCCCTGCGTCAGTGCGCCCGGCCTTGAGCATGATGACCGGCTTGCCATTGCTGCGTGCAACCTCCAGTGCATGGATCAGTCCGGGGCCGTTGCGACAGGTCTCCAGGTAGACGACGAGAACATCAGTCTCTGGATCACGTGCCATCCATTCAAGGCATTCCGAAGCTTCCACATCGGCCTCGTTCCCGGTCGCCACGAATTTCGAAATGTTTACCCCTCGCGTCAGGATCAGGTTCTGAATGTAGCTGCCCACAGCGCCACTCTGGCTGACCACACCGACGCGGCCAACTCCCGGAATGCCCCGGTCAAGCGCAGACGAAAAGGTGGCAAAGATCCGGTCGTTTGTGTTGAACAATCCCATGGCATTGGGCCCCAGCAAACGCGCGCCGCCCTTTCGTATGCGCGCCACCAGTGCCTCCTGCGCCGCCGCACCCGCCTCTCCTGC
>NZ_JBHYFV010000102.1:0-1697 GCF_051859345.1 Marivita sp. | reverse complement strand
CATCAAGCGCTGTACGCATGGCGGTTTGCATTCGTGCGGTCCGATAGCGTTCAAATTGGGTATCCGCGATGACACCGGCCAGAATGACGCCCCCCATGACAGCAAAGTTCAGCGAAGATGGAATACCCAAAAGGTTCACCAGGTTTTGCAGCACCTGCAACAGCACCACACCAAGGCAGACACCCACGATGGACCCTTCTCCTCCGCGCAGGGAAAACCCGCCGAGCACAGCAGCCGCGATGGCATAAAGTTCGTAGAAATTCCCGTGTGAGGACGGTTGGACGGAGCGGGTATACATCGCGAAGAAAATGGCGGAAGAGGCCGTGAGCATTGCGCAGATGACATAGGCCAAGACAATAACCCGCCGGGTATTGATGCCAGAAAAGCGTGCGGCCTCCTCGTTCTTGCCCACGGCAAACAGGTGTCGCCCAAAGACGGTCCGGTGCAATAGAAACCATGCTGCGCAGGCGACGACCAGGAAGGCGATGAACGGATGTGGCACGCCCAATGTTCGCCCAGTGGCGAGGTATTCGAGTGTCGGAAAACTACTCCCAAACGGGAATCCGGCGGTGCCGTCTTGCGTATAGAACCGCGCGATGCCGCGATAGATCAATAGGCCGCAGAGCGTGACGACAAAGGGCTGCAACTTCAGACGGGTGATCAGCCAGCCGTGCAGCACCCCAATCACGCAGCCAAGCACCAGAGCGATGAGCGCTGCGAACGGCCATGGTACTCCCTGCGCGATCAGATCAACAAAAATCACGCCAAGAAGTGCAATGACCGAGCCCACCGACAATTCAATCCCGGCGGTGACGATCACAAAGGCCTGTGCAATCGAGAACAGTCCAAACAAACCGATCAGATTGGCTGTGTTGGATAGGTTCACCCCGGAAATGAACCGTGGGTTGATCAGTGCAACGATCGCCCCAACGGTCAGAACCAGGATGCCCAGCCCGATATCCTTACGCAGCATATGATCTCCTTATTCTACAGCCAGTCGCAAGATGGATTCTTCGGACACCGAACTCTGATCCAGAATGCCGGTAATCTGCCCCTTACACATGACCGCTACCCTGTCAGAAACGCCGATAACCTCCTCCATATCAGAAGAAATCATCAGAACGGCGACCCCGTCATCGGCAAGCGCGCGCAGCAATGCATAAACTTCGGCCTTGGAGCCGACATCAATCCCGCGTGTCGGTTCATCTACGATCAGCACCTTGGGACCCATCGCCAACCATTTGGCCAGCACGACCTTCTGTTGGTTACCACCTGACAGCTCTGCCGCTGCCTGGCCCAGATTTGGGGCTTTGATTTGTAATTTCGTCCGGGAGTCTTCAGCCAATGCTGTTTCGGCCTGAGGATTGACCAGCCCATGCCGTGACAGTTCCGATAGTTTGGGCAATGCAATGTTTTCGGAAATCGCAAAATCAAGCAGCAAGCCCTGACCCTTGCGATCTTCGGGGACCAAACACAGCCCCGCGGAAATCGCGTCGGCCACTGAATGATCTGCAAGGGATTGGCCCAGAACCTCGACCGTGCCGCCAACCGATGCGTCAATGCCGAACAGGACTCGCGCGACCTCGGTCCGTCCCGCGCCAACGAGGCCAGCCAGCCCCAGTATCTCTCCCGCTCGCAAGGTCAGATCAACCGTGCGGTCAGGATAGGCCGCAGTGCGCAAACCGCGAGTCTGAAGA
>NZ_JBHYFV010000101.1:0-1808 GCF_051859345.1 Marivita sp. | reverse complement strand
GCAATCGTCACCGCGTTGATCGCTGTTCCGATCTTCATTTCCGAAAGCGTGCGCCTGTTTGGCATGTCACTTTTTCTCATGCCGGGTGGTGGTATCCTTGCCGGCTCCGTTCGTGCGCTGTTCGATTTGTCCATCGGCAGCGTGCTCAACACCAAGCTGGCCGTCTACCTGGGCCTCGTCTACGTGCATTTTCCCTTTGTCCTCTTCCCGGTGCTTTTGGGTGTGGCACTGATTCCGCAGGATCGGATCGACGCCGCCCGCGATCTGGGTGCATCGCGCTGGCAGGTGCTGAGAGAGATCGAACTGCCACTGGCGTTGCCCGGTCTCGTCATCGGAGCGCTGCTTACATTCGTGCTCTGCATCGGGGCCAATGCAGAGGCCGCAATTCTGGGGGGACAGACCGTCACCGTGCTCACGCGCGCCATCGAACAACGGTTCTCCTATGCGCAGGACTGGCCCATGGGGGCCGCGCTGACCATGCTGGTGATTGCCATGACGGCAGTGTTCGTGTTCCCGGCACTGTCGCGGCTTGATCTCAACCGGTTGATCCGCCGATGACCCGCGTCTGGAAATACGTTGGGGCGGCATGGCTGATGCTTGTGGTTGTGCTTCTGTACCTGCCGATCCTTTCGGTTGGCCTCGCGAGTCTGGCCAACACTCGCTACATGCGCTTTCCGCACCGCGACTGGTCCATCGGCGCCTATACTGACGCGCTGTCGCAGCACGAAACTCTGGTTCTGCACCTGACATCGCTGAAGGTGGCATTGCTGGTGACCGTGTTTTCGGTCGTTCTGGCAACCCTTGGGGCGATGGCCTTTGCCCGCTACGATTGGCGGGGCCGTTCGGTCTTTCAAAAAGTCGTCGTGTTGCCCATCTTCTTTCCGCAGCCGGTCCTGGGACTGGCGCTCTTGCTGTTCTTCTCGGCACTTGGGCTCACACCCACATGGAAGACGGCCGTCTTTGCTCACATGGTCTGGATTCTTCCCATTGTGACGCTGGTGGTCTCGATCCGGCTCTTTGGATATGATCCTGCACAGGAGGACGCCGCACGCGATTTGGGGGCGTCCCGGTGGCAGGTGCTGCGCGAAGTCACCCTGCCCTACCTGTCACCGGGTCTGATTTCGGGCGGGCTGTTTGCCTTCTTGTTGTCGTGGTCGAACCTGCCGTTGTCGATCTTCACAACCGGCGCGGACACAACGCTTCCCGAATGGTTGTTCAGCCGGGTCGCCACGAATTATGCGCCAGTTGTTTCGGCCATCGCGGTGATCGCGACACTGGCGTCGGTGCTGTTGGGACTCGCCGTGGTCCTGGCCCTGCGCCTGATCAAGGCAGGCGACAAGACGGGGGCCGCGGAACATGGCTGACGTTCCTCCGCAGGATTGGCCGGAAGAGTTCTGGCGCGACAAGGTCAACCGGGTGCGCGCAGGGCGTCGACTGGCCCCTTCTTCGTGGCCCGAAGGCGGTAAAGCCGCGCTTGCGCTGTCGTTCGATTGCGACCACGAGACTTTCGAAATGGGCGGCGGACGGCACGCTGTGGGCCGCCTCGGTTGGGGAGAGTTCGGTCGCAGAGTCGGTGTGCCGCGCATCCTTGACACGTTGCGCCGCCATGATGCCCATGCGTCGTTCTTCATCCCCGCAGTGTCTGCCCTGATCGACCCGGACGAGCCCCGGCGGATCGTCGAGGACGGTCACGAGATCGGAGTTCACGGCTGGATTCACGAACCCAATGCAAGCCTGACCAAAACGCAGGAGCATGACCTGCTTCTCAGGTCCCGCGACACGCTGGAACAGCTAAGCGGACACCGCCC
>NZ_JBHYFV010000100.1:0-1978 GCF_051859345.1 Marivita sp. | reverse complement strand
CTGATTGCGGCTGATTTCGAGATTTTCGCCGCCACGTTGCGCCAGCTCACCCTTCCGACAATGACGCTGGCCCTGTTCACACTGGCGCCCATCGCGCGGATGACCCGTGCGGCGATGTTGCAAGCCTTGTCGTCCGACTACATTCGCACGGCGCGCGCGGCCGGATTGTCACGCAGTAGGGTCCTGTTTGGCTACGGATTGCGCAACGCACTTTTGCCAGTCGTAACCACCCTGGGCATGGTGTTCTCTTTCGTTCTGGGCGCCAATGTGCTTGTGGAAAAGGTCTTTGCCTGGCCCGGCATCGGATCCTACGCGGTCGAGGCCCTGGTCGCCTCGGATTATGCCGCGGTGCAGGGTTTCGTGCTGGCCATGGCGTTTCTCTTCGTCACGCTCAACCTCATCATCGACCTCAGCTACGCGCTGATCGATCCGCGCATCGGGTTCGACACCAAATGACTCAAGCCACCGATATCCCGGGCCGCCAGCCCGATGGCGCCTGGGCGCACCTGTTGCATGTGCTGCGCGAAAATCCCGTGACCATGCTGTCTTTCGGCATGTTCGCCTTCTTCCTGCTGCAGGCCTTCTTCGGCGCGTATCTGGTGCCGCATGATCCGCTGGCAACAAATGCCGCAAACGCGCTGCAACCACCCAACTTCACGCATTGGTTCGGAACCGACAGCCTGGGCCGTGACGTGTTTTCCCGCGTGGTGGTGGCAACGCGGCTGGACCTCACGATTTCGGTGCTCGCCGTGGCGATATCCTTTGTCATCGGGTCAATCCTCGGAGCCATCGCGGGTTATTGGGGCGGCTGGATCGACGCGGTGCTGAACCGGATGCTCGACACGATCATGGCTTTCCCGCTCTTCGTGCTGGCCATGGGGATCGTCGCAGCCCTTGGCAACACGATCGAAAACATCATCTACGCCACCGCTCTGATCAACATCCCGTTCTACGCCCGGCTTGTCAGGGCCGAGGTGAACATCCGGCGCGAGGCGGGATTTGCGCTGGCCGCGCGCCTGTCGGGCAATTCGCACTTCCGCACGCTGGCCTTTCACATCTTCCCCAACGCCCTGCCGCCGATGATGGTGCAGGTCTCGCTCAACATGGGATGGGCGATCCTGAACGCGGCGGGTCTGTCCTTCATCGGGCTGGGCGTGCGCCCGCCTACCCCTGAATGGGGCATCATGGTCGCCGAGGGTGCCAATTACATCATCTCGGGCCATTGGTGGGTCGCGCTGTTCCCGGGGCTCTGGCTGATGTTGGCAGTCTTCACCTTCAACCTGATGGGCGACGGTCTGCGCGACATCGTCGATCCGCGCAGAAGGACCTGAGCCATGCTGAGCATTTCCGATTTCGTGGTGTCTTTCCGCACAAGACGGGGCGAGGTGCAGGCGGTGCGTGGCATCTCTCTGGACCTGGCGGAGGGCGAAACGCTGGGCATCGTCGGCGAAAGTGGGTCCGGCAAGTCCGTCACCTCCTACGCGCTGATGCGCATCCTCGATGCGGGCGGGCGGATCAAGGCCGGCAGCGCCTTCTTTGACGGGCGTGACCTGGCACAGGCGGCCGAGCGGGACATGCAGGCCATTCGGGGCCGCGAGATCAGCATGATCTTCCAGAACCCGCGCGCCGCGCTCAACCCGATCCGCAAGGTCGGCCACCAATTGGAGGACGTGTTGCGCCGCCACGGACGCACCAATCGCTCCGACGCCCGCGCCAAGGCCATCGAGGCATTGGAGGCCGTGCGCATCCGCGATGCAGAGGCGCGCTACGACGCTTATCCGTTCGAATTGTCCGGCGGCATGTGCCAGCGGGTCGTCTTCGCCATCGCGCTGGCTTGCGGGCCGCGCCTGCTGATCGCGGACGAACCCACGACAGGCCTCGACATCACCACCCAGAAGGCGGTGATGGACCTTGTACGCGATCTGACCCGCGAACGCGGCATGTCTTCGCTCCTGATCACCCACGACCTAGGGTTGGC
>NZ_JBHYFV010000099.1:0-2335 GCF_051859345.1 Marivita sp. | reverse complement strand
CCCGGGGCTTTCGCTGACCCATGAGCCAGCTCAGTCGCAGGACCTGTGCCGCAGAGCGGCACATTGCACCAACCATGCTTCAGCAGCACAGTTTCGCGGCTGCGCTAGACGAAGTGTTCACGCGACACCAGCCTGCTGAACACAGAAATGTTGCAGACGGCACAATCCGCAGCGGCACGGATAAAGAGAACATTTGCTGAGCAACGCCACTGGCCGCCATCAGATCGGCAATTCCGATGTCGCCTTCTCGGTTGAAACCACGATGGAAGTGCGGAACTTTCGGACGTTTTTGTCGGCAAAGAAAAACCGATGCGTGAAGGCCTCGTATGCTGCGATATCGTTTGCCATCACGACAAGTATGAAGTCGGATTCGCCTGCGATGCAATAGAAATGCGTCACCTGCCGGTCTTCACGCGCTTTGCGTTTAAATGCGTCAATCTGATCAAGCCGGTCCCGTTCCAGCTCTACCGCCACGATGGCGGTGATGCCCAATCCCAAGGGCTTCGGGTCAAGGATGGCCACTTCGCGTTTGATCACACCCGCTTCACGCAGTGTTCGCATGCGCCGTTGGACGGAAGCGGTCGAGATGCCAGTGGCATCTGCGAGAACTTGAACAGGGGTCTTTGCATTCTTTTGAAGGTGGTTGAGAAGCTTGCGATCCGTCGCATCCATGATCGTCAGAACCCTGATTACTGCAAAACATGATATGAATCCATCACCTGGATGCATTCTTAAATGTATATCACATCAAGTCCATCATCTATTAAATTCGATATGAAACACGGTGCTTTTGCTATCCTTCCCCTCGCTCTAGGAGCCGCTGTCTACGGCTTTGCTTTCGGTCTGCTTGCCGCTCAAGTCGGCTTTCCATGGTGGGGAGTCGGGCTGATGAGTGCCTCGGTCCACGCCGGGTCTTCGCAAATTGTTGCAGTGGAACAATTTGGTACGACCCAAACCGTGATCGGCGCTGCCCTGGCAGGGGCGGCGCTGAATTTGCGGTACATCGGCATCGTCGCGTCCCTATCAGAAGTGCTCGCAGGACTGTCGTTGCGGGCCAAGCTGTTGGCGATCCACGTCACAGGTGATGAAAACTGGGCGCTGACAATGGCAGAACGCGCAAAATCCCCTAACGTTGGCGCGCGGTTCCTGTTGGGATCGGGCTTTGTGATGATCAGCGTCTGGACAACTTCGACCGCGGCGGGAGCTGTGGTCGGCGCCGTGCTGCCCGATCTTGAAAAGTTCGGCTTGGGTTTTGCTTTCACGGCGGCGTTTATTGCGATGGCGCGGGGGCTTTGGTGCGGACGCTCGCAAATGCTGCCTTGGGCGGTTGCAGCCGCTGCGACCATCGCTGTCGTATCGCTGGGCTTGCCCAAAGCGTATGCAATCGTGGTCGGAACATTGTGCGGACTGGTGTTTCTGGTCATCCGCCGTCGAACTGAAAGGGTGGAGGCATGACCGGCGCGCATTGGGCTGTCATCGGTATTCTGGCCATTGCGGCGTTGTCAATTCGTGTTGTCGGACTGATCGCAGGCGGACGTATCCGCGCATCGCGTCATGCGTGGGTACTGGATGAACTTCCCGGCTTGATAGTCGTCTGTCTGGTTGCGGCATCACTGGCAGGTCAGCCCGTGCAGACGTGGATTGGTGCTGCCGCGGCATTTGGAGCGGCAGTTCTGACCAACAATGTCATTGCGACTATGATTGTTGGCGTCACGATCTATGCCGGACTTGCGATGAACTCTATGTGACAATTAGCATTAAACCGGTAGCCCGACGCGAAATTGCAGAAGCCGCTGTTCACGCGCCTCGCATCACAAAGCTCTCACCATAACGGATATCTTCTACCGATGTGTTCGTGTGTGCGGATACGCGTGGTGGTGATCGGTGGTCATTTGATCGCTGTCGCCTGAATCCCGGGCCTCAGAACCGCGGAGTCGACGTCAGATATTCGAAGAGATTTCGCGCCGGAGGCGTCAGGTCTTCTTCGCCATGGATGCAGATCGACAGCCTGCGGGTCGCCCACACATCGACCAGACGCACTGATGCGATATGTATCGATCCGGGCAGGCGGGATAGCGCGGTTTCCGGTACGATGCCTACGCCGACACCCGCTGCCGCCATGCGACAGATGCCTTCGAACGAGCGCATCCGTATGCGCATCTTCAGCCTTGCTCCAAGGCTGGCTGCTTGCGCATCAAGGTGATCCTGCAAGGCGCTTCCCATCAGGCCGATGAACTGCCGGGAAAGAATATCGGCAAAGGCGACATGTTTGCGCTCCGCCAATTCGTCATCATACGCGGCGACCACGACCAGCCGGTCGATGGCAAAAGGACAG
>NZ_JBHYFV010000098.1:1374-2343 GCF_051859345.1 Marivita sp. | reverse complement strand
ACAAGGGCTATGTCAGCGCCGAGCGTGAGGCCGCGTTCAAGGCGCCGGGCAAGGTCTGGGGTGTCATGCGCAAGGCGCCAAAGGGCGGAAATCTGCATCCCGTCGACGCGCGGATCAACCGCATCATCGCCATTGTCAGGGCCAGGGTCGAGCATCCCTTCCGGATCATCAAGCGCCAGTTCGGCCACGTGAAAACCCGCTACCGCGGCCTTGCCAAGAACCGCGCGCAGCTCTTCACGCTGTTCGCGCTCGGCAACCTGTTCCTCGTCCGAAGGAAGCTCGCGGCATGAGGACGAGTCTGCCTGAAACCCACGAAAGGGCCGTGACGGCCGTAGTGAACCCAGGAAACCTGAGGCTGCGAGCCCGCCCTCCGCCGGTTCAGCCAGTCAGGCGGCCATCTCGGCGCAGCCGAACGCGTTGATCAGACGATCCTTTATCACAGGGCAATCGCGTTTGGCTCAGCTCTCTGGAGCCGGCGCTTTCAAGCCATTGAGAATGCTGCGTAAGAAATCCTCATTCCATCCTGCGCGCTTGAGCTTTATGGAGAGCGATCCCTTCGAAGTGTCCTGCCGAACGACGTCGAGAGCGCGGCGTCGCAAGACCGCGATGTTGCCGGGGGCGTTATCCTTGCGGTTGCAGGGGGCATCTTCGCGGAAGGACACGTCGAGTTGCCAGTGCAGGACATTCTCGATGGCGCAATGCGCGCGTACCGTGGCCAGCAGCACCTCCGATTCAGGCATCCAGGGCAGCGCGAAATACCGGGTTTCCGAGCTTGTCTTTCCGTTGAGTTCTCGGGTTGCCTCGATGAGCCCGAAAGCCTTGAGGCCGGGGAATTCATGGTGTTCTGCCAATCCCTTGGCGGAAACAACCACAGCCTTTCGGTGCTCCTTGCGGCCATGGCCGCTGTCTTGGGTGCTGGCTTGCGGATGGCCTTCGCCCAAGCGGCCGAAACGGGCTTTCGCGTCCGAC
>NZ_JBHYFV010000098.1:0-1364 GCF_051859345.1 Marivita sp. | reverse complement strand
CGCCACCGGCGTTGATCTTTGCAACCGTGCGGCGCGTGCAGTGCAACGCATCGGCAGTCACGACCTTTCCCTTGAGATCGATCAGTCCCAGCACCTCAAGAGCCGCGTCCAGCTCCGTGCCATGATCGGCAGTGACCGAGGCGAGCGTCATGCGCAAACGCTCGGCATAAGCCGAGACCATCATACGGGTGCGCGCACTCTCGCCCTTGTTGCGCGTCCCACGCAACGCCTTGCCATCTATGGCGATGATATCACCATCGCGGAGCGCCGCCGCGACATCTGCAAGTATCTTGCTGAAGGCCGCATCCAGCGCCTTCGGGTCGATCATCTGGAACACCGTCGAGAAGGTGTCGTGCGATGGAATGGCATGCTTGAGCTTCAGGAAGCCTCACATGGCAGTTTCAGGGTTGATCAATAGAAACTTTTGCAGACAAAAAAAATCAGGAACCTTTGCTCGACGCCACCAATATATCTGCCCATTCTGTGTCGGAGCAATCACCCCGAACCTCTTCAATCTCTGCCTTCAGCGAATCATATTCCGCCAGCTTGCGGATCAAGAAGCGCCGCGTTAGATCAGCCTTGGCCGCAAAACCTTTCGGGGTGAGCACATAAGCATAGCGCCGCTTGTCCTCAGCAGCGGTGAAATTCGACAGCTTCAGCATCCCCTTGTCGACCAGCCCATTCAGCACGTAATGGATGCCCCCTGTGCTGACGCCCACTTCCTTTGCCAACTCGCGCTGGGTCATCTCGGGATTGTCCTGCAGCAAGCGAAGGATGCGGAACTTCACATCCTCACGCAGCTTGTCGCGCTGGGTGGTCATGGCTGGGTAGCTCTTTCGCAGGCTACCGCACAAAGACTGCCGAGGGGGCGCCTTGGAGGTAACGGTGTCGCAATGTGAAGCGCAATAAACATGAATGCTCACAACAGAGCAATACATGCGCAGCGCTGGGCGCGCAAGCGGAAAAATGTGGCTCTGAAGGAAAATGCTCAGTACGGGCCACATGCCTAGACTTTCAGCATGTCGCCGAGGCTACGCGGGCGCGGACCTCGGATCGCACCCTCACTGGGTAACGCTCCGTCAGGTCAAACGCAAGGAAGAATGCTGCGCGTGCGAAGGGAGCGGACGGTGGCGGTGGGCTCAGGTAGAGATGCGACAAGGCACAGGCGAGAGCCCGCTGACCGATCGCGGCTATTCTGCAGCCATCCCGGATGCCGACCCATCCTCCGGCTGCGACGGCACTTCTGCGCCCGCCACTGCCCCCACCAGCGCATCTGCACCACCTTCCTCGCGCGCCTGCTGCTCCATGGCCTCTTCCATGCTGGTGGTGTTGATAACCAGATCGAACTGCTCGAGGATCTCGGG
>NZ_JBHYFV010000097.1:0-2410 GCF_051859345.1 Marivita sp. | reverse complement strand
TTCCCTTCATGAATGCGGTTCGCCTGGTGCTGACGGCTGCGGGGTCCGGGCTGGTGATGACCTCGCTGGTGATCGGCAGGTTCTCCACCGGCGGCTGGAGCGGCTACCCGCCCTATACGGGCATCGACTTCAATCCCGGGCCAGACGTCGACTACTGAATCTGGGCAATCACCGGTGTTGTCACGTTAACCTGCCCGCGGTTGTTCGCGCCGCAGTTTGGCCGTAGCTGATGTCGATGCAGACACCCATAACGAGCTACACGCGTCATCGGTTTCCACCTGAAATCATGTCCCACTCAGTCTGGCTCTATTGCCGCTTCAATCTCAGCTTGCGGGAAGTTGAAGAGCTGCTGTTGGAGCGCGGAATTGATGTGTCGTACGAAACTGTCCGCAGGTGGGTTGCCAAGATTGGTCCTGCTATCGCGCGTGGTTTGCACCGACAGCAGCCGCGACCTGGCGACGTTTGGCATCTGGACGAAGTCGGCGTGACGATCAAGGGAGAGAAATTCCGGCCGTGGCGCGCGGTTGATCAGAACGGTGTGGTTTCGGACGAAATCCTTCGACGTCGGCGTGAAAAGAAGGCCGCAAAACGGCCGTTGCGTCGGGTGATGAAGAAACAGGAACGTGCGCCGAAACGTGTCATCACTGACAAATTGAGATCCCATGGGACAGCCAAACGCAAGATCGCGCCAAAGCGTCGAGCAGCGGTCGCACAAGGGCTTTAACAACCGCGCCGAAAACAGTCACTTGCCGTCTCGAAAGCGGGAAAGGGCGATGCAGGGATATCGTTCGCCTGAAAGTATGCAGCGGTTCGCATCAATCCACTCTGCCATCCGAAATTGCTTCTCCGTTCCAGCCCGTCGTCGCTCAGCCTTAACAAATCGATACCACCATCTCGAAGCTTTCGACGCCTGGAATGTCGTAACACGGGCAGCTTTAAATACCGACATCAGGATTTCTCCCTGGTCACGCAGTTCATGTGACAACACCGATCCGGGGGCATTGATCTGGCTGGAATGCGGTACTTGAAGCGGTTCTCGTGCTGTCGCCTTACCTTAGCACCGCGGCGCTCGGTGGCCACCGTCGCCTTCCTAAGAAACAGCAGCGGCCTCGGGGATAGGCGCCAATGCAAATCCGAGGGTCTTGGCGCGGCGCTGGAGGTTTGAGAGCACACGTTGTCGATATCGTTCGTCGTAAGCTGCTGCCCCCTGATCTTGATAGGTCATGCCATGTCAGATGGCGTTGTAGAACAGAACGGCAATCTTGCGTGCTGTCGCCGTTACCGCCTTCTGCTTGCCGATCCGCGCCGAGAGACGTCGATAGAACGCGCCCAATGCTGTGTCGCTTCGGCCAATCGTGACTGCCACCAAACGAAGGAGGGCGGCGGCACGACTGGAGGACCGGCGTGTCCGAGACGACAGCAGCTTCCCACCAGAGATTTTGTTGCCCGGGGCCAGACAGAGCCACGACGTGAAGTGCTTGGCGCTTTTCCAGGCGCGCAGGTCCGTGCCACATTCGGCAACCAGCTTCAAAGCCAACGATGGCCCAAGCCCGTGGATCTGCGTCAGGTCCGTGCCCAACACCCCGTAAAGCGCGGCCCGAACATCGAAGGACGGGGCATTGTGCAGCCTGCGTTTGATCAGTGCCTTCGGCAGCGGAGCCAGATCAGCGTTCGCCCGGACGGTCAGCGCTCCAACCGCCGCCTCCAGCCTTCGGTCGCACGCCTCGATCTGTGCTTTGCAAAAATCGTAAAGTTCCAGAGACTGGGTAAGAGCAAAGACGTGCTCCTCACGGTCGTTGCCGACCAGCGCGGCTTTGATCGTGTCCATGGAGGATTTGCAGCGGACATCCCGGAAAGCGGCAAGAACTTCAGGATCACGCTCGCCTCCAACGATGGCACGGATGATCCGCATGCCGGTCGCACCAGTGATGTCGGAGACGACATGATGTAGTTGCAGGTTCATCTCCATCAGCGCCTTCTGCATGTGTTGGATGTGAGCGGCGGCATATTCGGTGAGCCGTTCGCGCTGGCGCATGTAGGCGCGCAGGGTGGCTATCTCCGCCTCAGGGCGGAAACTGCCGCGGAGCAACCCATAAGAATGTAACTGACGCAGCCACCCCGCATCGCTGACATCGGTTTTGCGGCCTGGCACATTCTTGGCGTAGCGGGCATTCACAAGGATAACCTCGAACCCATGCGCCTCCAGGATCTCGAAGGCCGGTATCCAGTAAACGCCGGTCGACTCCATGGCCACGCTGGTGACACCGCACGACTGGAGCCAGTCGGCTAGATCGTGCAGGTCTTGTGTGAACGTCCCGAAAGCTCGCACCGGCATAGCGGCGGTGTCAGGGTTCACAGCAGCCATATGCATGGTCGAGCCAATGTCGATCGCAGCCGCATTGGGGTTGAC
>NZ_JBHYFV010000096.1:0-2507 GCF_051859345.1 Marivita sp. | reverse complement strand
GACTTTTATCGCGAGAACCCGTTCACTGAGGACGAGTTGCGCGAGATCGAAAAGAAGATGGCCGAGATCATCGATCGCGGTGCCGAATTTTCCAAGGAAGTCTGGGATCGCGACGAGGCTAAAAAGGTCTTTGCCGCCAAGGGCGAACACTTCAAGGTCGAGTTGATCGATGCCATTGCCGCCGATCAGCAGGTCAAGATTTATAAGCAAGGCCAGTGGTTCGATCTTTGCCGCGGCCCGCATATGCGCTCGACCAAGGATGTGGGCAAGGCCTTCAAGCTGACCAAGGTCGCGGGCGCCTATTGGCGTGGCGATTCCAATCGCGAAGTGCTCAGCCGCATTTATGGGACGGCCTGGGCCAACAAGGAACAGCTCGACGATTACATCCACATGATCGAAGAGGCCGAAAAGCGCGACCATCGCAAGATCGGCCGGGAAATGGACCTTTATCATTTCCAGGAAGAAGCGCAGGGCTCGGTGTTCTGGCACCCCAAGGGCTATGTCATGTACAACCAGATGGAAGCCTATATCCGCCGCCGTCTGAATGCGTCGGGCTATAAGGAAATCAAGACGCCGCAGCTTCTGGACAACAAGCTGTGGGAGAAGTCCGGTCACTGGGGCAAATTCCGCGAAAACATGTTCGTGGTGCCCGATGAAACGCCATCGACCGAAGGCGATCATCCTGAGATTTCGCCTGATGCCAATCTGCTTGCGCTCAAGCCGATGAACTGCCCGGCCCATGTTCAGGTTTTTAATCAGGGCATTAAATCCTATCGCGATCTGCCCTTGCGGCTTGCGGAATTTGGCTGTTGCCATCGCAATGAGGCGCATGGCGCGCTGCATGGGTTGATGCGTGTGCGGCAGATGACACAGGACGATGCGCATATCTTCTGCCGCGAAGATCAGATTCAGGCAGAGACCGAGGCTTTCTGCGCACTGCTCGATTCCGTTTACGAGGATATGGGCTTTACCGAGGTCAAGATCCTGCTAGCGACGCGGCCCGAAACCCGCGCGGGTGACGATGCGGTTTGGGATCTGGCGGAAAAGAGCCTGGGCGATGCACTCAGCGCCACAGGCCGGGCTTTTGAAATCGCGGAAGGCGAGGGGGCTTTTTATGGTCCCAAGCTCGAATTTCATTTGAAGGATGCGATTGGCCGGTCGTGGCAGTGTGGTACCTTGCAGCTCGATTTCGTGATGCCGGAGCGGCTTGAAGCCTCTTACGTTGCCGAAGATGGCAGCAAGAAGCGTCCGGTCATGCTCCATCGCGCGATCCTTGGTTCGCTCGAACGCTTTATCGGCATGATGATCGAAAGCTATGCGGGTCGTATGCCCTTGTGGCTGGCCCCGGTGCAGGTGGTGGTCGCAACCATCGTGTCGGATGCGGATGATTATGCGCGTCAGGTGGTTGCCGATCTGCAGGCGCGGGGTATCCGGGCCGAAATCGACACGCGCAATGAGTCAATCAACTACAAGGTGCGCGAGCACTCGGTGGGCCGTGTGCCGTTCATCTTCGTTGCCGGCCGCCGTGAGGCGGAAGAAAAGACCGTCTCAATCCGTCAGCTTGGATCGCAGGGCCAGACGGTGAAGCCGGTCAGCGAGGCCATCGATACCCTGGCTGCCGACGTCACGCCGCCAGACCTCAAGCGCATAAGCGCCTGATTGCTTAGAGCCGCCCTCCGGGGCGGCTTTTTGTTGGGCGCAAGCGTCATGCCAATCACCTGCCCCTACCGTCGCTTTCCCTGCCCCAACCTTTGCAGTCCCGGACGTGATCCGGGACCCAGCAGGCTGTCCACGAGCGCTGGTGTTTCGGGCCAGTGCCCATAGCTCCCGGTCTTCACCGGGGCAGCGAGCGTGGGGAGATAGCGCCGCCCTATGCGTCTCACAACCGTTGCGCATACCTCGTCCCGGCCTGCGCTGTCCTCGCCCGAATACCCACCGCCCCGCTATCGTCCCCGGGCTTGACCCGGGGATCTGTCTTTTCAGCGCTTGACGAGTATCGCAAGACCCGCGGGTCAAGCCCGCGGGCGAAACAGAGAAGCATTGCCAAAAAACTTATCCCCGTCTCTCTAGGTGCCCTTATTGTTGTCCTTACGGCCGCGCCGAGGACGAGGATGCATACGAGCTTTCCGGTGAGGGTGAGATTGGAGAAGTGGGAAGCGTGAACCGAAGCCGAAGGTTCATCGGAGTGTTTCCAGAAAAAGTGGTTGCCACTTTTTCGGTTCGGAGACACGACAGAATAGCTCTCCCAAGGCACTTTGATCTTGTCTGCCAGGCCGGTTCGGGTCCGATGGGGTCGCCCAGCGGAGGCCGGAACGTCACCGAGGCCAGCCACAGTGACCCTGTGGTCACCGGGGAAACCCGGCGGGGATTGGCCCCAGCCCGAGCGGACGCCACGCCAAAAATCCCGGATGCATGGGGCGATGATCGCTTCATATAATAATTTCAGTATGCGGAGCACTCATCGCCCCATGCCGTCCACCTCTATCGAAAACCGGGGCCGCTGGCTG
>NZ_JBHYFV010000095.1:0-2663 GCF_051859345.1 Marivita sp. | reverse complement strand
GATCTGGAGAAGGAGCGCACCATGGGCCGCAAACACATCATTCCCTATGGCCTCTATCGTGCCCATGGCTACATATCGGCCAAGCTCGCTGAGCGTACCGGCTTCTCGGACGATGATCTCGAGCTGCTGTGGCGCGCGTTGGTCAATATGTTCGAGCATGACCGCTCCGCTGCTCGTGGCGAAATGTCGGCGCGCAAGCTGATCGTCTTCAAGCACGATAACCCGATGGGTAATGCCCCGGCACACCTGCTGTTCGACAGCGTAAAAGTCGAGCGTGTCGAAGGTGAGGAGAACACGCCAGCCCGTCATTACAGCGATTATCGCGTCTCTGTCGATGCAGAGGCCTTGCCGGCCGGTGTCAGCGTCGACGAGAAGCTGTAGGCGAATGGGATGGAGGATGACGTTCGACCGGTCCCGCTCTCGGCGCTGCAGCACATGTTGTTCTGCCCGCGCCAGTGTGCGCTGATTCACCTCGAACAGCAGTGGGAGGAGAACCGCTATACGGCTGAAGGGCGCATTCTCCATGAGCGGGCCGACCACCTGGGCCATGAGCGCCGGCGCGGCATTCATACCGCGATGGCGCTTCCGCTGGCCAGTGAGGTGCTGGGATTGACCGGAGTTGCCGATGTGGTTGAGTTCGACGAAACCCGGCAACCTCACGTGGTGAGGCCCATAGAATACAAACGTGGCCGGCCCAAGGCGCATCGAGCCGATGAAGTACAACTCTGTGCCCAGGCGCTGTGCCTGGAGGAGATGCTGAGCCTCAGAATCGAGGAGGGCGCGCTGTACTACGGCAAGACCCGGAGGAGAAAGACCGTCACGTTCGACGAAGAGCTTCGGACACTGACCTTGCGAATCATCGCAGAGACGCGTGCCCTCTTCGATAGCAACCGTACGCCATCCGCTACCTACGAGCCAAAGCGCTGCGACCACTGCTCGCTGATAGATGCCTGCCAACCTCAGGTCATGGGTAAGCAGAGATCGGCAGGCCGCTGGCTGGAGCGTCAAATTCAATCTCTGGATGAGTGAATCGTATGCGCCGCCAGCTCAATACACTCTACATCACTACTGAGGGGGCTTGGCTCAAGAAGGATGGAGCCAATGTGGTCATGGATGTCAAGGGCAAGGAGCGGGCACGACTTCCCATTCATATGCTCGAATCACTGGTCTGCTTCGGCAGGGTGCTGGTATCTCCACCATTGATGGGCTTTTGTGCCGAGCAAGGAGTCACCATTACCCACCTGACTCCCAACGGTAAGTTTCTTGCCCGTATCGAGGGGCCGGTGTCAGGCAATGTGCTGCTGAGGCGTGCACAGTATCGCACCAGCGATGACGGGGTTGGTTGTGCTGATATCGTTCGCGGTCTGTTGATTGGCAAGGTGCATAACCAGCGTGCGGTAATCGCCAGAGGGCTTCGAGACTACGGTAGCAAGCTGGAGCCGCCTGAGCGAGAAGATTTGGAAAGGGCGCGTACCCGCCTAAGCCGGATCGCTCGGGATCTATTGCATGAACCCACGACGAATGGATTACGTGGCTTGGAGGGCGAAGCCGCACAGGTCTATTTCGGCGTCTTTGATAGTCTCGTTCGCCACGATGGTGAAGTCTTCCGCTTTACTGGCCGCAACCGTCGTCCACCGCGTGATCGCCTCAATGCGCTGTTGTCCTTCCTCTATACGTTGTTGACCCACGACTGCCGTTCGGCGCTAGAAAGCGTAGGGCTGGACCCGGCAGTGGGATTCCTTCATCGGGATCGCCCCGGCCGGCCCAGCTTGGCACTCGATCTTGCCGAGGAGTTCAGGCCCCTGCTGGGGGATAGATTGGCGCTGTCTCTAGTCAATCGTCGCCAACTACGAGAGAAGGACTTCACGGTTGCTGAAAGCGGTGGTGTGGTCTTGACCGACGATGCGCGCAAGACGGTACTGACCGCCTATCAGGAGAGGAAGCGCGAAGAACTTAATCACGCCTTTATCGGCGAGAAGGCTCCGATTGGCATGCTGCCGATATTGCAGGCTCAGTTGTTGGCACGCCATCTGCGCGGCGACCTGGATGCCTACCCGCCCTTCTTATGGAAGTGACTCGACTAGGAGAGTGCAGCGATGATGGTTCTGGTCAGCTATGACGTCAGCACGTCATCAGAGGGTGGCGAAGGAAGGTTGCGCCGGGTTGCCAAGGCTTGCCGTGATGTCGGGCAGCGAGTGCAATTCTCGGTTTTCGAGATCGAAGTCGATCCTGACCAATGGGTTCGCCTTCGACAGCGGCTAATCGATCTGATCGATGATGAAGTGGATAGCTTGCGCTTCTACTTCCTGGGAAAGAACTGGAAGAATCGTATTGAGCATATTGGCGCAAAGCCTGCCTTGGATATGAATGGTCCCCTCGTTTTCTAGTTTCCCTCCTGTTCTGCGAACCATAAGCGTCCTGGGTTTTCCTGGCAGGTTCGCGGCTCTTTAACAATTTGATTTTTCTCCTTTTATTATGCCTGGCCATCAAAGCCAGGCAGTATTTCCTGCTGCTGAGTCCTATTTCGCAGAACTATAGGCATTTCACCTGCTCCATCAAAGCGTTATAAGGGAACAGTCGCGGCCCGCACGGGCCGCGCGGATAGAAACATCTACCGCGAATCCAAGTACAACCCGGAGTGCGAGTCGCGGCCCGCACGGGCC
>NZ_JBHYFV010000094.1:0-2684 GCF_051859345.1 Marivita sp. | reverse complement strand
AAGCGGACACCGCCCCGTGGGCCATCGCGCCGCCCATTGGGACCTGAGCGACCACACCATCCCGCTGGTGGCCGAAGCCGGGTTTGACTACGACAGTTCGATGATGGCCGATGACAGCTGTTACGAACTGATCAGCGACGGCACTCCAACCGGCCTTGTCGAAGTCCCGGTGGATTGGGTCCGCGACGACGCAGTCTACCTCTTGTTCAACCGGGTGCCGCCGACTCGTCCGACTCTGAGCGCCGATGATGTCCTCAAGGTATTTCTGCGGGAATTCGATGCCGCGTTCGACGAAGGTGGATTGTGCCAACTCGTCATGCATCCCTTCGTGATCGGCTATCGGTCGCGGATCTGGATACTCGATGAACTCTTGCGCCACGCGCGGTCCCGTGGCGATGTGTTCATCGGCACCCATGCCGCCGTGGCGGCCCATGCCAAGCAGAATGGATAAACCATGTCAGATACCGCCCTTGCCCGTTTCGATCTTGCCCTGGCTCAGGCGGACACGCCCGATGATGCCTACAAGGCTCTGAACGATCTGGTCGATGACACCGTGGGCGCAAAGCTGTTCACGATCATGACCGTCGATATGGACGCCATGCTTGCCCGCCGCGCCTACAGTTCCGATGCCGCGAACTATCCGACATCCGGCACCAAGGAGATCACGATGAACCGCTGGTTCGATCATGTGCACGGAAGGGGCCAAACCTTTGTTGCCAATACCTTGGAGGAAATCGACACTGTATTTCCCGATGCCGAACTGATCGGACGGCTGGGCTGCGGGTCGGTGATCAACCTACCGGTGACGCAGGACGGGCACCTTGTCGCCACGATGAACATACTGCACGAAGAGCAGTATTACACCGACGCGCGGGTGTCCTACTGCAACGAACACCTGTCAGGCCCGGCGCATCGGGCAGTTCAGGCAGCGCAACGGCTGGGCAGCTAGGTCGCGCTGCGGTCCTCGAAAAGGTCGATGGTTCCGGTCCAGAGCGCGCGCACGGGTGCATCGGTCCGGTTGGCCCATCCGTGGGGGCGGTTCGCGTCATAATGCGCGCTGTCACCTTCTGCCAGGGTCAGGATTTCGTCTTCCAGCGTGATGTCCAACTCTCCTGTCAGAACAAAGATTGTCTCCTCCCCGGCATGGGTGACGATATCGGATTGATACCCCGGCTCGAGCGTCATGATGAACGACGACAACTCGTTGCCCGGAAACGTCGCGCCAAGCCGTTCATATCTCAATTGTGCGGACCCGACGACGAATTGCGGGCGGTTCTTCGCTCGACTGACGCAGTTGGTCGGTTGTGGCCGTGTGATCAGGAACTCCATTCCGACCCCCAGCGCCTTAGAAATGGCCGCGAGCGTCGTCAAGGTCGGCACCGCCTTGTCGCGTTCGATGAGACTGAGATAACCGATCGAAATGTCGGCGTCCTCGGCCACATCCTGCAAGGTCAGTTTCAGCTTTTGCCGCCGGACACGAATGGTCTTTCCGATCAACAATCCATTCGCTCCGGTGATATCGTCCAAACTCACACGCCCATCCCTCTGGTCGCCCCAGGCGGCGCCGCGATTTCGCGATCACCTGCACCGAGGCTGGCGTCATATAACTCTTGCGAATAGGGTTCGGCAAACGTTCCGGTGCGCAGGGCCGATACCCCGGCCTCTTCGACAAGGCGGCCATGGCGCAGGACCCCCAGCCGGTCACACAGAAAACTGACAACGGGGAGCGAATGTGTGACCAGAACATAGGTCAGGCTCCGTTCCTCGCGTATCCGCACAAGGAGGTTCAGGATCTCGGCCTGAACGCTCACATCAAGGGCCGAGGTCGGCTCGTCCAGCAAGAGAAGTTTCGGTTCGAGCATCAAGGCCCGCGCGATGGCGACGCGCTGCCGCTGGCCACCCGACAGCTGGTGCGGAAAGCGGAAGCGGAAGCGCGGGTCAAGTCCCACGTCCTGCATCATCTGCACCACCCGCTCTGTGCGGTCCCCGATGCCATGCACCTTGAGCGGTTCCAAAAGGGTGGCATCCACGGTCCGGCGCGGATGCAAGGACGCGTAAGGGTCCTGAAAGATCATCTGGCAATGCCGCGCAAAGGCAAGGTCGATGCGCCCCTGCCGCGGCACGCCATCAACTTCGATCTTGCCACGCCAGTCATCGACCATGCCGACAACGGACCGCAGGATCGTTGATTTCCCGGAACCGCTTTCTCCGACCAGCGCATAGCTTTCGCCCGGTTTCACCGAAAAGGACACGTCCCTGACCACATCGGTGCGTCCGTAGCGCACAAAGAGATGGTCGATGTGCAACGCCGGGGTCATTGGTCGTATTCCATATCGCGGTCCATCACGGGAAGAACCTTGCGGGTTTCGTCCATGCGGGGCACGGCGGCCAAAAGTCCCTTCGTATAGGGATGGGTCGCCGCGTGGAGTTCTCCGGCCTCGAGTTCTTCGACAACACGTCCGCGATGCATGACCAGCACCCGGTCACAATAGCGGGCCACCAGTTCCAGATCATGACTGATCAGGATCAGCGCCATCCCGTTCTTGGCGATCATCCCGTCTATCAGATCCAGCACCTGCGCCTGCACGCTGACATCCAGCGCCGAGGTCGGCTCGTCCGCGATCAGGACATCGGGCTGCGGAATAAGCATCATCGCGATCATCACCCGCTGACCCATGCCGCCG
>NZ_JBHYFV010000093.1:0-2708 GCF_051859345.1 Marivita sp. | reverse complement strand
GTAAGAGTCGCCAAGGGAAAGCGCTCGATCGGCGCGAGGGTCGAGACGGTGGTCCACCCGAGATGGATAAATGTCCCACCCTCTCCGCAGATCACGTGCGCGTTTGGCAGAGTCGCAGCCTGCCTGAGATAGCCGAGATCGCGGAGAACGGCTTTCCGCTCGAGCCCCCTTGCCAGCTCCGTCTCGCCGGTTCGGCGCAGCTCCTTATGTCGCCACCACGAGGCAGCGGTCGCGCGCAACACGCGCAAGACACCTGTTTGCATGGGAATGCCCTTCATCAGGAACGGCAGACCGGAACCCGGCCCGGACCCATCCGAGGGCCCCCAAAGGCCCTCATCCGTCAGTCACACAGCCCGAAGGACACTTCTGTAATGGGGCGGGTCATTGTCAAGGGTTTCGGTCAAGCCAAAAATTCCGGCGAATATCTCTTTCTTCACCGGGTTTAAGACACAAAAACAAAAGCTTACTTTTTCTTTTTCACTGCAACGGCACTTCAGGACCGAGGGCTCCCCCTGCCCGGGCTTCGCTCTTCCGTCCGTAGTCAGCCTCAAAGCTGCCACTCTATGCTTGGTTCAAATCTGGTCCTGGGTGCCCATCTTTCACGCGCATTCAACAGGTGTTGATAGCCAGTGTCCTTACGGCATCTCCAGGAACCTCGTCCCGAAAAGGGACCTCTGCGTACCTGTTGTCAGTTGCAGTTCATGCCTCCGTTACGAAAATCCTTGAAGGGTGTCGCTTAGGCCGTCGGGCCCGGGTTCAGCGTGAAGCGAAACGGCGAACCGTCCATCCACATGCGATGCAAAATGACGCCAATTCGGCGCGCGAGCGCAATCAGGGCCCGTTTCGATCCACGCCTGTGCGCCACTCTGAGTGCCCAGGCCTGCAACCAGTTCGGTGCTGCGCGATGCATCAAGATCGTCGCAGCCTGATACAACGCCGATCGCAATCCTCGATCACCCGCTCGTGTAATCTGCCCAACGATGTCCATCTCTCCGGATTGAGTGCGCCTCGGCGTCAGCCCGACCCAAGGACCGATATCCTTTGATTTCGCGAAGCGGGCCGGGTCATCAATCGCGGATCTTACGGTCAAAGCAACAATTGGGCCAACGCCAGGCATTGTCATCATGAGACGGCAAACATCGTCATGTTCCGCCAATCCCACGACCTTTTCATCCAAGCTGGCCAGCTCTGTCCTCAGCTGCCCCCGAGCCCGCAGAAGCGCCAACGCCGAGGCGGACAATGTCATTGTCGGCAACCAGCTCCCTCACCCGGGCCTCGTACCTTACCCGGGTGACATGCCCAAGCTTCAGGCCGAAGTTCCTGAGCACTCCCCTCATCGAGAGTTCGATGTTGATGATCGCCTGCTGAATAGACTTGCGCGCCGACAGCAAAGCGCGAATTTCCTGGGAGGACACGGATTTGCGGTGCACGGGCCTGTACCAACCCATTTGCAACAATCGAGCAATTCCCTGAGCATCGCGCCGGTCAGTTTTGATCGGCATGGCTTTCAAGGCGGCCTTCACCAACCGCGTTTCCATCATGACCACGTCAAATCCGGCCTCTTCGATGCCCTTGCTCAGCCATTGGGACAGCGGTCCGGCTTCAAGCCCGATCGCGTCGATCGAATACGGCAATGCCGCCATCGCACGCACCAGCGCTTCAGGCTCACTGGCGGCCTCCAACTCCTCAACAACCTTCCCCTGCGGTCCCAGCACACAAATCGCCGTGCTTGCCAGAGATACATCCAGTCCGATAAATACATTCATGTCGTTGCCCTTCTATTCTCAGGAATTGAGGCGCATGGAAACATACGACCTCGTAGACGCGCTGCAGGCGCATCAAGGGCAACGGCACTCCACTTCATGCTGACAAACAAGCGAAACGTGCTCGATTCGCCGAAAGCCCCATTACGGCATCTTTCACTCTTTAAGGATTTGGTGCCCGCGAGAATTAAATGGGATGCTCATGAAAACCTACGATCCCGCACTTTCCGGCATCAAACCCCAATCAGGAACAGGATCAGGCCCGGACACCCTCTTTCGGGCACCCTCAGGCCTGACCTTCTCCCGCCCTCCTCTTCCTCTCAAACCCCATGATTTCCGCAAGCGGCTTGTTTCTGTTCCTGTTATGTTCTATTTTGAAAGCCACGCTAAGAAGGGAGAGCCCCGATGGAAAGCACCACTGATGCCCTGCCCGCCACGCCAAAGCAGATCGCCTATGCGCGCGCTCTGGCCCTGCGCAACCAGACGCTTTTGCCGTGGAAGGTTCAGCAAGATCGGCGCTCCCTGAGCGCCTGGATCGACGCGCAGGCCAAGATAAACCCAGGCGCGCAGGACAGCCGTCCGACATCAAAGCAGGTCGCCTTTGCCGAGCGCCTCGCCCGCATCAAGCGCCGCGCCGTGCCGGATGAGTGTTTCCGCGACAAGGGGCTGATGTCGAAATGGATCGACGGGAACAAGTGACTCTGGGCAAACCCTGCGGTGATCGAGACTACTTCAGGCGATCGACAACGGATGCCCGGCCCGACTTTGCAAGCGCGATCAGGCTGGATTGGATCTTGGATGTGAAGACGGAACTGAACGTGCCGATGGGTGTGCGGTCCTCCCAGACATAGGACCGTTCCAGAATATCGGTGTTGATCTCGTCCAGCATGACCCATTTGCGAACATGGGTTTCCAACCCCACGCGCTGTGACTCGATTTGTGGCA
>NZ_JBHYFV010000092.1:0-3135 GCF_051859345.1 Marivita sp. | reverse complement strand
CGCCGGCCTGGTTACGTCCCAGGATGAGCCGCCAGCGATCGATGCAGGTACAGGGATGGGAAATCCCGAACGTGACGATGTCACCGACCCTGGCAGGGTGGCTGGCCGCAACGCGCAGAAAGGCATGTTGATCGTTGAGCTTGAAAACAGTCGCTTCGGGCAGGCCGCTCAGAGCGGCACCGTCGCGATAAAAGGCCAGCGCGCGCGGCAGGTCCTGATCGGATGATACATCGCGCATGCCCATGCCGCAGATCAACAGATCAGGTTCGGGACGGGACAAAACTTCGGCCCAGATCCGTAGGGCAGGGGTGAACGCGGTGCTGGCCGGTTGACCCATCGTCGGGGCGAAGCCCTGACGCGCATCGAGTTGAGCATGGGCGCGTTCATAAACACCATGGTCATGGAAGAAGATAGCACCGCTGCGCAGTATCATGCGTGCCTTTCCATCGGCCTCTATGAAGGGCGCCAGGTGCTCAACAACCAGATCGAACAGGGCGGATCCGCCGGCGCTGAACAGCAGTTCGGCCCCGGGACAGGCGCTTCGCATCATGGCAAAGGCCTCCCGGCCGAGCCCGCAAAGTCTTGCAATGGCCGCTTGGGTTTCTCCCGCGTCGCTTTTTGCCGCCGCGCCCTCATAAAGAGCAATGCCCCCGGCTTTCAGATGAGAAGACGCAGCGATTTCGGCGAGTATGGCGCGAACGGCGTGCTGATCGCGCGCGCCGGCGCGACCCTGGCCGACCTCGATCAGAACGGCGAGGGTCCGTCCCGCAGCCTGCCCCGCGATATTGACCGCGCGCGCGCTTTCGACGGAGTCCACAAAGAAGATCAGTTCGGCATCGCGATAGGTGGCGAGCAGGCGTCCAAATCGTGCTCCCGATCTGGCGCCCCCGATCTGATTGGCGACTAGAAGTCGGGTAAAACCATGCTCGAGCATAACCGCCGCCTGTTGCAGATCCGCAATCGAAAGGCCCCAAGCGCCTTTTTCGATAAGTCGGCGGCTGAGGTCCGGAGACATGGGCGTTTTGGCGTGCGGCGCCAGCAGCAGGCCGCGCCGTCGGGCATAGTCGAACATGGCCTTGGCGTTGTTTTCAAACGCGACAAGGTCCAGTGTCAGCACCGGCAGCGCGAAATCGCCACGCTCGGGATGGAGACCTGCCTTGGGCAGATCCCCGAACGTTTCCGTCATGCCGACCAGGCCGCGCAGCGAATACAATACATGCCTCCCGTTGCAATGTTAACGTTGTCATTGTGAAGATCTATGTTAACGTTGTCAATCCCCGATCAAACTGCTTTACCTGTTGATTGCCGCTGAGATCTGACCCGGTGTTGGGGGATATTTCCACTGAGAACTGACCCATGTTTGAACGCTATCCTGCTCGTTTTGGGCAGGAGATTGAGGAGTGTTGGACATGGCGTTTTTGAGCGTTATCCGGCGCTGGCATTTCCGGGATGGTTTTTCGATCCGGGAGATTTCGCGGCGCACGGGTTTGTCCCGGAATACCATTCGCAAATATCTTCGGTCCGATACGGTTGAGCCGAAGTTCAAGGTGCCCGAGCGGCCGAGCAAGATCGATCCGTTTGCCGAGAAGCTGTCAGGCTGGTTGAAGGCTGAGAGCCGCAAGCCGCGCAAGCAGCGGCGCACGGTCAAGCAGATCCACGCCGATCTGGTCAGTCTTGGCTTTGAAGGTTCCTATGGTCGGGTGGCGGTTTTTGCCCGGCGCTGGAAAGAGGATTTCCAGCGCCAGCAGAACACCACCGGCCGTGGCGTTTTCGTTCCCCTGGCTTTCGAACCGGGCGAAGCCTTCCAGTTCGATTGGAGTGAGGACTGGGCCCTGATTGGTGGCGAGCGGGTCAAGCTGCAGATCGCGCACTTCAAGCTCTGCTACAGCCGGGCCTTTGCGGTAAGGGCCTATCTGCTCCAGACCCACGAGATGCTGTTTGATGCCCATAATCACGCCTTCAGGGTGCTGGGCGGCGTGCCCCGACGCGGCATCTACGACAATATGCGCACGGCCGTGGATAAGGTTGGGCGTGGCAAGGCCCGGCAGGTCAATGCGCGGTTCTCGGCCATGGCCAGTCACTTTGTGTTTGAGCCCGAGTTCTGCAATCCCGCTGCGGGCTGGGAGAAGGGGTTGGTGGAAAAGAACGTGCTTGATATGCGGCACCGGCTTTTCCAGCCCTTGCCACGTGCAAACTCGCTCGATGAGTTGAATATCTGGCTCGAGCGACGGTGCAAGGCCCTATGGGAAGAGATTGCCCATGGCGTCGAGCCAGGTTCAGTTGCCGATGCCTGGAGGATCGAGACCCAGTTCCTGATGGCTGTGCCGCGCGCTTTTGACGGGTTCGTCGAGCACACCAAGCGGGTCTCGCCCACCTGTCTGATCCACCTGGAACGCAATCGCTACAGCGTGCCGGCCTCTTTCGCCAACAGGCCGGTCAGCGTCAGGGTCTATCCAAACCGCATTGTCGTTGTCGCGGAAGGCCAAGCGATCTGTGAGCACTTGCGGATCATCGACCGCCATCATGGAACCGGGCATACTGTTTACGACTGGCGCCATTATCTGGCCGTGCTCCAGCGCAAGCCGGGTGCCCTGCGCAATGGTGCCCCCTTTGCCGACATGCCCGATGGATTCCGACAGCTTCAGCGCCACCTTCTGGGCAAGCCCGGTGGTGATCGCGAGATGGTCGATATCCTGGCTCTGGTTCTCCACCATGACGAACAGGCAGTGCTCACAGCGGTCGAGATGGCACTGGAGGCCGGGGTGCCCACCAAGACCCATATCCTGAACCTTCTGCACAGGCTGGTCGATGGCAAATCCACCGTGATCGCCCCGGTCAAGGCACCACAAGCCCTTGCCCTGGGCAAGGAACCGCAGGCCAATGTCGAGCGCTACGATACCCTGCGCGGGGATAAGGAGGTGCGTCATGCGTCATGATCCGGCAAGCGCAGCTCTGGTCATCATGCTCAAAAGCCTCAAGATGACAGGCATGGCCCAGGCGATCAGCGAACTCACCGAACAGGGCTCTCCGGCCTTCCAGGCAGCCGTTCCGGTTCTCTCCCAATTGCTCAAGGCCGAGATGGCCGAACGCGAGACACGATCAATCGCCTATCAGCTCAAGGTCGCGCGCTTTCCG
>NZ_JBHYFV010000091.1:0-3209 GCF_051859345.1 Marivita sp. | reverse complement strand
CTTAAACAGAACGAATGTCAGACCTGAATTACCACCACCTGCGCTACTTCTGGGCCGTCGCCCATGACGGCAACCTGACCCGAACGGCCGAGCGGCTGAACCTGTCGCAATCGGCTTTGTCATCGCAAATCAAACAGTTGGAAGAACGGATCGGGCAGACCCTGTTCGAACGCCGGGGCCGCGCCCTGCACCTGACCGAGGCGGGCCGCATCGCGCTGGATCACGCCGACACGATCTTTGCCGCCGGAGAAGAACTGCTCGACACGTTGCGCGAAACCGCCCGCCCTGCCCGCGCTTTGCGGGTCGGCGCGCTGTCGACCCTGTCGCGCAATTTCCAGATCACGTTCCTGGAGCCAGTTCTTGGCAAACCCGATGTCGAAGTGATCCTGCGCTCGGGCAGCGCCGCCGAACTCTACGCCGCCCTCGACGCGCTCAACCTTGACGTGGTGCTGACCAACACGCCCCCCGCCCGCGACGCGATCAGCCCCTACCTGACGCAAAAACTGGCGGACCAGACCGTGGGCCTCTTCGGCACAGCCGACCGGGTGCAGGGCAACCGCCCGTTCGAAGACCTCGTGGCCGATCACCCGCTGATCCTGCCCACCCGTGACACCCAGATCCGCAACGCCTTTGACACGCTCCTGTCGCGTGTGCGCGTCAAGCCCACCATCGCCGCAGAGGTCGATGATATGGCCATGATCCGCCTTCTCGCCTTGCGCGGCACAGGATTGGCCGTGGTGCCGCCCATCGTCGTGCAGGACGAACTGGCACGCGGCGATCTGGTGCAGGCGGCGATGCTGGATCTGCATGAGCTTTTCTATGCGGTGACGCTGGACCGCAGGTATCCGAATCCGCTTCTCAAAGAACTGCTGGAGGTCGCGGGCCGTTAAGGAATGATCTCGAACCTGGTCACATCGACCATGCCCCGATCCGTGATCTTGAGCGCCGGAATGACTGGCAGGGCGAGGAACGCAAGTTGCAGGAACGGCTCGTTCAGGGTGACGCCCAGGCCCTTCGCAGCGCGGCGCAGATCGACCAGCCGGTCATGCACCTCTTCAAAGGGCTCAAGGCTCATCAACCCGGCGACGGGCAACGCCAATTCAGCCAGCACCTCGCCCCCGGCCGCCACGACGAAACCGCCTTCGATCTCGGACAACCGGTTCGCGGCCAGCGCCATGTCGGCGTACTCCACCCCGACGCAGGCGATGTTGTGGTGATCGTGGCAGACGGTCGACGCAATCGCCCCGCGTTGCAGGCCAAAGCCGCGCACAAAACCCGTGGCGATGTTGCCGTTCTTGCAGTGCCGTTCAACCACCGCGATGCGGATCAGGTCACGGGCGGGATCGGGGCGCTTGTCGCCATCTTCTACCGCGATCACCTCGCGCAGGTGTTCGGTAATGATCTTGCCCTCAACAATCCCGATCACGTCCGTCTCGCCCCGGTTCGCCTTGGCCCGGAAATCCTCCGCGCTCAGGTGCGGCGCATGGACCGAGCCCGTGCCAACCGTGTCGATTTTTGACCGTTTGGCAAAATTCTCTGCCGTGGCCTCTACCCCGGCGCAGAACACCGCTTGCACATCGCACGCCTCGAGCGACCGAACCGCCACGATATCCGCCCGCTTGCCCGGCGCGATCAGACCGCGATCCTTGAGCCCGAACGCCTCGGCCCCCGAAAGGGATGCGGCGCGATAGGCGACCAGCGGCGGCGTGCCCAAGGCGATCAGGGTGCGGATCATGTAATCCAGATGCCCCTCCTCCGCGATGTCCAGCGGGTTCCGGTCATCCGTGCACAGGCACATATAGGGCGCGGTGCGTTCGGTCAGCAGCGGTTGCAGGGCGTGCAAATCCTTTGACACCGACCCCTCGCGGATCAGCACGCGCATGCCCTTTTGCAGTTTCTCACGCGCCTCGTCGGCGGTCGTTGCCTCGTGCTCGGTCGAAATTCCGGCGGCGATATAGGCGTTAAGGTCCATGCCGCGCAGCTGCGGGCAATGGCCGTCGATATGGCCACCCTCGAACAGGTGCAGTTTCTCCATCACCTGAGGATCGCGGTGGATCACACCGGGGTAGTTCATGAATTCGGCCAGCCCGATGCCCGAAGGATGCCCCATGAGCGGCGCCAGATCGACTGCCAGCAATTCGGCCCCGGCGGTCTCCATATGGGTGGACGGCACGCAAGAGGACAGCTGCACGCGAATGTCCATCAGCGTGTGGCAGCTTGCCTCCTGGAAATAGCGGATGCCTGCCGCACCGATCACGTTGGCGATCTCGTGCGGGTCGCAGATCGCGGTGGTGACGCCGTGGGGCGCCACGCAGCGGTCGAATTCGAAGGGCGTGACGAGGGAGCTTTCGATATGCAGATGCGTGTCGATGAAACCGGGCACAAGCGTGAGTCCGGTCATGTCGCGGATCTCGGCCCCATCATACTGGCCGCAGGTGCCCGCGATCACGCCGCCAACAATCGCCACATCGCCTTCCAACAGGTCTCCGGTGACGAGATCGAGCGTCTTTGCGCCGCGCAGGACAAGATCGGAAGGCGCGTCGCCGCGACCAACTGCGATACGGCGGGCCAATTGGTTTGGCTCTGACATGGCGGGGTGCTCCTGCTTGGTTCTGGACAGTCTATGCCAGCGCGTGCGGGACAACCAAGCCCGGATTCTTTAGCGCTGACGACTCAGCATCGTATTTTTGTCCGTCTCACAAGGAACGGGTCGACGTGATTGAAAACTGCGCACCCGTTAATGGCATACAACGGCATACCGGATCAATTTGTCACACCCGAAGACATCCCTGTCTGTCCGCGTCCACAGGTCCCTGTTACCGCAAACGGCTTTCATTTTGCTTCCTGAAAGATGCGAGGTTTTTGAGCAGGTTACGTAACGTCTCGTAAATTTGTTTACATTTTTTCCAGCCATAGTGAAAATTATTTACATCTAACTTACTGTTTTTTATTTAGTTATTTCATTGTTTTCACCATCGCGTATGATCCGCCACAAGTCGCGATAACACGTCTGTGATCGCAGTCAGAAGCGCCCGAGGAGGATCGGGCGGTGTGAGGGAGATCGAACCGATGAATGACCTAACCACAAGCGATGAAGGCACACCTGTCCATCCGCCAATAGCCGAATTTACGTCAAACGCCCATATTGACGCTGCGCGGTACGAGGAGATGTATGCGCGGTCTGTGTCTGATCCGGAAGGGTTCTGGGC
>NZ_JBHYFV010000090.1:0-3210 GCF_051859345.1 Marivita sp. | reverse complement strand
CAAGCCGCTGGAAGACAAGCGGGTCAAGAGCGCTGTCGACGATGCCCGCGAAAAGCTCGGCAATACGGGCCGTCTCGTCATCCGCCCGTCGGGCACCGAGCCGCTGATCCGCGTGATGGCCGAGGGCGACGATCCGGTGCTGGTCGAGAGCGTTGTCGACGGGATCGTCGGCGTCATCGCCGATCTGAAGACGGCCGCCTGAACAAACCCTTCCGCACATCGCTCCGCCGGCGCGCAGGTGCCTGTCAGTGCTCGTTGTCGCCTGTTCATGGTCAACAAACATGGTCAACAGACACGGTTAAGTGCACTTTAACCTTTCATGGTCATTCTTCCCGAGAGCTTTAACCTTGCCCGCAGACGAGCATGCCGGGTTGTTCGAGGGAACGAGTATGAACCATGCAGCCATGAAACTTGCTGCGTCGGCCGCCATGGTGGTCACGCTTGGCATGTCCGCAAACGCGGCCGACATCATAGAGCCGGTCGTCATCGAGACGCCGGTGCATTACCCCGAAGCCGTTCCGGCCAAGGTGTCAGGCTGGTACATCCGTGGCGATGTGGGCTATCTTTGGAGCGACTTTCGCGGCGCGGACTATCTGACCTACGGCGCGGGCGTTGCCGGTCATCCCGGCCTGCTGGAGGGTGAACTCAAGGGCTCGTTGTCCGTCGGCGGCGGCGTCGGCTACCAGATCAGCCATTATCTGCGCACCGATCTGACGCTCGACTACAACTTCAAGTCCGATTTCACCGGTACCTCGTCCGGCACCTGCACGATCGTCGGCGGCGGCGGACCCGCGGCTTGCTCGTCCACCGACACCACCGGCTACCACGCCTGGACGCTGCTGGCGAACGCCTATGTCGATCTGGGCACCTACAAGGGCATCACCCCCTATGTCGGCGCAGGTCTCGGCGGCGTCTACATGAAGTGGGACGATCTGAACAACACGATCGGGCCGGGCTTCGACCAGTCGGGCACGATCACCCACAGCGGTACGTCCGACTGGCGCTTTGCCTACGCGCTGATGGCCGGTGCCTCCTATGCGGTCAACCATCGGCTGTCGGTCGATCTCGGCTATCGTTACAAGCACATTTCCGGCGGACGCATGTTCGAATATGCCAGCGCCACCGGCCCGGGCTTCGACCGCGCGATCAATGTCCACGAAGTGCGGGCAGGCCTGCGCTACAAGTTCGGCGAATCGCACCAGCCCTACACGCCGCCGCCGCCGGTCTACGAGCCGCCGGTCGTCTACAAGTAAGCGGCCTTCCGCCATCATCGCAGAAGCCCGGCTGTCCTGCAGCCGGGCTTTTTGCCGTCTGCCCAGGCGGTGATGCCGATGCGTACGACCGGTAGCGTTTGTTCGGGCCGGTCTGCACCGGATTCCACGAGCCGTCGGCCGGCTGGCGGTTTTTTCCGTAGGCGGGAGTGTGTGACGGTGACGGCTGATAGAACCTGACCAGCTCATGATGTTTTGTCCATCATGACCAACCATCGACATCAACGCTGAACTTGCCCCGTGGCTATCCCGCCGTGGGCTTTTTTGTCGGTCTCAAACTGGTTTCGTCGATACGCGTGTCAGCCATGCCCATGCAAGGAGCTGTTAGGGGGAGTTGCCTTTCCGGACAGCTTGCTGATTATTTGGAGCTGATCCCAGCCAATCGAGCCGAGCGCATGTCCAACAATTCTGATCAATCTTCGCCCGTTTCACTGCGCGAGATGGAGCAGCGGGTGGCGCGACTCGAGGATGATGAGCTGGCAGCCGCGCGCAAACTCTACAATCACGCCCGTTGGATGGTGTCGCTGTTCATTGTGTTCATCAGCGTGATATTCGCGACGGTCGCGTTCATTCAGTTGTCCCAGTCAAATACGTACTTTGAGCAGATCGAGGCCGTTCTCGATCAAGGTCGAGAGGACATTGAAAAACTGACCGGGGGCGCTGGGTTTACCGGATACAGGCTTGACGGTGAATTCATCGACAACAATTTTCAAATGTATTGGAATGGTAGAAGTATTTATAGCGAAGATCGAAAGGCCGCTGAGCTTGTTTTTATTGGTAACATGTCAATGTATTCTATCGATGATCGGGTTGGTGATCTGGTGCTATCCGGAATTGAGTGGGATCATCAATCAATATTCACTCGTGTGTTCAGTGACTTGAGGGAAGATAGCCCATTGTTATACAGGGCAATTTTGAGTAATGCGTCCCGGCCAACTGTCGTCAAAGAGGTATCTCCTGTCGGACAAACCGTCGGGGTCGTAATGCCTTTCCGGTATCGAGCAGAGTTCAACAGTTGCGATCAGTATGACAGGTTTGTGGCAATCGTACGTGGTGATCCGCCGCATCTGAGGACGGTGTTCACGCCCTTGTTTGCAAATGCAGTGCGGCCAGTTGGTCCGACTGACATCGCGGTCGAGCTGGTCGAGACGTTTCCGTTCCCCGAATGCGACTCGCTGCCAGCGTCTTTCAGCGTGCGCGAACTCATGCAGGAAGGCGAGACGGAGCAGTAGTTTGGATTGCGTCGATGCCGAAGCCTTTGCGGCCCCTTTTTGATTGCCAAGTACGATTTTGTTTCTTTCATGTTCCGTTGTTGAACGGGGATGGATGCCATGCCGCAGCGCACCCGAAAATTGGAGCGCCGGGGCTGGTATCGGCACCCCCGGCACCGCGATCCCGATGACGGGCTGTTCTGGCAGTGCCGCCTGAAGATGGGGCGCGTGCACCGCGGGCCGACCGGCTGGGTCTGGACCAGTTATTGCGGCGATCGTGCTTGGGGTTTGAAGGCGAGCAAGGAAGAGGCCAAGCGCGAGGTCGAGAAGCGCGCCGATCTGGGCCGAATCACCGCGCAGTGCTGGCCGAAGGGTTGACCGGTGGCCTTGGCAGGTTCACCCGGTCGGATGATGGAACATCCATGCAACCTGCTGTGTCAGTTCTGTGCCACTTTTCCCGACATGTTCATGCACCGTTCGTCCCAAACCTGCAAAACTTGCACGGTAAGAGACCATCAGACTTGAAGGAATGCAAGGGTTCCGGTATGCGCGGCGGCGGGACACCTCCCCCCAACGGGAGGCAGCTATCTGAAAGGGTAGAGACATGACAGCTGACCCCGTCAAGCCGGACATTCGTCCGGCCAATATCCGTTTTTCATCCGGCCCCTGCGCGAAGCGTCCGAACTGGTCTGCCGACCGGCTCGAAACGGCTCCGCTTGGCCGTTCCC
>NZ_JBHYFV010000089.1:0-3702 GCF_051859345.1 Marivita sp. | reverse complement strand
AAGCTTCGTCAGATAGGCCTTGGCAACGACGAGATTCAGCAGCTCCGAGCCATAGGATTTCTCGGCATCCTTGTACTTCTCCTGCACCTGGTTCATCTCGCGCTCGAGCTTGACGATCTGCTCGAGCGGATCGCCCTTGGGCTCTTCCGGCTTGGGCGGCGTGTAATCCGTGCGCTGCTCAGGCGGTGTGGCCTTCAGTAGCGCATCGGCATGGGCCGCCGTGATCGTATTGGCCGCGATCATCAGCTCGACCGCCTCGATCTGCCGTGCCGCCTTCATCTTGCGCAGATGGCGCGTCACATCTGGCGTGAACTGATGGTCGTTGAGCAGTTCCACCGCACGCGGGCAGATGCCGTGCAGCAGGTTGATCCGGCTGTTGATGGTCGAGAGATTGACATTGAAGGCACGCGCCAGCCGGTCTTTGCTGACGCCCTTGTCGATCGCGCGGCGCAGCATGTAATGCTCCTGCACGGTCGAGAGCCGATTGATTCGGTGGTTGTAGGTGTAGGTTTCGAAATCCTTGGCGATCAGGCAGGGCGCCACATCCTGGCCCAGTTCCTTGAGCGCCAGCACCCGCAGATTGCCATCGAGCAGCAGGAAGCCCGGCGCGTCCAGGTCGGGCTTGATCACCGAGAGCGGCTCGATCAACCCGATCTCGCGGATCGAGGACAGGATCTGCTTGAACTTGCGCGTGGTCATTACGCCATCGGGGACTTTTTTTGAAGGCATCAGCTCCTCGATCGGGATCTGATAGGTCTCGAGATCAAAGCCGAGGGTCAGGTTCAGCGGGGCCCTGGGATAGGCCTGCGCGCTGTCCTCTTCTGCGCTGGGCGGAGGAAAGGCACCGGGATAGATCGGCTTGACAGTGCTGGTCTGGGTCATGGGGGGGCTCCGTATCAGGCGGTTTCAATGCGATCGGCGAGGTATTTGGGCAGAGTGTCGAGACCTTCGGCGCGCAGCAGCGTCACAAAGTTCTCGTCGGCAAACAGCGTCTTGAGACCCTGGACCACCAGCAGGAGCTGCTGATGCGCATGCTCGGCCTTCAGCACCATCTTGTGCTGGCGGGCGACTTCCTTCTGGTAGATTTTCACCAGCGAATGCGCAGAATTGGGCAGCTTCGGGCGCGCGCCGGATTTCGGGCCCTTCTCGCGGCGCCTTTCCATGAGGCGCTTCGCGTCCGTCAGCTGGTGGCCCTTGAGCTGGCCGGTCTTGTAAGCCTCTTCCAGCATGTCGCCCAGATCGCCATCGTCATTCTTGGCCCGCGCGATCTCGAGCGCGGCCGTCAGCGGGATGGTGTTGTTCTGCACCGCCTCGATCAGCCGCTCCTCGCCCTTTTCCAGCAGGAAGACGATGTCGCGCACATATTTCTGCGAGAGCCCCGTGCGCTGGATGATGTCCTCGATGGTGTAATCCCGCGCGAGCAGCAGCTCGATATCGGCCAAAATCTCCAGCGGGCGGTGACCGCGCCGGGCGATGTTTTCCGCAAGCGACATGATGAAGGCGTCTTCATCGCTGACATCGACCACCAGCGCCGGGATATGGGTCTCGCCAAGCAGGCGGAAGGCATTGAGCCGCCCCTCGCCGCAGACCAGAAGAAAGGCGGGCGCCCCATCCGCCGCCTCGCGCTCTGTTACGGTGATCGGCTTCTTGAGACCGATGCTGCGGATGTTTTCGACGATCTCCTCGAAGACCTTCATGTTGCGGTCGCGCGAATTCAGCACCTCGATCCGCTCGATCGGCACCATGGTCACGCTGTCGGGTGTGTCAGGCAGCATGTGCAGGCCTCCCACACTGAGGAATGATATTCATGTTTTGTTCTCCATGGTGAGTTGCGAGATTATCTCTCAGGCCCATCGCTTCAGCACCCCCACGCGCGCGACCATGCCGTAGAAAAAGCCGAGATCATTGAAGCGAAAGGCCTCGAATGTGAGCGCAGTGCGGTTGCAGAGCCGGATTTCCTGCCGTGGCAGGTCGAGCCAGGGCAGCAGGTAGTAATCGAGCTCGCCTTGGTTCATCGGATCTAGCCGCACGGCCAGCGTGATGTCGGCCTGATAGCGCATAGGATCAAACCGGATGCGCCAGCGCAGCCGCCCGTCTGCCTGCGGCTGGCAGCGTGCCAGAACCAGACTGACCACCAACTCGTCATTGATGGTCAAGAGATCGGTCTTTGGGTCGCGCTGCACAGCGCCCCCGACCTCTGCAATCGCGGCCTCGGTGCGGGCGATGATCTCAGGGTGCATGGCGCGCAGGCGCTTATTCAGTGCAATGCGCTCATGATCTCGGTCCGTGCGATAGCCGATCATCTCATAGGCGCGCGCCAGCGAGCCGAAGCGGTTTCGATAGGCCGCGGACGAGGGCATATCGGGCGTTTGGTCGATCAGCACCCCCGACAGCTGGCCTGCATCGGCATAGAGGCGCTTCAGATGATCAAGCAGTTCTTCGTCTGACAATCGCGCCGAGCGCGCGGTGATGATCTCCTGCGCGGTCAGAAACATCTCAAGCGGCACGATCCCCTCGAACGCGCCCTCCTTGCGCACCCACATCTCGGGCGGGTTGTCGACATGCAGCTTCTTCAGCTTGAAGGAGCTGCGATTGTAGACATTATTGCCGATGTATTTCTCATTGGTCACGATCGTGCGCACCGTGCCGGGCGTCCAGGGCTTGTCGAGATCGGTGGCCACGCCAGCCTCATTCAGCCGATCGGCGATCTCGCGGAAACTCAGCTCTTCCTCGATCAGCCAGCGATACATGCGATTGACCCAAGCCACCTCTTCCTCGGGCCCAGGCATCAGGATCACGCGGTCGGTCTGCAGCGACTTGTGCTCACCGCGCTTCAGCTCGCCCTTGATATTGCCGCGCTCGTCCAGCAGCACCCGACGCAGGCCAAAGCCTGCGGGGCCACCTTGCCGATAGCCCAGCTCGATCAGGCGGCACTGGCCGGTAAAAACCTTGACCGACAACTCGCGGCTGTATTCACCGGCCATGGCGCGTTTGACGCCCTTGACGATGGTCGAGACAGGCGAGCCATCATTCTCGAATTGCTCTGCGCAATAGGCGATGTCGATGCCCGCGCGCTTACAAATATATTCGTAATACGCGCTCTCGTCCGCGTCCTGAAACCGCCCCCAGCGGCTGATGTCATAGACGAGGATCAGGTTGAAGTCCGCCGCGCCCGACTCGACATCCGACAGCAGTTTTTGCAGCGCCGCGCGTCCCTCGAGCGAGAGCCCGCTCTTGCCATCATCGGCATAAGTCCTGACGATCTCGATGCCGCGCTTTTCGGCATATTCGCGGATCTTGTCCGCCTGGTTGTTGGTCGAATACTGCTGATGCTCGGTCGACATGCGCACATATTGCGCCGCCCGAAATGCTGCCTGTGCCACCCCGCTGCCGTCCAACTCACCGCCTCCACTTTGTCCAGAACTTCGGGGACGTTTGCGTAGGGTCAGGACCCATTGATTTTGGACTCTCTGCCTGATTCAAGCTCCGAAAGGAGACTGGATGATGAGCAACCTTTTCTGGCTGACCGACGCGCAGATGGCGCGGCTGCAGCCCTTCTTTCCCAAGAGCCATGGCAAGCCACGCGTCGATGACCGGCGGGTGCTGAGCGGCATAATCTTCATCAACCGCAATGGGTTGCGGTGGTGCGATGCGCCCAAGGAATACGGCCCGCACAAGACCCTCTACAACCGCTGGAAGCGG
>NZ_JBHYFV010000088.1:0-3890 GCF_051859345.1 Marivita sp. | reverse complement strand
TCTGCTCTGCGGTGTAGAACCTGCGGCCGCGAGCGTCTGTTTCGATATCACCGAGATTGAGCTTGTCCTCGAAAAACATCTTCCGCAAAAAATCTTGGCTTACCCCGAGGATCTGGGCAACTTCCGTGGATGAGAACCGTCTGAGAGCTTTTCGTTCGTCAGGTAGAAACGACTTGCGCATATTCACATCAAGCGATTTGCTTAGACGTGTCGCCATCGTTTGGATCTTTTGATCCATTCTGATCCGCTGCTCGTTCATGCCCGTCCCGCCGCCCGTCTTCCGGGTCTATCTTGAGAAGGAACGCAAAACCGCCGGAAACTGATGGTTAGCGTTCTTCCGCAAAAATGTCAGGAAAGCGTTTGACAGGCAAGGATTTTTTCAAACGGACGGAAGGCGCCGTGTGAAATCATTTCTTTACAATGACTTACCCTTCTGCGCCGCTCCAGCGCATCAAGTGCTTGTGTTGCTGCCATCTCTTAAACGCAAGATGTATCCGTTTCACATAGGCGGTTTTGCTTTGAAAGAACGAATCTGAGTCTCTTAAATCATTCCCATGTTCTTGGCCCGCTCCAACAGCATTTTCACGGAAGACGGCTGCCAGCTTGTCCGCCTGCGGGGCGTGCGATCGCGCATCGCTTCCAGCCGGTTGCAGATCGCCTGAAGCGTGAGGTCGGGATCCGCTCCTTTGATAGCGGCGACGAAGGCGGGCAGGCGGTCGTCTGTTTCGCGGCGCCCGGCGCGGGCCAGCACCTCGGCAGGCAGGAAGCCGTCCCGAACATAGGCGTTGACGGCGCGCAGCAGGCGGCTTTGGGTCCACTGGCGTTCGCGGGGCAGGGGGCCGTTGACGATGCGCACCACGTCCTCCCAGGCCAAGTCGGGGCGCAACCGGCGGACATGGGGCACCCAGTCCTGGGCAGTCTCGTTCAGCCGCTCCATGTAGCCGTCCTGTCGCGCCAACCGCACCTTACGAAGAGCGGCAGGGTCTTTGGCCCGCAGTCCAGGGTTTCCGCCCACGCGGCCCTTTGCTCGGGCGCTGGCGAGGCCGGCCTTCGTGCGTTCCCGGATCAGGGCGCGCTCGAACTCGGCCGCAGCGCCCAGAACCTGCAGCGTGAACTTGCCTTGCGGGGATCCGGTGTCGATGGGGTCCTGCATTGAGCGGAAGACAGCACCCTTGACCTCAAGCCGCTCGATCACCTCCAGCAGATGCGACAACGACCGCGCCAGGCGGTCGATCCGCACGACGACCAGCGTGTCGCCCTTGGCCACGCGTTCGAGCACCCGCGCCAATACTGGCCGCGCACGATTGCCGCCCGAGGCTTGCTCCTCAAATATCTCGACGCAACCCGCAGTCTTCAGAGCCTCTGCCTGGGGCAGGGGGGTCTGATCCTCGGTAGATACATGAGGGAATCGCGGCGGCGCAGATCGAGAGGTTGGTGCAAGCTGCGAGGATACAAGCCTTGAAGGAGGTAGCCCTATGCCCATGTTTGCCGCCCTTGATGTGTCCAAGAGAGAGACGCAGGTTCATATCGTTGATGTTTCCGGGAAGTGCGTCTGGCGCGGAAAAGTGCCGACCAATCCGAGAGACATTACCACAGTGCTGCACCCCTACGCCAAACAACTTGAGAAAGTTGGTCTTGAGACGGGCAGCTGGAGTTCATGGTTGTTCCATGGCCTGACCGATCTGGGTTTCGACGTCGCTTGCATGGACGCACGCCAAGCACACGCTGCGCGTTCTGTGACGGTCAACAAAACCGATGTAAATGATGCTGAGGGGCGCGCGCATCTGCTGAGAACCAGTTTGTTCCGCGAGGTGCGAGTAAAGCCTTGGTGTGATTTACGCAGGCGGGCATTGCTTCGGGCGCGCGCGACGCTGGTGCGGACGGTCATCGATCTGGGCAATGCAATCCGGAGCGCTTTGAGGCTATTTGGCTTTAACATGCCAGCTGGCCCTGGTTCGGGAGGGGCACGGGCCTTTGAGCGCCGTGTCAAACAACATCTCGCCGAGCAACCCGGGCTGGTGTCCGTCGTCCACCCGCTACTGGAAGCCTGGCGCGCAGCGCGTAAACAGGTGGCTCAGCACGAAAGCTCGATCCGTGCCGAAGTTCGTGCGGATAAGCGATGCCAACTGCTTATGACTTTCCAAGGGGTCGGCCATTTGAACGCAGTCGCCTTCGTGGCCGCGATCGGCGACACCAAGGCTTTCCCATCCGGGCGCACGGCAGCGGCTTGGATCGGCTTGACCCCACGACGATACCAGTCAGGCGATATTAACATGCAGGGCAGGATTTCGCGTCACGGCGACAAGTTGTTGCGATCCTATCTCTATGAGGCCGCCGCCCACATTCTGACTCGCGCCAAGACGGACAGCGCCCTGAAGAGGTGGGGGACTGCCCTGCGCGAAAAGATCGGGTTCAAGAGCGCGAATGTGGCTGTGGCAAGAAAACTGGCTGTGACGTTGTTTGCCATGCTGCGCACCGGCAAACCATTTGAAGCAGATGGGGTGCCCGCGTAGTCAGGTAACAAGATCTGCTGCTGAAAGGCAGTGGTACGTCCGCCGGGACGCCGAGCCGGTTCACCGCGTTACGCTCGCTTCAATCCCATACGGGAACACTGCGTTTCGAAACATTGCGGGAGCCGTTTTCGGAGCTCATCATGCGGCGGCACATGCCCGACCGCGAAGACAACCCTGACCCCGGACAGGCGGACACGCCACGTAAGTTCAGCTGCCCAGAAAAACAAAAAACGCCGCCCATTTTGGCGACGTTGCAATGAAGAAGTGCCTGACCCAAAGACCGCGATTAGACAACGAGCATAACCGATCAGGGGCATCAAGACAGTCTTTTTGCAGCTTTATCTACTACTAATAAACGACCGTTTGGCACCAATTTTACGGATCAATCTTGCAATATGGCAAACTTTGCCACAACTCTAATCAGGAAGGAGACAGTTATGGGCACTATGAACATTTCATTGCCGGACCCCATGAAACGCTGGGTCGAAGAGCAGGCGAAAACCGGGCGGTATGCCAATTCCAGCGACTATGTCCGAGACCTGATCCGGCGTGATCGGTCGCGCAATGAGGCCATCGCGGAGATCCAGACCTCTGTCAACATTGGTCTTGCCAGCGGACCCGGGGCCACGCTCGATCGAAGCACTTTCAAGTCCCGGATGCGCGCCAAATATGCCGGAGAATAGCCGTTGGGTCATTCGACCCGCGGCTGAAACAGACCTGTCCGACATTTGGCGCCACGGAGCAGGCAAATGGGGCATTGAGCAGGCGGATCGTTATTCAGACGGCCTGTTTGCGCTCTTCGACCTGATTGCTGACTTTCCACAGATGGCCCGTGAGCGCAGCGAGTTCGCACCCCCGGTACGCATCCATTCCAGCGGAGCGCATCTGGTGATCTACCGCGTGGATGGCCACAAAGTCGAGATCATCCGCATATTGCATGCCCACCAAAACCTAACGGCCTATTTACAGGAATACTGACACATCTCAATCCCGCAGCCTTGATCGGGTTCACGCGGAACCGGTCGCGGCGGCGCTGGTAGCGCCGGGTCAACTCGTCCGAGGCGTGGCCGAGCTGCTTTTGGACGTAGCGCTCATTGACCTCTGCCGAATTGGCGACACCGGCGCGCAGGGAATGGCCGGAAAACAGCGCGAGGCGATCCTTTTCTGGCAGGTCGGCGCGGATGCCGGCGTCGAGGACCATGCGCTTGATCAGGCGTGCCACATGCTTGTCGTTCAGCCGCGTTTCCGATGTTCTTTTGCCATCGCGCGAGGTGCCGACAAAGACCGGACTAAGTCCATCTTCGCGAAGTGCAGCCATTGCTCGAGCGCATGGACGGGGCAAGTCTGATCCTTCGAGCCGCGGCCGATCTCGACCTC
>NZ_JBHYFV010000087.1:0-3935 GCF_051859345.1 Marivita sp. | reverse complement strand
CGCCCGGTCACGTCTTGATTCAGGAGACCAACATGCTTTCACGACGCATCTTCATAGCCGGAGCGGGCACGAGCCTATTGGCGCCCGTGCTTCCGGCCCACGCCCACGACGCCGACTTCCGGCTCGAGCCCCGTTTCGAACCGCAGTCGGTGCGCTTTGGCGGCTATGCGCCCGGCACGATCGTTGTCGATCCGCGCAACCACTATCTGGACTGGACCGAAACGCCCGCCCGCGCACGCCGCTACGGCGTCGGCGTAGGCCGGGCCGGCCTCGCCTTCCGGGGCGAGGCGGTCATCAGGCGCAAGGCCGAATGGCCAAGTTGGCGGCCGACCGACAACATGATCCGCCGCAATCCTGCCCGATACGCCAAATACGCTAACGGCGTGCCCGGAGGGCCGGGCAACCCGCTCGGCTCGCGGGCTCTTTATCTATACAAAGGCAATCGCGACACCATGTACCGCATTCACGGCACCACCGAACCCTGGAGCATCGGGCAGTCCGTTTCCAACGGCTGCATCCGGATGATCAACGCCCATGTCGAGGACCTTTACGAACGGGTCCCGCTGGGACCGCGCGTGGTGGTGCTGGGATGACACGGACATCGTTGACACGACGCCGGTTTGCCGCAGGTGCGGCGAGCCTGGCCGGGCTCGGCCTTGCGGGCTGCACGACGGCAGGCCCGTCGCGCCGCGCCGCCGACATCGCCACCCAACCGCCGGCGCCCTCGCGGCCGTCCCCGACGGTCGTCGCCGCCTACGGCCCGATGCCAGGCGAGCGTTTTCCTCTGCCGGCGATCGACATCTCCAAGGTGCCGCCGCAATTCTGGCGCCAGCAGGTCGCCTATCCGACACCCGAGCCGCCGGGCACGCTGGTCGTCGACACGGCCAACTTCTTTTTGTACCTGGTGCAGGAAGCCGGCCAGGCGATGCGTTACGGCGTCGGGCTCGGGCGCGCCGGGTTTGAATGGTCGGGCCGCGGACGCGTCGCCTACAAGCGTCAATGGCCCACCTGGACGCCGCCGGACGAGATGATCGCGCGCCAGCCGGAACTCGAGCGCTGGAGCGTCCGCAATGGCGGCATGCCGCCGGGCCTCGACAACCCGCTGGGCGCCCGCGCGCTCTACATCTTCGACGATGGCGTCGATACGCTCTACCGGGTGCACGGATCGCCGGAATACTGGACGATCGGCAAGGCGGTGTCGTCGGGCTGCGTCCGGATGATGCAGCAGGATGTGATCGACCTGTACAACCGGGTGCCGACACCTGCGCCGATCGTGGTCGTCTGATCGCCGCGAAGGCAGAGACCTTGCACCGGCAGCCGCGGCCGGGTCGTCACACCGAACGCGGCTTGCCGCCCGGGGAACGGCGCGGCGGGCCAAGACCCACTTGATCTTGGTCCGGCGCGCCGCTAAAGCGCTCGTCGGCGGACGGAACCGGTGATGCGCCGCGTCCCGTCCGCCCCGGCGCCGCTGTAGCTCAGTTGGTAGAGCACGTCATTCGTAATTAGCGGGTCCGCTAGAGAATGACGTTCGAAGCCAGCGGGTTGGCGGGGACATGAAGAATATAGTAGGGCGATAGTAGGTCGCTCTGCGTTTGGCAGGCCGCTTTAGCTCAGTTGGTAGAGCACATCATTCGTAATGATGGGGTCACGTGTTCGAGTCACGTAAGCGGCACCAGCCAAACAATAAAAAACATCTCCCACCTTCGTCTTTAGGTCGCTAACATGGCGGTCAATGCACTCTCGGGAGAAATCAGCATGGCAACGGCTGGAGACAATACCAAAGAGCAGAAAAAGCTTCTGGACCTCTTAGTGAATAGCTCTACTTTGTCTCCAGAAGACTTGAAATCTCTCTTGGTAGCAATGGACAACTTAGACGTTGTCGCTAAGGTTTTCCTCCTTGAGGGCGTGCCATTTGTTTTTTCAAGCAGTCCGATGAAGTATCTCATATTCCGAGAACAGGTCGCGGACCACTTTGAAATCGGTTATCAAGACGTTTGTATCGTTGGTAGTGCCAAACTTGGATTTAGCCCATCGCCACACAAATTCGGCAGATCGTTCGCTGAAACATCTGATGTCGACGTTGTTATCATTTCGCCAGAAATGTTTGACCGTGGAACACATGAACTTTTCCAGCACCTCAATGGTGTAGGTCCGGTTTTAGATTTCCAGAATACAAAGCCCGTAAGTGTGGACGCAAAAGATTGGCGGCTGCATCGGGAGGCAGTACGAAATTTTGTATACGAGAACTTCAATCCATCCCACTTGCCGGACAATCACAATTTAAGAAACGAAATATTTTCTAATATTTCTTCAACCTCGGCATTGTTCTTGGCGCTAGAACCACAGGTTTTTGTTTCTAAAATTAGATGTAGAATTTTCCGTCATTGGAAAGCTGCTGAAGCATATTACATCAATACATTAAGACAACTAAAAAGGCAGCTGTCAGGTGATGCTTCACAGAACTTTGTCACTGTTGATATGGAAGACGAAGAACCCTCACCGTCCGCCGGTTAACTTCGCATCGGCGATTCCGATCGCAAAACTAATTCGGCTAATTCTACTGAAAGTGCGGTGGCAATAAGCTCGGCGGTCTCCAACGTCACATTGATTTGTCCCGCCTCCACGCGGCTAACATATGCCTGATCGGCACCAATCCGCATCGCCAGTTCTTCCTGCGATACGTTTAACTTCTTCCGTTGTTCTTTCACGGCAAAGCCGAAGCGCTTCTTGATTTCCATGCCCAAGAAGGAGCCGACAAGGCAACCGCTTCACCATGTATTGTAATACATATTTCTATGTGCTTTCTTTCTCGGACGGGAGATCGCAAATGGATTTCTACAATTTCTGGCAGGACCTATTCGACACCTACCAGTCGCTGTCGGACTGGATGAAGACGCTGTGGCTGATCGTGCCTCCGGCGTTCGCGCTGGGCGTGCTTTGGCTTGGCCTCGAGTACCTGCACAAGAGCCGGTCTGCAGCTCCGACCGGGAGCGGTGAGCTCGCCTACACGGTGTTTGTCGATGAGACCGGGATCTGGCGAATCCATACTCATCAAGGTGCGGAAGCGGTGGCCCATGAGCGGCCCGAGGCAACCGTGCTGCCCCTGCCGGGCGCACACGCTCACACCCTGCCCAAACCGCCCGCCTCGGACGTCTGAGGCGGCTCTGAGGGCACACTAAAAGCCCGGCAGGTATAGCAGCTGCCGGGCTTTGTGGTTTTGAGGGGTTAGGCGGGTTTGCAGCGGTAGCGCGCGGTTGGCGCAAACCCGCAATACCCTGTCAAACCCGGTTATGCTTTCCAGTTCCCGCCATCCTCAGAAATGGGATGGCGCAGCGTCCTTTTCGGCCCGCGCCGTCGCGCTGACGTCTCGAACACGATAGGACTTCACGCCCGAGCCATCGGAGTCTGACAGCAGCACCAGACCACCGACAATCCGGTCGACATGTTTGGCCAGAAACCGCCCGACGCTGCGCGCGTTGAAGTGCTGATAGCGGGTGGTCGCGATCAGCTCCGCGACAAGGTCCTGTGCCGGTCCGTTGCCCTGCTTGTCCGCCATTGTCGCCAGTTCGGAGAGGGTCACGGGACGGTCCTGCAAGGCTGACCGCCAAAGGCGAAGCAGATCGAGCAGCACTGCCTTGGCCGGGTCGTCGGCAAGAATGCGCTCACGGGTATCAGCCGGATCGTCATGCCCGAGCCACAAGAGAGCTTCGCGCACAAGGTTCCAGGCTTCGAACGAACCGATTGTGTCGCGCGGCATCGGTCGTCCTGCTTCGATATAGGCGCGCAACACGGTCAGTCCCGCCATGACCAGTTCGGGGCGGTTGGCCCGCGCCTCGACACGGGGATCAAAGCTGAATTGGCGCTGGTCCGGTCGTTCCATGCCGGGGTCCATCCGGCAGATTAGCGCGCGCCGCGTAACGTCGCCAGAGAGGGTC
>NZ_JBHYFV010000086.1:0-3959 GCF_051859345.1 Marivita sp. | reverse complement strand
CACCAACGATCTCTACGTTGCCAAGCAGCTGACCTACCGCGACAATATCACGCTGATCGTGCCGGGAGGTGCCTGCCGTGTCGGGTCCTACAGTCTGTTGGGCGAGCCAGGGCTGAGTTTCTTGAAGGATATCCATTGCGATGTCTTCTTCACCTCGGCGACTGCAATCGACGAGACCGGCACGTCGGAAACCAACCTCGAGCTGGGGCATATGAAGCGGGCGATGGCCGCGGCAGCAAGAGAAGTTGTGCTCATCGCCGACAGCAGCCGATTCATGTCCTGCGCCCTTCACCGCACAGTTCCCATCGGCTCAATTGACCTCATAATCACGGACTCGGGTCTACTTGAAGAAGATATCGCAAAGTTTTCGCTGCACAAGCCGCGCTTCAAGATCGTCAATAGGGCCAAGATGGGGAACTTGGACGCTGCTGATGAATCCAATCCGCCCGCCTGATGCGGGTTTCGCAAATTTCCGGCCTCGTGACTCGATGTAAGAGCGCATGTCTTCTTCCAGCGGCACGCGCATGACAGTTCAGGTTGGGGGTGAACTCGACGGCGCGGATGTCGGACATGGCCGGGTCCATGGCCAGATGCACCTTGCGCCATTCGCGTCGGCCCTCCATCCAGTGCTTGCGCGCCTGCCACCATCGCAGATGCCATTCTCGACCGCATCATATACAATGCCCACCGCATTGAGCTGAAAGGTGACAGCATGCGCCGGAAAAGCACAAAGCTAGAATTGACAACGACTGAAAACACCGAAATCATCACCCAAGACCAATGAACGCAGCGCAAGGATCAGCCACCACCTAGCTGTCCGGGAATTACTGAAACCGCTGTCCGAGATTTAGTGAAATCCCTGTCCGGTATTTCTGAAATCCGCAGCGCCTTCGCAATCGTGACGAGCTTTCGGGCAATCGCCGTGATGACCACCTTGTGCGTTTGTCCCGCGGCACGAAGCCGTTCAGCAAAGGTTTTCAGACCCTGGCCGTGATGGCTGGCAACAAGATCGGTCTGAAAAGGACGTGCCGCAACAGCCACCCCCTTCCACAAATGGCACGTTTTCCGCGAAGGGCACCGCTGTCATGCGCGAGCGGGGCGAGGCGAACGCTCGGTCGGTGTTGGTCTCATCAGCGGGCAAGAAAGCGAATTGCCAGTCACTGGTTTCGGCAAAACTGGCCATTCTCAAGGTGCCGGTTGGGGTTGCGGTTGTTTCTACCGGAGGTCTGAACCCGCGTCCCCGATCGCACGGCTCGGGTCCGGGTGCCGGAAGGTCGTCGAATGGCCCATTCTCAGGCATTCATCACCAGTTGGCGCAAGGCGCGCACGGCACTGTCAGGTGTGGTGACGACAGGGCAATCGGCCTGCGGCTGCAATACGCGCGCCGCGCGGGCAAGGCTAAACTGGCCAAGCACAATGGACTCCTGTTGGCCAAGCCCTTCGCAGGCACGGAGCACGGCCTCATCGTGCCGCGCCCCTTCCCCGGCATTCAGGGCGGAAAGAGCGCCCTCGGCGAATACAGGGGTAATCTGCACGGTTTTCCCCCGCGCTTGCGCCATGTCCTGCAATTCGCGTGTCAAGCTGGGCAGCGAGGGTGCAAAAGTCACCACCAGCGCGATACGCTCGCCCATTTCCAGCGCTTCGTCGAAAGCGGCTTCGTTGGGACGCATGACCGGTATCGGCAGGTCCGCCTTGACGGCCCCGATAGCCGGGCCAAAGGCCGAGCAGGTGAAGAGGATCGCGCGGGTATCAAGGCTACCCGTGCCACTGGCGGCATAGCGGCCCAGCGTGAGAAAGCGCTGCACCATCGCCTCGTCCAGCGCTCCGGCCCGCATCAGATCGGCGGAAAGCGAGGCATCCAGCAGATCGGCGGTCTGCGCATCGGGCCAGAGCGAGGCGAAGGCCCTGCGGATCGGCGCCACGGATTCTTCGAGTGCATGGATCAGCGCGATCCGGGGGGCCGGTGCGTCAGTGGCTGTGTCGGGCATGTTCATGCATCCTGTGCGGCGTTGTCACGATGTCGTTCCAGTACGCGGGTCACCCCACGTACACATAGGCCGTTTTGACTGAGGTATAGAACTCAGCCGCGTAGCTGCCCTGCTCGCGGGCGCCAAAGCTGGACCCTTTGCGCCCGCCGAACGGCACATGATAGTCCACCCCCGCCGTAGGCAAATTGACCATCACCATTCCGGCGGCCGAGCGGCGCCTGAATTCGCGGGCGAAGCGCAGGTTGGTCGTGCAAATGCCGGATGACAGGCCAAAAGGCGTGTCATTGGCCAAGGCTACGGCCTCGTCAAACCCATCCACCCGGATCACGCTGGCACAGGGGCCAAAGATCTCCTCACGCGCACTGCGCATGTCGTTGCTGGAATTGAGAAACAAGGCCGGGGCCTGGAAATTACCCTCGGTGTCCCGGTTCAATTGCTCGCCGCCCAACACCTCACATCCTTCTTCCGCCGCGAGCGCAACATAGGACAGGTTCCCCTTCAACTGGTTTGCAGAGGCGACCGGGCCGATCTGCATACCTTCTTCCAGTGCGTGCCCGACCTTCAACGCCTGCATCTGGCGAGCCAACGCGTCAACGAACGCATCATGTATGCCCGATTGCACGATCAGCCGGGACGACGCCGTGCAGCGCTGCCCGGTCTGGAAATAGGCCCCGTTCAGGCAGGCCGAGACAGCGGTACCCAGGTCGGCGTCGTCCATGACGATCATCGGGTTCTTTCCACCCATCTCCATCTGGAGCTTTTTCATGCTGGCCGCGCAGGCCGCCGCCAGTTGCCGCCCCACCGGCACCGACCCAGTAAAGGATATCCCCTTGATCCGCACATCTGCGGCCATCGCCTCACCGACAATCGAACCACGCCCCATCACGAGGTTGAACACCCCCGCCGGACAGCCCGCAGTATGGATGATCTCGGCAAGCAGATGCGCAGAACCGGGGGTCTGTTCCGACGGTTTAAAGACCACGCAATTGCCGTAGGCCAGCGCGGGGGCGATCTTCCAGGCGGGAATGGCAATCGGGAAATTCCATGGCGTGATGATGCCGACCACACCCAACGGCTCTCGTGTTACCTCGACGTCGACACCGGCACGGACAGAGGCCAACGCGTCACCGGACAGCCGCAGCGCTTCGCCAGAGAAGTAGCGGAAGACTTGAGCCGCGCGGCGCACCTCGCTCAGGGCCTCAGGTAGCACCTTGCCTTCTTCTCGCGCCAGCGCCCGTGCCAGTTCATCCTCGCAAGCGGTGATGCTGGTGGCTACACGGTCCAGCAGGTCGGCGCGCGCCTGCGGGGTGTCACAAGCCCAGCCGTCGGCGGCGGCCTGCGCGGCGTCCGCTGCATCGCTCACATCCTGCGCCCCGCCACGGGCGTAGAGGCCAATCAGGTCGGATATGTCCGACGGATTGCGGTTTTCCGAGGATTCCTTAGCCTCGCGCCACACCCCGCCAATCAGATTTCTTTGGACTTCGCCCATGTTCTTACTCCTGTTATCCGGCGGTCATCCAGCCGTTTTTCAGGCTTTGGCCTTTGGATTTTGCTTTGTCGATGGCTTTGGACAGTCTCATTGTGCGTCTTGCCATGGGTCGAAGCCAAAGAGGCGGGCAGGGTTTTCGACGAGGATCTGTTTGCGCAGGGCCTCGTCGGGCACGTAGCGATAGAACAGCTCCAGCAGGTCGGCATCGTTGGGGGGCTGTTGTTTCGATACCGGGTGTGGCCAGTCCGAGGCCCAGACACAGCGCTCGGGCGCGTGTGCGACGAGTTCCCGGGCCAGGGGGACCACGTCATCGTAGGGCGGTCCCGACTTCGTGATCTTCTCGCCGAGCGACAGCATCACCCAGACGTTGCCGCGGTCCATCAACTTCTTGAGCGCGACGATGCTCTCGTCCTCTGTTCCCCTGGAGGCGTCGGGGCGGCCCATGTGGTCGATCAGGATCGGGATGTCGATGCCGTCGAGTT
>NZ_JBHYFV010000085.1:0-4039 GCF_051859345.1 Marivita sp. | reverse complement strand
AGCTTCTCTGCCCGATGCCCGGGCTGGTGGTTTCGCTGGCCGTCGAGGTCGGACAGACCGTGCAGGCCGGCCAGACGCTCGCGGTCATCGAGGCGATGAAGATGGAAACCGGCCTGCACGCCGAACGCGATGCGGTGTTCAAGGCGGTGCATGTGCAGGCGGCGTCCCAAATCGACGCGAAGGATCTGTTGATCGAGTTGGAGTGAGACCGACCGAGTTATTTACATCAGTTCCCTCACCCGAGGTTTAGCCCGCACCCAAGTTTTCGTGTAAAATTCGTCCTCCACCACCTCCCTGTGGGCGACCAACTGGCGGCACCTGCCCACCTGGTGCCGCCCCTTTTCCAAAGATAGCCTGATCAGCGCAGCGTTGCCGAGAAACTGGTTGATCTGGCTCAGGCTTCTTCAGGCTCGTTCAGCAAGAATGTCGAAAGGCAAAGGCCACCACGGCAGTCGGCATGTCGCCTTTCGGGATGATCAATCGGATGTTAGCGCGCAGGACACTAAAGCACCCGGCCTTTAACCTGAGACACATCCGGCAGCCTTGAAGTAGTTCCAGCACTCCTCCGGCGAGAAGAGGTCGCAGATTTCCGAGAGAGCATTGAATATGTCGGTGAAGGATCGTGCGCCGATCCTGCGCAGGTGCGCTTTGAGCTTCGAGAAGGCCATCTCGATCGGGTTCAGGTCGGGGCTGTATGGCGGCAAGAACAAGAATCAGCATCCGGCTTTTCGCATGGCTTTGGCGGCAGCGGCATTCTTGTGTGTGGCGAGGCTGTCCAGGATGACGACGGTTCCGGGGGAGAGTTCCGGCACCAACACCTTTTCAACGTAAGCGGTGAAGGCCGAGCCATCTATTACCGGCAGTGCATTCGCAAAGCGAATGTCACGAGAGGCATGGCCCCTATGATCACCCAGGGGGCGATCATCGCGTCGGCGCTGAGGCCTGCTATGAAGGTCTGGGTGCCCCATGAGCCGAAGGGGGCGTCCATGATCAGTCGCGCGCCCCGCTGAGACCAACCACGCTGGCGGGACAGGTTGGTTTTGACGGAGGTTTCATCAATAAAGACAACGCGTTCCGGGTGCTTCGATACGGCTGGAATGCGGTGCTTGAACCAATCCTCGCGTTGCCGCCTTACCTTGGCACGGCGGCGTTCGGTGGCGACCAGTGACTTTTTTTATACGTGTAGCCCAATTTGCGAAGGAACTTACCGATGGCGTTGGGGTGCGCCTGAACGCTCGTTGCGTCAAAAAGGGCTGCACTCAGCTCGGGTATCGTGATGTCACCATCTTGCTCAATGATTTCAGCGAAGAAGCTCCGATATGGGTCCAGCTTGCCTTTGCCTTTCGGCCGCCCCTGCGGAGCTGCCTCCGCCCGGCCCGTCCGCCGGATCGCAAGCGCCCATCGCGCTCCCGTGGCAGGCGAGAGCTTCAAGCACAATGCTGCCGCGCGGCCGCTTAACCCTTCCTCAATGTATCGCTGAAACCGCGCCCGAAGCGCTGATGGCAAAGGTGCTGACATGATCCATCCTCCCAAACAGGATGAATCACAAAATCATGCGTGTGGGAATCCCCGCGATTCAGATTAAAGGCGGGGCGCTTTAATGGGCCGTTGGACGGCAGTCATCGGGCCAAAGTTGAAAGCGCGCAGCTGTCCCAACCAAAAGTCAGAAGCCAAGATTGACACCCACATTCTCAACAAAATGACCAGGCTTGGCTACGCAAAGTTCGAGGTCATCACTTGACCAAATCTACGGGTATGGGCGGTCTCAACCAAAAGCTGACCCGTGCAACAAGGCCCATCCGGATGATCAAACACAGTCATGTCCTCGGTAAGGATCCGGGTGTCACAGGCGAATTCCGTTTCATGAAGCAGCTTTTCAATCTGGCTGGCTGATCCTCAGAACCCTGGGGCAAGCACTGCGCAAGGCTCAACTATGCAACAGACCCGCTCAGACAGAGTCGCGCTCGATCAATTCGCACTCAACTTTCAGCTGGCTGTGGCGCGGTGTCAGGCCAGCGGCAATGTCCAGTAGCTGATCAACAGCGGTTGCGCCGATTTCATAATGCGGCAGGACAAGTGTCGTCAGTGGAGGGCGCATGTACTGCGCGATTTCGCGGTTGTCAAAACCGACGACGGCAATGTCTTCGGGGATGCGCAGGCCCGATGATTTCAAAGCCTCGTAGCAGCCAATCGCCATCATGTCGTTCGCGCAAAATATCGCATCCGGAGGGGTACGAAGGCCAAGAAGCTTCATGGTGCCATCATAGCCGGACTGCGGCTCCCAGTTGCCGCCATAGACAAGATCAGGATCAAAGGTCAGGTCGTTGCTCGCCAAAGCCTGACGATACCCACGCAATCGGTCGCTTGTGGCATCGATGCCGTCCTGACCGTTGATGAATCCAATCCGCGTGCGCCCGGAATTGATCAGGCATTGTGTGGCAGTGCGACCTCCTTCCAAGTCCCCTGGCAAGACGCTTGGCAGGCGCCGCTTACGGTCATAGCAATTGACCAGTACCGTCGGCGACTTCATCAGAAAGGGGCTGGGTGTGATTTCCCGCGTCAAGATCGTGCCACAAATATAGCCGATGACCTGCATCTGTTCGTATTTCTGGCGCAAGTCGTCGTCTTCCAGAAAACCGCTGCCGCACACAGAAAGCATGAGCGACACACCTCTCTCGAGGGCGCGTTGGCGCGCACCTTCAAACGCGAGGGCCATCCATGGGTCGCTGACCACTTCGTCTACGACAAAAGCAACCAGATTTGTGGACGGCGTCCCTTGCCATGGACCGCGTTGAACTAGGCGATAGCCCAGTTCCTGCGCCGCATCGAATACCTTCTTTCGGGTTGCTTGGCTGAACTTTGCCCCTGGGCTACCGTTGAGGATGAGCGAAACCGTAGCCTGCGATACATCGGCCCTGGCAGCGACGTCCATCATCGTCGGCTTCAGTGTCTTTGTGTTGGCACTCTCGTTCAATTCGCCGCCTTTCTTACACATGCATCTCGTCAGATTCTTGAATTTCGGAACCTATCAAATGCGACTGCCACGATGATGAAGGTTCCTATGAACATTCCTTGCCAGAATGTCGATATACCCAGCAGAATTAGAGAGTTGCGGATAACTTCTATAAGTAACGCACCGACGACCGCACCAAGTGCGGTGCCCTCTCCACCAGCCAAATTGGCGCCGCCGATCACAGCAGCGGCGATCACTGTCAACTCCATTGCCTGGCCCAGATTTGTGGTCACGGACCCAAGCCAGCCTGTCATCAAAATCCCCGTCATACCTGCGGTCAGGGCCGAGAACATGTAGATCGTGACCTTCTGTCGCTTCACAGCAATGCCGTTAAGGGTCGCGGCCTGCTCATTGCTGCCGATGGCATAGACATACTGCCCCCAACGGGACCATTTCAAGATCAGGGCCGTCATAATGGCAAGCGCGACAAGCACATAGGTCGGATGCGGAAGGCCAAGGGTCGACCCGCCGCCGATCCAGAGAAGCAGGTCGTGGTCGGGGCCGAATTCCCAGATCATCTTGTTGTCAGACAGCACCATGGCCAGCGACCGTGCGCCCGCCAGCGTGCCAAGCGTCACAACGAAGGGCGGCATGCCTGCGTAGGCAATTAGAATACCGTTAAACGCCCCCACCGCCAGAGCCGCGATCAGGGCGACCGTGGCAGCTACGGCAAAGCCCCAGCCGCCAGACATAAGGACGCTTAGCACCATCGCAGAGAGTACCACGGTTGACCCGACAGACAGGTCGATCCCACCGGATGCGATGACCACCGTCATGCCGATCGCGATAATAGCCACGAAGGTAAAGTTGCGCAAAACGTTGAAGATGTTGCGCTGCGTGGCAAAGGTGTCGGTCAACAGTGTAAGTGCGACGCATGCCGCGACGGCTGCAAGAACAACCCAGAAAACGGGTACGGATGTCAGCCTCGATAATGGGCTGCTGTGTTCGGATTTCCCGATGATGTCATCAAGGGTGATCATGCTGATGCTTCCTCTGTCCATGCGGCGTCGATGGCGCCGGTGATCA
>NZ_JBHYFV010000084.1:0-4197 GCF_051859345.1 Marivita sp. | reverse complement strand
TCATAAACCCCGGCTTCTGTCAGATAACGGACCCTCTTACATCTCTGCCGATCTGGCAGACTATCTCGCAGACAAAGGCATGAAGCACACGCGCGGCGCACCCTATCATCCGCAAACTCAGGGAAAGATCGAACGCTGGCATCAGACTCTGAAGAACCGCATCCTGCTGGAAAACTACTTCCTGCCCGGCGACCTCGAAGCGCAGATCGACACGTTCATCGGCTACTACAATCACCAGCGCTATCACGAGAGCCTTAAAAACCTCACGCCCGCAGACGTCTACACCGGACGCGGCCAAACCATCCTGCTTGAAAGGGAGAAAATCAAAAGGAAGACGATGAAACTACGGCGCTTGCAGTACGCACAGTCTGCTGCTTAAACTGAAACCAGATGAGCCAAACACTCACTTAGTTAAACCGGAAATAGTCTCAAATTACCTGACGACGAACAGCCCGGGCGATCATGAGCTCGGTACTCCCGGGAGGCACCCGATGGGTGCTCAGCCCGAGAAACTCATCATCCACTTCGTAGCCGATGGAAGCCAGGAGGTGCCAGACCATGCCCGAGTCCACATAGTCATCACTGCTGGAAACCAGGGGAGAGAGCGCAGCGACCCTGTCAAGCAGATCCGGGACATGGTCCATGTCATAGGTTGACTGCCCGACGAGGGTCAGCAGGTCCGCCTTTGGCATCAGCGCGATCAGCTCATTGTTCTGAGCAATCATGCGCAGCCCACCTGGCCTGCGAAGGCACCACAATTGCAGAGAGCCACGCCCGTTGGCCGGTCACCAGAACGCGACGAGCCGACCCAGTCACTCAATACGATAAATACGTGCCGCAGTACCGTAAAACATCGCATCTTTTTCGTCCTCGGAGAAATCGGCTACAATTTTCTTCAGACCGTTGTAGAGCACAGGATAAGCGATGGATAGTTTGTCGACTGGAAAGTTGCTCTGAAACATGCACCGATCGGGTCCGAAACATTCGATGGCGTGCAGGAAATACCGCCTTTGCGCTTCGACAAACTCGTCTGAAGTCGGGGCCGTATCCCTCTTGTCCCACCCGAATCCAATGTCTGGCATGGAGAGCCCGCCAAGCTTGGCAACAACATTGCCGCACTCAGAGATTTCCCTGATGTCCTTCTTCCATTGTTCAAAAATCTCGTCGCGGCGGTCGGCATACATCCCCACACCCAAAGGCGAACCGAAATGGTCAAGAACGATCTGCGTGGAAGGCACTGAGCGGGCCATCGCGAGAAAGTCCTGGTTCTGGTGATGGTAGTGCCAGGCGTCAAACGTGAGCCCTCGATCGCCCAGAGCTTTCATGCCACGGCGGAAGCCCGGTGAGCTATAGAGCCCTTCTGGTGCCTGGGCCGGTATGGCCAGCATCTCCGGATGCGGGTCGCGTGCGGCGACCAGGCGTATCCCGCGAAACAGGCCATCACCTATTTCAACATGCTGATCAAGAACATCTCCGACGGCGTCACCCAGCTCCAGATTGGCGCGTGACACAATGGCCGCAATTACCGCCTTACCATCGCCACCGGTCTCCGACAGCCTGGCCTGCTCGACCACAAACTCTGTCTCTCCGAGGCACTTCAGATGCTCGGGGCCGTCCGGGCGATATTCCGCTTCGCAATCGACAAACACGGTTTTTTCGATGTTGTGGCCGGATCCAGTGTCACGCCACAGGTCTTCAACCTGATACTGCAGACCCGTGCGCCACAAATGATGGTGCGCATCTATAATCCTACGACCGGGGTCGATTATTTCTTCTTCCACCGAAGTCAGCCAGCTTTCATCTTTGACAACTATGCTCATTCCGTATCCTGCTTTTTAAGTGACGTGTATCGCTCGGGGAGCCCGGACGGTGCTGGAGTGCCTGCAGGCCTCTGGCACTGAAAGCTCAGCTGAACCGGGATGAATGTGAGCCTGGCTCTCAGCCGGACGCCGCATCCTGAAAGCGGTTGCGCATACGACGCATGCCCGATAGCCAGCGATCATAATCATTCGCCTTGCGCTGAAAATAGGTGCCCACTTCCGGATGCGGCAGCACCAGGAACCGGCCATCGGCCATGGCCTCGATGCACAGGTCTGCAACAGTATCCGGTTCCAGAACGCCATCTCCGCCAGCCTGGACGACGTCCACCAGGGCATTTGGATCTTTCATGAAATCAAGCACATTGGTGCGTACTGCCTGCGGGCACAAAACCGATACGCCAATCCCCTGCTCCACATAATTGATGGAAAGCCACTCTGCCAGTGCCACAGCAGCGTGCTTTGAAACCGCATAGGCACCGGAATCAAATTGTGACAGCAGGCCGGCAGCAGAGGCGGTGCTGAGCAGATAGCCGCCCCCGCGCGCAATCATGCCGGGTACGACAGCCCGCGCGGCCGCAAGGTGGGACCATGTGTGTACGCTCATCATTTTCTGCCATTCCAGCGTGGGCATTTCCAGGCCGCCGAGCTGGCCATATCCCGCATTGGACACGAAAACATCAATCCCGTCATACGCCTGTTCGACGCGCGCGATGATATCCCTGATCGCGTTCTCATCGGCCACATCGAGGGTTTCGGCGGAGGCTTGCTGACCGATCAGCCGCGCAGTTTCCTCCGCCCTGTCCCCATTCAGATCCGTGCAGATCACGGCCCTCGCCCCATTTGCCGCGAACCGCTGCGCCAGGGACCGGCCGATACCGGATCCCGCTCCGGTGATTATGGCTACTTTGTCGTCGAGTTTCATATTCAATCCTGTACGCATGCGCGCCATTCGTATCCTTTGAGGATCCGGTTAAGTCTTTACGAGACAACGTCGCCCGGACACGCCTCAGTGAACTGCCCGTTGCGGAACGTGACCTCTCCATTGACACAGATGAGGTCATATCCGCCGGCACGCGCCTGCTTGCGCCAGTCACCATCGGGCAGATCGAAGGCATGCTTATAGGCGTCCGTATCGGAATAAAGACGCTCCAGATCATAGACCACCAGGTCAGCGGCCATGCCCTTCTTGATCGTTCCGCGATCCTGGATACCAAAGACCTTCATCGGCAAGCCGCTCATCTTGTGGTGGGCGTGTTCCAGACTCACGATGCTCTGTTCCCGCACCATGTTGACGAGGAAGTCCGTCCCCCAGTGACCGCCACTGAAGATTTTCAGGTGCGCGCCACCATCGGAGCCGCCGGGAATGACCCGCTCATGCGCAAACAGCTCCCGCAAGATCCCGGGATCTGTCGCCGTGGCGTTAGGCGACCGGAAGATGGCGGCGCCGTTTGAGCTGAGAATGATGTCTGCAAACAGGTCGATCGTCTTCATGCCCAGTTTGCTTGCGGCCGCGCCCAGCAACTGGCCTTCGACATCCTTGTGCTCGGCACTGTCGGCGACCGACAGGACGACGAACCGGTCGAGATCACCCCCGACAATGATAAACTTCTCGGGGTCGTAGGCCACCCGGAGACGCTCCCGGTATGCCGGATCTCTCAGCAGTTCCAACGCCCTGGCACTTGAGCCCGCATATGTCAGCTCCCTGAATGTCTCATCGGAGTCAAACAGTGTAAGTGTCGTTAGGGAAATCTCGGCCCAGGTGCGATGGCAGAATGATGCGGCCCACATGTCCAGCCCTTCTTCACGCATGGAATCCAGCCATGCGAGACCAGGTGTGTGGATCGGAAAATCATCATTGGTTGCAATGACATTATGGAAAACGGGGCGGCCGGTTTCGCGCGCGAGCCGTTCAGACGCCTCGACCGTCGCGTCCTGGCCAGCCAGGCCGGAGAGGCATTGTATGACACCCTCCCCGCGATCTTTCAGAACGGATGCGATCTCAACCAGCTGGTCGAGGTCCATGACATCGCACGGCATGGCGCTTCCGTCGAAATCGACGTGAACATTATTGTGGCCGAGGTAGGAACAGGACAGCCCGATGGCGCCTGCATCCATGGCATCATGCAGGAGACGCTTGATTTCGGCGAGTTCGTCTTTGGTTGCGGGACGATTCTTGGCCTCTTCGATCCCCATGACAAAGATCAGCAGCGCGTTCATCGGCACATAGACCATTGCGTTGACCGCTTTCCGGGTCCCGCGCAGCGATGTCATGAATTCCGGAAACGATTGCCAGTCCCATGGCAGGCTCGCCCTCTGGTGAGCGACCGGGATCTGCTCGACGTTCTCCATCATGACCATGTAACGGTCCTGATGCTCT
>NZ_JBHYFV010000083.1:3357-4201 GCF_051859345.1 Marivita sp. | reverse complement strand
GATTGCGAAATCGGAAGGTGTTCGCGCATGGTTTCGGTCAACTGTTCACCCACGGTCAACAGCGGGTTAAGGCTGGTCAGCGGATCCTGAAACACCATGCCGATGCCGGTGCCACGCACCTTGCGCATCTCCGACGGCGACAGCGTATCGACGCGTCGCCCGTTCAGATACACCTCACCCGACACGATCTGCGCCGGACGGTCCAGAAGTCCGATCACCGCATTGCCGGTCATGGATTTGCCCGCACCGGATTCCCCGACAACGCCAAGGATTTCCCCCTGCGCGATGTCGAAGCTGACATTGTCGACCGGTCGCAGAACGGCGTGACGGGTCGGGATTTCGACCACCAGGTTTCGAACGGACAGAACGGGTGTGTCGGTCATTTCAGCCTCGGGTTCAGCGCGTCGCGCAGCCAGTCGCCCAGCAAGTTCACGCTGAGTGCCAACATCAGAAGGGTGACAGCGGGAAAGAACAGGATCCACCATTCGCCGGAGAACAGGAATCCCTGTCCAATGCGGATCAGCGTGCCCAGGCTCGGCTGTGTCGGAGGCGCACCGACGCCCAGAAAGGACAGTGTCGCTTCAGCGATGATGGCCAGTGCAAGCGAGATCGTGGCGATCACAAGGACCGGGGACATCACGTTGGGCAGGATATGCCGCAACATGATCGCCCCCTTGCTGCGGCCGATCAGGCGGGCAGCCTGCACATATTCCTTGTTCTTCTCGACCAGGGTGGCCCCACGCACGACGCGGGCGAACTGAACCCAGTCCGACAGGCCGATGGCGATGATCAGCACCCAGATCGCCATCTGGTCGCGGTATTCCACCGGGGTGATCCCCTTTGC
>NZ_JBHYFV010000083.1:0-3347 GCF_051859345.1 Marivita sp. | reverse complement strand
CCCGAAAATGAGCATGGCGACCAGGATCGCGGGAAAGGTCAATTGCACGTCGGCCGCGCGCATGATGATGGTTTCGGTCCAGCCGCCAAGATAGCCCGCCAGCAGGCCCAAAGTGACCCCCAGCAGCATTGCGAAAAGGACGGCGGCAAAGCCCACGAACAGTGAGATGCGCATGCCGAAAAGAATGGTCGAGAACACGTCGCGGCCCTGATCGTCGGTGCCCAGCCAAAACACTTCGCCGCTGAACATGTTGGGCTCCATTGGCGCTGTGAACCCGTTCATCAGGTTGAGTGAGCCGGGATCGAAGGGATCGTACGGGGCCACCAGCGGTGCAAAGACCGCGCCCAAAACCAAAGTCATCAGCACGATGAACGAACAGATCGCAACTGGCGAGTGTCTGAATTTCCACGCAAAATCGGATTGCCAGGCGGCAACGAACCGCGACGTCCGCGCGCGCGTCGAAGCGGGGGGAGGAACGGTATCGACCATGCCTAATGTCCTTTCGTGCCATCGACCCGCAGACGCGGATCAATGGCGAAGTAGAGCAGATCGACGATCAGGTTGATGCCGACGAACATGACCGAAATCAGCATGAGATAGGCCGCCATCACCGGGATATCGACAAACTGGATCGCGTTGATGAACAAAAGACCGACACCAGGCCACTGGAACACGGTTTCGGTGATGATCGCGAAAGCGATGATAGATCCGAGTTGCAGACCCGTGACCGTGATCACCGGCACCAGCGTGTTCTTGAGCGCATGGCGGAAGTTGACCGACTTTTCTCGCAATCCCCGCGCCCGGGCAAAGCGGATGTAATCCTGCCGCAGCACCTCGAGCATCTCGGATCGCACCAGCCGCATGATCAACGTCATCTGGTATAGACCAAGCGTGATCGACGGCAGGATCAGCGCCTTGAGCCCGCTTTCCGTCAGGAACCCCGTGCTCCACCACCCAAGGTCCACGGTATCGCCGCGTCCGAAACTGGGCAGCATGTCCAACTCGACGGAAAACACCCAGATCAGAAGAATGCCGATCAGGAAGGTCGGTAACGAAACACCGACAAGGGACAGCGTCATGATGACGTTGGACCCGATACCATTGCGTCGGATCGCGGTGAAGACCCCGAACCCGATGCCGAACAGCATCGCAAAGACACCCGAGACAAACGCCAGTTCCAAGGTCGCAGGAAGACGTTCCGCGATGATCTGCGACACCTCGCGGCCCTGGCGGTAGGACAGACCGAACTTGCCCTGAAACGCGTTGCCAAGGAACGTCCAGTACTGAACGACAATGGGTTGATCGAGACCCATCTGTTCGCGCAGCCGGTCAACGTCTGCCTGAGTGCGTTCCTGCCCCAGCATGTTCTCGACCGGATCGCCGACAAAGCTGAACATCGCGAAGGCCACCAGCCCCACGATCAGCAACACCAGAACGGATTGGAAAACACGCCTGAGAATGAAGGCAATCATGCGGCTCAGCTTTCGAAAAAGTCGTCAGGTTGCGCAGACAGGTGCCTGTCTGCGCTGCGTCCGTCAAGGGATGGGGACGGCACGTCACCGTACCCTCCCCGGGATCGCATCAGTCGACCGTGAAGTACTTCACCTTCACCTGATCGTCGGAATCCATCGCGGCACCGACTTTTCCATCCATCGCCCAGTTCAGGACCTGGTGGTGGATCGGCAGGTAAACCACGTCATCCTTCACGATCTGCCACATCTCGGCGACCATCCCGTCGCGCTTTTCAAGATCGACTTCCTGCGCAATCGCCTGGGTCATCTCGTCGATCTTGGCATTGGAATAACGGGTGGCGTTCCAGGTGCCGAAAAGATCGCCCTTGGTGTGATACAGGAAGTTGAAGATGTATTCTGAGTCATAGGACGGGATACCCCAGCCCAGCATGTAGAAATCGGATTCCAACCCGTTCACCACCGGGAAGTGCTGCGCTTTGGGCAACGCTTCGAGGTTCACGTCAATGCCGATTTGCGCCAGCATCCCGACCGATGCCTGACAAATCGCCTCGTCATTGATGTAACGATCATTCGGGCAGTTCAGAGTGATCGAGAAGCCATCGCCATAGCCGGCCTCTTCCATCAGCGCCTTGGCCGCGGCGACGTCCCATTCCGGGTAGGAATCCAGCTCTTCTGTCCAGCCCTGAACAAAGGGTGGGGCAATCATCCCGGCGGGTTGCGATTGGCCACGCATCACGACCTGCTGAATCGCTTCGCGGTTGATAGCCATGTTCATCGCCTGCCGAACCTTAACGTCGGTCAAGGGGTTCTTGCCGTCGACATTTCCGCCCAGCAGTTCATCGCTGACGTTCAGACCGAAAAAGATCACGCGGTTCTGCGGGGCGGTCAGCACCTTCTTGCCGTCGGTGGTCTTGATCCGTTCGAGATCCTGCACCGGCACGTCCTGGATGAAGTCCACCTCACCCGAGAGAAGCGCAGCCATGCGGGTCGCCTGGTTCTGGATCGGAGTGAATTCGATGTCCGTGAACTCCATCGCGAATTCATCCGCGCCCCAGTACTCCTCGTTGATCGTCATCACGGTCTTGACGTCGTTTTCGCGGCTGACCAGCTTGTAAGGGCCGGTTCCGTTGACGTTCTGCGAGGCATAGGTTTCCTCGCCACCTTCCACATCCTGCACATCCACGACGTTGTTCGCCTCGGCCCATCCCTTGTCGATGACAAAGATGTTGGGCAGCGTGGCGGGAAGGATCGGGTTCGGACCGTTCGTGATGATGTTCACTTCATAGTCGTTCACCGCTTCGACAGATGCGACGGACGAGATGATGCCCTTCATGTCGCTTTCCTCGGAGAGCGCCCGTTCGAAGGAAAACACCACGTCCTCGGCGGTGAAATCCGCACCATCGTGGAATTTCACGCCTTCGCGCAGTTTGAAGTTCCAGACTTCTGGATTTTCAGGGTTGACCGACCATTCGGTTGCCAGCGCAGGGGCAAGATTGCCGTCGGGCGCGCGCAGGATCAGCGGCTCCATCATCTGGTGCATCACCGCGATTGTCACACCTTCGTTCTGGGCATGCGGGTCAAGCGTCAGCGCATCCCCCGCTCGTGCCCATTTAAGCGTTTCGGCGCTGGCCGCAGTGCCAAGCACCAGCGACATGGCGGTTGCCATCAACATTGTCTTTTTCATTTCGATAGTCTCCCGGTTGGTTTGATTTTTTATTGCCTGCTTTAACGCAGGACGAACTTTTGTGCGTCTGATAAAACAAAAGCCCGACGTCTCATGCAAGACTGGTCCACCATGCACGTTGCGTCAACTCGTGACGTGAAGCGTCCTTTCAAGTGAGGACAGGATCTCTGGGCCGTCTTTCCGCAGGATCA
>NZ_JBHYFV010000082.1:0-4339 GCF_051859345.1 Marivita sp. | reverse complement strand
TTGATGATCCCTCAAAAGCAAATGCGAGGCAAACGGGGCACTGACCGCAGTTTCGGCAACACTTTCTGCACGTCCTGCAGTATCGGTCACTTCGGGCTAATAGCGGACTAATTCACCTGCAAGGGACTGTTGCATTAACTAGGCACACGCGGCGATGTTTGAATATTGAGGTGCGGTATGTCGCGCAAGGGCATAGCCAACTTGTTTTCGCGTGCTTGCGAAGAGCGAACCGCCGGGTTCTCAAGCGGCAATTTCCGCTGCACAGGTATTCCAGAGGTCGAAAGCATCGGCCCTGGCGTGGCGATAAGAGGTTGCGGAGATCCGATAGCGTCGGGTGCGGAAGATCGTGTTTGCCTGATCGTGAGCGGCGAGAAACCTCTGTGCCTGTCCGGGCGATTTGAACCGGCTCATCACTTTCTCGCGCCTTCGGGTCGGCCTGAGCGAGCCCTCATTCCGGTTGTTCAAACCCTTGTGCGCGCGATGATCCGCGTTCGGTGCAAGCTTGCGGATAGGCTTGCAATAGCTGTGCAACCTGTCCGTCACGATGACCAGGGGCTCGCCGAACCGGGTGATCAGTCGCTTTAGGAAACGTCGCGCGGCTTTGGCATTGTGCTGAGGTTGGGGAGCGAGCTGCTGCGGCATTTGTTCGAGAAGACCGTCGGTAATCCCCGCGTTTTTGCGGGGGCTTGGTCGTAGAATTTACGCGACCATTTTCAGTTTCTGGGCGGGCGTCATCCCGCCGTTGCCCATGTTTGGGCGTTCGTTGTTGTAAGACCAGAGCCACACTTTCTGCGCCAGCAACACATTGTTTTTCCACAGAATCAGAAGAGAGCTGACGTTCGCTCCCAAATGCATGAAGGCCAGGTATCCGCAGGGACGTCATTCGATGCGCTCGACGGTTTGATCAATAACCCGTTTTCGGAACGCGATAATCCCTCCAACCTTACTACCTTCCCGGTCTGGCAGGCGCTCACTTCTTGGGGGTGACTTCCATTTCAAGAAGGACGGAGGCGAGACATTTTCCGTGGGCGTCGAGCGCAAGGGAGCGGGTGACCCCGCCGGTCAAGGCTCCCTGAATGACGAAGTTCAGGGCGTGGAGTTGGGGTAGCTCGTATCGTGTCACATTCTCGGGGGCGATGCTGCCAATGTAGGCGGCGACGCGCCGGGGGGTGACGTGATCGCGAATTAGCGGCCAATGTGCCGGATCGTAGGCGATCAGCGAGATGTTGGAGATGTCGCCCTTGTCGCCGGTGCGGGCGTGGGCGATGTCATGCAATTTCACCGAGCACCTCCTTTATCTCGACGGTTGCAGAGACCTCGGCAGCGGGCATGAGCGTGGAGGCGATGGCAAGGATCGGACGCTGAAAACTGCGCGCGCCGCCGCCGCCGGCCGGGCCCGCAAGGTATAGCCCTTCGACTTCTTCGCCCACGCGGCCCGCGGTTTCGGCGTCGTCGCAGCGCGCGGCGTAGCGCATCCTGACCTCGGGTACTTGAGTGGCGACGATAGCTTGCGGGACAACCGAATTGACCCCGATCAGTTCGCCGCGATCTTCGCGTATGCTGGCTGCCAGTGGCTTCAACCGTTCACGCACGAGGGCGATGGCCAGCTCGCCCCGTGCCATGCAATTGGCGCCAGCATAGCTGATCTGCCCTTCGCCCAGCCACCCATCGCGATAGCCGACCGACACCTTCAACTGGCCTGTGGCAGCGTGGCCGCAGCCCCCGGCCACGGCTATGCAGTCGGGCGCGAGTTGCTCGAAGGTCACACGGGAGAAATCGGCCACCACATCGGGTTGCAAATAGCGCGCCGGGTCGTGGATCTCGTAGAGCAGTTGCTCGATGCAGGTGGCGCGGGTGATCCGCCCGCCAGTGCCGGGAAGCTTGGTGATGGTCGCGTGACCCTCTGAATCGACCATGGCAAGCGGGTTGCCGATGTGGGCAAGGTCGGGCACGTCCTTAACGCCCGGGTCGGCAAAGTAGCCGCCGGTGATCTGTGCTGCGCATTCCAGCAGATGCCCCACCAGGACACCGCGCCCGAGGCGGGCCCAGTCATCGAGAGCCCAGCCAAATTCGTACACGAGGGGGGCGAGGAACAGTGTCGGATCCGACGCTCGCCCGCAGATCACCACGTCGGCTCCCGCCTCCAGCGCCGCCACCAGCCCATCGACGCCAATGTAGGCATTGGCAGAGACAAGGCGTTCGCGCAGCGCGGCGGCTGGGGCACCGGTTTCGTCCAGCACGTAGCCCCCGATCCGGTCGAGCACGTCATCGCCTGTGACAGCAGCCACTTTCAGCCCGGTCAGGCCCAACTCTTGGGCGATCTCGACTGTGCGTTCTGCCGCCCCGAGAGGGTTCGCCGCGCCCATGTTGGTGATGATCCTGGTGCCGTTCTTGCGGCAGGCGGACAGAACCGCACGCATTCGGCGTTCCAGCAGCGGATCAAAACCGCAAGCGGGGTTGGTCATGCGCTCCTGCTGGGCCAGCGCGATGGTGCGCTCGCCGAGGCACTCGAACACGAGGTAATCGAGTGCGCCGCGTTCCGCGAGGTCCACCGCGGGCTCCAGTCTGTCACCCTGAAAGCCAGCTCCGGCGCCGATGCGGACCACGCTCATATCAGTGCACTCCTTTGTGTGCGGCCCAGTAGGTAGGCACCTGCCAGAAAGGCCAGTGCGATGAAGGTGGTGATGGGGTGGGGATAGATCGCCAGCGCAATGACCAAGGCGTAGAACGCCACATCCAGTGCGCGGTGACCGAACATTCGGGCGCCCGCCAGCAGCCCCGGCACCGCGATGACAAGCACCAGTCCTGCCGCCACGGCCTCGAGAATGTCGGGCGTCCCGCCGCCCAAAAGCATCCCAGGATAGAGCAGCAGCAGTAAGGGCACGATATAGGTCACCGCACCAAGTCGCACGGCCTCGCCCGCCGAGGGCAGCCAGTTTGTGCCCGCAATGCCGGAGCCGACAAAGACCGCAACGCAGACCGGCGGGGTGATGACCGAGATGGTGGCGAAGTAGAAGACGAAGAGATGGGCCGCCAGCGGGTCCACCCCCACCGCCGTCATCGCGGGCGCCAGCACGGCGGCGACCAGCACGTAGGCCGCAGTGGTGGGCAAGCCCATGCCCATGATCAGGCAAACCAGGGCGACGATGACCGCCACCAGCACTATGCTGTCACCCGCGACTGAAACGATCAGCGATGAGAGAGTGACGCCGATACCAGTGAGGTTGATCATCGACACCAGAACCTGCGCGCCCGCCAGCAGTACGCCGATTATGACAAGCCCCTTGCCTGCGTCTTCCAGACCGGCAATCAGCTTTCCCGCCATCTGCTTAACAGAGAGCTGCCCGGTTTCGGTCGCGATGAATGCTACGAGCAGCCCGACGATGCCGTAGAAGGCAGAAGTGGCAATGGAGCGGCCCATCCAGATGCCCACACCCAGCCCGCCAAGAGCGGCTAGGATCGGTAGCACCCGGCGAGGGGCGAGGATGGTGGCCCATTCGGGCATTTCGGAGTCCGGCACCACAGCCAGGCCCCGGCGCAGGGCGACGAAATGGACCGTCATGAACACCGAGAGATAGAACATAACCGCTGGCAGGATCGCGCCCACGATGATTGTGAGGTAGGGCACGCCGAGGATTTCGGCCATCACGAAGGCCGCAGCGCCCATGATCGGCGGCGCGATCTGTCCGCCGGTGGAGGCGACGGCCTCGACGGCGGCGGCAAAGGGGCGCGGGTATCCAAGCCGGATCATCATCGGAATGGTGAAGTTACCGGTGGTGGCAACATTGGCGACGGCGGAGCCTGAGATCATGCCGAACAGCCCGCTTGCGATGGTGGCAATCTTGGCCGCCCCGCCGGGCTGGCGTCCGCCGAGGCGCATCGCAAGGTCCATGAAAGCCTGCCCACCACCGGTGTGTAGCAAGAGCGCGCCAAAGAGGACAAAGGCGGCGATCACGGTGGCGGCCACGCCAGTGAGCATACCCCAGATACCGAGATCGCCTAGAAAAACCGTCTCTGTCACGAAATCAACGCCGAAGCCCCTGTGGCGCAGCGGCCCGGGCAGCAGGCTGCCAAAGAGCGCGTAGGCAACACCGGTAAGCACCAGCACCGGAAAGATCAGCCCCACCGTACGCCGCCCAAGCTCAAGCACCGCCAGCACAAGCCCAGCGGTCAGCGCTATGTCGAGGCCGGTGGCCCAGGGCAGCTCGGTCATGATCCGGTCGTAGTTGACGACGACATAGCCGCAGGCCGCAATCGTCACGGCCGTCAGCGCGATGTCCACCGCCAGCCCCACCGGGCGCCAGGATTTTCCGGCGCCCAGCGGATACAGCGCAAAGCC
>NZ_JBHYFV010000081.1:0-4429 GCF_051859345.1 Marivita sp. | reverse complement strand
GTGCGCTGGTGCAGGTGCGCGACCTGGTCAAGACTTACCCTGGAAAATCCGGACCGGTCCACGCGGTCAAGGGCATTTCCTTCACCATTCGCGAAGGACAAAGCGTCGGGCTGGTGGGCGAGTCGGGCTGTGGCAAGTCGACCACATCGTCGATGCTGGTGCGGCTGCTGGACCGCACATCGGGTGATATCCTGTTCGAGGGGTTGGACATTGCCGACATTCCCGCCGACCGGTTCGTGCGCGACAAGCGGCGCAGCCAGATCCAGATGGTGTTCCAGGATGCCACCGACAGCCTGAACCCCCGCCATTCCGCCCGCCAGACCATCGCCGACCCGATCCTTCGGATGAGCGATCTGCGCGGGTTGGCCCTGCAGACGCGGATCGAGGAACTGGCGACGCTATGCGGCCTTCCGATTTCGTTGCTGGACCGCTTTCCGCATCAGCTTTCGGGTGGACAAAAGGCGCGGGTCGGCATCGCGCGGGCCATCGCGCTTGATCCGAAGTTCCTGATCCTGGACGAGCCGACGGCAGCGCTCGACGTGTCGATCCAGGCGGTCGTGCTGAACCTGCTTGCGGACCTGCGCGCCCGTCTTGGCATGACTTACCTCTTCGTCAGTCATGACCTGAACGTTGTGCGGCTTCTGTGCGACCACGTCATCGTCATGCAGGGCGGCGAAATCGTCGAACAGGGGCCTGCAACGCAGGTCATGGACGTACCCAGTCACCCTTATACCCGCACCCTGCTGGCCGCAGCTCCCAAACCCCCGACCACGAAAACCAACATCACCGACCCTGCAGCAAAATCCGCTGCCGAATAAGAGAACATACCCATGACCACGCCGCTTTCCGACCTGCCCTTCACCCTCACTGCCCTGCACGATGCCTATGCTGCAGGCGTGTCACCCGCAGAGGTCATGACAGAAGTCCTTGCACGTCTGGACGCCGTGCAGGATCCGGCGATCTTCATTCACCTGGCCACTGCTGAAGACCTCGCGGCCGAGGCCGAAGCCCTGGGTCCCTTCGACCCCGACCGCCCACTTTGGGGGATGCCCTTTGCGGTCAAGGACAATATCGACGTGGCCGGGATGCCCACGACAGCCGCCTGCCCGGATTATGCCTATGCCCCCGACAGCGACGCTTTTGTCGTGGCACGCTTGCGTGCGGCCGGGGCCATTCCCATCGGCAAGACCAACCTCGATCAATTCGCCACCGGCCTTGTCGGCGTGCGTTCGCCCTACGGTGTTCCGCGCAACGCGCTGGATGAAGAGATTGTGCCGGGAGGCTCGTCCTCTGGCTCAGCCGTGGTGGTGTCGCATGGGATCGTGCCCTTTGCGCTTGGCACCGACACCGCCGGGTCGGGCCGCGTGCCCGCCGCGCTGAACGGGATCGTAGGGCTGAAGCCCAGCCTCGGCGCGCTATCGGCCAGTGGTGTCGTGCCTGCCTGCCGGACGCTCGACACGATCTCGATCTTCGCGCTGACCGTGGCCGACGCGCATGACGTGTTTCGATCCGCTGCCGCATTCGATCCCGCTGAGGCCTATTCCCGCCTCCTGCCTGCGGCCCCAATGCCGCTCGCATCTCCCGCGCCGCGCATCACGGCGCCGAATGCCGCCAGCCTGATCTTCTTCGGTGACCACGTGCAGGCGGCGGATTTCGAGGCGACGCTGACGACGCTGGCCGAAGGCGGCGCACGGATCGACCGGGTCGATTTCACGCCCTTCTACGACGTCGCACAGATGCTTTATGACGGCGCCTGGATCGCCGAGCGATATGCCGCCATCGAAGGCATGATGACAACCCGGCCAGAGGCCGTGCATCCAGTGACCCGCGACATCATCGCCAAGGCCGAGGGCCAGAGCGCGGTGGATGCCTTCAACGGGTTTTACCGGCTGGCGGATTTGCGCCGCGACTGCGCGCCGATCCTCGACCGCACCGACATGCTCTGTGTCCCGACGATCCCAAGTTTCGTCACGCGCGCCGCACTTGACGTCGACCCGGTCACGCCCAATTCCAACTTGGGAACCTACACCAATTTCGTGAACCTTCTGGACCTCTGTGCGCTTGCGGTGCCAACCGGCCCGCGCCGCGACGGTCGGCCTGGAGGCGTGACACTGATCGCGCCCGCAGGCGAGGATGGCGCGATTGCGGCGCAAGGGCAGCGTCTGACCGACACCCGCCGGCCCATGCTTGGGGCGACAGGGATCCAGACGCCCGATCTGCCAAACCCGCAGCCTGCCCCCTTGTCCGCGAGCGAGATGACACTTGCTGTCTGCGGCGCCCATATGTCGGGCTTGCCGCTCAGCCATGAATTGACATCGCGCGGAGCGCGGTTTCTGAAAGCCACACAGACGGCGCCCTGCTACGCCCTTTATGCCCTGCCAGGCGGACCTCCGGCCCGTCCAGGCCTTTACCGTTGCGACGATGAACACGGCACCTCTATCGCAATAGAGGTTTGGGCCATCCCGAAAGAGGCCATGGGCGATTTCATCGCAGGTATTCCTGCGCCGCTGGTCATTGGCACCGTCGAGATCGAGGATGGAGCACAGGTGAAGGGCTTCCTTTGCGAAGCCAGTGGCTTGGGTCATGCCGAAGACATCAGCGGACTTGGTGGCTGGCGTCGCTTTCTGGAACGGAACAGAAAGGTGCGCGCATAGTCAGCATCCATCTTGTTGAACGAAAACTTCGCCAGCAAAATGTGAGCGCAGGATCAGACGCGCTGTCGACCGTCAAAACGGGCTTGAAGATGCCGTGAACCGCACCTGGTGGCGGAGGCTCCAACTCTTGAGCAGGAGAAAGGAGTGCGAGCACGACAGCGCACATGGATTTCCCCAAGGTGCACGCGTGGGTCGTTCGCTTGGTTCAGGTCAATCAAGGGCAGCATGACAGCCGCTGGTCGCGGATCCTGTCGATTTCCTCAAAGATCGCCTGTGCGTCGTTGGCGCTGCATGAATGGGGAGACTACGCCGATAGCAGGTGCTGGATCGGGCGGACACCTTTCTAGATGCGAAATCATTGCACGCGCAGTTGTGGCGCTGTGTGAAACCCGCACTGTCCTCCCTGAAGAAGACGGAAACACGGGAACGGTGTTGCCTTGCGATTTTGCAGGACACATGCCGTTCAAGGCCGCACCCGCCCCGCAAGATCAAGAACTGGGACACATTGGCAAAGACGATCATCATGTAACAGGCAAGACTGGTCTATCCGGCTGGACCGGCCAGTTTCTCAATGCCGCGATCAATGGATACGGCCAAGACCAGCAAAAGGCCCGTTACAATCAACCGCGCTTCATTGGCCACGCCCATCAGATTGAGGCCGTTGGATACCGTGCCAATGATCAGCGCCCCGAACAGCGCACCAATCACCATTCCGCGGCCGCCAAATAGACTAACACCACCAATGACAGCAGCAGCGATGCTTTCAAGGAGCAATGCTCCGCCACCGACCCCGCCGCCGGAGGAGACCGAGACACCGAGAATACGCGACGCCGAGAGGATACCGCCGAAAGCCGCCAGGCCGCCGGCAATGGCGAAAGCCGTGATCTTGATCCGATCGACCTTGATTCCAGCACGTCGCGCGGCTTCGGCATTGTCACCGATGGCGTAGAGATAGGTGCCAAACCGGGTTTCATGGGCAATGTAGGACATGACGCCGAGCAAGCCGATAAACAGGATCACCGGCATCGGTAAACCACGCTGGTTTTCTAGGAACAGTAAGAGAGCGATTAGCACTGCTCCGACAATTGCCACTGGAAAGAGAACGGCGCCGCCAAGCGAGGCGGGTAGATCCGCGCGTTGCCGTGAACGGAAGGTTGTCAGCCGGATCAGTGCAAAAATCGCGATGGCACTCAACACCAGCGCCCACGCTCCAAGGCCAGACACATAGGTCGCCGCCAGGTTCTCGACGCCGGTATTGAGAAGGTTGTAGCGCCCAGTATTGGGCAGGAGCAGCAATTGCACACCGTTGAGCAAGAGTCCCACCCCAAGCGTAACCACAAACGAGGGCACGCCAAGCAGCGTGATCCATCGCGCCGATGCAGCCCCGATGAGCAGGCCGATCCCCACGCCCAGGAGGATGGCGAGGGGGATCGGGAGCCCGGCATCCACAACCATTTTGGCCATGAACACCGCTGCGACGCCGGAGGTAGCGGCCACAGACAGATCGATTTCACCGGTGAGCAGAACAAAGACCAACCCCAGAGCGATGATCCCGGTTACCGTGGACTGAATCAGCAGGTTATTGAGGTTGCGGCTGGTCAGAAAGACATCCGACTGAAAGGAAAAGAAGATCAGTAGCGCGACCAGCCCAAGCGCCACGGGCACAAAGCGCAGTTCATTGCCGAGCCGTTCCGTCAGGCCACGCGTCGCAAGGGCTGTCGACTTTGGTTTTGTATTATCTATCATGGGATTGCCCGCCTTTTCCGGCCATGTTG
>NZ_JBHYFV010000080.1:0-4500 GCF_051859345.1 Marivita sp. | reverse complement strand
GCCCGATGACATCGCCTGCTGGTTCATCGACACGGATTACAACGAAGAGTCGTTCTTTGTCCGCCACGCGTATTTCCCGGGGGCCGAGGTGCCTTATAAGCAGTTGAAGACAACCCTGAAGGGCGAGGTGGATCAGGAGGCGTGGGATAGCCTGAAACGGACAGTCTCGCGGCCATTTGCGCCGCCGAAATCGGGACGGATCGCGGTGAAAGTGATCAACCATCTGGGGGATGAGGTGATGAAGGTGATGGGGGTTTGAATGTCGAAGAAGCTGAGTCCCAGCTCAAGGGTGGTGTTGGAAGGGATCGCATCTGGTCTGAGCTATGCTCAAATCATTGAGCGCAACCCAAGCATTACCTATCCGTGTATTTTCGCAGCAGCAAAAGAAGTGCTCGATTTGCAGGATGCAGTGCCTTCGAAAACAGCGCACCATATCGAGGCAGCAAGAAGCCAGTATCCGAATGCCTACCAGCCTTGGTCAACCGAGGATGATGCCGAGTTGATCAAGAAGGTTCGCAGCGGAGAGGCTGTTGAGGCGCTTTCGGAGTATTTTGGCCGTCAGCCGTCAGCTATCAGGTCGCGGATATCGAAATTGCTTCCTCCCGAAGACACTGTTGACCTGATCGAACGATGACCTTCCGCATCGCTGACACCTTCTCGGATGCCCTCGCGCGCCTGACGGCGCAGGAACAGAAAGCCGTCAAGACCGCCGCTTTCGACCTGCAGATGAACCCCGCCAGTCCGGGCCTGTCGATGCACCGCGTCGATCGCGCCCGCGACAAGGGGTTCTGGACCGCGCGTGTGAACAGCGACATCCGGTTGGTGCTGCACAAACAGGGCGGCGATACGCTTCTGGCCTGGGTCGGCCATCATGACGATGCCTATGCCTGGGCCGAAAGCCGCCGCATCGACACCCACCCGCGCACCGGCGCCGCGCAGATCGTGGAAATCCGCGAGACCGTGCAAGAGGTGGTGATTCAGCGCTATGTCGAAGAAGCGATCCGTCTGCCGCGCCTCTTCGAGGGGGAGGGGGATGAGGTTCTGCTGTCCTGGGGCGTGCCTGAAGATTGGCTGGATGTGGTGCGCGACGCGACCGAGGACACAGTTCTCGACATCGCCAGCCACCTACCCGCCGAAGCCGCCGAAGCCATCCTGCAAGCCGCCACAGGCACGCGCCCCACTCCAGCGCTGGTTGCGGCTGGCACAGACCCCTTCGCCCACCCCGATGCAGGCCGCCGCTTCCGCGTGATGGAAAATGTCGAGGAGTTGCGCGCGGCGCTGGAGGCCCCATGGGAGCGCTGGGCCGTCTATCTGCACCCCGCCCAACGCGAATATGTAGAGCGCGATTTCAATGGCCCGGCACGTGTGATCGGCTCGGCCGGGACCGGTAAGACGGTTGTTGCACTGCACCGAGCCGTGCGACTGGCGCAAGACCCCGACGCACGGGTTCTGCTCACGACATTCAATTCGCGCTTGTCAGAAGCCTTGGCGCGCAAGCTTCCATTGCTGGCAAGTGAAGACCTGCGCACGCGTATTCATGTTGCAGCCTTGGGCGATGTGATCCGTGAAATGCATCAGCAGGCATTTGGGCCGACCCTGTTGGTCACTGAGGAAAATCTATCAGAACTGCTGGGACAGGCTGTCGCCAAGACAGGTGCGCCACTGTCTGTCGATTTTCTGCGCGATGAGTGGTCCTTGATTGTTGATGCCTGGAATGTGCGCGATTGGGAGAGCTATCGTGATCTGCCGCGACTGGGCCGCAAGGTGCGAATGCCTGCTGCACGCAGAGAGGCCGCATGGTCTGTGTTTGAGGTCCTCCGCGCGGACCTTGCCGCGCGAAATCTCAAGACTGAGGCGCAGTTGGCACATGAACTGGCAGACACTGGGGGACTGCCGTTTTCACATGCCGTGATTGATGAGGCGCAGGACATCTCGGTGCCGGAGCTCCTGCTTCTCGGGCGCGTGTTGGGCGAGGCGGAGAATGGATTATTCTTCGCTGGCGATATTGGCCAAAGAATTTTTCGCGCGCCATTTCCATGGGCGGCAACCGGAGTGGAGATCCGAGGAAGATCGCGCAGCCTGAAGGTGAATTATCGCACATCGCATCAGATCCGACGCTACAGCGATGAACTGCTTCCGGAAACGCTGGTCGAGCCGGACGGGACAGAAGACAATCGACTGGGTGTGACCTCAGTCTTTGAAGGCTCTGCGCCAGAGATACGTGCATGCAGCAGCCGCGAAGAAGAGGTGACAGCCCTGCAAGCCTGGATCGACGCGCTCTTTAAGCAAGGTTTTCAGGCATCAGAAGTAATGATCCTGGTGCGAACCGATGATCTGGTGTCCAGCATCGCGCCGAAGGTTTCTGTGCCAGTTATGACAATGCACGAAGCCAAAGGCGCCGAGTACCGCGCTGTTGCCGTGATCGGATTGGATCAGGATGTCGTTCCGCTTGAAGATCGCCTGCTGATGGCGCGCGATGAAGCTCAAGTCGATGAAATCATGAATACAGAACGTCACCTGCTTTATGTTGCAGCCACGCGTGCGAGGGATCGCCTGTGGTTGTCGGGTGTGTCACCTGTCTCTGAGTTTTTACAGGATTTGATGTAACGGATGTCTTTGAGAGCTTGATTGATTGGGAAAAAGAAAAACCAGAGGTAAGCGTGATATATGGAGAAAAGAAATGGCCTTCCGTTTCTGGCGGCGGGTCCGCCTTGCCCCGGGGGTAACCCTGAACCTGTCGAAATCGACCCCCTCGCGGTCACTGGGCCCGCGCGAGGCGAAATACACGATCAGCCCGCGCGGCAATCGCGCGACGGCAGGTTTGCCGGGGACCGGTCTGTTTATACGGTTCATGATCGCAACCGAAGCGGGCGCGGTAAGGCGGCGCCCGCACCATCCGTGCCGCAGCGCTACCGGCTGAAGCTGGGGTTTTTCCAGCGGCTGATGACGCCGGCGATGGGGATGTAGAGATGGATACAAGCAATTATTTTCTTCTATTTGGCATTTTGGTCATAGTCTTGGTTTTCTTTCTGACGCGGGAGAAACCTGAAGATCCTGAAGTGCGTGCGCGCCGTCTGGAAAAGGAAGCGCGTGAGCGTCGAGAGGCCGAAGAAGAGCGTGACCAGATACTTGGTCGTGTCATTCCCCCTGACATTCAGCGTGAGATGCGGGAGTTTCTCAGGGCTGGCGCGGTCTTCGGTGAAGAGCAGTCGCCTTTGGCTTACGTCGGCTACAAAGTGGGAAAAACCAATGGCCTGTCGCCATGGGATCGACAGAGACGACTCAGGGTCTGTTTTCAAACGGAAATTCCCAAGGAGCTGGCTTCCAAGTATCAATCTTGGGGTCGTCCGGCCACGTATCAGCGGTTTTCATCCATGTGTCGTCATCTTTCGATGCTTGCAGACAGAAGGCGCCAGCGAAGGAACTATGAACAGGCCGTCGCGGACTGGGAGGCCGATGAAGCATGGTTTCGTAGCGAGTTTGCAGCCACTGCAGGCCGACTGCGGCAGATCGGATTCTATCGATGATCGCAACGCTTCATTTTATAGCGCCGATCGGGGGGTGAACGATGGCAGAAGGTCGTCCAGACGTCAGTCGAGATGGGTTGTTGACGCTGCATTCCGCCGCTGCTGACTTCGCCCGTGCTGAGATCGCCATGATCGTTGAGGCTGTTCTTGACGATCTGCGGTCCCGATCAACTCATGACACTTTCGGCGATGTAGCAGCCCGGCACCTTTGGGACGAATATTGCTGGTCCCTGCAGGAGGGGCCGTTCGATGACGATATCAGCTGGGGCGGTATGCGCTTCGGATCGATATCGAACGCCTTTGAAGAAGTGGTGCGGGTGGCGATACAGGCGGAAGTTGAAAAGCGTCCGAAGCATGCTCTGGTCTTCCTGAGCGTGAAGGCAATCGAAGAAGACGCAGACATTAATCAAGAGGAGGCCTTCGGAAACATCTGGATGGCCGGAATTGTGTCCCTTGTTCTCGAGCAATTGAATCAACGTGCAGCCTCCCGCTGCAATCTCGGTCTCATTGGCCCAGAGCGCGGAGAATTGATCCCCTACGAAGTCGAGGGCGGCGGTATGGTTTGGGGAGTTCTGTCGGAAAGGGGCGAGGCGAGCGACCTTGTGGCCAGTCACTACGACACGCTGCTTGATCCACAGGGTGACCTGTCAGGCCTTGCGGACGACATGCTCGAGGCTTTCATGGCCGCCGCTGCGGATGATGACGGAACGGTGCTGCCGTTGGTTCTCGAAAGTTTTGAGGGCGAATTACGCACTCTGGCCATGGAGAAAGACATCCTGCCGATGCTGTGCGAGATGCGCGCTTCACTCCTTGCGTTGCTGGATCGTTGATCATGCAGTTTGTCGAGGCGCCCCAGGCCTTCATAATCCGCGTAGAATGCGAAAAAGCCGCTCGGCAGAACGGCTTTCGCCGTTCCTTCGATGGCCCACCGGGCTGGGCCGGTTTCGCCTCGACTACGGCGCCGGGGACGATC
>NZ_JBHYFV010000079.1:0-4568 GCF_051859345.1 Marivita sp. | reverse complement strand
CCGAAGCGCGGGAACGAGCTGTGAAGGCGCTCGAAGAAGTGGGTATTCCCGGCGCACGCGAACGCATCGACAGCTACCCTCACGCGTTTTCCGGCGGCATGCGCCAACGGGTTGTGATCGCGCTGGCACTGTGTGCCGAACCATCGCTGGTGATTGCGGATGAGCCGACAACCGCCCTTGATGTCAGTGTTCAAGCCCAGATCATCACGCTTCTGCGGCGGCTGTGCCGGGACCGTGGCACTGCGGTGATGCTGGTGACACACGATATGGGCGTCATAGCCGAAACCGCAGACAAGGTGGCCGTCATGTATGCCGGTCGCACCGCCGAATTGGGTCCGGTGCGCGAGGTGCTGACCCGTCCGCACCATCCCTATACCAAGGGGTTGATGGGGTCGGCGCCATTGGCGTCGCTGGGCCAAACCCGGCTGCGCCAAATCCCGGGCAACATGCCCCGTCTGGGGGCGCTGCCACAGGGATGCGCCTTTCACCCGCGCTGCAATCGGGCGCAGGAGGCTTGTCGTCGCGATCCCGGCCCGACACTGGCAGCGGACCAAGGGCGCGCCGCATGCTGGTTTCCGGTCGGAGCCACAGAAACAGCCAAGGATACCGCCTGATGTCGACCAAGCCCGCCATGGTGTCCGTGCGCAATCTCACGCGCAGGTTCGACGTGTCCAAACCGTGGCTGAACCGTGTGGTGGAGCGATTGCCCAGGAGCATTCTTACCGCCGTGTCGGACGTGTCCTTTGAGATCCCCGCGCAAGAGACCTATGCGCTTGTCGGTGAAAGCGGTTCGGGCAAATCCACGATCGGCAAGATAATGGTGGGATTGCTGACCCCGACCGACGGATCGGTCACGATCGGAGGTGTCGACCTGTCCCGCGAGACATCCGCCAAAGCGATGGATGCAGCGCGCGAACAAATCCAGATGGTGTTTCAGGATCCTTATGCCAGCCTCAACCCGCGGTGGCGGGTGCGCAACATCATCACCGAACCGGTCGCCGCACGGGGTGGCGATACGACCGGTCTGGCGGAACGCCTGCTGGAACAGGTCGGGTTGTCCGCCGAAGATGCCGACAAGTACCCGCACGAATTCTCGGGTGGGCAACGACAACGCCTTTGTATAGCGCGTGCCCTGTCGTCGAACCCCCGTTTCATCGTTTGCGACGAACCGACATCGGCTCTTGATGTGAGCGTGCAGGCGCAGGTTCTGAACCTGATGTCCGACCTCAAGACAGATCTTGGACTGACGTTCCTGTTCATCAGCCACGATCTGACAGTTGTGCGCCACATGGCGGATCGGATCGGCGTGCTTTATCTGGGTCGGCTGGTCGAAGAGGCGGCGCCGGATGCGCTTTTCACGACTCCACGCCATCCCTACACCAAGATGCTTCTGGAAGCTGCACCAAAGCTTGATGGGTTCGGGCGGGAGACCGAGCCGCCAACGGGTGAGATCCCCGATCCGATCAACCCACCCAACGGCTGCGCCTATCACCCGCGTTGTCCGCTCGCGCGGGACCGCTGCCGATCTGAACGTCCAGTCCTGCGGACGGTCGGCCATTCCCGCACCGCCTGCCATTTCGCGGAAGAACTGGGCGCGGACTGAACATCGGCCACGGTGTTTTCCCTGTTCGGTATTGACCCAGATGCGAGCCATCCGGACGGGAGTCGCAATGATATTTGGAGAATAGCGGGTTTCGCCACCCCGCGGACTAAAAAACTCTCATCTGTACGCATTGCGAACAAAAATTTGTCTTGCGAACATTTCTGACATGCGTAAGTTTGTTTCTGAAAACGAAGGCGCCTTGCCGCTGACACAGAAATTTTGCGGTTGGGATAAAGCCGGTGCGGATTTACGTAACCCTGATGGACAAGATCAACGCGGTGGTGACGGCGCTTGTCGCCGCGTTGCTTTGCATTGTCTCGCTGGCCGTCATGACCCAGGTTATGGTGCGGTTTGTGCTTACTGCTCTGGGTTTGAACATCTCTGCTCCCTGGACCGAGGAACTGGCGCGCTACACGTTGATCTGGATGGTTTTTCTGGGTGCTGCTGTGGGAGTGCGCCATGCACGGATGATCGCGCTCGAATTCGGTGTCCGCAAATTGCCCGCGCACACGGGTGTGCCGATCCGCTACGCCGTGATGATCCTCTGCATCTCGTTTTTCGGACTTTTGTTCTCAACTGGCGTGGATTTCATTGAACTTGGCAAGTCAGAGACCAGTCCGGTTCTCGGCATCACGAAAGACAAGGTCTATTGGGCCATGCCGGTCAGCATGGTCCTGATGATCCTCAATTCACTGGCCCTGATCGCAGAAACATGGATCGAGGGCCGCGATATCCGATTTGCCTCGGACTTCGCCCCGGAGGATTGATGTGATACTTCTAGTTGCCTCACTTCTGATCCTGTTCGTCGCCAGCGTGCCCATTGCCATGTCGCTTGGTCTTGCTGCTGTTCCCACGCTGATCGCCAAGAACATCCCGTTTATTGCCATCCCGCAGGTCATCTTCGAAGCCCTGGACAGCTTTGCGTTGATGGCTTTGCCGCTCTACGTGCTGGCAGGTCGCCTGATGCAGCACGGGGGTATCGCCAAGCGGCTTGTCGATCTGGCCAAGGCCATGGTGAGCTGGGTGCGCGGCGGATTGGCCGCTGCCGTCGTGATGACCTCGATGTTGTTCGCCACAATCTCTGGATCGTCTGCAGCGACGGCGGCTGCCATCGGGTCGATGCTGATACCCGAGATGGAAAAGCAGAAATACCCACGCCCGTTCAGCGCCGCCACCACCGCCGCCTCCGGGGAACTGGGGGTCATCATTCCGCCATCGGTTGCCATGGTGATCTACGGCGTCATCACCGGAATCTCGATCACCGACCTGTTCATTGCGGGCTTCTTGCCGGGACTGATGATCGGAGCCTCTTTGATGACAACCGCCATCCTCGTGTCGTGGATCATGGGCTACGGAGAGCGGCAACCGTTCCAACCGGTGCCGTGGATGCGCGAGGTGTCGGCGGCCTTCTGGAAGGCATCCTTGTCACTTTTCATGCCCATCATCATCCTCGGCGGCATTTTCGGGGGCATCTTCACCGCTACCGAAGCGGCGGTTGTGGCTGTCTTCTATGCCCTGTTTCTAAGCGTCTTCGTCTACCGGGAGATTTCGCTCAAGGATCTGCCGCGCATTTTCGCAAGTGCGGCCATCACGTCGTCTGTGGTGATGATCATTGTCGCTTTCGCCGCGATGTTCGCTTTCGCGCTGCATCTTTTGCGCGCGCCTCAGCAGCTTGGCATGCTGTTGACGACCGTGACGGAAAACCCTCTTTATTTCCTGCTGCTCGTGAACGTGTTCCTGCTTGTCGTGGGGATGTTCATGGAAACCTTCGCTGCCATCGTGATCCTTGGCCCGATCCTGTCTCCGATCGCCGTGAGCTACGGGATCGATCCGATACATTTCGGAATGATCATGATCGTAAACCTGGCCGTCGGCATGGTGACGCCTCCGGTCGGAGTCAATCTTTTCATCGCCTGCGGCATTGCACGCATCAGTATGGAGCAACTGATGCGTCCGCTTGCGGTGTTCCTGATGGTCCTCTTCGCCAACCTGATGATCATCACCTACGTCCCGGGCATTTCGCTCGCCTTGCTCCGTTAAACAAAACGACAGGGAGACCACTGACATGACTATCAGACATACCACGTTTGGCCTTGCGGCCGCGTTGCTTGTAGGGACCGGTGCCGCGCAGGCCCAGGACTACACCATGACCATGGCGCATGTGTTGAGCGACCAAAGCCCCTACCAGGTGACGCTTAACGAATTCAAATCGCTTGTCGAGGAACGGTCCGGTGGCGCGATCGCGGTCGAAGTTCAGTGCTGCGCTCAGGCCGGTAACGAAACACGCGCCATCCAATCCATGCGGACCGGAATTCTGACAGGCGGGTTCGTCGGAGGCTCGACGCTCGAAACCGTCGTGCCCGCATATCGGGTGCTGTCGCTGCCGTATCTTTTCGAGGACAAGCAGCAAGCCTACGAAATCCTGCAAAGCGACATGGGCCGCGAAATGCTTGATCTACTGGGCGAGTACGGAATGTACGGGCTTGGCTTCGGGTCGATCTACGAAAGATCCGTCGCCAGCAAGGCACCGGCACGGGTGGAATCCATCGAGGATATGCAAGGTCTGAAGATCCGCGTTTTGCCGACGCCGGGTTTTGTGGAGGCCTACAAGGCGATGGGCACCCAACCGACACCGATGTCGTATGGCGAATTGTTCATGGCGATTCAGAACAATGTTGTGGATGCGCTCGAAATCTCGCCGGATGCCATCGTCGCGGACGGTTTCTACGAAACGGTCAATACTTACACGATGACCAAGGCGCACCAATCGACAACAGCCATGGTCCTGTCAAAGACGTGGTGGGATAGCTTGCCGGCGGACTTGCAGGAGTTGGTTCAGACAGCCGCAACAGACGCCATTGCCGTCGGGATCGAAGCCCATGACGGTCTTGCCGACGCCGGCCTTCAGACCGCTGCGGAAGCGGGAGTCGAAATCCTTGAACCGGATCTGGCTCCGTTCATGGAG
>NZ_JBHYFV010000078.1:0-5454 GCF_051859345.1 Marivita sp. | reverse complement strand
AGCTCGTCCATGTGGTGCGACTGGTCGAACAGAACGGCGCTGTGACGCCACGCTTCCTGCTCAAGCCGCCAGTTGCGGAATTCCGGCGTCACGACCGGGTAGACATACATCCCGATCTGGGAATTGCGAAGCATTTCTACCGGGTTCTTGTGCTGTGCCATAACGTCGGAAAGGCTGGACATCTTTTGTCTCCCTGAGATGCTCTTTTAGTTGGCTGTAACCAGCGACAACCCCGGCACACGCTTGGCAAGCCGCCGGTCTGCAGCGTTGAGAAAGGCGAAATTCTGTCGCGCAAGGCGCGCATGTTCGCGGGCGAGGGCCTCGGCGCGCGCGCCTTCACGGGCGGCAATAGCCTCTAGGATCGCGCGATGTTGCCCCTGTGCGCGGATCAACGACTGCATGAAATCCGGGATCAGTTCCTGTTCACGCAGAAACGCGCTGGGTGAGGCCAAGGGCAGACGGCAAATGCGCTCAGCTTCACGCTGCACCAATGCGCTGCCCGCAAGTTTGGACAGAAGAGTATGAAAGCGCGCATTGAGAACTACATAGGTGTCGAAGTCGATGTCGTCAGGGTCACGCACAGCCTCATCTATACCGTCAAGAATGTCGGACGCCTCGACCATCAGTTCAGGGTCCGCACCGCGTTCTGCGGCGAAGCGTGCGGCGGTGCCTTCGATCACACCACGCAGTTCAATCGCGTCGTTGACATCGTCCAGATCAAAGCTTGCAACGCGGCATCCACCGCTTGGAAGCCGCTCAAGCAACCCTTCGGACACAAGCCGTTCCAGCGCTTGTCGCAAGGGCGTGCGGGAAGTGCCAAGCTGGGCCGAGACCGAAACTTCGGAAAGGCGCATTCTAGGCTCGAAGCCGCCGGACAGGATCAATCCGCGAAGACCAATCGTGGCTTTTTCTGCCTGCGATCTACGATCCGCCATGTGTCCCCCCGTTCGACGCAACACCCTTCCGGGAGTTCATCTCCTGCGAGATTAGAGTGTGTACATTATTGGGTCAAGCGAGCAAATAAATCGAGGTGAAGTCTGAAATGACGGATCATCTGTATACAAAATGGCGTTTCACGGCGGTCTTTTCATTAGGATTTGAGTTCGTGCAATTAAGGCGGCCTCGACAACCTGAAAGATACAGTTGCTAGCTATCAATGGGTTTTTCGCGACTGTTGTCACAGTGGGAACCATGGCCCCGATCGCGCGCAGCAACTCGTTTGCAGGCAACCCCGCATCTACAGGCGCGCCACATAATCACGCAGCAAAGGCACACGCCGCGGTCTGAAGCTGCGCCCGCTGAGGCATGCGGATTCAATCCCCGACGCATGGAAGATGCGCCAGTCCTGACGCAGGCAGCACCAGACCAACACCATCAATGTGCGGTGTGAATAACTGATGCCCAGGGGCCAGACCTCTCGTTCCGTGATCTGGTCCTTGAGGTCACGATACCGAACGTTCAGCGCCAGTTCCTCCCAGCAAGCGCGCCGCAACAGCGCCATGTCGACGGTGAATTCCACCTTTGCAGGTGGTGACCGGAAGCTGCGCAAAACGGTGTGCATGGCTTGGCGCGACTGCTTGTCGGCAAGCGTGGCGATGATCCGTGCAAGGGCAGAATGGCCTGCCGTTTCCAGCGCCGCGTCGCCCGTCTGGGACAAGTCACTGACAGCTAGGACAAGCGCTTCGATCTCAAGCTGCGAGAAGCTTTGTGGCGGCAACGCGGGATCCTCGGTCAGCCGGTAACCGACCCCGGCCTCACCATCGATCAGAGCGCCGCCAGCGCGCAATGTGGCAATGTCCCGATATAGCTGGCGCCGAGACACGCCTGTTTCAGTCGCCAGCCTCGTGGCGGTGACCGGTGCGGGCAGGCGGCGCAGCGCGTCCATCAGGCGCATAAGGCGATCGGTTCGGGCCATGCTGACGCAATCTGTCAGCAGGTGTCAGATAAGACAAGGCAGGACACAATTCAGGATTCTCAACCATGCCGACACTCTACCATGCCCCGAACTCCCGCTCGACGTCGATCCTCCACCTGATCGAGGAAATGGGCGTCGCCGACCGCATCGACGTGGTCGACGTCACCGTTGCGCGACAGGACGGCAGTGGAGGCCCGGATGCACGCAATCCGCATCCCGAAAAGAAGGTGCCTTATCTGACCGACGGCGACGATTATGTGCGCGAGCGCGGTTCCATCGTCGCCTACCTGACGGATATGTTCCCCGAGGCCGGGCTCGGCCGGCCCGTCGGACACCCTCAGCGCGGGCAATTCCTGAGCTGGTTGTTCTATTATCAAGGCGTGATGGAACCTGTGTTGGTTCTCGACTGGGCCAAGATCGACCATTCCGCGCTGCACGCAACGTTCCGCGACCTCAATGCTGTTGTTGCGTGTCTGGCCAATGCACTGGAAAACCAGCCTTACCTACTCGGAGAAGACTACTCAGCGGTTGATCTGTTGCTTTCGAGCCCCTTCCAATGGTTGCCCGACGCCACGCCGCAACAGCCGTCCATTCAAGCCTGGATAACGCGATGCGCCAACCGCTCGGCGTTGACGACCGTCATGGAGCGGGATCGCGCGGGATTGCGGGTGTGAATCGAGGGCGCGAACGTGGTTCGTTTGGTCGGGCGATTGCTGCGAGGACGACTAGCCTTTTGGGGCTATCCGAAACACTCGACTGGTTTATCCACAGTTCGGGCCTTCACTCTGCCTCTGTCTTCGAACCAGTGCGAACGTCGGGTTCGATGAAGCCGCACTGCGGCGCTAGCTTCCACCGCAAAGGTCCGGTTGGCGGGCCGCATAGGGCCGTCCGAGTTAAAGGCTCACGGCTCCTTGATCTGAATAGGGGTCCAAGACGGCGCGATTACTTCAAGACATCCCTCCAAGAGTGCTTGGGCTGAAATCCAACCATCTTTTTTGCCTTCTTGTTGGAAAAGAATGTCTCGTGCGCGCCCATCTCACTGCGAACTTCGACACCCTGATAGAACCGTTCGATCACCTCTTCCGAAGTAATCCCGACTGACAGGTCGTCGTTTGCTACGTTGAACACCTGGTAGCCCAGCCCATCCGTTCTTAGGCAGCAATCCACCATGTGCCCCAAGTCGCGGGCGTCGATATACGCAAAAATATTGCGGCGGCGTAGCGCGGGATTTTCCATGAAGACCGGGAAGATCTCCGCGTACTCGTCGGGCTCGATCACGTTGTTGATCCGCAGCCCGTACATGTCAGCGCCTGTCCGAGCCTGAAAGGACCGGGCGGTCATCTCGTTGCAGACCTTCGACATGGCGTAGCTGTCATGGGGCACAGTCGGATGAGTTTCATCGATCGGCACGAAATCCGGTTTCAACTCTCCCTCCGCAAAGCACACGGCATAGGTCGTCTCCGAGCTTGCAAAGACCACTTTTGGAACGCCCAGCTTCACGGCCGCTTCGATCACGTTGTAGGTGGTCAATGTGTTTTGCCGAAAGCACTCACCATCGGTGCCGATCATGACGCGGGGGATCGCAGCGAAATGCACGACCGCGTCATAGGTTGGAACGCCGGTGCCCGCGTCCAATTCAGAACCATCGACAAACTGCGACATGGCCCCAATGACTTGGCCCGCGTCGCAAAGGTCAACCAACAGTTCGGGACAATCCAGACCTGAAGGGGTTTGGTCCACATTCACTACATGGTGGCCTTGCGCCTGCAAATGCCGGATCGCCCACTTGCCCGCCTTGCCGCTACCGCCTGTAAAGAAAACCCGCATCTTTGCCTCCAATTGTCAGCACCTGGGTGCCATTTAGACTTGAGCCTATTGATTGCCCACCAAAGGGTCGAAGGGCAAGGCATTGGCAAGCAATGATCGGCCATTGGACAGTTGTTCGCCCAAAAAAGATTGGCATTGTCGGAGTCCACGCGGCCCCGGTGATCATCGAATGTTCTTACCAGGAGCTCATTTGTTGCAGGATACGGCCTGTGTTCTCGTTGCTCAAACCCGTCGATAATCAATGTCGCCATTTGGGAATCCGCAGCGCGGAGTCGGTGAATGTGATGACGCACCGTTGATGGGCGTCCGATAGGATTGTCTAGACATCTGAAGTGGTGCCCGGGGGCGGAATCGAACCACCGACACGAGGATTTTCAATCCACTGCTCTACCCCTGAGCTACCCGGGCATGGGTGAACGATCATCGTTCGGGTGGCGGCGTTCTATGTGACGGTTTGGGGCGTGTCCAGTGCGTTTTCGTTCGAAACTGCAAAAACAAATGTGGGTTTGGATCGGGCGGGATCAGGAGGGCGATCTTGCGGGTAACGGCTTGTCATTGCAAGGCAGATCGGCAAGCTGAGGCTATGACGCCAAGCTTTGAATTTGAAGAACACTTTCTGGCCCGTGGGCTGATCCGGATCGCGGGTGTGGATGAGGCCGGGCGGGGGCCATTGGCAGGGCCGGTGGTTGCCGCGGCGGTGGTGCTTTCACCAGAGCTTGTTCCGGACGGTCTTCAGGATTCCAAACAATTGACTGCCCGTAAACGCGACGATCTGCTCAAGCGGATCACCCAGCAGGCCACGATTGGCATTGGCGAAGCGACCGTTGAGGAGATTGATGAACTCAACATCCTGCGCGCCAGTCACCTTGCCATGTGCCGGGCCATCGAGGCGCTACCTTATATGCCGGATCATGTCCTGATTGACGGCAATATGATCCCGCGAGATCTGACCTGTCCCGCGACGCCGATTGTCAAAGGCGACACCCTCTCGTTGAGCATTGCGGCGGCCTCGATTGTGGCCAAGACACGGCGTGACGCCATCATGTGGGATTTGGCGCAACAGTGTCCTGGCTATGGATGGGAAACCAATATGGGATACCCCACGAAGTGTCACAAAGAAGCCCTTCGAAATCTTGGTGTGACCCCACACCATAGACGTTCCTTCAAGCCGGTCCACAATATGTTGTGACAAGAAGAAATCATAACCATTTGATTCAAAAAAGAAATTGACCACGAATCAGCTTTGACTCATCTTTTGACCCAAGCACAGAGCGCAACAACAGCGCCGGGACGATAGGCAGAGAATGACAAAGATGACCAAGCCGAACAGCGCGGATGCGCTGCCGATCAATACGATTCTTGCGGGTGACTGCATCGAGATCATGAATGGATTGCCCGCCGCGTCGGTCGATCTGATCTTTGCTGATCCGCCGTACAACCTGCAACTCAAAGGCGATCTGCACCGTCCCGACAATTCGCGTGTCGATGCGGTGGATGACGAGTGGGATCAGTTCTCAAGCTTCAAGGTGTATGACGACTTCACCAAGGCATGGCTCAGGGCCGCCCGGCGTCTGCTCAAACCTGATGGGGCGATCTGGGTGATCGGGTCGTATCACAACATCTTCCGTGTCGGATCGGCCTTGCAAGACGAAGGCTACTGGATCCTGAACGACGTGGTCTGGCGTAAATCCAACCCGATGCCGAACTTCCGG
>NZ_JBHYFV010000077.1:0-5556 GCF_051859345.1 Marivita sp. | reverse complement strand
GCAGTCGGGTGCATTGATTGCGGCCAGCCCGTCCAGAGTGTCGGTGATCTGCACGCCCGCCAGCGCGGGCTCCGCGAAATCCCTCATCGCTGCCCCCAACGCGGGAATGGATCGGGAAGTTGTGTCCAGTCACCCGAGCGCATCGAGAGCGCGGCTGCGGCTGCTTCCAGCCTCGCCATGCCGCGGGTGCGGGTACCGCGGCGTTCCAGCGCGTCCTTCACAAGATGAATCCCTCACGTGATTTGTGCAACAGAGCCCCACAAACTCAAAACCAGGAGTCATGCAGAGGTCTTGGTGGCAAGGTTCTTGGACCCGGGGCGGCAAAAGAACTGCATGAATGCATGAAAGCGGCTGATCAGGCCGTTCACGGTAACCGAGAAGGCGCGCCGCCGAAGCGACGCGCCTTCTAGAACATATATGGTCAGGGGCTTGCGCGGCAGCAGATCGCCTCTTTCTGGTCCGCGCGTAGCAGGCGCTGATCATGTTCTCTGCGCCATGCAGGCCGAAACCCTGCTTTAGGCCCGCATGACCGGCGTTTGCTTTTTTGAAAGCACTCAATTCGTCATGATGGCAAAGCCGCAGCCTGCGGCAGCACTAGGGTCATGCGCGCAGACGCCTGGATTTTTTCAAGGTCACGGGTGTAGCAGTCACGCAACCATGCCGTTTCATCCCCCGAAAAGAGTTCAATCGTTTCTCCCGACTGTTTGGGGTGATCCGCAAACAACTCTTGAACGATCTTCATTCGGTCCTGCACCTTCAGGGCAGGGTCGAGTTCTTCCGCCAGCTTGATCGCTTTCGGGGAGGGTGACCGCGTTCTGTCCGGGGCAGGGCGTCCATCAAGATCGTCCAGTTCCAAGCCTGTCAGCGCTTTGACAACGAACCCCGGATGCTTGATGTAATCCTCAAATTTCCACACATGAATTCTGGCATCGGGAAAACTATCCCCGAGCCGATTGGCCAGTTCAAACCAGCTGGGCGGCATGTCCTGCAGGGTCCGTCTGCGTGCCTCAAGACGCGCTCGGGCGTCATGGAAAGGTTTGAGCATTTCGCAAAACGCCGATACAAACAGCGTCTCGAAGCTCCGAATGGAGAGGTATATGTCAACACTCTCTCTGTCCGGGAGGGAGTTCAGGATGGTGAATTTCTGGCTGCCATCATAAAAGTGTGGGCGCATGAGATCCTGGGTGAAGCCAAGTTGATCCTCTTGCGAGATAATGGTGACAGGCTGGTCCCTCCGAAGAGCATTGATCTCTCGCGAATAGCGCTTGGAAGCCCTGACAGGGCGCTGGCCTTTCACCACGGCCTTGAGGATGTCCAGTCCTGCAGGCTTTTGTGACGGGTCTGTCCTGAGGAGGGAATTTATTCCGCGCCCATTCAGAAAATCAACACCGTGCTGCAGAAGTTTGTCTTCATTCGCTCTGAGAAGCTCCTGAAGATGTGTCGTTGCGGTCTTGTGAGCACCGACGTGGACGCGCCACTGAGTCTTCATGCCTATCCCCTTATCCATCCACGGACAGTCTGTTCCCGGTAATCCCCCATTTTTTCGGGGTGCATCCGTAGAACTTTCGCAGCCATTTTGTCGCTTCGCGCCCCTTTCAGGCGCAGTTTCATTGCGGGCGTTATGCCGCCAATGCCCATGTTGGGGCGGTCGTTGTTGTAAGTCCATAGTATCCGTCTTGATCAAGCGGCTTTTGGTGTCCATTTTCGATTTGCTTTGATCAGAGCGTTTGCGATTTCGATGAGGTTTCGCATGACTGCAACGATAGCCACTTTGGCGGGTTTTCCTGCTGCGCGCAGACGGTTGTACTTTTCTTTCAGGTCTGGATTCCAGCGCAATGCGACCAGTGCTGGCATATAGAGGGCATCGCGCAAGGGTTTGCGCCCACTACCGATGAACGATTTGCCCTGCCATTGCCCTGACTGACGGGTGATCGGTGCAAGACCTGCCAGGCTGGCCACCTGTTTGCGATCAAGCGTGCCGAGCTCGGGCATCAGGGTCAGCATGGCCGCAGCCGATACCGCTCCTATTCCAGGCATGGAACGCAGAATATCACATGTGCGTGCAGTGTTTTCTTGCGCCGCGATCAATGTTGAAATTTCGATGTCCAGTTCGGCGATCTGTCGTTCTACCAAAGTGAGCCGGGCCTTGGTCTGGCGCTTCAGAACAGACATGACTTGGGTTTGGGCGCGGTTGCGTAATCTGGTTTGGTCCTTGATCAGACCAGCCCGCGCAACATGCAAGTCTCTGAGAACGCCTATGTTCTTGGATTGAGGTGCTTGAGGTTCAAGGTCGAACGCGACCCCCATACGCGCCAACATCCGGGCATCGACTGCATCGGTCTTGGCCCTCGTGCCATAGGCTTCTGCAAACCTGCGCGCCTGCAACGGGTTCACCTTGACGAGCGGCAATACCCCTCCAAGTGCGACCTCGAAGGCCTTGTGATAAGCCCCCGTCGGCTCGAACACGATCCGTGCCACCGAGGCATTGCCCAACCATTTGGTCAATGCACGAAAGCCTGTGGTGGAATTATCGAAGCGTTGCGCCGCACCATCTTCCAGCCGGAACACGTCCAAATGGGATTTGGAAATGTCCACGCCAATGTTATGATCTGTCATCTTCCTTGTGTCCTATGCTTGTCATGCGTGACTTGTCACACGCGTATCCGTTCAGGCCCTTGGGGAAGACGGCGGCTGATCAAACTCTGGAACGGTCCATCACGACCCAGCCATTTACGATCCAACCGCCGCCACTGCCCGCCATAAATGGCGTGGCGGGCAGTGGCTCCTTTATACCGCAGGAGCCGAGTTCAGCATAAGACAAGCCATTGCGTGGCCTGATCCTGTGCCTCCTCGATGCTTTCGATGATGTATTGGTCCAGCCACTCGTGCCGAACCGTCCGGTTGTAGCGCTCGACGTAAGCGTTCTGCTGCGGCTGCCCTGGTTGGATGTGCTGGATGGTGATCTTGTTGTAGCAAGACACGTCATTGAGTTCTTAAGGCGACATCCAGATTTACGAGGTGTCGCTTTGGCCTAATCGATTTCCCGACGACGGTAGTCGGGAGAGGACGATGGGTTATCTCGCGAGAGAAGGACGGACGGCGATGGCGGTCTTATTGGAACGTGGTCATTCACAGAGTTCGATAGCGCGACTTCTTGGGGTGAGCGAAGGCACGGTACGATATCATCGTAAGCGGTGGGCTTCGGGTGTTGGTGACGGGCGTGGCAAGCAGCAATTGAAAGCTGCAGTTTATTCGGAGGCAATTGCGCATTGGCGCAGCCAGCAGGAGGGTAGGATCAACCTCGCAGATCTGCATGCGTGGCTGTGCCGAGAACATGGTTATGATGGAAGTCTGAAGTCGGTACAGCGGTACTGTAAGCGGACATATCCGGCGCCGGCGATCCGGGCACGGCGGCGTGTGGAAACGCCAGCCGGGGCGCAGGCGCAAGTGGACTGGGTAGAGTTTCCCGGTGCGGTGTTGGGCACGGAAACAGTTGATCTCGTTGCGCTGATTGTGACGTTGTCGTGGAGCCGCAAGCGAGCGGTCGTCTGGGCGGCGTCCCTGCGGTGCTGCGGATCGACAATGTGAAGACGGCGATCGCGAAGGGGGCTGGCGCTTGGGGGTTAATCAACGAGACGTACCGGCGCTTTGCAGTGCAGCTTAAATTCCATGTCGACGCCTGCCAGCCGCGCCACCCGCAAGGTAAGGGCAAGGCCGAACGTGGCGCCCGCGATTTGCGCGAGGTCGTGGACCCGAGGGACGAGCCCTTCGAGAGCCTTGAGCATTTACAGGCGGTGACGGATGCCCGATTGGACGACCGGGCCAGCCGACTGCGCTGTCCGCTGACCGGGACCTCCATCGCCGAGGCCTGGACGCAGGAGCGCAAGCTGCTGACACCACTGCCCGAGACACTGCCGGAACCGTTTGACGTCGTCGTGCGTCGGCCTGTGGAGATTGATTGCATGGTGGCCTTCGAAGGACGCCGCTACAGCGTGCCGTTCTGTTTCGTCGGACAGGAGGTTGAGGTGCGTGGGCTGGCCGGGCGTGTGCAGGTTCTCAAAGATGCGGAGATCGTGGCCGAACATGCCACTGATCAATACGCGGGTTCGCGTCACACCATGGCCGCGATAGCCCCGGTCCACGACGGCCAATGATGGGCGGATGTCAGTCAGCACTTCGACCTGATCCAGCGCCTCTTGCAGAGTGTGCCCGTCATATGGGTTGCCGGGCATGGAGCGTGCGCCGACGATGAAGCCTTCCGCGATGGTAGCGGAGACAGAGACCTTGGTGCCGAACTCGTAGCGCACACGCGCCTTGCCCTTCGAGATGCAATCGACCTCGGGTTCATGCAGGCTGTAGATCTTGTTCTTGTCCTTCGACTTCTGGGCCAAGAGCCGCCCAGTCAGCACGAGGGCATCGCAGATTTGCTCGCGCAGCGCTCCAGCTGGAATGCCGCTGAGATGACGGCGCAAGTCGCGCATGACCCGACCTGTGTAGCCTTTCAGTTTTTTCAATGCCTTGCGCATCCGCTTGAATTGTTTCGCATGGGCATAGCGGCCCACTTGCCGTGCCAGGCGTGGGCCAAGACGGCTGTAACTCTGGCGCAAATCGACACCCGCTTCACGGGCCAGTGCCACCAGCTTCTGGCGCGCGCGCTCATAAAGGCGCGCATCGGTCGGATAGGCAATGTTCTTTTCCATCACCGTCGTGTCGACCGACACGCGCTCAAGGCTCTTGTCATCCACAGCGCCAGACGCGCGCCCAGCTTCAATGGTCTTGGTCAGCAGCCATTCGGCACCTTCCTCACCAATGCGATTGCGCCAGCGTGTGAGCGATGATGGATCGATAGTAAGCGCGAATTTCTCTGCACCTTCCGAGCTTGAGTGAGTTGTAGGAAGAGGTGTCCACCAACATGGAGGTGGACACTTATGGAAGAGGATTACGGTAAGCTTCGAGTGACGGCTGTTTTGCGCAATGGCAGATGTCGTTACGACCCGATCTCGAAGGCGCGCTTGGTTGAGGCCTGCCTGGAACCTGGCGCTTCGGTCGCCCGGCTTGCTTTGGATCATGGTGTAAATGCGAACCTTTTGCGCAAATGGGTCAAGCACCGCAAGGATCAGCTTTCGGCTCTGAGCGGAGCGACGACCACATCGCCTTTTATTCCGGTTCGGATTGATAAGGCTGGGCAGGCTATCGATCATGACGCCGGGGGTAGCGCAGATGAATTCCCCATACCGCGCTCTGTAGGGTATAACGCTTGCGGTGATAGCGGGAGAGAGTTTTCGCAGCCCGCGCCCCTGCAAGCCCGTCTGCCCAACGGCGTGACGCTGACTGTGAGCTGTGGTGATGCCGCGGCATTGACGACACTGATCGGAGCGTTGAGTGATGTTCAGACTGGGCGCTGATCTTCCGGTGTATTTACACCGTGACCCGATTGATTTCCGCGCTGGCATGAACAGCCTTGCGGTTCTGGTGCAAGAGGCGATGGCACTAGACCCTTTCCAGCCTGCGGTCTTTGCCTTTTGCAACCGTCGCCGGGACCGGATCAAATTGCTC
>NZ_JBHYFV010000076.1:0-6300 GCF_051859345.1 Marivita sp. | reverse complement strand
ACCCGGCCTCGAAACTGCGCGGCAGTTTCAGGAATGTGCCCGATGCCGGTTTGCCCGTGACCGTGGTGAACCCCTTAACGCCCAGAATGATACGGCTTGCGATGAACACCAGCCCGACCAGCACCAGCAATACCACGCCGTAGACCGAGGCTTCGGGTTGCGAATAGCGTCCGGTCAGCGCGATGAAGACTTCAGTGGCAAGAAAGCTGCGGTCGCCTCCCAGAACCAGCGGTGTTCCGAAATCCGAGATTGATTCAATCGACGCAAGCAACAACGACGCGGCAATACCGGGACGGACCAGTGGCCATGTGATGTCCTTGAAGACGCGCCAACGACTTGACCCAAGTGTTTGCGCCGCTTCTTCCAGCGCCGGGTTCAGCGAATTAAGCGACCCGCGGATGATCAGATAGGCGACAGGTGCCAGCCCAAGGATCTGCGCAATGGCCACTCCTGTGACACCGTAAAGCGGGTTCGCAAACGGCGAGATTCCAAGAATGTCATAGCTGATCAAACCCCGCCGTCCGAACAGGAAGATCATCGAAAAGCCGATCACGAAGGGGGGAGTGATAAATGGCAGAACACTCGCCACGCCCAGAACACCACGCACCAAACCACTTTGTGTCCGTTGACCCAAGAGCGCCAGCGCAAAGCCAAGCATCGTCGCACCGGGTGCCACAATAAGCGCAACCAGAAGCGTCGATGGCAAGGCACCACTGCCCCAGATCATGATGCCAAGTGCCCAACCGGCAATCCCGCCGATGACAAGCCACATCGGGATCTTCCAGGCCCGCCGCTTTGACGTCTCGCGTCGGCTTGCATAAACGCCCCAGACAAGGCCCGCCGCAAGACCAACGGCTGCCAAAACTCCTACTCGGCTGGCTTCGCTTACTTCGGTGTAGGGATTGCTCACAAACAGAAACAGGGGGCTGGAAAAGGTGGCAAAGACCTGGCCCAGTGTAAACTGTCCGTCGATCCAGACTGCCGAGCGGATCACCATAAGCAACGGCACGGTGATGAAAATGGTGACGAACAGGATGGTCAGCAAGACGCTGGCCCCGACAAAGGAATCCGCGCGAATCCTGCCACTGTCAGACAGGGCTGCGCCTCCCGCAATCATCAGGCCTATGAACCCGATCAAAGCCCCCCAGCCAAACGGCGTAAAGGTTTCAAACAACCACGCTGCCAGTCCAAGACACCCGATAATCGCCGCGCCGAAAGCCGCATCTCCTCGCTGGCGTGGAGTCAGTCTTGAAAGTGGCGCAAACAGATAGAGCCCAAGGATGATCAGCGCCGCGATTGGCAACAAGACATGCGCCCCGAACCCAAGAGCAATCGGGTGCAGGTCATAGTCAAGCGGCCAGAACCGGCGATTTGTCCGGGCCATTGGCAGAAAAGCATAGGCGGCAAGCGCAAGCCCGGCCCAAAACGGCGCAGGGCCAGAATTAAGGCCAGCCCGCAGGGCACCTGGGGTGGCGGTATCCGTCATGATATTCTTTTCATTCAAATGGTGACCCGGTCCAAAGAGGCCGGGTCACAATCAATGCCTCAATCAACGAGGGATCGGGAAAATTTCGTTTGTCCAGCGTGCGATCAAACGCCCCTGAAGTTCGGGATCGCCATAGGTGACAAAATCATAGTCGATCACTTTGACTTCGGACAAATTGGGTGCGCCTTCGGCTGTCGCGGCATTGATGTTCGCCTTTGGCTGAATCTGCCCGTTCTCGGAGCCAATATTCTGACCTTCGGGGCTTAGCACGAAGTCGATGAACGCCTTGCCGCCGTCCGGGTTCGGGCCGTTCTTTATCAGACTGACGCCGCTGATTTCGTACCCTGTACCGTCCTCGGGCATGACAATCTCGATCGGGAATCCAGCCTGCTTTTCGCGCACGGCCGACGACATGAAGATAATTCCGACACCCAGTTCGCCCTGCCCCACGGGACCAAGCGACCCCGAGCCGGAGCGTGTGTATGTCGCCATGTTCTGGTGCATGCCGGCAAGAAGCTCAAAAGCTTTGTCTTCGCCGAAAAGCTGAACCAGCGTCGCAATGATGACATAGGCGGTGCCGGAGGAATTGGGATCCGCCATACCCATCATGCCCTTGTAGACCGGGTTCGTCAGGTCGCTCCAAGATGTCGGTGTCGGCGCGCCAACTTCAGCGAGAACAGCCGGGTTCACCACAAATGCAATTGGATTGGCGTAGAGCGGCAGATAGGCATTGTTGACTGCGGTCACGAGCCCCGGCAGCAGATCGGCCTTGACGGGTGACTCGTAATACTCCGTCAACCCCTCCTGCGAGGCGACGAAGTGCGGATCGCCCGTGCCTGCGAAAAACACGTCAAAGGTTGGGTTTGACGCCTCGGCACGAATGCGAACCAGCCCTTCATTTGAACGCAGGTTCAGGAATTCAAGCTGATAGCCCGAGGCTTCCAAAAACGGAGCGCGCATCGCATCGCACCATTCGGCAAGAACACAAACCACGCTGACCTGTTCCTGAGCCGCAACCTGTCCGCCTCCCATGGTTGCAGTCAGTGTTGCCACTATCGCTGTCATTCGCGTTTTTTCGAAAACTTTCCTGAACATACGTCCCCCCTTGGATTTTTGTTATTTTCACCGTCAGTCGTCAAACGTGACAACGCAATGACAGTTAAGTCAAGGAAATCAGCAGATCGCCAAAAAGTGCCGCCCTTGTTCCGCCGGACCTTCAAGGGTGTTCGTCAATGCCCGCAGAGTTATGACCAAACCTTGTATGCGACGGGGTCGGATTATCGGACCAGCCGGAACACTGCCCTCTCATCCCTTGAGAGACTTCACATTTCGGCCAGCGGCACCGGGTCTTGCGCATAGGCTTTGATCCTGGAGTGGATCTGCGTGGCTGTGTTCAAAGGCACAAGTCGCGCGGCAACAATTGGTCAGGCATGTTCTGGTAGCAGACCGGCCGCAGGAAGCGGCGGATTGCCATTGTGCCGACCGACGTTGCGCCGAAGTTGGTCGAGGCGGGATAGGGCCCGCCATGCACCATGGCATCGGCGACTTCGACGCCGGTGGGAAAGCCGTTGACCAGAACGCGCCCGGCCTTGCGTTCGAGCACCGGCACAAAGGGGCGTGCGGTGTCGATATCGGCATCATCCATCTGAAGGGTTGCTGTCAGCTGGCCTTGCAGACTGCGCGCCACGTCCAGCATCTGCTCGGCCCCGCTGGCTGCGACGAGGATGCCCAAGGGGCCAAAGACCTCTTCGGCCAAGGCCTCGTTGGCAAGCCAGCTTTCCGCATCGACCTTGTAAATCGCCGGTGCCGCGTTGCGCCGGTCACATGTGGATTTCAAAAGCTCCTGCACACCGCTTGCCGATCCGACCTCGGCTACGCCGCGCCGGAACGCGTCGGCAATTCCGTCGGTCAGCATCACCGATTCACCGGCAGCCTCGACCGCGTCGGTTGCAGCCTTGGCAAAGGCATCAAGCTCCGGTCCTTCAGGTGCGACGACGATGCCCGGATTGGTGCAGAACTGTCCAACCCCCATCGTCAGAGACCCGGCCCATGCTGCGCCCAGCTCTGCGCCGCGTTGGGCCAGTGCGCCCGGCATGACGAACACCGGATTGACCGACCCAAGCTCGCCGAAGAACGGGATCGGAACAGGCCGCGCGGCGCAGAGGTCGAACAGCGCACGCCCTGCCCCCAGAGACCCGGTAAACCCGACCGCATTGATCAGTGGATGCTGAACAAGCGCACCGCCCAGTTCATGGCTGGTGCCCTGGATCAGCGAAAACGTACCCGCCGGCATGCCGCAGCGCGCAATCGCCGCCGCGATGGCATCAGCCACGATCTCGCCGGTGGCAGGATGGGCGGGGTGACCCTTGACCACAACCGGACACCCGGCGGCAAGCTCCGACGCGGTATCTCCACCGGCCGTCGAAAACGCCAACGGAAAGTTGGACGCGCCGAATACGGCAACCGGGCCGATGGGCCGTTGAACCATCTTCAGATCGGGCCGTGGCAGAGGCTGCCTGTCGGGTAGTGCCGCATCATGGCGGCGGTCCAGATACACACCGTCGCGGATATGCTCCGCGAAGAGGCGCAGCTGACCGGTGGTGCGCCCACGCTCTCCCTGAAGTCGCGCTTCGGGCAGGCCGGTTTCGGCACAGCCCAGCCGCGTGATGTCGTCCCCGCGCGCGTCAATCTCTTCGGCGATGGCCTCAAGTAATGCGGCACGGTCTGCGCGGCTTGTCCATCCATAGGTCGCGAACGCCTCTTCGGCAGCACGGACGGCACGATCGACCTCATCGGCACCGCCTTCAGAAAAGGCTTGTCCATCGTTGGCGACAGGTTGCGAGGTGAATGTGCTCTGGTTCGACACCCAATCGCCAGCGATCAGATGTTTGCCGTGCGGTTCATAGCCCATCGAAATTCTCCTTTATTTGCCCCAACGCAACGCGATCACGTCGCGCTCGGTCGCCATTTGCAGCAACCTTGCGCGGGTACGATCCGACATCGGTTTGAGCGGGTGTCGCACATGATCCGAACCGATCACACCCCCTTCCTTCATCACCACCTTGGCGGCCCGCAGACCACATTGGCGGTTCTCGTGATTGATCAGCGGCAGACAGTCGCGCCACTGCGCCAGGGCCGCGTCGATATCGCCCGCAAGGTAGTTCGTGACGATCGGCTTGATCAACTCGGGTTGAAGCGCCGAGGTCATCGTGCCGGTACACCCCGCGTCCAGATCGGCCAGCAGTGTCACCGCTTCTTCGCCGTCGAACGGCCCGACGATATGGTCGCCACCCGCCTCGATCAGCGCCGCCAGTTTGTCGGCTGCAAAGGGCGTTTCCATCTTGAAGTAACTCACGTTCTCGATCTCTTTCGCCATCCGCACCAGCAGCGGCACCGGCAGGGACACCCCCGAGAGCGGCGCGTCCTGCACCATGATCGGGATCGAGATCGCATCGGACACCGCCGCGAAATGTTCAAAGATACCCGCCTCGGCCGGCACAAGGCCCACACCGTGATAAGGCGGCATCATCATCAGCATCGCGGCGCCCATCGCTTCGGCTTCTCGCGCGCGATCAACAACAACCTGCGTGCTGAAATGGCTGACCGTGACGATCACGGGCACCCGGCCTGCGGCATGCTCCAGCGACACCTTGGTGAGCGTGGCGCGTTCCGCGTCAGACAGCACGAACTGTTCGGAATAGTTTGCCAGGATACAGATCGCATCGACGCCTTGGTCGATCATGCAATCAAGCACACGCGTCATGCCTTCAGTATCGACAGAGCCATCGTCGTGGAAGGGGGTCGGGGCCACGGGCAGAATGCCGGTTAGTGGGTGCTTCATGGAAAATCCTTCAATCTTGGGCGCGCGGGGCGCCTCAGTCGTGAAACGGGTCGGTCGGGATACGACGACCAAGTGCCAACGCATCGGTGGCAAGCGTCATCGGGCGCAGGTCCATGTCGATCCCGCCCTTGCGGACAAGCTGGGCCATGCGGGCGTAAAGCCGGGGGTATTCGCCCCCCAGCGGAGCGGCGTCGCCGGTTCGGGTGCCGTCCACCTCCATCACCGCGCCGCCATCGCGAAGCTTGAGCGCGCCTACATCTGTCACCGCGTCGATCTCCCAGGTCTGGTCGCCATCCTGCCGCCAGTCGAACACGGCACTGACCTGCGCACCCTTTGGGTGGTGGAACGCAATCCGCGCGCCGATCGGCGTCTGGCAGTTCTCGGGCACATCCAGTTCGGCGTTTGTCACGTGAATGTCGTCTGGCAGGATCTCGGTCACGATGGACAGCGCGTTGATGCCCGGATCGAATACGCCCAAACCGCCCGGTTCCCAGATCCAGGCCTGTCCGGGATGCCAGCGGCGCACATCCTCTTTCCAGGTCACGGTCAGCGACTTCAGCGTCTTGTCGGCCAGCCAGGTCTTGGCAGCGGCCACCATGTCGGCGTGGCGCGAATGCCAGGTCGCATAGATCGAAAGCCCCGCCTCGCGGGCGGCCGCCTCAAGCGCGTGACATTCGGCAATCGTCGCGCCGGGCGGCTTTTCCAGCATCACATGCCGTCCCGCGCTTAGTGCCTGCATCGCATAGTCGAACCTGGGCACCGGCGGCAGGCACAGCGACACAACGCGAATGTCAGACCTGGTCTCGAGCATTTCGGCCATGTCGGTGAAGGTCTCGACGCCATCGACCGTCCCATGACGGCTGACGGTTGCTGCCAGGTCCCAGTCCGCGCTGTCCGCGATGGCCGGTACGTGCTGGTCCACCGCGATCTTTCCAATACCCACAAGTGCAATTTTCATCAGTGACTGTCCTTT
>NZ_JBHYFV010000075.1:0-6370 GCF_051859345.1 Marivita sp. | reverse complement strand
CCTTGGCATCCCCGATCCGCCCGGCTTCGAGCAAGTCCCAGATCCGGGTCGATGCACGCGGAATATAATTGCCGAAAGGATTCACGTATCCGACCGCACCCAGAAGGAACGACTCGACGATCCGTTCACCGGCAAAGACGTTCATCACACCTTCGGTTTCCTCGACAATGTCATAGACACGGGCGACATCCATCGACGCTTCCTTGATGTAACGAACCGTGTCGAATTCGCGTGTCAGTCGGCCAACCAGCTTGGCGGACATGTCGACATTCGATGTGACCGGGTTGTTGTACAGCATGATCGGCAGATCGCAGGTCCGGGTGATCAGGTCGTAATAGCCGACGATCTCATCCTCGGTGGGCGTGTAGTAGTAAGGCGGAATGATCATCAGCCCGTCTGCCCCGGCCGCCTGTGCCTCGCGCGCATAGCGGGCGGCGTTGACGCTATAGGCATTCGACGCGCCGACCCAAACCGCGATGCGGCCGTCCACATGGGCGACCGTATCTTCGACAAAAGCCGTGCGTTCGGCGTCGGACACGGTCAGGAATTCCCCGGTCGTGCCAAGGATGATGACCCCCGGCACGCCTTGCGAGATCTGCCAGTCGATCAGACGACGGTTGGCTTCAAGGTCGATGGCACTGCCATCGGCGGTAAAGGGGGTCACGTTGACAGAGTGACTGCCGCGAAACTGTTTCATATTGTGTCCTTTGTCGGCTCAGAGGGCCGCCCAGCCGTGCTGGGCCAGAATGTCATGGCTGGCGCGGATATCACCATCGGGGTCGCTGCCGGGCAGGTTGGCGTCCGAAATCATTTCAAGAACGGTCAACTTGTCGTAGCCAATGTCCTTGAGTGCCTGCGCCACCGGGGCCACATCGACGATGCCGGTGCCAAGCCGTTCGTGCTTGAACACATCCGCCGGGCTGTCGGAAATATGCACGTTCTCGCACAGATCTCCCAGCAACCGGATTGCGTCGCCCGCGTCTTCCTTGATGAAGACGCCATTGCAGACATCATAGTTCACACCGATATCGCCGATCATGCCGCACAGGTCGACCATGTCCTGCGCCGAGGGGCGGTGGGTGAAGGGGACGTTTTCCAGCAGGATGCGCACACCCGTTCCATTGGCATGGGCAACGACCTTCTTGGCCGACTCGACAAACCACTCGTCCAGCCATTCCTTGGGTGGGTCGATCAGCCCGCCATAGACACCGGGGATCATCACAACGTAAGGGCATTTCAGCTCGGCCGCGAAATCGATCGCTTCGAAATAGCGGTCCAGCGTGTATTGCCGCATGTGAGGGTCGGGCGCGTTGGGGTTGTTGTCGATCAGAGGATAACAGAAGGATGTGATCCGCGTGCCTTCACCATCGAGCCACGCCTTGTATTCCTTGCGCTGATCGCCGGACAATTGAGAGGGCCAGCAATGCGGCGGGAAGATCATCAGTTCAAAGTCAGTGTATCCCATCCCCTTGAGGTGCTTGAGCGAGTCAAGACCACTCGAAGAATAGAGAAAGGGAAAGGTGCTGGCGGCCACGGGCAAGTGCGACATCGGCAGAAAACTCCAGTTGGGTCAGTTTCACAGACTGTTCATCATGCGTACAAAAGTTAGTATAACGAACATATGACGCGACTCAACGGGGTTTTCAAGCGATGCCGCACTATGACCTGGCCATTATCGGCGGCGGGCTTGCCGGGGCTTCGACAGCGTATTACGCCTGCAAACAGGGTGCATCTGTTCTTCTTCTTGAACGCCGCGATCTGAACCTTGGGGCATCGGGGTCGAACGCCGGGTCGATCCATGCGCAGATCCCGTTTGATCCTTTTCGGAACCTTGGTGCTGAGTGGGCGCGGCGCTATGCGGCCACCTTGCCCCTGTTTCAGGCCTCGATCCGAAAATGGGGGGCGCTTGAAGACGAGTTGCAAGGGCGCATCGGCCTTTCGGTCAAAGGCGGCTTGATGGTGGCCGCGTCCGATACGGATTGTGCGGCACTTCGGGACAAGGTCGAAATCGAGCGACACGCGGGGCTCGAGGTCGACCTTTGGGACAAGGATATGCTTGCCCGGAACGCGCCGTTCCTCGCGGATGGCATGTCACTCGGGGCCTTCTGTCCGATCGAGGGGAAAGCCGATCCGTTTACCGTGGCACCTTTATATGCGCGACGCGCGGTCGAGATGGGGCTGGTTCTGCGCCGAAATGCTGAGGTAACGGCCATCAAGCACAACAGTGACGGCTTTTTGCTGCAAACCAGCCAAGGCGACGTTACGGCACATCGCGTGGTCAACGCCGCAGGATCAGACGCGGCGCGGGTGTCGGCCATGCTTGGTATCCGGGTCGACATCGAAGCACATGCGATCCAGGTCGCCGTCACGGAAAAACGGCCACCAACCTTGCCCTACCTGCTCTATTTCACAGGTGAAAAACTGACCCTGAAGCAAGCTTTGGAAGGCGGCTTTCTGATCGGTGGCGGATGGCCAGCCCGGCTCAAGGGGCATCCGGTGGTCGATCACCGCTCAATGATTCGCAACCTTTCGATTGCGCAAGACGTTGTTCCGGCTCTTCACGGGATCGACATTGTTCGCAGTTGGGCCGCGATGGTCAATGGCACTGCCGATTGGCGTCCCATTCTTGGCGAAGTGCCGGATGCGCCCGGTTTCTTCCTGAACCTCTTTCCGTGGATGGGCTTTACCGCGGCCCCTGCGGTATCCGAGGCGATCGCGGCGCTGGCGCTTGGGCAGACGCCGGAGATTGACCTCCAGGCATTTGCCCTTTGAATTTAGACGATTGCTGGAGGATTGAGTGTACGCTATACGAACAATAGTTCGATTATGGAGTGCACGATGATCTATTCCGAGTTCCTGAAAGAAGCCAACCTGATCGACGGGGCGTGGGTTTCGTCCGACGATGGTGGGCAAATCGACGTTACCGATCCGGCCAGTGGCACCGTCATTGGTCATGTTCCCAATTCCGGTGCCGCAGAGACCGCTCGTGCCATTGCCGCGGCGGAAAGGGCTTTCCCGGCCTATTCCGCAATGAGTGTGACCGAGCGTTCGAACCTGCTGCGCAATCTGCACAAACAGATCGTGGACAATGTCGATGCGCTTGCCGCGCTGCTGACCGCAGAGCAGGGCAAACCCCTGGCTGAAGCGCGGGGCGAAGTCATGTCATCGGCAGCCTATGTTCTCTGGTTCGCCGAAGAAGCGCGCCGGGCTGGCGGCGAGGTCATCCCGTCGCCATGGCCGAACAGGAAGCTCTTGACGACGCGCCATCCCATCGGGGTTGTTGCAGCGATCACACCGTGGAATTTTCCATCTTCGATGTTGGCCCGAAAACTTGGCCCCGCCCTCGCGGCAGGTTGTACGGCAGTGGTCAAACCCGCGACGGCCACACCTTATAGCGGTTTGGTCTGGGGGCTGTTGGCAGAACGTGCAGGCTTCCCGCCGGGCGTCGTGAACATCGTGACAGGGTCCGCCCGCGAGATCGGAAACGAAATCCTGAAAAACCCGGCTGTACGAAAGCTGACCTTTACCGGCTCAACCGAAATCGGAAAGCAGTTGATCAAGGGGTCGGCGGACACGGTCAAGAAAGTGTCGATGGAACTGGGTGGCAATGCGCCCTTTATAGTTTTTGACGATGCCGATCTCGACCGTGCGGTCGATGGCGCCATGATTGCCAAGTTCCGCAATGCCGGCCAGACCTGCATCTGTTCCAACCGTGTGTTCGTGCAGGCCGGCATCTATGATGACTTCGTCGAGCGACTTTCAAAACGCGCCGCCGCTCTCAAGGTGGCGCCCGGGTCTGATGACGGGGCAGAGCAGGGTCCGATGATCGACATGACGGCGATCGAAAAGACCGAGGAACTGATTGCCGATGCGGTCGCCAATGGCGGTATCGTGCGTACGGGCGGAAATCGCCATGCACGCGGTGGGCTTTTCTTCGAGCCGACAGTCATCGCCGACGCAAACGCAAGCATGCGCGTCACACGCGAAGAGATTTTCGGACCGGTTGCCCCAGTCTACCGGTTCGAATCCGAAGCCGATGCAATCCGCATGGCGAACGATACCGAATACGGACTCGCCGCCTATGCCTATACACGCGACCTTGGACGGGCCTTCCGGCTTCAGGATCGGTTGGAATACGGGCTGATCGGAATCAACGAGGTGCTGATCGTGACCCCGGAGGTTCCGTTTGGCGGTTTGAAGGAATCCGGCCTTGGCAAAGAAGGCAGCTGGCAGGGCCTCGATGACTATCTCGAGACCAAATACACCTGCATTGGCGGTCTTTGATGTTTTATTTGGCGAACATCCGTTCGCATAGTAAAATTTGTTAGACAGGACTTCGAATCGAAAGTAAAAAGTTTTTACTGCTATAAAAACAAACTGACCGACATCGCGTCAGGACCGTCTCGGTGTCTGTTCTATCCAACAAGGAGGACATTCTCATGAATTTCTGGAAGCCCGGCCTGTTGTGCGCGGCGGTCATGATGGCCATGCCCGTCGCCGCGCAAGAGGTGCTCACCATCGGTGTCCGGTCCGAAGCGAGTTCGCTGGACCCACACTGGACCCAGCTTTCTGCCGACGTACAGGTGCAGGAACACATCTTCGAAAAACTCGTCGCGCTTGACTCCGCGTCCCAGCCAATCCCTGGCCTTGCCGAAAGCTGGCAACCGCTGGATGACACGACATGGGAATTCAAGTTGCGCGAAGGGGTGCAGTGGCACGATGGCGAGGCGTTCAACGCCGATGATGTCGTTTTCACCTTTGACCGCCTGCGCGGCGGAATCTCGGGCGCTCCTGCGTCGCCCGCCTTCCAACTTGAAAAAGGATCGAAGCAGTGGATCAAGGTGGATGATTACACCGTCCACATCACCACCGACGGACCCTATCCGACCGTGGCCGAAGACCTTGCCATGCTGCCCATTGTTGCTGAACATGTGGCGCGAGGTGCAACGGAATCCGTCGATTTCAACAGCGGCGAAGCCGCCATCGGCACCGGCCCGTTCCTGTTCGAGGAATACAGCCCCGGCAACCGCGTCACCGTAAAGAAGAACCCCAATTGGTGGGGCGGTGAGGTTGAATGGGATCAGGTGGTGTTCCGCCCGATCACACAGGATGCGTCCCGCCTTGCGGCGCTCCTGAACGGCGATGTCGACATGATCGACTATCCGCCCACCATCGACCTGCCGCAATTGCAGGAAGACCCGGACTTCACGGTGTCGACCATCCCATCCGACCGGCTGATCTACCTCATGCCCGGCTACAAGCATGTCGAACGGTTCATCACCGACAATGACGGCAACGTCATGGTCCCGAACCCGATGCGCGACTGGCGTGTGCGCAAGGCGCTGAGCCTTGCCGTCAACCGCGAAACGATCCGGGACCGTGTCATGGGCGGCGCGTCGCTGCCCGCCAAGAACATCGTGCCACCGGGCTTCTTCGGCTATGTCGATGGTCTCAAGGCTGACCCCTACGATCCGGAACAGGCGCAGGCGCTGCTGAACGAGGCTGGCTATGGCGACGGCTTCCGCATCACGCTGCACGGCCCCAATGACCGCTACATCAACGACGCCCGTATCCTCGAAGCGGTTGCTCAGATGTGGAGCCGCGTCGGCATCACAACCGAAGTCGATGCCATGCCGCGCAACATCTTCTTCTCGCGGCTGATCCGGGGTGACGAACTGTCCATGCCCGGCTTCGATGTGCCTGAATTCTCCATGTCGATGACCGGTTGGGGCACCGTCGCGGGCGAGGCGACCTATACTGTTTCGGGCACGCTGGAAACCTACAACGCGGCAACGGGTGGCGGGAACGGCAACTTCGGGCGCTATTCCAATCCCGAGATCGACGCGCGGTCGGTTCTGGCAAAGCGCACCATCGACCCGGAAACCCGGTTGGCCATCCTGCAAGAGGCGATCACCATTGGCATGGATGACTATGCCTATATCCCGATCCACTTCCAGGTGAACAACTGGGCGATGAAAGCCGGTCTTGAACACCAGCCGCGCACCAACGAACGCACGCTCGCGACCGAAGTGTCTCGGGTCGACTAAGCGCAGAACAGCGGACGAGGCGAAGAACCGATGGCTGAATTCATCATCAAACGTGTCTTGCAGGCGCTGCTCGTGCTGCTTGTGATGACCGTGCTGGTGTTCTTCGGCGTCAATGTGATCGGAAACCCGGTCTACATCTTCGCCTCGTCCGAATGCGATCAGTCCTGCCTGACCAAGATCATCGCTGATCTGGGTCTCGACCGCCCTGTCTGGGAACAATACCTCGTGTTTCTGGGCAACCTGCTCCAAGGCGATCTGGGCAACTCATTCACTCACGGAATCCCCGCCCTCTCGCTTATCTTTGAACGGCTGCCCGCAACGCT
>NZ_JBHYFV010000074.1:0-6727 GCF_051859345.1 Marivita sp. | reverse complement strand
CATCAAGCACGACAAGCGCCGCTACAAACGACGCAACAGGATCGAGATCATGTTCGGTCGGCTGAAGGACTGGCGCAGGGTTGCTACCCGCTATGACCGGTGCCCAAAGGTCTTCCTCTCAGCAATCGCACTCGCCGCAACCGTCATGTTCTGGCTATGAATGGAGAACGAGTCCTGACCCTAGGAGAAGAGTATGACGAAGAAAGCCTTGATCACTGGCATCACCGGCCAGGACGGCAGCTATCTGGCAGAATTTCTGCTGGAGAAAGGCTACGAGGTGCATGGGATCAAGCGGCGCGCATCGCTGTTCAACACGCAGCGGATCGATCATATCTATCAGGATCCGCATAGCAATCATCAGCGGCTCAAGCTGCATTATGGGGATCTGACCGACAGCTCGAACCTGACGCGGATTCTGTCAGAGGTGCAGCCAGATGAGGTCTACAACCTTGGCGCGCAGAGCCATGTCGCGGTGAGTTTTGAGGCGCCCGAATACACAGCCGATGTTGATGGAATGGGCACGCTGCGTCTGCTTGAGGCTATCCGGTTTCTGGGATTGGAGCAGAAGACGCGGTTTTATCAGGCGTCCACATCAGAGTTATATGGGCTAGTGCAGGAAATCCCACAGCGCGAGACCACACCGTTTCATCCTCGAAGCCCCTATGCGGTAGCGAAGCTTTATGCCTATTGGATTTGTGTGAATTACCGCGAAGCCTATGGGATGTATGCCTGCAATGGCATCTTGTTCAATCATGAGAGCCCGCGCCGCGGTGAGACATTCGTGACCCGCAAGATCACCCGCGGGCTTGCCAATATCGCGCAGGGGCTGGAGCCCTGCCTGTATATGGGCAATATCGACAGCCTGCGTGACTGGGGCCATGCGATGGATTATGTGCGCATGCAGTGGATGATGCTGCAGCAGGATGTGCCCGAGGATTTCGTCATCGCCACCGGCGTGCAGTATTCGGTGCGCGAATTCATCACCTGGTCAGCGCGCGAGCTGGGGATAGAGCTGGCGTTTTCCGGCGAAGGTGTGGACGAGGTGGCTAAGGTTGTCTCGGTGGCAGGCGACAAGGCGCCGGCGGTGAAGCCGGGGGATGTGATCATGCGGATCGACCCACGCTATTTCCGCCCGGCCGAAGTTGAGACCCTGCTGGGCGATCCGGCCAAGGCCAAGGAGAAGCTGGGCTGGGAGCCAGAAATTACCGCGCAAGAGATGTGCGCCGAAATGGTCGCCGAAGATCTGAAGACCGCCAAACGCCATGCGTTGCTCAGGCAGCATGGCATGGATATGCCGGTGGCGCTGGAGGGGTGAACGCATGACACGCATCCATATCGCTGGGCACCGCGGCATGGTGGGCGGCGCCATCCTGCGCCGGTTGCAGGACCGCAAGGCGGCGGGTGAGGCGCTTGACCTCATCACCCGCACCCATGCCGAGCTGGATCTGACCGATCAGGCCGCCGTGCGGTCCTTCATGCAGACCGAAGAGCCCGATATCGTGATCCTTGCTGCCGCAAAGGTAGGCGGCATTCATGCCAATAACACCTATCCAGCAGATTTCATTTACAAAAACCTGATGATCGAATGCAATGTGATTCATCAGGCTTTCGTCGCCGGAGTCACGCGCCTGCTGCAGCTGGGCTCGTCCTGCATCTACCCCCGGGCCGTGCCGCAACCGATGCGCGAGGATGCGCTTCTGACCGGGGTGCTGGAGCCCACGAACGAACCCTACGCCATCGCCAAGATCGCCGGGATCAAGCTGTGCGAAAGCTACAACCGGCAGCATGGCACCGATTACCGCTCGGTCATGCCGACCAATCTTTATGGGCCCGGTGACAATTTCCACCCGGAAAACTCCCACGTCCTGCCCGCCTTGATCAGACGCTTTCAGGAGGCGGTTGAGCAGGGGGTGGGCAGCGTGACCATCTGGGGCACCGGTGAGCCGCGCCGCGAATTTTTACATGTAGATGACATGGCCGAAGCCAGCCTATACGTGCTGGACCTGCCCAAAGAGGCATATGACGCCAATACAGAACCCATGCTCAGCCACATCAACGTTGGCAGCGGAGCCGATATCACGATCCTCGATCTGGCGCATCTTGTCGCCCGGACAGTGGGTTTCAAGGGCGAGATCAAGTTGGACCCGAGCAAGCCCGATGGCACGATGCGCAAGCTGATGGATGTCTCACGTCTTGAGCGGATGGGCTGGAAGGCCCGGATTTCGCTGGAGGATGGGGTGCGCGATGCCTGGCGCTGGTATATGGACCATCGCGAAACCGCGCGTGTCTGACAGTCAAAGGGATATTAAGATGACCATTCATATTCATCCGCTTCTTCTCTGCGGTGGCTCGGGCACCCGGCTTTGGCCCCTGTCGCGCAAGTCTTACCCCAAGCAATTCGCCAAGATCACGGGCCATGATAGTCTGTTCCAGCAGGCCGCGACCCGGCTTTCTGGCGAGGGTTTTGCACCGCCCACCGTGGTCACCGGCAATGATTTCCGTTTCATCGTCCTGGAACAACTCGCTGCCAAAGAGATTAACTCTCGCGCAGTCCTGATCGAGCCCGAAGGGCGCAACACGGCCCCTGCCGTGCTCGCCGCAGCGCTGGTCCTGGCCGAGCAAGATCCGAAGGCACTGATGCTCGTGGCACCATCGGATCATGTCATCCCAGATGCAGCGGCGTTCCGCGCAGCCGTACAGGCTGCAGCCTCGCGCGCACAGGCGGGTGATCTGATCACCTTCGGAATCACGCCCACGCGGTCCGAGACCGGTTATGGCTATCTGGAACTGGCAGTAGATGCGGATGCAGTGGCCACCACGCCGCAAACATTGGTGCGTTTTGTCGAAAAGCCCGATGCCGCGCGGGCGGCCGACATGCTGGCCTCGGGCAATTTCCTGTGGAATGCGGGAATCTTCCTATTCACGGCCGAAAGCCTGATCGCGGCCTTCCGGGCCCATGCTCCAGATGTGCTGGGGCCAGTGGAAGCTGCAGTGCGAGAAGCACACTCCGATCTGGGCTTCACCCGGCTGGCCCCCGGCCCTTGGGCGGGCGTGCCCGACATCTCGATCGATTACGCGATCATGGAGCGCGCGTCCAATCTCGCGGTGATGCCCTATAGCGCGGGCTGGTCGGATCTGGGCGGCTGGGATGCAGTCTGGCAGGAAACCGGTCCTGATGAATCGGGCAATGTGACCTCAAGCCATGCAACCGCTATAGACTGCACCGACACCCTGCTGCGGTCAGAGAATGCGCGTGTCGAACTTGTGGGCATTGGACTTGCCGACATCATCGCGGTGGCAACATCGGATGCCGTGCTGGTCGCCCATAAATCGCAGGCGCAGCGTGTAAAAGAGGCCGTGGCAGCGCTGAAGGAAAAGGGCGCCATGCAGGCCACGCAGTTCCCCGTTGATCATCGACCTTGGGGCTGGTTCGAAAGCTTGGTGGTGGGTAACCGGTTTCAGGTGAAGCGCATCCATGTGCATCCTGGCGCCGCGCTATCGCTACAAAGTCATCATCACCGGTCTGAGCATTGGATCGTCGTTGAGGGTACGGCAAAAGTCACCATCGATGACAAGGCTCAGCTGATCAGCGAAAATCAGTCGGTCTATATCCCACTTGGCGCGGTTCACCGGATGGAAAACCCGGGCAAGGTGCCGATGGTGCTGATCGAGGTGCAGACCGGCAGTTATCTGGGCGAGGATGACATCATCCGCTACGAGGATGTCTATGCGCGCGGACAGGGGGCCAAGGGATGAAGCCTCAAGGCGTCAGAAAGATCGTTGTGGTCGGGATCGGTTATGTAGGTCTCTCGAATGCGGCACTCATTGCAAAGAACCATCATGTAACGGCCGTAGACATATCGCCTGAGCGTGTCGACATGCTCAATTCCGGACGCTCTCCGATTTTGGACCGTGAATTAGAAGCGCTTCTGGTCGAGGGAAGGCTCCAGCTACATGCAACGACCGATCTTTCAGCTGCGCTGCTCGGCGCCGACTTTGTAGTGATCGCAACTCCAACGAATTACGACCCCAAAACCAATCATTTCGATACAGGCTCTGTCGAAGCAGTTGCGCATGCTGTTACGCGAGAAGCGCCTGAAGCAACGATTGTGATCAAGTCAACGATTCCTGTTGGCTTCATGGAGAAATTGCGCGCGGCAACAGGCAATTCCAATATCATTTTCAGCCCTGAATTTCTTCGAGAGGGTCGCGCGCTCTACGATAATCTCCATCCCAGCCGGATTATCGTGGGCGATACATCTGAAAGGGCACGCCGCTTTGCTGATCTGATGCTCGAAGGCGCACGTGACAAGGACGTGCCGATCCTTTTCATGTCGCCATCAGAGGCAGAAGCGGTCAAGCTGTTTTCGAACACATATTTGGCAATGCGCGTGGCCTTTTTCAATGAACTTGATAGCTACGCCATCGCCAACGGGATGGAAGCGCGCAGCATTATCGAGGGTGTGTGCCTCGATCCGAGGATCGGGGGGCAATACAACAATCCCTCCTTCGGCTACGGTGGCTATTGTCTGCCCAAGGATACCAAGCAGTTATTGGCGAATTATGCGCATGTGCCACAAAATCTGATCGCGGCAATTGTTGATGCAAACCGTACCCGGAAGGATTTTTTGGCAGAGCAGATTCTGCTGCGTCACCCCAAAAACAGTGGGAATCTACCGTCTGGTGATGAAAGCAGGATCAGATAATTTCCGACAATCCTCGGCCCAAGGTATCATGAAGCGCCTGAAGGCCAAAGGGGTTGATGTGATTGTCTATGAACCTGTGATGGCTGAGGAGACCTTCTTTGGATCACAGGTGATCCGCGATCTCGAGGCATTCAAACAAGAAGCCGACATCATCGTTGCCAACCGGATTACCGCAGATATCGCGGATGTCACAGAAAAAACCTATTCGCGCGATCTCTTTGGAGCAGATTGACATGAGCCTGACTTGCTTCAAAGCCTACGATATTCGCGGGAGGCTCGGCGTCGATCTGGATGAGGGCATCGCCCATCGCATCGGGCGGGGCTTTGCGCGGGCGCTGGGGGCGCGGCGCGTGGTGCTGGGACGCGATTGCCGCGCCTCATCCGAAGCGCTGGCGTACGCGGTGGCCGAGGCACTGGTCGCTAAGGGTGTCGAGGTCCTTGATCTGGGCCTGTCTGGCACGGAAGAGATGTATTTCGCCACGTCGCATTTCGTCGCCGATGGCGGGATCTGCGTCACCGCTTCGCATAACCCGATGGATTACAACGGGATGAAAATGGTGCGCGCAGGATCAGCACCGCTGGATGCCAAAACCGGCTTGGCAAACATCCGCGCGTTGGCCGAGGCCGATGATTTCGGCCCTGCGCGCCCAGGTGGCAGCCTGCATGATGTGGCTACCGAGGCGCGCGCAGCCTATGTGGAGCGGGTGTTGTCCTTTGTCGATATCGATGCACTGAAGCCGCTAAAGATCTTGGTCAATGCCGGCAATGGTGCAGCGGGGCCGACTTTTGACGCGATTGCCGATGCGCTTGCCGCGCGTGGCGCGCCGCTGCGCTTTATCCGCATGCACCATGACCCCGATGGCAGTTTTCCCAATGGCATCCCCAATCCGCTGTTGCCGGAAAACCAACCCCCAACCGCCGAAGCCGTACGGGCGGCAGGCGCCGATCTCGGTGTGGCCTGGGATGGCGATTTTGACCGTTGCTTCTTTTTCGACCACGAAGGTGATTTCATTGCGGGCGAATACCTCGTGGGCCTGCTGTCCGACATGTTTCTGGCAAAGGAACCCGGTGCCACCATCATCCACGATCCGCGCGTGATCTGGAACACGTTGGATGTGGTGGAGCCCGCAGGCGGAAAAGCTGTGCAATCGCGCACCGGCCACGCCTTCATCAAGCAGGCAATGCGCGACCATGGTGCGATCTATGGCGGCGAGATGTCAGCGCATCATTATTTCCGCGATTTCTGCCATTGCGACAGCGGCATGATCCCATGGCTGATGATTGCGGAACTGGTCAGCCGGAAGGGCGCGCTACGCGATCTGGTTGCAGAACGCCGGGCAGCTTTTCCGTCTTCTGGCGAGATCAACTTCGTGCTCGACGACGTGCCAGTCGGTGTCGCGCGGGTTCGTGCCGCATTTGAACCCGAGGCGAAAGGCATCGATGAAACTGACGGGCTGAGCCTTGATATGGGTGCATGGCGCTTCAACCTGCGCGCCTCGAACACCGAGCCCGTTTTACGATTGAATGTTGAAACGCGTGGCGATGCGGCGCTTTTGGCAGAGCGTGTTGCGCGGCTGCGAGCGTTGGTGGAAGGTTGAATTTCGCCAAAAGAACAAAACATAAACATTTAGCCCGTAGTTTATCGGCCACAAACCTTGTAACTCACGCCGTCGCGCAAAGGCCGGTCTAGCCAAAACCGCCATGCAGGATCACGATCAACTCAAGACCGCCACATGACTCGGCGTGTAGCTGAAGCGGTACTGCCAGCCTGCAGGCACTATCGCGCTCGCACTGACCCCATAGCGTGCAACAGCAGCGTTCACCCAGCCACCGCCCGGCGCGGCGACGGACAGAAAACACTGGGACGAGGATGTGGGTAACCATCCGGCGTGAGCCGCGGTCAGGCGGCCTTGACGCTGGCTGCGGGGGCGGCCCAGTTCCACGGGAGCAGTCCTGGCAGCCGTGATACGGGCATGTCGGAGATGCGGGCGATGACGTCGGCGAGCCATGCCTGCGGGTCG
>NZ_JBHYFV010000073.1:0-6814 GCF_051859345.1 Marivita sp. | reverse complement strand
GCTATTCAGCGACACATCACCATCATCGAGCACACCATCGCCGAAGGACACCCGACCTATGGTCATCAGTGCTATTCCAAGGCACTGGCTGCCGAAGCGGGTTGCCCGGTTGGCGACGTCCGTCCGCCGCTGACCCAGTTCGCGTCGCTGGGTGAGGAAGGCCGCCAGCGCGCTGCGAAACTCAAGGGCATCATGGCAGATCTTGACCAATTGATGGACGACCTGGAAAGCAAGGCCGCATGAGCGACATCCCTCCCCTCTTTACCCCGTTCACGGTTCGCGGCACGACCTTTCCCAATCGCATCACTCTGGCACCGATGTGCCAGTACCAGGCCGATGACGGGCATCCGAACGATTGGCACATTGCGCATCACGGGCGCTACGCGACTTCGGGCGTCGGCTGCGCCATCGTCGAAGCAACGGGTATCAGCGCCGAAGGGCGGATCAGCCCCGGCTGCACCGGCATCTATACAGACAGCCAGGTGGAGGCGTGGAAACCGATCACTGCGCTTTATCGCAAGCAGGGCATCCCGATCTTCATGCAGATCAACCATGCCGGACCAAAAGCATCGACGATGCGGCCTTGGGATGGCGGTGGACCGCTAGATCCCGAGAGTGATGAGCCGCCTTGGCAGACTGTTGCGCCTTCAGCGATCCCGGCGCGCGACGGGTGGCACACCCCCCGTGCGCTGGAGGTCTCTGAAATGGCAGGGATCGCCAAGGATTTCGCGCAAGCTGCCAAGCGGGCGCTCGCCGCGGGTTTCGACGGTGTGCAGATTCACGGCGCACATGGCTATCTGTTGCACAGCTTCATGTCGCCTTGGTCGAACAGACGCGACGACGCTTATGGCGGACCCGTCGAAAACCGCATGCGGTTGCCTGTAGAAGTGGCCCGTGCGGTGCGTGCCGCTGTGCCGGACGATGTTCCCGTGATGTACCGCGCGTCCTGCGTCGATGGCGAAGGCGGTGGTCTTACGCTGGACGATACGGTCGCCTTGGCGAAAGAGCTGAAGAACGCCGGGGTGGACCTGTTCGATGCCTCCGGTGGCGGTATTCCTGCCGGGATGCGCTTGGCACAGATGAAGACCGGACCCGGATTTCAGGTTCCCTATGCCGAACGCATCAAGAATGAGACTGGACTGCCCACAATGGCCGTGGGCATGATCACCGAGCCGGAGCTTGCCAACAGCATCATCGCCGAAGGCAAGGCCGACATGGTGGCAATGGCGCGGCAGATGCTGCGCGAACCCGCATGGCCCTATCGTGCGGCGCAGGAACTGGGGCATCCGAACCCGCCGTCGATCCTTCCAAAGCTCTATGCGTTCTACCTACGGATCGCCGCATGACGCAAACCGGGGTCAGCGGATATAGCTGGCCCCATTCACATCCAGCGTCGCGCCGGACAGGTGACGGCACTGACCGCTGAGGCAGAACGCCGTGAGCTTCGCGATATCCGAAGGCGGGACGAATTCACCCATTACAAGGCGGTCCTCGACCACATGCCGCCCACCCTGCGACTCGGCAAAGTCGCGTGACATCTGCGTGTCCACCACGCCGGGTGCAATGATATAGGTGCGGATTCCGTCACGCGCGTAGCCTGTGGCAACCGTTTGCAACGCGGCCTTGAACGCCGCCTTCGACGCCGCATAGGCGATGGTTCGGGGATTGGTGACACCTTTCTGTGCGGCCCAACTCGAAATCCCGACGATGTCGCCCCCACCAACCTCGCGGAAATGGCGGACAGCGGCGCGCAGGAGGCGGGACGCGGAATGGACGTTGACCTGAAAGGTCTCGTCCCAGACCGTGTCCCAAGCCTCGTCCGGATCGTCGATACCGCCGTCGAACCGCATCACCGCGGCATTGTTGACGACCCCGTCCAGTTGACCAACCTTGGCCAGGACTTCGGCAAACAACTTGTCCGCTCCATCGCGCGTTGCGAGATCGGCTTGAACCAGGATGGCGCGGTCTGTCGGCACGCCGACCAGCGCAGCTTCGGCCCCGATACGGTCTCGACCGTAATGGGCGACCACACGGGCGCCAGACCGGGCAACCTCTTGCGCGATGGACTGACCAATTCCTTTCGAGGCACCGGTGACCAGCACTGTCTTTCCATCGAGCATATTTCTGATCCTTTTGCCTGACATGCGTTGACGCACCCATGTTTTTCGCACATTTGTTCACATAACGAACAAGACAAGGTCAGGCAATATGACTCTTTCTCCAAGTGTGTTCATTCTGGGTGCCGGTGCAATCGGCACGGCGTTCGCTGCTACCTTCTGTGCAGCGGGTTGGTCAGTCACGCTTTGCGATGCTTCGCCGGACGCGCGCGCAGCCGTTGCGGATGGCGTGTCCCGACACACAAGCGGCCTGCACCGTGTCGGCTACTCCACAAAATCCACACCGGGTCAGGTCACGGTTGTGGACGCTATTCCGCAGACCAAGCAGTTTGCGCTGGCCATCGAGGCCGGACCAGAGCGTCGCGAGGTCAAGACGACCCTTTTTAAAAGCATGTTGGACCGGTTTGGCAACGACACGATCCTTGCCACGACCTCTTCTGCCATTCCCATGTCCGAAATCCTGCCTGATACCAAACAGCAAGCACGGTGTCTGGTCGCGCATCCGGGTAATCCGCCAAGCCTTATCCGGGTGTTGGAACTTGTCCCGGCTCCGGGAACGTCGCCCGACACGATGGCCCTTGCCGACTCCTTGTTTCGCCAGGCGGGATTTGATCCAGTTGTGCTGAACAAGGAGGTGCCTGCTTTCGTCTTCAACCGATTGCAATCGGCCCTTCTGCGCGAGGCTTACCGGCTGGTCGAAGAAGGTGTTGTTGACGTTGATGGCGTTGATAGGCTGGTGCGCGACGGACTTGGTCCGCGGTGGGCGCTGTGCGGACCTTTCGAAACAGCCGAACTCAACACGGCTGGCGGAATCCGGGGACATGCTGAACGGATGGGCCCCGCCTATGCCGCCATCGGCGAAGCGCGCGGCGAAACGAACGCGCGATGGTCACCTGAACTTGTGTCATCGGTCGAGAGTCAACGACGCGCGATCCTGCCAGAACAGGACTTGCCGCAAAGGCGTGCTTGGCGTGAGACAGCACTGGCCGAGTTGCTGGCCGCCCGAAAACGCATTTTGTCGAAGGACGTGTCCAGATGACCAAACTAGGATTTACCTTTGATGGAATTGCAATGTCGGCGACACCCGACATGTCAGTCGCAGCAGCGTTGACCGAGGCCGGAACAAAAGCGTTTCGCCAAACGGACAGCGATGCGACACGCGGGATCTTTTGCGGCATGGGTGTTTGTCAGGACTGCCTCGTCACGATCAACGGAACCCCCAATCAGCGCGCTTGCATGACACCGTTGCGCAATGGGATGCAGATCGAAACTCAAGTTGCACGACCCAAGTTGAGCGCGCCTCCCGCGCAGGAAAAGAAGGCCAGACGACTGTCACCTTCCGTCCTGGTCGTCGGTGGCGGTGCAGGTGGTTTGAACGCCGCGATATCCGCCCGCGAGATGGGGGCAGATGTGCTCTTGCTGGACGAACGCAAGGTGCCGGGTGGACAATATTTCAAGCAGAACGCATCGCCGGGCGCAAATCCGCTGGATACGCAACAAAGCGAAGGAAAAGCCTTGCTTCAAGCAGCCCTGGATTCTGGTGTGCAGATCCTGTCGCAAACCGAAGTTTGGGGGGCATTCGATGGCCCCGAAGTCATGGCGGCCAACCCCGATTGCGTCTACGCGATCCGCCCCGGCGCGCTGATCGTGGCGACAGGGGCGTATGAACGCCCGGCGATGATCCCCGGTTGGACGTTGCCGGGTGTCATGACCGTGGGTGCGGCGCAAACGCTCTGGCGCAGCTACCGAACGCTTCCGGGTCGCAGGATCGCCTTGTTCGGCAACGGACCTTTGACGTCACAGGTCGCCTTGGAGTTGGCGGACGGCGGTGCCGAGATCACCATTCTCGGCGAAGCCGCCGCCTCGCCGGTACATCAATTACGCGCCGCGACACTCATGATCCGAAGCGACATGCAGCTTGCGATAAAGGGGATCAAGTTACTGACCGCATTGCGCCGCAAGGGCGTGTCGGTGCTGCACAACTCGAGACCCACCGCGATTGTCCAAACAGATAACGGCCTTCTGGTGACCTACGCGGTTGATGGCAAATCACGGCAGGTCACGGCAGATACGGTCTGCATGAATTTCGGCTTCCAGCCACAAAATGAAATCCTGCGTCTTCTGGGCGCGAAGATGCGGTTTGACGCAGATTTCGACCAACTGCGGCCAGAGCGGTCCGAGGTGATGGAAACGACTGTCTCCAATGTCTATGCCATCGGCGATTGCTGTGGCCTTGGCGGTGCCCCTGCCGCCGCCGTCGAAGGACGCATTGCCGGTCGGGCTGCGGCAGGTGACACAACGCGTCAGCCAGACGCCGAGGCCGAATTGGCCCGCCACCGAGCCTTTCAGCACGGGCTATGGCAGGTCTACGCGACCGAGCCTGCACAGCTTGAAACCGTGGCACCAGAAACACTTGTTTGCCGCTGCGAAGAGATCAGCAAGAGCGCTTTGGACAGCGCCCTGGCTAATGGACACACGGATATCGGTGCTGTCAAACGTGCGACGCGGGTCGGCATGGGCCGGTGCCAGGGACGTTATTGCGGTCCGGCGCTGGCCGGGTACATGGCCCGACGGCTGGGAGCGGATGTGCAGGACTTGTCCTTCTTTGCCCCGCGCATTCCGATCAAGCCGGTCGACATCGGAACATTGGTCGCGGCAGAAAAGCTTTTGGATGATGACTCTGATGACTGACCGTGTCGATTTGCTGGTGATCGGGGGCGGCATTACAGGTCAATGCGCTGCACTTGCCGCCGCCGAACAGGGGGCATCGGTGCGTATCGTGGATTTCAGGCAAAACGCCGGATCACACTCCAACGCGGGCAGTCTGCATGTGCAAATGCAAAGCCGGTTCCTGCGGCTCAACCCCCATCTGGCCGACAATCTGGAAAGTTCGTTGCCGCTTTATCTTGAGGCAGTGACAGCCTGGGAGGCTCTGGACCATAAGCTGGATGGGATAGAGCTGACCCGTGAAGGCGGACTGATGCTGGCGGATTCGCCTGGCCAGATGGAGTTCCTCCGACAGAAGGCGGAACGCGAGGCAAATAAAGGCCTGTCAGTCGACATCCTTGATCGCGAGGCGTTGTCACGGATCGCACCCTACCTTGGCCCGTCGATCCTTGGGGCGGAAATCTGCCACAACGAAGGAAAATTGAATCCGCTTGTGGCGAACCGAAAGCTGGCAGCCCGGCTGACGGAATTGGGTGTCGAGCATGTAAAGGACCGCATCTTCGGGTTCGACACGACAGAATCTTCTCCGGTTGCGCTTGGTGAAATCCGCCATAGCGCCGATCAAATCATCATTTCCGCCGCGTGGGGTTCCGGCGCATTGGCCGCCGGACTTGGGTTTTCAATCCAAACGCCGCCGGAACCGCTGCACATGAACATAACCGAGCCAGGCGAATACCGCATTCACCACCTTGTCCAACACGCGGAGCGTCCCATCACGCTCAAACAGTTTCGGTCGGGTCAGGTCGTGATCGGGGGTGGGTGGGCAGCGCAGTCAGGGATCGGAGATGGCATTCCCACCATCCTTTCGCAAAGCCTGTTGGGCAATGTCGCGTTGGCGGCCCGGATCGCGCCGGGTATCGGCGGATTGCGTATCCTGCGGACATGGGCCGGCTACAACACACCCGTCGATGGCAAGGCCACGATCGGTCCAACGCCCAAGCATCCCCGTCTTCATCTCGCCCTGCCGGGCGACGCCGGATATACTCTGGGGCCGGTCGTAGGCCAATGTGCTGCAGCGTTGGCTTTGGGTTTTGACCCGTTGACCGATCCAACCCCCTACGCCGTTGGTCGCTGGGGTTAGCGCGCCAACGACAATTGGATCTGTTCGGCCGTTTCGCGCAGTTTCGGCAAATAGGTCTCGATCATCATTTCAGGTGTCGCCCGGATCGAAGGCACAGCGATGTTGATCGCCCCCGCCGTCACACCGGACCGATAGCGCAGCGGGATCGCCAGGGACAGCAACCCAAGTTCCAGTTCCTGATCGACAAGCGACCAGCCTTCATCGCGTACTTTTTCAAGCACCTGACGGAACTCCGACTTGTTCGTCACGCTGTATTGCGTCCGGGGCACTAGCCGGGCGTTGGCGATGATCGCATCCCAGTAGTCTTCGGGCTGGGCGGCCAGCAGCACCCGACCATTGGCGGTATAGAACGCCGACTGGCGGCTGCCGACAGTGATCCCGACGCTGATGATGTTATGCGCCTGCACACCGGCGACATAGACAACTTCCAACCCGTCCAGAATGGCCGCTGTGCAGCTTTCCCCGGTCTGCTCGGACAGACGTTCCATGAAAGGGCGGGCGCGATCCCAGATGCCGATCTTTGACAGGACGGAAAACCCAAGTTCCAAAACCTTCGGAGTGAGATCGAAGAGTTTCCCATCCGTGACGACATAGCCTTCCTTGACCAGCGTCAGAAGGAACCGTCTTGCGGTGGCACGGCTCATGTCGGTTTCGGCGGCGACTTCGCTCAGGGTCATCTTGCGTGACGTCCGGCTGAAACTGCTCAGAATCGACAGGCCTCGGGACAGGGACGAAACAAAATCCCGACTGGAGAGCTTGTCCTGATCGTCGAACGCCGATTCGGGATCGACGGTTCCCAAACGGTTTTCGCTTGGAACCGAAGTCCGCATCTTAGATTCTGACTTTGCCATACTATCCACTTTCCCTGAACACAGAGCGCATTAGCACT
>NZ_JBHYFV010000072.1:0-6865 GCF_051859345.1 Marivita sp. | reverse complement strand
CGTTGCCTAGACCGCCAAACAGAGTGTCATTGCCGGCTCCACCGAACAGGGTATCGTTTCCTGCGTCGCCGAAGAGCCAATCCAGTCCATCGCCTCCATAAACTACATCATCACCGGCTCCACCGAAGATCGTATCGTTCCCGCCATCGCCAAAAAGAACATCATCACCAGTGTCACCATGCAAAACGTCGTCGCCAACCCCTCCATAAATCAAGTCTAGACCTAAGCCCCCAAAGATGGTGTCATCACCCGCGCCACCGAATAAAGTGTCGTTACCATCCTCGCCATAAATGAAGTCCTCACCAGGTCCTCCATAGATTCGATCCGCACCACTTCCACCGTACAGAAGATCATTGCCCTCACCTCCGTACAACTCATCGTCACCGCCATAGCCAAAGAGCGTATCTTCCCCACCGGCACCAAACAACCTATTGGGGGAATTGTTTCCGGATAGAACATTCGGTCTATCATTGCCGAGCAGCACTCCCGTGCCGTCACCCTTCAGATAAGCGTTTCGAATATCCAAGCCCAGTGCATAGTCACCGCCAACCTCCACACTTCCTGGTCCCAATGAGAACGCGCCTGCAGATCCATCGTCATTTCTAATTACACCCTCCGCTTGCGCACGTCTGACCCCAAAACCTGGGGCGACGCCCACCAGCGTAACAGAAAAGGTCTCGTCTGGTTCAGCCCAAGAATCACCGGCTACCATGACTTCAAGTACGGCACGCGACTGGCCAGCCGCAAAATGCAGTCGACCAGATGGATAGATCCCACCAACAAAATCCGACGGTGTTGCGGGGTTGAGTCCACTGCCACTTACTTGCCAATCGACCCATGCGCCTAGGGTAGAATGTGCAGGGGCACGACTGACTTCAAAGGTGAACGGAACAGACGAGCCAGGGCCCCCCTCCGCCCTGTCCGCCAAGAGAGTATCAATAGAGAAATTCGGATCAGGATCCGGGTCATCATCAACTATCGTTAGGCTTAGAACCAACTCATCAGACAAATTCGGCAGGACCGCGCCCATAACACTTTTGAGGACAACATCGAAACGCTCTGGGCCTTCATGAAGGACATCTGATATATGAGGTACGAAGAGTGTCAATGATGTCTCACCTGCTGACAAAACATACTCACCTGCATTATCAGTTCGAAAATCCACTCCCGCCATGGCAGTAACCGAACGGTACTCGATCTCAAAAGAAACGTCCCTATCGACAGGTTCTGTGAGTCTCACGACAAAGAATTGGCCAGAACTCTCAGGGCCAAAGCCCGCAGGGAAATATCCGTTGGGCCCAGAACTACCAAGGCCCTCCATATACAAGATAGGCGGAAGGTCCAGATCAGGAAGGCCAATCAGATTGAAACTGCCCGGACCTTCCGAATATCCGAAGCCGGGGGAGCTTTCCAAGACTAGGAAATAGGAGCCTGGCTGCAATGCTGCGCCGCCTGCAATTGCACCAGCGATATCCCTTATGTAAACTTGATCAAAATAATCAAAATTGCTTGAAAGAATAGTGCCGCTTGAATCAAAAATGAGCGAAGGGCCCGAGCCCGTCATCGCAACAGAGATAGGTTCTTCTAAAGAAAAACTATATACATGCCTTTTGGAGAACTCGTCGAGATGGTAATCTACCCGCTGCCAGTCTGCTTGCCGCAAGACCCCTAACTCAATCGCCTGCGCTGCCAGCATTTCTGATCCGGATGGAAATGGATTATGGTCATCGTCATCAGCAATGACGGCGATGCCGCTCCAATCGCTTACAGATCGCCCGAAGTAGCCGTTAACTAGGTTTGTAAATCTTACAACTACCGCTTTGAGATCTTCCGAACCCGCTCCGCCCAAGATGGTAATAGGAACCTCGCCGATGATTTGCCCGGGAGCAATAGTTAGAACTCCACTTTCGGCGACAAAATCGATACCCGGATCCGCGACTCCGGGTTGGCCTGATCTGTAACCAATCTGGTAGTTCATTGTGACAGGGATTGGCATCGTGTGGGACAGGTCAACATACATCGTTATGGTCTGTGACGCGCCAATGTCCTGTACAAATGTCAACCGTGGTGTGACCAATGGTGGATTCGGCCCATCATCGTTGAGAATTATGCCTTGTGCACTACCTTTACCGATTACTACGTTTGGGTAGCTTGAATGTGGAGTTATGGTAACAAGGAATGGTTCATCCGGTTCATTTACATTGTCGCGCCATACAGGTATGTCGAATGTTTGCCGCTCTTCCCCAGGATTAAAAGTGATAACTGTTTGCCCTGGCTGTGCAAAATCACTCATCAAGGCTTGAGGTGTTCCGCCAAGTTGACTGGGCCAGTGCGCCCGGACAGCGGTCACCTGACTAAGATCCCCAGATCTTACGACTTCAAAGGTGAATGGCGTTGTAGAAGAGGCGTAGTATTGACCGTCGTCATCCAAGTATACATCAGTCCCTTCCGCCTTGACAGCGTCCAAGGCAAACACAGACACGTGCACCGCTCCGCCGCTGGGTGGAGGTAAAGTTGTTCCGTCATCGTTCAGAATCACTCCTATAGCAGTATCATTGAACAGTGCGACCCCCTGCGAGATTGGGATCAAATTGACGCGGAAGGTCTCATGGGGCTCCGGGATGTTGTCGTTCTGAACGCGAACTCGAAACGTGTAGCTGCTTTCTCCAGGCTGAAGCCGAACCGTAGCGGAAGGATAAGCGCCACCGACAAAGTCGTCCGGCGACGCCGGCGCTGCGCCCCAGCCTTCGACCTCCACACGAAAACGAGTTTCGACCGACAGGTCTCCCGTTTTCACGACGTTGAAGCGGAACTCTGTCGATGCACCGCCTGCTCCCTCGGCATACCTTTGTAGCTCTGTTTCAAGTGTGAGATACACGGGCCCAGCGGGTGCACGGGGTGGAGGAGGTGGGGGTGGGGGCTCAGTTGGGGGAGTAGCTGCGGCTACACCGTCATCGTTTCGGATCCATACCTGCGCCGTTCGGATAAGGCCACCTCCCGAAAACTCTGCGCCTTGCAAGTTGGAGACAATGATATTGAAGAACTCATCAGGCTCAACATCCCTGTCACCGAAGATGCGTAGCGGCACCCAAGCAGTTCGGGCGCCAATAGGGATCGTCACTGTTTGGAATGTGTATTCATAATCCACCCCTTGAGTCGCAGCGCCATAGCCCTGTCCCGGTGTCGTCATGAACAGAAAAGTTATCGGCGCTGGCGCTGCGCGATCAATGTTTATCTCGAACTGCACAGTGCGCCAGCCGTCGTTTCCTTCATCGAAACTCCTCGTTGCAACGAACATTTGAGGGAGGCCGGAAGGCGTTGGTGGCTGAAAAACCGGCGCGGGTATTGCTGGAGGTTGAACTTGAACCAATTCTTCCACCACTCGGACTGGCGGTTGGCTCTGCGATGGAGAGAAGAGTGCCAGATAGTCGGCAACTGATTCGAATGTTCGGTCAGCAAAGACGAGGCGCTCGATACTAATGAGGCGATCGTTGCTTGGCTCATGACGCAGAGCGACAACCCGAAAGTCTTCGGGATTTGTTCCCTGGCCCCTGTAGAATTGCCACCCATATTTGAAAACGGCGGTATCTGTTCCGGAGCCTCCGTAAAGTGTATCGTTGCCGGCTCCTCCGTTCAATGTGTCGTTGCCCGCACCTCCATAAAGTCGATCGTCTCCACCGCTACCAAACAGCAGATCTCGACCAGAGCCACCAAACAGCGCATCATCTCCACCAGAGCCTATCAGAAAGGCTCGAGAGGAAGATTGTGAATTGCCTATCATTCCAGCGCCGAAGCCGAGGGCTACAATATTATGTCCATCGAAGTAGCGCCATAGTTGACTGTTCCAGATGTCAACTATGCTTCCACCGTAGGTTCCAATGCGGTGCTCAATGGTGCCGCTTACTTGGGGCAAATCAATTTCCGCAATTCTGCCGGAGTTGGCTCCGATGCCGGGAACGTTGGAAAAAAGGTTCGCCACTAGATCACCTGAGTGATTTACGTTCAAGAGATTGGAGTTGTATCGAATTCCAGGATGGCCAGGTGATGCAATTGCTACCCCCTTGTAATTCGCCACCGGTTCGCTGTTTATGAATCGCTCGACCATTGCGCCGCCGAGACTATGACCGAAGACATAGGCTTGCTGTCCGCTGCTGCTCGACAGGCTCTTGAATGAATTAATCAAGAGTGAGAACCCTGAGTAAACAAAATCTATAAATGGAAGCGTAACGTTGTTCAGCCAGTCATTTGCTCCGTTAGGTGTCAATAGGGGTTCCGTGCCTCTAAAAACCAACGCGTATTGCCCTCTTTCGTTGACCGCCACAAACCCTTGCGAGTTGTGTGCTCGAGTGCCGAGGATGGACCAAACGAAGTCAAGATTAGAGTAGAGGTATTGGCCAGAGAAATAGCGATCATAAGATCGATCACCGAGGCCAAGCTCGTGCCGGTCGAGAAGGCGCCAGCCGTTTGCCAGATTCGCAGTCAAGGGAGTCTTGTATGCTTCGCGAGACAAATACCAAGCATCAAGTAACGTATTTGCGGAAACTACATTCGTTGCAGTCCGAATGTCATTGGCAGAGACCATCGGCACTTCCCCCCATCACCCATCTGTGAGACTGTACCAGATTAGGGAGCTGTACAAGCGGGTTGTTTCAGAACCCTCGTTGTAAGGGAGTCATATCGCGAGGTCACATGGTTGACTGGCGGCTGCAATGGCGCCGTTCCGACATTGGTTTGAGATCGTGGTTCAGCCTGGGCGCGACAAGTGCGGGGGTTGTTGATGCGCAGTGCGGAGGAGGCAAGCGTGGTCCTGTTCAGGCGCATTGATCTGCAAGAGCGTTTCTCGGCACAGCACCCGTGGCGCAATGGTCGGCAGGGGGTAGACGAGACCCCGAACAGTCGCGATGCCGAGTTGACTGCGGTCTACGGTGACCTCGGGCGTCCCGCGATCCCGCCGGAACGGCCTGTCCGGGCCTGCCTGATCCAGGTCCTGTTCGTTGGTTGCGCCGAACGGCACGTGATGGACCAGATGCACTACATCCTCTTGTACCGCTGGTTCATGGGGTTGGGACTGGCGACCCGGTCTGGGGTCAGATGGGATTTTCGGCTTGTACCCGAACCCCGTTCGGGGGCGTTCGTGGAGGGGCGTCGATTCCATTGCTGGCTCAAACCTTGGCAGAGGGGAAACTGCAGATTTGCCTTGAACCCTGGATTTCGCGATCCCTTCAACCTCTGGTTCATTGATGCTTGGCCGGCTAGAAATCTCGATCGATTGCATCCGCGATGCATGTTTCAATCTGACCCATGACATAATGTCACATTTGTCATGGGTGCCGTATGATCAAACCCAGCGCTTGGATGACGCCTCGCAGCAGAACCCGACCCTGATAGCCAAGACCTGCATGGGCCTGCCAATGCTGCCCTCCTGCCCACTCAATTCGGCGACAGGAAGTAGACGGGGCGTAGACGCAATAGGGCGCGGTCTTCCTCGGCCAGCTTGTCGTAGTAGGCCATCCAGTTTTCGAGGAAGCTATCCAGGTCCATGAGCTGGATATGCACGGTGCCGTTGCGCGCCTCGGCCATGGCTTGGGGCGTGAACCCGCCAGACGACACGAACAGCCCGATTTCGCGGTCTTGGCGGATGATACCGCGAAGAGCTGCGATTTCTTCCCGGCTGGCCTTCTGCGATTGTCGATGCTTCAGGGCAGTTTGCAGGGTCAGGCGTTCCTGTGCCGCCTTGCTGGCCCCTTCCGCCAATCGGCTTAGTTCTGTTTTGGCCGTGTCTGTGATGGGAGGCATTGGCAATGGTTCGATATGCTGCGCCGTAGCTTCGCGCCACCCACCCCGAACAGCAGTCGTCCTCGAACAAAAATCAAACCAGATCGCTTTGGAATTTAGGACCTCCAGCAAGTCCCAGTCACCATTTGGGATAAAGTAGGTCTTGTTGTTCGAGTATGCCCCAGTGGTTTCCATCGAGTAGATCGGTTGATCTTGGAAATGTCCGTAGGCAATTTTCGGTGGCTGGAAGAATGGTGAATACGCTTCCTGCGCCTGCTGAAGTTCGAACCATTCCTGTTTCGTCGCACGGGCTTCGAGCTTGTCCTTAAAGGGCAACAGCCAATCCCGGATGGCCGGGTAGTCGTCAATATTTACCCGACGTTGAGGAATGTAGATCAGCCAAAGGCCACGCGGTTCGGCCCGCCAACGTTTCAGGTCTTTGCCTTCGAGGAAGGGCTTCATCAGCATCGGCAGATCGGGGGTCTTGGGCGCAGAGGCGTTCCTTGGTGGTGCTGTCGATCACAAAAGCCCCGTTCAGACCCGTCTTGATACCGTAGAGCGGTGATCCGTAGACGTCCTTCAGCGTCTTCTTGCCTTGCCTGATCTTGTTGCGTAGGGCGCGCAGAGCAGGGTTTTCCAGTTCCCAGGACCCTGCCCCAAGAGCGCCCTGCGGATACGGCCCTGCGGCCTTTCCCCAAGTCGCCTGAAAGTTACCCTCTGGCAGGGCGTCCACCTTCCAGAAGCGCAGCTCATGCCTCTTGGGCGCGGCCCCGCGTTTCATGGTCAGGATGGCCGGATAGGTGGTCACGCCTTCGAAGATTTGCAGATCGCCAAAATCGACAACGCCTTCGATGGTCGCTTCGCGCAGCAGGTAGCCGCGCAAGGGCTTGCCCGATCCGGTCTTGAAGAAGGTGTTCGAGGAAATGAACCCCAGCCGCCCGCCCGGTTTCAGCAGGCGCAGGCCCCGTTCGAAAAAGTAGCAGTAGAGATCGGCCCTGTCGGAAACCACCTCATACCGCTTTTCCAGATAGGGCTTCAGCGCCTTCAGGTGTTCCATGCGGACATAGGGCGGGTTGCCCAGAACCACGTC
>NZ_JBHYFV010000071.1:0-6946 GCF_051859345.1 Marivita sp. | reverse complement strand
CTCTGGAGAAACCGGGGCGGTTCAGTTTGGCATCTTGATTGATCCCAGGTCGGTAATTGCGGTGCTCGGGTATCAAGTTTCGGTTGCATCAGTGAGGTCTGACCAATGGTCCCTCGTTTCGCGCTTGGCCATGTGAACACATGACTTCAGGAGATCGAAAGCGACACTGTTCCACTGAGACTTGCGCCGGGCTGCAGCAGGCGCATACCGGTTTCCGGGCACGCATCTGGTAGGCGTTCCAATGCGCCCGCGACATGAGATGTGGGTTCAAGGCAAAGATATTGGCTGGTTTGTAGGGCAGTGAGACATGACAGGGCGTCATCGCCCAATAGCGTCGTCGTCGCGCCGCCGTTGATCCGAACAGTGGCTTTTGTCCAGCCGGAATAATGCTGGGCCGTGTCGCTTGGAATCGACGTGACCATTGTCCGAAGGTTATGTTTGCCCGCTTCGGAAAGCCCGCCCAGGCCGAATGGATCCCATTGCCACTGTGCGGTGATCCTGATCTGTTCATCAGTAGAATGCCTGAAATAGGGGTGCCAACCGATGCCGCCAGGCATGACGGTACTCCCGGTATTCGTCAGACCCAATCGGATGATCAGACGGTCTTGGTGAAGTTCGAACCGTTGCGTGGCCCTGAAGTCGAAAGGCCATTCGTCGTCGGCCCGGTAGTCCATGCTCATCTCGATGTGGGCTGGGCCCAATTCCGTGACGCTCCAGGGTCGTCGGTGCGCCGGGCCGTGCAACACGTCCTTGCCGTTTGCCGAGTTGGGTTCCAGTCGGATCGTCTTCCCGTCATTTTGAAAGACCGCATCCCGCAACCGGTTGTGAAACGGAAATAACGGAAACGCACCGGCTTTGGGCCATCGGTCGAGGTCAATGTCCTCATCGTGAAGCGGTACGAGCACATCGCCGTGATCGACGTGACGCAGTCGCAGCATGCGTCCTCCAGCCATCGGCTGAAAAACCACCTCGAAGATGTCATTGCGGATCACTTGGCGCAGGGCGTGCAAATGCTGAATGGTCCTTGGGATTGACGCTGCCTGCGTCGTCATCGCAAGCGCCCCCTGAGCGTTCCGTCATGGTCGATGACACAGAAACGGCCACCCTGAAAGAATTCGGCGATATGCGGCATGGGCGAGGGCCGTTCCAGTGCGGTGTCCGGTCCGGCGAGCGACTGTGCGCTGTCGGCAGGGATATAGCCCAAGGCCGCCGCGGCTCTGTTGTCCAGCCAACCAGCCTCTACTTGGGAGATACCGAAAACGGTTGTGCAGGTGATGTCGGGGTGCTCAAGTCCGATCAGTACCAACTGGGCCAGATCGCGCGAGCTGACCCAAATCCTGAGCGCGCGCGCGTCCGTTGGCCGGTCTCCCGCATTGCCTATGCGGATGTTCAGCGTACGAATTCCGAATTTGTCAAAGTAGAGACCCGCTTCCAACTCGCCCCAGCATTTGCTTAGTCCATAGAGCGAATCCGGACGCATGGGGTCGGTTTCGGACACGCGTGTTTCTCGCGGGTAGAAGCCGACGGCATGGTTGGACGACCCGAAAACGACCCGGCTGATGGCATTGCGCCGGGCTGCCTCGAGAACGTTATGAGTGCCCAGAACATTGACGCGAAGGATGTCATCGATTCCCTGCTCGTTCGGATACCCTGCAAGATGCACGATGGCATCCACGTCCGCCATGCAGGTCGCCAATGCTTCACCGTCAGATATATCGACCTGCTCCCAGCTTTCGTTGGCGCCAAGAGGTCCCGGATCGGCAGTATCGACGATCTTTATGCTCGTCACCTGCTCTGCGAGGAATTGGCGCAAGGCCGTTCCAACCCGTCCTGAGCCACCGGTGAGTGCGATTCGCTTTCCAGATCGATCAATGCAGCGCGCCGCAGCGTTCTGGGACTCCTGCGCGGGTGGGTTCGAGCCGATCATGAACCGGCACCTTTCTGTGCGTCGCTCACGGGGCTCAGGTCATGATCAAGCATGGCAGGGGCAAACCGTTGGAACGAAATAGTGTATGAAACAGAAGTGTCCGTTTCCAGTTTTCTTGAGGCCTTGAGCATATTTTTTCCACTGGTTTTTCTGTTTTGGGACAGCGCGTAAGGTGGTGTTAGACGTCGCCCCAGATTTAGTACATCTAAAATAATGTACAATCTATATTGAAAAGTGTAAATTGCTGAGATACGGTTTTCAGACACGCTGCGAGCAGCAGGCGGGTGGAGCCGCAGCCTCAAGGCGCGAAAAGGGAGGAAGAAAATGAAACCAGATACTGCAACCGACAGGTCCGGATCAGCAGGGCGCGCAATGAGCCGCCTGAAGCTGAGTGCCGTGATCCTGCCGTTGATGGCCTTGCCGGCATTTGCGCAAGATGCAACCGGAGAGGCACCAGCGCTTGCCGACATGGTGGCGGCGGGTAGCCTGCCTCCGGTGGCCGAGCGTGTCGGCGACGAGCCAGAGGTCGTAAGCCCGCTGGACCAGATCGGCACCTATGGGGGTGACCTTAGGATCTATCTCCGCGGCAGCTCGGACCACAATCATATCCTGCGTGTGGTCGGGCCCCAAGGCCTGGTCCGCTGGGATCCGCAATATACCGAGATCGTGCCCAACGTGGCAGAGAGCGTCGAGGTCACTGAAGGTGGCCGTGTATTCACGTTCTACCTGCGCGACGGGATGAAGTGGTCGGACGGCACCCCGTTCACGGCCGATGACGTGATGTTCAATGTCGAAGATCTGGTGTTGAACGAAGAATTCGCTCCGACACCGCCGCGCTACACTTCGGGCGGCGAGCCAATGAGCATCGAGAAGGTCGACGATTACACCGTGCGCTTCACCTTCAAGGAACCGTATGGCGACTTCCTTGCCGAACTTGCCAGCCCGTTGGGGCAGCATCCGGTGCTGTATGCCAAGCACTACTGTTCGCAGTTCCTGCCCGCCTACAACAGTGACGGCTTGGCCTCACTCATCGAGGAGAACGGTGCAACGGACTGGCAGAACCTGTTCCTGCAGAAATGTGGCGATCTGGAAATTCCAGCCCGGTGGGGCAACGCGGAACGCCCAACGCTGGACCCTTGGGTTATCAGTGAGCCATACGTCGGCGGCGCCACTCGCGTCGTGTTGAAGCGCAACCCTTATTTCTGGCAAATCGACACCGAGGGCAACCAACTGCCTTATATCGACCAGGTCGTCGCGCCGATTGACCAGGATGTCGAAAGCCTCATCCTCTCTGTGATGGGCGGCAATGTCGATTTCGGCTTGCGGCACATTGATCCTCCGGCGAACCGGCCCGTGCTGGCCGAGAATCGTGAGAAGGGTGACTATGACTTCTTCGAGGCCAAATCGACCGGTGGCACCGACATGTCCATCAGCCTGAACCTGACCCACAAAGACCCAGATAAGCGGGCGTTGTTCAGGGAAAAGGATTTCCGTGTCGCGCTTTCCATCGGCATGGACCGGCAGGCGATCATCGACACTGTCATGCTGGGCCAGGGCGCGCCGTGGCAGCAAGGGCCGTTCGAGGATCATCCCTATCACCATGAGCAGATCGCAACGCAGTTCCTCGAGCACGATCCCGAAAGGGCGAACGAGTTGCTGGACGGGCTTGGGCTGGAGCGTGGCGACGACGGTATCCGCAGGATGGCCAACGGCGAACCCGTGCGCTTCCAGATCGACGTCATCCCGACATTCGATCCGACCTGGGTGGACTCACTTCAGTTGATCGAGCAGCAATGGGCCGAGATCGGCGTCGATATGGAGATCAACCCGCTGGAGCGCACGTTCTTCTACGAGCGGACCTCGAACAGCAACGACCATGATGCCGCCATCTGGCGGGCGACGCAAAGCTGGGTTGCGGGCCAAATCCCGCAGATGCTGGTGCCGGTGCACCACGACAGCCGCTACGGAATCGCCTGGAAGGATTGGTACCTGAGTGGTGGTGAAGAAGGCGAAGAGCCGCCCGAGTCCATCAAGAAGCGTCTTGAACTTTACGACGCGGCGCGGGGGATGACCGATGCGGACGAACGTCGTGAGGCCATGCTCGAGATTGCGCAGATCGCGGCGGACGAGTTCGAAACGATCGGTGTGTCGCAGGCACTCCCCACATACGGTATCGTCAAGAACGACCTGATGAACGTACCTGAGAGCATGCCGAGTTCCTGGTACTATCCGACACCCTCGCCGACCTTGCCACAGTCGTGGTACTGGAAAAGCGAATAACGTCGATCTCTGCGGTGCTGCCACAACGGTGGCACCGCTTCCTCACCAGTTCAAGTATGCACGATACAGGCTGCGTGTGCAGCGATGGCATGACTTTTTGAGTTGCTGCCGTGCCTTTTGTGCGAAACCAGTTTGCAGTGCCACTCTTCCTTCCCCCTGCCACCCTTGGCAGGTGATCTGACAACGCTGGCTCACTCCGACCAAAGAGCAAGCAAACAGGGGTCTCTTGATGTTACTTGTCTACATCGCGCGTCGCATTCTCTGGGCAATCCCGCTCTTGTTCGCGGTGTCGCTTATCGCTTTTGCGCTTATCACCGCACCACCCGGCGATTACCTGACAACCTTCGCGGCCACGCTGGCGCAATCCGGTGACGTGGTGGACGAAGCCCGCCTGGACGCGCTTCGCGAACGCTACGGCTTCGATCAACCCTTCATCATCCAGTATTTCAGGTGGATCGGGGGCGTGCTTCAGGGCGATTTCGGAATTTCCTTTGAATGGCAGCAGCCGGTGAGCCAACTGATCTGGGAGCGCATGGCGTTGTCGGTCACCCTCGCGCTGGCGACACTGATGTTCACTTGGGCGATGGCCCTTCCCATCGGAATTTTCTCGGCCGTGCGAAAGTATTCGATCGGGGACTATTTCTTCACCACCATCGGCTTTATCGGGTTGGCAACGCCGAACTTCCTGTTTGCGCTGGTGCTGATGTACGTTGCCGTGGTGCATTTCGGATCGGACGTCTCGGGGCTTTTCTCGGAACAGTATCAGGATGCGCCGTGGACCATGGCCAAGCTGGGTGACCTTGCCGCGCATATCTGGATTCCGGTCATCATCCTTGGCACAAGCGCCACAGCGAGCCTCGTGCGCATCATGCGTGCCAACCTGCTGGACGAACTGCACCGCCCCTATGTGACGACCGCCCGTGCCAAGGGTCTGTCGGAATGGCGTCTGATCCTGAAGTACCCCGTGCGCATCGCCATCAACCCCTTCATCTCGACCATCGGCTGGGCCTTTCCGCAGCTGATCTCGGGTGCGGTCATCACAGCCTTCGTGCTGTCGCTGCCAACCTCCGGTCCTCTGATGCTGCAAGCGCTGCTGGCGCAGGACATGTATCTCGCGGGGGCCTTCATCCTTCTGCTCTGCTGTCTGTCGATCGTGGGCATGCTCGTTTCCGACATCCTGCTCGCGGTGATCGACCCGCGCATCCGCTTCCGGTGATCCAAATGACCACGAAATCCGAAATAGACCCCCGCGCCCTGGAACAATCGCCCGAGGATTTTGCGTCCCAGTGGCGGCTGATCTGGCTGGCCTTCCGCCGCCACAAGCTGGCCATGACAGGTGCTATCATCATCCTGTTGCTCTATGTCATCGGGCTTTTTGCCGAGTTCCTGGCACCATTTGATCCGAACGCGACCTCGTCGTCGGACATCTTCCATCCCCCGCAGATGATCCGCCTCGTCGACCGGGATGCCGAGGGTGGCTGGTCGCTCAATCCCCATGTGATCGCGATGACGATGGAGCGCGACTCCTTTACGCTGAAGACCACTTATACTCAGGACCCGGACAAGAAGATCTATCTGGACTTCTTTGCGAAGGGCGATCCCTACGAACTCTGGGGTCTGTTCCCGATGGAGCGTCACTTTCTGACGACCGAAAACCCCGATGAGCATTTCTTTCTATTCGGCGCGGATCGACTGGGGCGCGACATGCTCAGCCGGACGATCTCTGGAACCCGCGTTTCCATGTCCATCGGCCTGATCGGTGTGAGCCTGAGCCTTATCCTGGGTCTGATCCTGGGCGGTATCTCCGGCTTCTACGGTGGGCGGGTCGACATGTTCATCCAGCGGATCGTCGAGCTTGTGATCTCGTTGCCGACGATTCCCATCTGGCTGGGGCTCAGCGCGGCATTGCCGCAGGACTGGTCGCCGCTGGCGCGATACTTCGCGATCACCGTCATCCTGTCGCTGGTCGCGTGGACGGAACTTGCACGGGTCGTCAGGGGCCGGTTCCTCGCGCTCAGGACCGAGGATTTCGTCACCGCCGCCCGGCTGGATGGAGGCTCGCGAAAGCGCGTGATCTTCCGCCACATGATGCCCTCGATGGTCAGCCACATCATCGCCTCGGTCACGCTGGCGATCCCGGTGATGATCATTGCCGAAACCTCGCTGTCTTTCCTTGGCCTCGGCCTGACCCCGCCGATCATCTCCTGGGGCGTGTTGCTGAAAGAAGCGCAGAACATCCGCTCCATTTCCGAGGCGCCGTGGCTGTTCGTGCCGGGCGGGGCGGTCGTCCTTGCGGTATTGGCGCTGAACTTCCTGGGCGACGGTCTGCGCGACGCGGCTGACCCCTATTCGCAGGACATGCACTGATGAAACAGACAGCCATGAAACCCGACGCTGAAACGACGGTTCTGGAACTGAAGAACCTGACCACCGAATTCGTGACCAAACGCGGCGCATTCCGCGCGGTGGATGATGTGTCGCTCGAACTCCATGCTGGCAAGACGCTTTGCGTTGTCGGCGAGAGCGGATCCGGCAAGAGCGTGATGTCGCGCTCGATTCTGCAGATCGTCGATCCGCCCGGCCGCGTGACCGGAGGGCAGGCGCTGCTGCACCGGCACCGCACGGCACGGGCCGGCGATTTCGATGAAACCGTTGATCTGCTGCAACTCGATCCCAAGTCCAAGGCCATCCGCAACCTGCGGGGCCGAGATATCGCCATGATCTTTCAGGAACCGATGA
>NZ_JBHYFV010000070.1:0-7008 GCF_051859345.1 Marivita sp. | reverse complement strand
AATCGTTCCAGATGAAGGTGAAGATCAGCACGGCAAGTGCCGCCAGCGCCGGTTTCATCAATGGCAGCACGACAAACCAGAAGATGCGCCATTCCGCAACACCTTCGACCCGTGCCGCCTCGATCAGCGGGAACGGCAACGCGCGAATGAAGTTGCGCATGAACAGCGTGCAGAACCCGGTCTGAAACGCAATGTGAAACAGCACCAAGCCGGTCTTGGTGTTGTAAAGCCCAAGGTCCAGCGTCAGGTCGCGCACCGGCACCATCAGGATCTGGAACGGCACGAAATTGCCCGCGACGAACATGAAGAACACCCAGATGTTCGAGCGGAAATTGTAGATGCCAAGCGCAAAGCCCGCCATCGCGCTCAGCGCCACTGCACCAATAACGGTGGGCACGGTGATGAACACGGAATTCAGCATGTAACGCGGCATGTCGGAACTGAAGAACACCTGCCCGTAATTGTTGAGCATCTCGAACGATCCCGGCGCACCCCAGTAGTTTCCCTGGGTGAAATCCGAGGCCGGTTTGATCGAAAACACCGCAACCGCGATCAGTGGCAAGAGCCACAGGATCAGCGCGATGGGCAGCATCGTCTTGTAGGCGGTTTGCGCAGGCGCGCTGGCCTGTTGAATGGGCCGCGGAAACATCAGATCGCCCCCCCGTCATTGCGCAACGGCCTGATCTTCATCTTGCCCAATAAACTCCCGCCGGAGGCTCCTGTCAGTAACAACATGCTCAGTGCCCTTTCTCTTCGCGATACATCGACCACAGGAAGTAGGCGATGAAGACCAGCATGATCAGGAACAGGATCACAGCGATGGCCGCGCCATAGCCCATGCGGAAACCATATTCCGACAGTGCCTTTTCGAACATGTAGAAGGACAGCACGCGGGTTTGTCCAAACGGGCCACCGTTGGTCATGATCGAGATAAGATCGAACGAGCGTAGCGCGCCGATGATCGTGACCACAAAAGCGATGAATGTGGCCGGGCGAAGCTGCGGCACAATCACGTACCACAACATCTTCCAGCCCTTCGCGCCGTCCAGTCGCGCCGCCTCGACCTGTTCGGGATCGACGGCGTTCAGGCCGGTGAGATACAGGATCATGCAATAGGCGGTCTGCGGCCAAAGTCCGGCCAGAATAATGCCATAGGTCGCCAGTTGCGGATCACCCAGCACGTTGACGGGGCCAAGACCAACCAGTTCCAGCATGTTGGACAGCAGACCTTCGTTCGGCAGGTAGAACCAGGCAAACACCAGCCCGACGACAACTTGCGAAAGCACAAAAGGAAAGAAGAACAAGGATTTGTAAATGCGGATACCCGGCACGGTCTGGTTCAGAAACAGCGCGATGAACAGGCCAGCAGGGATCGCCAGAAGATAACACAGCAGCCATTTGAAGTTGTTCCACAAGGACACTTCAAATGCGCGATCGTTCATCAGTTCAGCATAGTTGCCAAGCCCGATATACTCCGCCTGCCCCAGTCCATCCCAGTCGTAAAGCGAGATCGAGAAGCTTTGGAAGATCGGAATGATGACATAGACCGCGAAGAACAGGATCGCGGGGGCAAGAAACAGCCACGGCGTGACCGCGATCTCGTTGCGTTTGTACCAGCCGCGTTGCGGTGGTTCGGTGTCAGGCAGGGCTGTGACGGTCATGGTCGGGTCTCCTCCACACGGGCCACGCAAAAACCGATTGTCGGCTTGCGGATGGGCCGGGATGGGCCGGGATGGCGCCCGGCCCGCCGAATGCCTGACTTACCTGTAGACGCGCTCTCGGACTTGTTCGAGCCGCGCAAGGATGTCGTCCAGATTGTCCGGGATCACCATGAACTCTTGCAGACCCTGCATCGCTTCGGCCGCCATTTCCGCCGGGAAGTCGCGGTCAAAGAATTGTGCCACGCCACCCGGGCTGTTGGAGGACAGCATGGTGAAGCCCTGTTCAAGGAACTTGTCATCATCGATCGACGCAGACGCGTTCACCGGAAGCTGGCCGAGGTTTTCACCGTTGTTGATTACGGTCTGTTCTTCGGCAGACACAACAAAACGCAGGAATTCGCGGGCTGCTTCCTTGTTGCTGGCATTGGCCGGGATGTGGAACGTGTCGGTCGGCGCGTCTTCGGCCAGTTCGACATCCGGGTTGATCGCTGGGAACTGGTAGAAATCAAGCTGGTCATCGCTCAGACCGGCTTCGCGCAGCGGCGCCACGGCGAAGTTGCCCATCAGGTAGGACGCGGCTTCGCCATTGACCATGAACGGCAGCGCTTCCTGCCAGCTGTAGTTCTGGTGGTTGTCGACGAAACCGCCCATGTCGATCAGTTCGCGCCAATTGGCAAAGGTCTGGCGGACGCGATCATCGGTCCAGGCCACCTCACCCGCAGCAAGCTGCATGTGGAAGTCGAAACCGTTGGTGCGCAGGTTGAGGTAGTCAAACCAGCCGCCAGCGGTCCACAGGAACTTGGTACCGATGGTATAACAGGCACGGCCGGACTCGACGATCTTGGCGCAGTTGGCTTTTTCCTCTTCCCATGTCGCGGGCTCGGACAGGCCCAATTCGTCGAAGATGTCTTTGCGGTAATAGATGCCCCACTGGTAGTAGGTATAGGGAACGCCCCATTGCTTGCCGTCGATGGTCATCGCGCCTTTGGTCGAGGCAAGGTTGTCGGCAATTGCGGGTTCTTCCCAGAGGTCGGACACGTCTTCAAAAAGGCCCGCGTCGACATAGGGCTTCATCCGGTTGGCGGCGTACCATGTGGCCACATCCGGCGCATCTGCGGTCAGAAAGTTTCGGATCTGGGTCTTGTACGCCTCGCGGTCGATCACGGTTGTTTCGATGTTCAGATCAGGATGCGCCTCTGCGAACCGTTCGATCATCGCTTCCATGGTTGCACGCGGTGCCGGGTTCGACGTGTCGAGGAAAATCTTGAGATCGCCGCTGAGTGCGTTGTCTTGTGCAAATGCCGTCGAGGCGGCAAAGGCCGCGGTCAGCGCCAATGCCGACGCTTTCAATGTGGAACGCATGGTGTCCTCCCTTATGCTCCCAATTCTGGTGCAAGAATGGTTCCATTATTCGAAACCTTGTTTTGCATATTGAAATCATAACAGCGACTCGCCTATGGTTGTCAACAGCCGTGGCACCACGAACCTGGCTAAGGGAGGGATTTCGCGCATATGACTGCGGTTGTACGAAACGATGGAACCGTCGGCAAAGCGCTTGCTGTGCTGGACCAGATTGCGTCCTACAGCCGACCGGTGCGGTTCGGAGAGTTGCTCAACGATTCAGATCTGCCAAAGGCGACTCTGTACCGATTCGTGCAAACCCTGACCAATCAGCGGATGCTGCAATACGATCCCGAACGGCAGACTTATGCGCCGGGGCTGCGGCTAGTGCGACTTGCGCATGCCGCCTGGGCGCAATCCTCACTCGCCCCGGTTGCCCGTGCGCATATTGACGCGCTGAGCGCCGAGACCGGCGAAACCGTGCATCTTGCCCAGCTTGATCATGCGCAGGTGCTTTATGTCGACAAACGCAACGCGCGCGATCCGGTCGAGATGTTCAGCCAGGCCGGCAAGGTTGGACCGGCCTATTGCACCGGTGTCGGCAAGGCGATGCTGGCGTTTCTGCCGGAATCTGAACTCAAGACCGCCCTCGCCCAGCAAAGCTGGCATCGGTTCACGTCAACGACTCATTGCTCGGCGGCCAGTCTGAGCAAGGAACTGGCCGAGATCAGGAAAGAAGGCCTGAGTTTCGACCGCGAGGAACATGAAGTCGGTATCGTCTGCGTGGCGACCCCGATTCTGAACCGGCAGTCGCGACCGCTGGGCGCTTTGTCCGTCACCGGAACCACCCGCCGCACCGATCTTGAGACATTGCACAGGCTTGGCCTCCGCCTCAAACTGGCCGCCGCCGCGATTGCGCAAGACGCCGAAAACTGGCTTTTCCCGCAACCCTCCGCATCGCCCAACACACCCAACAACGGAGAGATTTCCCATGTCCGGAGTGACCCTTGAAACCGTCATCAAACGGTATGGCCAGACGCAGGTCATCCACGGCATCGACCTTGATGTCGACGACGGCGAATTCTGCGTCTTTGTCGGGCCCTCGGGTTGCGGCAAGTCGACGCTCTTGCGGATGGTGGCCGGGCTCGAAGAGACCACGGAAGGCAAAGTCCGGATCGGTGAACGCGATGTGACCCGGCTTGATCCATCGGATCGCGGCGTCTCGATGGTGTTCCAGACATATGCGCTTTACCCCCATATGACGGTCGAGGACAACATGGGATTTGGCCTTAAGATGACCGGCCATCCCACTGCAGAGATTAAGAAAAAGGTCTCGGAGGCCAGCCGAATTCTGAAACTCGACGACTATCTCAAGCGCAAACCCAAAGCCCTGTCCGGGGGCCAGCGTCAGCGTGTGGCGATTGGTCGGGCGATTGTGAGTGGGCCAGAGGTGTTCCTGTTCGACGAACCACTCTCCAATCTCGACGCCGAACTGCGCGTCGAAATGCGGGTGGAAATCGCGCGCCTGCACAAGGAAATCGGCGCGACGATGATCTATGTCACCCACGATCAGGTCGAAGCGATGACCTTGGCCGACAAGATCGTGGTGCTGCGCGCTGGCCGTATCGAACAGGTCGGGGCCCCCATGGAACTTTACCGCGATCCGGACAACCGGTTCGTGGCAGGGTTTATCGGATCGCCGTCCATGAACTTTATCCGGGGTCAGGTTCAGGGGGACAAGGTGGTGTCGGATGGGCTTACCCAACCGGTGGCGAAAACCGCGACCGCGCAAGACGGGCAATCGGTGCTGATCGGGTTACGGCCAGAACATCTTGACCTGACCCCCGGCACATCGCACCGGGTGGATCTGACCGAAAGCCTTGGCGGTGTGTCTTATGCCCACCTGATCGGACCGGACGGCGAAAAGATCATCGTCGAAGAACGCGGCGATCAGCGCTCGTCGGATGGAGACATGGTCGATCTGGTTCTGGACCCCGACCACATGTACCTGTTCGACGCAAAAACCGAAGCCCGGTTGCGATGACGGACTAGTTCAACGGGATCGACACTTTGAACTGCACGGTCTCGATGCCTGGATTGTCATCGTAGATCCCGGCATTCGAGCGGTGATCATAGCTCAGCGCCATGCGCCAGCCTTTGGACGTCTCGTAGCCCAGTTCAAGTCCGGACCGAAACTCGATCACTCCCCCCAGATCAAATCCGCCATTGTCGAAATACAGCCCCGGCATCGAATGCAGTTCAGCATACCCGCCACTGCGTCCAAAGGGAATCGTGTAGGTCGAACCGAAGCCGACCCATGTTTCCCCGTTTTCGCCAATGGACAGACCGGCGGCATTGCCGAACGGCCCGCGTTTGTGGCCCAGATCATAGCGCAGATAGACCTCGCCCGCCGGGTCGGCGCGCCGTTCAAGCACTTCGCCACCGGAAATTGCAAAGCGTGGAGTCACGTCTGACTTGCCAAGGCACCCCGCATCTGTCCCGCAATGGTTTACGCCCATGTCGGTCAAGCCGAGAACGAACATAAGTACTGCGAAAGTTCCGTCTGCCATGATGCCTGCCCCTGTTTTCACCCTCGCATCACCATGCCAAAGCTATCCATCCCGCGCAATCGAAACACGGCGCTGATCGGGACTGGCACAGCGGCAATCACGATTTTCATGCCGTTAACGGGACGGCAGGGATGCGCGATGTGAAAGAGGAACTTGGGGCGCCATCGTCTTCAAGCTTGATGTCTTGCCCGGAGCGTCACACACTTACACTGGCTGAGGGTTCACGGCATGTGGTCCGATCTCTCCGAAGTCCTGCAAGGAGCTTTCATGGTACAAGGCCTGGTCGATTTGCCGATCGTCCTGACACGCGGTGCACCACCGGGCGGCGACACGGACCTTATCGCTGACGCGGCACGGATCGCCGCAGATCTTTCGGCAGAACGCGGACCAGAACGCATTCCCGGCCTGGTGACCTCAAGCGGTGCCATCGCCCTGGATTTCCTGACCGCCGCAGAGCCCTATGTCTCCGCAAAAAACCCGTCCTTTTGCGAATGGGGCAGCGGGCTTGGCATCGTCACCTGCCTGGCGCGACGTCTGGGATGGAACGCCACAGGGGTCGAGATCGAACCCCGCCTCATCGACATGTCCCGCAATCTTGCAGCGTGCCATCGTGTCGACGTGGCATTTCACCAATGCAGCTACAAACCAGATGCGCTATTTGAACCAGGCAGTGACATCGGGGATTTCGATACCGGGCTCGGATTTGGATTGTTCGATTTCGACGTCATCTATGCCTATCTCTGGCCCGCTGAACGCGACGCGGTCACTGCCGCAATCGGACGGCATGCGCGTGACGGCACGATCTTCCTGCGCTACGGCGGCGGCGTGACCTGCGATGCGTTTCGGGTTTCCCGTCCGGCGCAGGCTGACGGTGCCAGAAGTGAGCCGCATAATAGGCGTCTGACCCCCTGAACGGGATCAACGCGATAACATCCCTGCCTTCAGCAAGAACGGTATCACGTCATATGTTGATTTTGGAGGTATCGTAATAGAGAGACACGTAATTATTTGGGGGGTTTATTAGGTTTGGCGGTGACCTACTCTCCCACGACTTGAGTCGCAGTACCATTGGCGCGGTGGCACTTAACGGCCGGGTTCGGAAAGGGACCGGGTGTTTTGCTCACGCTATGACCACCAAACCGAATAAACCCCCCTGTCACGATTTTGGTGTGACGGGATCAACTGTTGTCCAAGCCAAGTTTTTTCACTTGATGATGTGCTTTTGATCATTGGTCCAGGTGTGGGTGACGGTGTTCTGTCATTCCACGGTGTGGCAACGGGCATGACTGGGTCATAGCCTGCCTGCCACTCGGTGCGTTGCTGTGCAACGCGCCGGTTTTGTTGTTACTGGATCAAATCAAGCCTATCGGGCCATTAGTACCGGTCAGCTGAACGCATTGCTGCGCTTACACCTCCGGCCTATCGACGTGGTGGTC
>NZ_JBHYFV010000069.1:0-7308 GCF_051859345.1 Marivita sp. | reverse complement strand
GAGGCATCGATTTCGCGTTGGCGGGCGATGCGGGCGTCCCAGAATTGCGCCAGCGCGTCCTTGGCGGCTTGGGGCCAGCCGTCTGGCGCGTCGCGGGGGATTTCCCATTCCATGAAACCGCCTGCGGGGGCAGACTCGCCAGAGGGCAGCGTGACCTGCCCCGTTGCGGTGAAGTCGATCTTTTCGCCCTTGCGGCCGCCGGTTTGCACCTCGAACGGAGTGGCATGGCCTGCAAGAGCTGTGTTGAGGGCGGCGCGGGCGTCCTCGACTGCCGGTTGCAGGTTGTCCCAGATCGTGTCGATTTCGGTGTTGTTGGCGATGGATTTCAGGGTGATGTGAGGCACGCGGTCATAGACGAAACCGTGGCGGATGTCGTTATAGGTCGGGGTGGTGGCGGGGCTGGAGCGTGTGACCTCGGCCTCTTTGCGCTGCCCCTCGGGGCTGTCGGCGAGGATATACCACGGGTATTTCGCGCCCATGATCCGGGCGCGGGCCAGGGCGAGGGCCACGCGGGATGTGTCAATCGTGATCCAGCGGCGGCCCCATTGTTCGGCGACATAAGCGGTGGTGCCAGAGCCGCAGGTGGGGTCGAGCACCAGATCGCCGGGATCGGTGGTCATGAGGAGGCAGCGGGCTATCAGCTTTTGTGCTGATTGAACAACGTAGAGTTTATCCTCGGTAAAACTCCCCGTGGGCATGTCTTCCCACAAGTCACCTATTGCGATCACCGAATAATCGTCGATACGCCGAACGTAACGCATCGCGATCCCACCCGGCGTGAGTCTGCTAGCCTTTTGTAATCGAGACATACCTAGCGCATTTGTTTTCCAACCGCCTTTTTTAATCGGGTAATCAAGTCCCTGAAATTTGTTTACAAAGCGTGTTGTTTCGCCCCCAGACTGAGAGGTTAAATTGTCTGAGGCAACAAGATGTCCATCGCCTTCGCTCCAAGTCTCCCCCTTCTTCAAAGTGGTAATATGCGCCCCGTCGAAAGTTTGAACTCGATTGTAAGCCATTGCTCCGGCCGAGCCGGCTTCTTTTTCTTTCAATGGCTGCCGGAACTTTAATTTGCCCCGATCTTTCGCGAACCAAACAACAAAATCCATTGTCCCAGCCAAAAATTCGGCTGTGGCACTCGTTGTTTTCCTCACAGAAATCTGACTTACAAAATTCTCCTCCCCGAACACCTCATCCATCAGCGCGCGCACGCGGTGGACATTCTCATCCCCGATCTGAACAAAGCACGACCCTGACTCGGTCAGTAATTCCCGCGCCACGACCAGACGGTCGCGCAGATATTGCAGATAGGAATGGATGCCATCGCGCCATGTGTCGCGAAACGCCTTCACCTGCTCGGGTTCGCGCGTCAGGTGATCGAGATTGCCATCCTTCACATCGCGCGAGGTGGTGGACCACTGGAAGTTGGAGTTGAATTTGATCCCGTAAGGCGGGTCGATATAGATCGCCTGCACCTGCCCCTTCAGCCCCTCACGCTCGGCGAGGCTCGCCATCACCTGCAACCCGTCGCCTAGGATCATCCGGTTCGACCAGCGGGTGGAATGGCGGTAGAACTCCACCTCGGCCTCTCGGTCCTCATCCGTGATGCCGAAATGGTCAAACAGGCTGGCCCCTGCCCCTTCGCCATTGCGTTTGCCCCCCGCGCGCAGGTCTTCGATAATGGCCTTGGGGTGGACCTGTTCCTGCAGATAGATGGGCGGCGCATCGGCGGTGACAGCGGCCTGATCAATATCCTTGCCCCGCCAGATGATTTGCGGCTCCAGATCGGGGTTGCGCAGGGCGTAGGCGGCCTTGATGGGCTTGGCGTCATCCGGGTCCATCATCGGCGCGAGTTCGGGCGTGGGAATATTCGCGCGCTTGTCGGGGTGGGTGATGGGGTCGATGGGGGTTTTGCGGTCGGTCATGTTTTCGGTTCTTCCAGTCGGGCAATGATTTGTTTTGAAAGCCAATCCGTAGCATCGTTCCACGTCTCGTGGTCCGTTAGGCTGAACGATTTGCTCACTGACACGGCACCACCATCCTGTCTTGCGCGGAGGTCTCCAAACCGATCAACAAGCCATGGTGCGTGAAGTGTTATCTCGTCGGACAAGTCCTGCCCAACTGCGTCATTGACCGATCTTATGTCGCACCCACATCGGTTGCGCGTTGCATGGACACTAACAAACAAGGGATTGTATTCGCTATCGGGCTCTAGGTAGCGGATAAGATATTGCCCGACTTTTTCGAGTGGGAGTTTCTCTAGTTTACGGTTCAGGAGTTCGAAGAACTGTTGCCTATTGGCCTGCAATGAGCCTCGCTCTGCCACTGGTCTCAGCGCCCTATTCCAGTCGTTGGGTTTTTCGACTACCTCGAAGATGGGCGCGAAGGGGCTGTCGCCAATACGCACAACGCGCGCCTTGACGGCGAAGAAGGAAAACCCGTCGGCAGTGTGCTGGTTCAACCATCGGATGGCCGACAAGTGCGGCTCGCGGAATTGCGGCGCGATCCAGATAACCGTTTGCGCCTCCAGCCCCGCCAGATAGGTCATGATCTGGCCCAGATGGGTGTGGTCGGTGGTCTCCAACTGGTTCTCGATCAGAACGACGCTGTCATCCATCGGGTTGCGCGCAAGGATATCGGCGCTGAAGCTTTCGACTGCCACTTCGGTGCCGGTCAGTTCCAGCGGGATGCCGATGGCGTCTGACAGATGGACGATGTTCCCGGCGAGCCAGGGCGTGAAGTCCGAGGCTTCATGCCGCCATGCGTCGCGCAGCGGTAGGTCAATCAAGCGGTCAAAACGGATGTCGGTCATGCCGGTTCCCCCTGCATCGTGGCGGCAATCGCGGCATCCAGTTCCGGCCCGAAGTCATGCACAGAGCGCAGTTCCGCAAAGCCCCAGCGCCCATAGCGCCCCAGCCGGTTGATCGCCGGCACCCATTTGTTGCGCGTAGTATCTGCCTTGAGCATGGCGTCATGACCGCGGTAGCCCTTGACCTCGACGATCAGGGTGGTGAGTTCAGGCGTGTTCAGCCGGATCAGGAAATCGGGCCTGTAGGCGCGCGGGGCCCCTTCGACCAGATAGGGGATTTCAAAGCCCAGATTGTGGTTCTTGGCATAGGCCGCGACGCGGGGGTGTTCCTCGATCGCGGCGGCCAGTTTGTCCTCCCAATCGCTGTCGGTGATGATCCAGTTGATATGGGATTTGTCCGGGCGCGGGTGATAGCGGGTGGCCTTCGAGGTGTTGAAATTCACATCGCGGGTGGTGCCGATGGGGTTGTAAGGATCCAGCACGGCCCGCAGGATGCGTTCGCCGCCGGGCTTGTCGATCAGCGCACCGAAGATGATATCGCAGACCTCATCCGCCAGTTCGCGATATAGCAGCTGCGCCGGCATGGTGCCGCCCTTGGTGACCAGATGCCCCTCGTTCAGCCACTGGTTGACGATGCGTTTGGCGGCAGGGAATAGGTGCATCCGGGGGGCTTCATTGGCGTCGCGCAGCTTCTCGAAGATCATGTGTTTGGCGATATTGGCGGCAATGGTCGAGTTGCGCTGCGCCTTGAGGTAATCGAGCGTCAGGACTTCCGACGCGCCGACAATGCCTTGCATTGTGACCACTGTAGCCGCCACCTTTTCCGGGGTCAGCACGTAAGGCTCCAGACCGGAGAAATCCGCGTCCAACCGATCAGGCGGCAGATCGGCAGTATAGCCCTGAACGCGTGGGAATGTGATTTCCAGCGCATCGCGTTCGGGGGTGACAGCGCGGACGCTGATAATGTCACGCGGCGGCTGCGGTGGGGCGACGCGCGGGCCATCCGAGAAGTTCAGCCCGTCGATCCCCATGATGTCGGCATATTCGGTGCGGAAGAGGCCGTCATCATCCACGTCATAGGACAGGCGACGCAGGGCGCGGCCAATCACCTGTTCGCAGATCAGCTTGGTGCCGAAGGCCCGCAGACCGAGGATATGGGTGACATTGTTGGCATCCCAGCCTTCGGTCAGCATCGAGACCGAGACCACGCAGCGCACTTGTTCGCCAAGGCGGCCCCGCTTGCCCACTGTGTTCATCACCTCGCGCAGCACATCTGCGTCGGTGATGTCGCTGGCCATGCCACGTTCGGCCTGTTCGCGGCGGAATGCTTCGATCTCCGCCGCATGGGCATCGCGGAAGGATTTGTCGATATCGCCGCCGGCTTCCAGCGTGGCACTGTCGATCAGGACCGTGCGCGGGCGCGGCAAGCGCTCCCCATCGGTCGAGAAATTCGAGAAGAGCCCGCATTTGCCGTGGACCGTTTCAAGATTGCCTTCCGCATCCTCTCGCTCATACCCGGCGATATAGTCGCGCAGCAATTCCGAATTGGTGGTGTTGTTGCACACGACGATGAAGACCGGCGGAATGCCCACCTGTTCCTTCTGCCACAGATCAAACGTCTTTTCATAATGACCGTAGAGCGCATCGATGGCCGTTTTCAGCTCCATCGGAAGCTTCTGCGGATCAGGAAGGGCGCCCTTGGTCTTCTTGGGCATCTTCTTCCCTATGGCCTTCCACAGGTTACGGTAGAGCGGTTCCGGCTGACCCGGCAGATTGTCCGCCACAGGCACACGCGGCAGTTTAACGATGCCACATTCAATTGCGTCCATCAGCGAGAAGTCAGAAACCACCCACGGAAACAGCACCCCTTCCGGCCAACCCGATCCGGCAAGGAAGAATGGCGTGGCCGAGAGGTCATAGACGGCCAGCAGCCCCAGACGCCGCTTCGCTGCTTCAATCCCCGAGATCCAAAGCCGCGCAGCCTCGCGGTTTTCTTCGGCTTCTTTTCGCTCGTCACCGGTCAGCTTCTCGGCCTCGGCGTCAGGCTTTTCGCGATAGCAATGATGCGCCTCATCATTGATGACGACGATCTTGCCCAAGCCCGACAGCTCGGACATCACCCGCTGGATCATCTGCCCTTCGGTCTCCAGCGTCACCACCGACTCGCCGTGACCCTCAAGTGCCGCGCGCGTGCCCTTGGCGATCTGGGTTTTCTCGCGCAGCTTGAACGCGTGGTAATTTGTCAGGACAATCTTGGCGCGCTGCATATCCTGCATCAGATCGCCCGGCACAAGGCTCAGGCGGCGATAGTAATTGTCGGCATCATTCGGCAGCAGAACACGCAGGCGATCCTTGATCGTGATGCCCGGCGTGACGATCAGGAAGCCGCGCGTGAAATTCTTCGAGTTTGACGCGCGCACGGAGTTCAGCACCTGCCATGCAATCAGCATGGCCATGACTGTGGTTTTACCTGCGCCCGTCGCGAGCTTCAGGGCGATACGGAACAGATCCGGGTTCGCGCTGGCATTGGCAGCTTCCAACCGTTCCCGAAACCGCTTGCCCCGCGCAAGCTTGGGTGCGACTTCAGCAAGCCAGATCGCGATCTCGACGGCTTCCAACTGGCAGAAAAACGGTCGGATTGTCTGGCTCTCATCGCGCTGCAAAGCACGCCAATGTGTCAGCAATCGCTGCGTGACAGGCGAAACCTGCCATTGGCTGGGATTCGGCAGCAAGCGCCAGACATCAACTTCACGCCGGATTTCATTGACGAACTCGGTGACATTGAACTCAACGCCCAGCCCCTCAAGCCCTTTTGCACTCAGCTCCATCTCAGATTGCGTGCCGCCCGATTTCTTGCTCTTGGCCTGCGGCATGGCCGAAATCAGCTCAGAGCGCCGCCTGCTTTGAATCACCCGGTCTGTCGGCCGCCCTTCATCATCCAGCTCCCAATGGCGGGTGGGCATCATGTAAGGGGAGTTCAGAATGGGCTTTTCGAAAAATGACATTGAGTAGCCTTTTATGACGTCTGAGTTGCGCTGGGCTCAGCACGCTTGGTGTCGGCTCCGGGCGGCCGATCCAGAGATTCTGACGAGTTGAGTAAAACAATCTGCTGATCCTGCGGCCGCCGCGCCGACGGATCCGTGTCGAGGCCAAGTCGCTTGAGTGCATAGAAGAGAAGCGCCCGGCGCACCGGGATCTGCGCCCTGCCCTCTTCCATCCCGTAATCCATCTCGATTGCGCGGCGTTGCGTTGGGGAAAGATCAGGATGCGGGCCAATTTCAAGCACAACCTCGCTGTGCCAGTCAGCATCCGCCTGCGCATCAGCCGTGATGGGGCCCTGTGCGCCGATTTCGACAATCCGCGAGAGCAGGAAATCCTTGAAGACCTGATCGTTCTGGCAGAACGCGCGTGCATGCCAGCGAAACCCGTCAAACGCCAGGGCATGCGGCTCGATCCAGCGCGCTGTGGGCTCTGGGCGGGACATGGACTGATAGGTTATCTCGAGCGCCGCTGGCGCGTGGATCGCGGCCAGGACATCGCGAAGCGTCTCAGCCGCAACGCCGCGTGCGGGCGTTGGCGTTGCAGCGACACCGGGAAACATGCTGATCCAGCTCTGATCACGCGGGATCAGGCCCTGGTCAACTGCGCGCAGTTGCGCGAAATACTCCTCAGCACTGGGCGTCATGAAGCGCGGCTTGAATGCCTTGCCGCGGACATAGGCGCGCTGGCGCTTGTCATAGGCGAGGTTCCGCTTCCAGCGTTCCGAATAGCGCGTCAGATCCAGCGACGCCTGCTGAAGCGAAATGCCGAAAGTGTCCATCAGATCAGCACGGTTTATCCGGCCATACCAGAACACCCGAAACTCGATGAACGCATTGCGTCTCGACGCACTCCAGTTCAGCTCCTTCGCTTTCCTGCCCGCCATCCGATTACCTTCATGACCTCCCTTGCACTATAGACCTATAAAATAGTCCCTCGCAATAAATGATTTCGGCGCAGCGCTCAGGTTGCAGAGACAGTCAAAGTAAGTTCAAGACCGACAACCGGCCCAAGCCCCGGGGCGCAAACGAGATGGTATTTCCTGACATCAGACAGGCATTTCAGGAACCGCATTGTCACGATGTCACTCTTGTAGGTGCTCGGGTCGACCACGGCGCGGGCGTGTCGCAGGCCGACGACACAGCTTTGTTGATATCGGCTTGGTCGGGATCATGCGGGCCTGTCCTGTCGGTTTTTCTATGGAATAGCAGAGGGATCAACGGTTCGCTACCGGGTTGAGCGGGGAAATTGGCGGGGTGATCAGTACTGATTGGGGGTGGCGGTCAGTACTGAGCGTGTGGGGCGTTCAGTGCTTACCGCTTCCGGCAGTCAGTACTGATCCGCCAGATTTTCCATTTTGGCTTTTCACGCAGGTGCAGGATTATCCAGAAAGATATCTGGAAGGTCTGGAATATGGCAGGGAAGTCACGAAAATCATTGAAGTCCGACAAGCAGCGGCGTTC
>NZ_JBHYFV010000068.1:0-7860 GCF_051859345.1 Marivita sp. | reverse complement strand
GGGCCGTCTTTCCGCCGGATCCCGATTTCTACTCGGCGTTTTCCAACACGACCGGGGATGTAGATCCCCGGCTCGATGGAAAAGACCATGCCTTCACGCAGTTCTGTCTGTGACGACGAGGTCAGATAGGGCGGCTCGTGGATCTCGAGACCCAGCCCATGCCCTGTGCGATGCACGAAATATTTGCCATACCCGGCATCGGCAATCACACCGCGCGCGGCGTCATCAACGACATGCGCTGCAACCCCGGCGCGCGCGGCGTCCATTGCCGCAACAAGCGCCGCCTCGACGATGGCATGGACCTCTTCGTACCCTTCAGGCGGTTGTCCAACCGCAGCCATGCGGGTCATGTCGCTGGGATAACCGCCATACCCGGCACCGATGTCGAAAACGATGCTGTCACCTTCCTCGATAACCCGATCACCCGTGGAATGATGCGGGAACGCCCCATTGGGACCGCTGGCGCAGAGCGCAAAAGCCACGTCCGCGCCCTGTTCGGAAAAGCTGTCGCGAATGGCAGCGGCGACCTGTTTCTCGGTCAGGCCCGGTTTCAACGCGGCAAACCCGGCCTGCATGGCCTTGTCGTTGACCAGCGCAGACGCTTTGAGCGCGGCGTATTCCTCGGAGTCCTTGGTCATGCGCAACTTGCCAACAAGGTCGGACGCCAGACCACGTTTCGCATCGGGCAGAGCATCAAGCAGTTCGAGCGAAAAATCGGTCCGCATGGTTTCATCTAGACAAAGGCTCGACACATCGCCAAAGCCGCGCAGCGCATCCCGCAGAACGGCGGTTGGCCCATCTTCGTCCTGCCATTTGCGCAGCGGCAATCCGGCATTTGCACCAGCCTGTTCGGCATTGACCGACGGCACGACGAAGATTGCGTCGTCCCGCCCGATCAGCGCCAGCGTCAAACGTTCATCCGGGTGTGGATGCCAGCCCAAGGCCCATTGCATATGCGCCCCCGGTCCCAGCGCCACAAGGTCGACACCCTGTGCGGACATTTCTGTGCGGATCGCATCAAGCTTCCGGTTCGGTTGGGTCATTCGTCACATCCTTCTTGCGCGCTGAATTAGGGTACGCGGGGTTCGGCGTCGGGAGTCAGCGGGCTTTCATAAGGGTCTTTGGAAAGCCGCGTCTTGAAATCCGCCTTTGCGGCAGCAAGATGCTTGGGATCCGTGAAAAGGTCCACTGCGGTCCCCGCAATCGCCTTGGACACTTGTACCATTGCCTTGTGCGCCGCGTCGCTCTTGCCTTGCGCCACGACCTGCCAAGTATGCAGCGGAGTGCCAATCGCCATCGTGCCACCACTGACCTGTGCAAAGGGCACGGTCCAACTGATATCACCAAGGTCGGTCGATCCCAGCATTGGCACGCCGCGAGTCTCGTAGGGCACGACAAAATCACAGAGCGGCGCATCGGTCCGCTCCAACCCGGTGGCCTGATACGTTGCATCAATATCGGCGTCAGACAGGGTGGCTTGGATCTTTTTGGCATAGTCCCGGTCCGCGTCCGAAAATTGCGCGGCACCGACACGTTCGAAATGCGTTTGCATCAGCTTGTAGAGCGGCGGATTGTCCAGCATCTCGGACATGGCCGAAATGAAATGCGACCGCATCGTCGTGCCGGTCATCAATGCGGCTCCTTCGGCGACCTTTGTCACGCGGTCCAGCACCGACTGCATGTCCCGGCGTTTCAGCGACCGCACCGAATACCGCACGGTTGCGCGTTCCTGAACCACGTTGGGGGCTTGTCCGCCGGAATCAAGAACAGCGTAATGAATTCGGGCATCCTGTGGAACGTGTTCCCGCAGATAATTCACGCCAACATTCATCAACTCGACAGCATCCAGCGCGCTGCGACCCAGATGGGGCGACACGGCGGCGTGGGCGGTTCGGCCCTTGAAATGAAAGTCGATCATGGCAACCGCCAAGGTCAATGGCGGGATGATTCCGTTGAAACTCATCGGATGCCAGGACAGGGCCGCGTCGACATCATCGAACACACCGCCCCGTACCATGAACGTCTTGGCCGCTCCACCTTCTTCGGCTGGGCAACCGTAGTAGCGGACAGTTCCTGGCAGATCGTTGGCGGCCAGGTAATCCTTGACCGCCGTTGCCGCCATCATCGCACCTGCGCCAAGCAAATTGTGCCCGCAGCCATGCCCGCTGCCACCCGGTTCCACGGGATCGTGCGCATCCGAACCGGCCCGCTGGCTCAAACCAGGCAAGGCATCGTACTCACCGAGAATCGCAATGACCGGCCCGCCTTGACCGGCCTCACCCATGACCGCAGTGTCTATACCGGCCAGCCCGGTTTCGACTCGAAACCCTTCGGATTCCAGCAAGGCGCGATGTGCCTCGGCCGAGCGATGTTCCTTGTAGAGAAGTTCGGGTGTTCCCCAGACCGTGTCCGCCAATTCCATGAATCGGGACTTCTTGTCTTCGATCATATCCCAAAGGGGATCGTCATTCCGCATGAAGGCCTTTCCGTTGCACTGCATGGCACTCTAAGTTTCACTAGGCGAACAGTTGTTCACAAAATGGCGCATGTCAACCAGATGACACTTCCTGAACAAATTGGTCTGTTGTCACTTGGCGGCAATAGCCCTGAATCGCGCTGAGCGACGCTGCGTGACGTTCTGGAGTGTAAGTTGCGCAAGCATCCGTAATCAACGTCACCAGGTAACCCAGATCGCAGGCATCACGTACCGCGCTTTCCACGCATTGATCCGTCAAGACGCCAGAGATCACAAGTTGCGCAACACCCAGATTCCGCAAGACGTAGTCGATATGGGTCGATACAAATACCGATGACGACGACTTGGGTAAGACGATCTCGTCATCCTGCGGTGCAATCCCGTCGATGACCTTGGCATCGAACGACCCCTTGGGCACGTTGAACCCGGTTATCTTGTAGTCCAGGCTGCGATCTCGGCCATCAAGCGTCAGACTTTCGATTGTCGTGTACATTACTTCAAGCCCGGCAAGACGCGCGGCACCTTGCACTGCCTGCATGTTGGGCAGGACGTCACGGTTGAACCGGTCGATAAACGGAAGATACTTCACGATCCTGTCAACCTCTGTCGCTTCGATCACCTCTCCGCCTTCGGGGTGAAGGCAGAAGTTCTGGACATCGATGAACAGCACCGCCGCGCGGTCTGGCTGAACAGGCAGATCTCGGCTGGTTGTCGACAGGAAAGGTGATGTCATGGTTTGAATTCCTTAAGCGCGTTGGCCAGCGCGGTGGCCACCCGAGATACCCCGGTCCGATCCGAGATCAAGTCATTGCGGATTTCAATCAAGGCATGAGGCAATGATTGCGCTTCGCCATGAACCGGGATGGTGTAATCCGATGCATCCTCGATTTCATATGGAGTGTTTTCGGCAACCGGATCGTCGATCAATCGGGGAAGGCTGTGCATCAGGTGCCTGAACAGCGGATTGCCGTCGCGCGCAAGTACGCCGATCCCGCAGGTTCGCGACATCTCATCACTTCGACGGTGCGACGTGAAACTGTGGATGCTGACCAATGCCATCTTTCCCGCAAGTGTTGCGGCCAGTGCGGCATGGAAAGGCTGATGGATTTCGTCCCATCTGGCTGTCACGTCATCGTCGGACAAACCAACATTTCCAGGCACCTCGCGCGTATCGGTCAGAGCAGGTGCCAAATCCGGCGCGTGGTGCGGCCGGTTGCTGTCGATGACCAGCCGAGAATACCTTTGCGCAACATAGGGCGCGTCCAGCAACCGCGAAACCGCGATCGTCACGTCAAGCGCGCCGGGGTCCCAACCGATATGGTCGCGCAGATCCTCAGGCGCCAAACCCAGATCGCCAAGTACCACGGGAATTTCCAGGCCCGCGTGTTCGCAACTCAGCATGATACCTACGCTGTCTTGATTGCCGCCCCGCAGAACAGGGGATGGATCGACAGTTTGCAAAAGCACGACGTCCCTCACTTGCAATACGCGAACAGATGTTCACAATCTGATCTAATCAGCAAGATGCCTTTTTTGGAGTCCTCCATGCCCGAACCCCTTGTCATGGCCTGCCTGAGCGACGTTGCCGGACAGGTGCGCGGAAAAGGTTTTGCCCTGGCGGACCTGGACAAGAGATGCCGATCAGGCGTCGGCTGGACGCCGACCAATGTCCAGATAACCTGCTTTGACGGCATTGCACCCTCGCCTTATGGATCTGAAGGCGATTTGATCCTGTGGCCGGATTCCGACGCTCTGTTCCAGGCGGAGATTCCCGGCGCACCAACGCTCCGTATGATTCTGGGCGATGTCGCCGACCGCACCGGCGTACCGTGGACCTGCTGTCTGCGAAGCCACTTGCGGTCGGCCATCGAACGACTGGAAGCTGCAAGTGGACTCGAGGCGCGGGTCGCGTTCGAGCATGAATTCACGTTGATCGGGCTGGAAGCGGGATCAGCTTTTTCGCTGTTGGGGTTTCATGCAGTACAAGGCTTTTCCGAAGCCTTGATCTCGTCTTTGCAGCAAGCTGGAATGGAACCCGACAGCTTTCTTCGCGAATACGGCCCGTCACAGTTCGAAGTCACGCTTGCCCCGAAACCCGCACTTCGGGCGGCCGACGAGGCCATCGCGCTGCGTGAAATCACCCGCGCCGTAGCCCGGTCTTTTGGGTATCGGGCAAGCTTTGCACCGATACTGGACGCCAACAGCGTCGGCAACGGTGTGCATGTCCACTTGAGCCTCTGGCGCAAAGATGGACAACCCGCAATGTATGCGCCTGACGGCGTTGCGGGGTTGTCGCGAGAGGCAAGTGCAGCAGCAGCAGGAATTCTGCGACACATGCCGGATTTCGCCGCGTTCACCGCCCCCACTGCTGTCAGTTTCATCCGGTTGCAACCACACAGATGGAGCGCGGCGTTCGCCAATCTGGCCATTCAGGACCGCGAGGCCGGGTTGCGGATTTGTCCGGTCAACACAACGGATCCCGACCGCATCGCACAACAGTACCACTACGAATATCGGGCTGCGGATTCGGCTGCATCGCCTTGGCTGGTTCTGTCTTGCCTGCTGCACGCCGCAGCGTCCGGTCTGGAAGAAAAATTGGTCTGCCCAAACCCAAGTTCCGGCGATCTGTCTGTGCTCTCCGAAAGCGAGCTGGCGGCAACAGGAATATCTCCCCTGCCCCGCACCCCCCAAGCGGCGCTGGAGCGACTCGGGTCGTCCGCGGTTGTGTCAGGCTGGTTTCCCGAAGGCTTCATCCCGATCTACATCGACCACAAGCTGCATGAGTTTGCGGCATCGCAGGGTCAGAGCCCGGAAGAAGCGATGCAAAGCTACGCAACGGTTTATTGATACGCGGCGCATTTGGTGAATCACTTGATCTTGCACGCTATGCGGTCAATAGTTCGGCATACGAACAAGGAGGACGAAAATGACTGCTTCCAGATTGCTTCACCAGATGGCCGCCTCGAACCCGTTGCGATCCGGCCCAAATCGGCGCGATGTGCTGGGTGGGCTTGCCGCCAGCGTCGCCGCGTCTGCCGGCCTTCCGAAGATGGCGCGTGCGCAGGACGATGCGCTGGCCCTGCTGACATGGGATGCCTATGCCGACCCGCGCCTGCTCGAGATGTGGCGCGAACAGACCGGCACACCGATCCGATACGAGATCCACATCTCGGACCCGACATCGGTCAACCGGCTGCGGGCAGGCGAAACCAATGTCTGGGATTTCGTCAATCTCAACAATCCCTGGGCACGGGAAATCCTGTGGCCCGAAAACCTGATCTACGACCTGCCGCGCGACCGGTTCGAGCCGCTCTACGCGCAGATGTTCGAAAAATTCGCCATGCCTTATGAGTGGGCGCTTTCGAAGGACGGAAACAACCTGCTGGGTGTTGTCCAGCGGTTTGAAACCTTTGATTTCGTGGTCAATTCAGACGTGATCTCGCCCGAGATGGCCAAGGATGAAGGTTGGGATCTGTTCAACAACCCTGATTTCGCCAACCGCTACGGCATCCTTGCCTACGAGGACTGGAACGTCATGGACATCTGCATGGGTGCAGGAATCCATCCGTTCAAACCCAAGACCGAGGCCGATTTCGCCAAGTTCGAGGAAACCGCGCGGCGCTGGATCAACAATGCCCGCCTGATCACCACGGACTTTGTCCAGCTCAACCTCGCGATGCTGAACGGCGAGATCGACCTTTACTTCACCGGCGGCACCTACACGGCCTCGTCCGCGCGGGCCGAGGGCGCAACCAACATCTATGCGATCACGCCGAATTCCGGCCCGGCCGATGGCAAGGGCGGGATCAACTGGATCGAGCTGAACTCTGCCGTTGCCAATCCGAACCGCAAGGAAGCCGCCTTCGATTTCCTTGAATGGATCGCCACGCCGGACGCCGCCGAGATCATCGCCCGTGGCAATGGAAACCTTCAGCCGGTCAGCCAGATGGCGCAGGACGAGGTGCTCTCGCGCTTCAGCGCCGAAGAACTGGACGCCATTCAGTGGGATGAATTCGACCAGCGTATCGCCAATGCGGTCGAGTTCGACATCGTCCCGGATTACGATCGGCTCTATGACATCTATTCGGCCGCCATTCGTGATCGCGGCTGATCCACGGATGACCAAGACCGCCGAACCGGCGCAAACACAATCCGCGCTCAGCCTGATCGGGCTGAGCCGCCATTTCGGGACATTCAAGGCTCTGGACTCGATCTCGCTTGAGATCGAGGAAGGAGAGTTCTTCACCATTGTCGGCCCGTCCGGGTCCGGCAAGACCACGATGTTGCGCATTCTCGCCGGTCTGGATCGGCCAACCCAAGGCAGCCTGTTGCTGCGCGGCACCGACATCACCGACATGCCTGCGAACCAACGCCCCACAGCGATGGTGTTTCAGTCGCTGGCCCTGTTCGATCACCGCAGCGTCGGGGAAAACGTGGAGTTCGCGCTCAAGATGCGCGGTATGCCCAAGCCGGAGCGACGCGAAAAAGCGTTCGAACTGCTGGATCTCGTGCATCTTGGCCGCGACTATTACAACCGCGCCGTCACGCAATGCTCTGGCGGCGAACGACAGCGGGTCGCGCTGGCCCGGGCGCTGGCCTCGGACCCCGAGATCCTGTTTTTCGACGAACCTCTTTCGGCGCTCGACTACCGCCTGCGCAAGACACTCGAGGTGGAACTGCGCGAATTGCAGCGGCGCACCGGGCGCACCTTTGTTTACATCACTCACAGCCTGGAAGAGGCGATGGTCATGTCGGACCGCATCGGCATCATGCGCGAGGGCAAGCTGGTGCAGATCGGAACACCGGCCGAGATCTACGGCCAACCCAAAGACCGCTTTGTCGCCCGCTTCATGGGTGAGGTGAATATCTTCGAAGTCGCGGACCATCGGCTTGTCGATTTCGATGCTTCAGTTTCAACTGTAAAAGACGGCTTCCTGATCGTGCGGCCTGAAATGTTGCACCCCGCCGATGCCAAAGATCCGGATGTGCATTTCGACGCCACCATTGCCGAGGTCTTCCGCCTTGGGTCGCGCGTTCAGCTTCATCTGGAAACCGCCGCTGGCCTGCTGGTGTCCGAACAGCCGGCCTCCTGTCAGCTCAAGCCGAACGATGCGGTGCGGTTCGGGTTCGACCCCGATCAGACACATAGCGTGCCCGAATGACCCAACAGAAGCTTGGACTCCTTTTCATGGCTCCGGTTGCCGTGTTCCTGTTGATCGGGTTCGTGTCTCCGATCCTGATTGTCGGCTGGTACAGCCTGATGGAGCCGCGAAGTTTCGATCTGAACACGGTGTTCACGATTGCGAATTACCGATCCGCCTTTTCCGATGGCTACGGCCTGCCGTTCTTCTGGTCGCTAGGCTTTGCGGCGGTGACAACGCTCA
>NZ_JBHYFV010000067.1:0-7990 GCF_051859345.1 Marivita sp. | reverse complement strand
GTGATCTATGATCGGCACACCATCCGGGGTCACGTCAATGATACCGCCCCATTGTTCAACGATCCTGGCATCGCGAAACATCGGAAAGCTGCGTCTGACATCGCTCAAAGCCTTTTGAAGGCCGGGCGTTCTGGGGTCTGGATCAAGGACACGGCAGCGTTCAAAAGGCGTGACAGCATCGGCCGACCAGCGCCGTTGCATCGTCACAGCCTGCCAGAACGAAGCGTCCAGAGTCAGCGAGATATCGCGGCTGTTTTCCCGCAATCCGGCAAGGAATTTCGGCATGAGCCGAAACGCATCAGGTGTGATCTGGACCGGCGACCGTCCCCGTTGGGCAATTGTATATCCTCCGTCCAGCCGGGGGCGGATGCCGAATTGGCCATTGCCGAATGTAAAGGAAGGTCCGTTCGCGACAGGGCTGGTTCTGAGAACCGAGCCCCGGACCCGCAATTGCGGAAGGTCGACCCCGAGATTGCCCGCGAACACCCGAGACCAGGCACCTCCGGCCAATATGACAAGATCGGTCTTTATCGGACCACGCTCGGTGATGACGGAACTGACCTGCCCGGCCGACATCTCGATACAGCGGGCCGCACAGCCTTGCAGGATTGCAGCACCTGCGTCTTGTGCCCCAAGGGCAATTGCTGCCGTCGCAAGGCCGGGTTCTGCCCTGCCGTCGTCGTGTGTCAGCAACGCGGTGTTCTCGGTTAGCGATGCGCCGGGGAAAGATGTCGCAAGCTCTGACCGACCCAAACGCCGCACGTTCAAATCAAATTCCTGCGCATCCTTCTCGACCCGGTCGAGCCATGCGAGTTCGGCAGATGTCGCAGCGCCGTAAACGATGCCCGAGCGCCGAAATCCGGTTTCCCGCGACGTACGGGATGCCAGTCCTTCCCAGATGCGCAGGCTTTCTATGCCAAGCGGATACTCGGTGCGCGCCCGGCCCATGCGGCGCACCCATCCCCAGTTCCGCCCGGATTGTTCTCCGGCGATACGTCCCTTTTCCAGCAGGGCCACGCGAAGCCCCTGCTCTGCCGCCCAAAGCGCGGCGGAACATCCCACAATCCCGCCGCCGATGATCACCAGATCGGCGTGATCCGGAACGCTTTCTTGGGTCTGGACGGGTGTCACAATCGGGCGCATTCTAGAACCCCGGTTCGTATCGCCAATTGACAGACAGCTCTGGCACGCTGGCACTGTTCGGCAGCATGACGATCTCAGCGACAAGATGCGCCAAGTCTGCCGGTTGCGTGATTTCATGGCGCGGGAGATCATGGTGCAACGTCCTGTCGGTCGCGACAAATCCCGGACAGACCGCGCAGGCCCGTACGCCGGAATCCCACCCGGCGCGGCGCGCAGCATGAGACAGGGCAACGGCGGCGTGTTTGCTCATCTGGTATCCGGCATTCAGCCCCATCACCCGCCGACCGGACAAAGACGCCACCACAATCACCCGACCCGACCCAGAACGGCAGAGCGACGGCAGTGCCGCACGGGTCAGACGGAACGGCGCCTTGACGTTCACGGACAAGAGCTGTTCGAGCACCTCCTCCATTTCATCGTCGGGCTGCGGGGTTTCCGGCATCAATTCCAAAGGGCCACCGATACCGGCATTGTTGACCAACACGTCTATCCGCCCAAACCGGGCTTCTGTCGCTGAAACAAAGGCCCTGGCCGCCAGCGGATCTTCGGCTTGATACCGGACGATGAGCGGATCAAGCTTGACCAAGTCTTCCGGCAAATCCTTTGGGTGTCGCACTCCGAGGGCAAGATCAAAGCCCCGTTCCGCCAAAGCCTGCGCGATCGCAGCGCCTATCCCGCGATTGGCACCGGTGATCATGGCAACACGCGCGCTCATGTCGCCACACTCGGGCTTGCCTTGATACAGGCGGCCTTCCACCCAGGCCCCATGTCCCGGAACGTGGGAACCGCCTGTGCGCACTGATCTTCCGCCACCGGACACCGTGTTCTGAAGGGGCAACCCGAGGGCGGGTTTGCGGGGCTGGGCAATTCGCCGGGAAGGACTCCATGCGCGCTGTTGTCCTTTCGCGGATGCAGCGACGGCGTCGAGGACAGCAAGGCGCGCGTGTAGGGATGCGCCGGGCGACCGAACACCTGGTCGGCCGGGCCTTCTTCGACGATGCGACCAAGATACATCACCACAATTCGCGTACACAGATGGCGCACCACATGCAGGTCATGGCTGATGAACAACATCGCCAAATCCAGATCCCGACGCAGGTCCATCAACAGGTTCACGACCTGCGCCTGGATCGACACATCCAGCGCCGAAACCGGTTCGTCGGCCACGATATAATCCGGTCGGGTGGACAGCGCGCGCGCAACGGCGATCCTTTGGCGTTGACCACCGGAGAATTCATGGGGACGCCGATCTGCGGCTGTGGCGGGCAGGCCCACCTGTTCCAGCAGCCGGGCGATTTCGGTCTTTACCTCGGTCCGCGGCACGATCTGGTGGATGCGAAGGCCGTCGCCGACCTGTGCGCCAACCGTACGGCGCGGGTCCAGCGATCCAAATGGATCCTGGAACACCATCTGCATCCGGCGGGTGAGGCCGCGTTTTTCCACGGCGGTCAGGTTTGCAAGATCACGCCCTTCGAACCGCATTTCGCCAAGGGTCGGGGCGTCGAGCCCCAGCATCATCCGCCCGAGTGTGGACTTGCCGCAGCCGGACTCACCAACCACGCCAACGGTTTCGCCGCGCGCGATTGTCAGCGACACATCTCGCACAGCCCAGATATCGCGGGGGCGTCCCAGTAGACCCTGCCGCATCGGGAAATTGCGGCCAAGTCCGCGCGCTTCGACCAACGGGTTTTCCGAGGGCGACATATCAAACATCACGTTACCTCTTTCCAGCGGATACACCGGGTGACACGATCTTCGGCCGGGCTTTCAGCCACCGGCGGAGCGGCTTCGCATTCAGGCCTGGAATAGGCACACCGGGGGGCAAATCGGCAGCCGGGTGGCATCGCATGTGGTGGCGGAACGGTTCCCGGTATCGCCATCAACCGGTCTGCCGCACCTTCAGGGACCGAGGCGATCAACGCGGCGGTATAGGGGTGACGCGGCCGCGAGAACACATCCGCCACAGACCCGGCTTCGACCACTTCGCCCGCATACATCACGACGACGCGATCCGCGATTTCCGCAACCACGGCCAAATCATGGGTCACAAAGATCAGACCCATTTCGGGATTAGCCGCTTTCAGCTCCTGGAAAAGCTGCAAGATCTGGGCCTGAATTGTCGGGTCCAGAGCCGTTGTCGGCTCGTCGGCAACCAGAAGACGGGGATTGTTCGCCACGGCCAGAGCAATCATCGCCCGTTGCCGCTGACCGCCCGAAAGCTCATGGGGGTACGCCCTGTAGCGACGTTCGGGGTCCGGAATGCCCACTTTACGCAACAGGTCGATCACCCTTGGCTGCATGTCGCCCTGACCGTCCCGGCCTTTGAGGGCTTCAGCCAGTTGTTCGCCGATACGGTGTACCGGGTTGAGCGCCGCAGTCGCGTCCTGAAACACCATCGAAATCTCTTTGCCCCGAAAGCTGCGAAACTCGGATTCATCCAGCGTCGCCAGATCGGTCACTGTCCCGTCTTTTGACCTGTAGAGCACGTTACCCGTGTTGACCTCCAACTGGTCAGGCAGAAGACCCATCACCGAAAGGCTGGTGAGGGTCTTGCCCGACCCGGACTCTCCGACCAAGGCAACCGTTTCGCCCGATTGTACGGTCAAATCCGCTTGGCGTACCAGTTCGAGGCTCCGGTCATTCGTTTCCAGCGAAATGCCCATGCCCCGAATTTCAAGCAGCGGGCCGTCCTGTGCAGCCACGCTGCGGGCCGGTGTCATCACTCGGGTTGACCGGCGCAGCCAAAGCGCGCCCCCTGCGGTGACATCGCGCGGATCAAGCACCGATTGCAGCCGGTCACACAGAAGGTTGAAGGTCAGGATCGTGCCCGCCAAGGCCAGCGACGGCCAGACGAGCAGCAAAGGCGCTGCCTCCATCGCGCCGCGCGCCGCGCGGATCATCAGACCCCATGACGGAGTTGGCGGCACAACGCCGAGTCCCAGAAAGCTGAGCCCGCTTTCGATCATCATGGCTGACGCGACCACCAAGGACATCTGCACAAGAAGCGGCGGCATCACATTGGGCAGGATCGTGCGCCAGAGAATGGCCAGCGGGTGCGCGCCCATGGCAATCTGCGCCGTGACAAAATCCAGAGAGCGCACCTGCAACGTCGCGGCATAAACGACGCGCGCATAATTCGGTGTGTAAAGCAGCGTCAGCGCCAGCATCAGCGGTCCGGTGCCAGCGCCAAGGATCGTGACCACTAGCAGCGCCAAAAGCAGAGGGGGCAAGCACAGGATCACTTCCGATGCGCGCACCGTCACGACTTCGACGACACCCCGGAAATACCCGCCCAGCAACCCAAGCGCCGTGCCAAGCACCGCCGCCATCAAGGCAGAGCCGACGGCGATAAACAAAGACGCCCGCCCACCCCAGATGAGCCGTGACAGCACGTCGCGACCAAATTCATCCTGGCCCAGCAAGTGGTCCGAGGACGGGCCGGCAAAGCGGTTCGGCACATCCATGCTGCGCACGTCCTGCAACGGCAAGACAGGTGCCAGCACGATCAGGACGATGATCACTGCCACGATTCCGCCAGGCAACAGCAGCTTGCGGGTGTTGGCGTTCATGACTTCACCAGCGAAATGCGTGGATCAAGCAGCGCGTTCACGACGTCGATGACGAGGTTCAGGAACACAAACAACACCGACACGGTTATGACGATCCCGACCACCTCGGGATAGTCGCGGGCATCGACTGCCGACACCAGGTACCCTGACAGTCCGGGCCAGTTGAACACGAACTCCACAAGAACCGTCCCTCCGATCAGGGTGCCCATTTCCAGACCGGTGATGGTCAATACCGGGATCATCGCATTGCGGATGACATGGCCACGCAGGATCGGGTTCCGGGCCAACCCCTTGGCCCGCGCGGTCCGCACATGATCCCGTTCAAGGACTTCGATGACAGAGGCGCGGGTCATTCGTGTGATCACGGCCCAAAGGCTAAGCGCCACCGTTCCCGCAGGCAGGATCAGAAGTTTCAGATGTTCGATCGGATCATCCGCAAAAGACACGAACCCACCGGCGGGAAGCCATTGCAATTGCTGTGCAAAGATCAGGATCACGACGGACCCGACGACAAAGACGGGGGTGGAGAGCGCTATCGAGGACATCAAAGATACGACAGCATCCGCCTTTCCTCCGGATCGGATCGCCGCATAGGTTCCCAAAGGGATGCCGAAGACCGCCGCAAGCAGCGTCGCCGCCGCGATCACTTCAAGCGTCCTTGGCAGACGTTGGGCGATCTGCCCGGAGACGGACGCGCCATCACGAAATGACGCGCCCAGATCCCCGGTAAGAACACCGCCCAGATGGCTGAGATATTGCTGCCAAAGTGGCTCGTTCAGCCCCATTTGTTCCCGCAAGGCGGCCACTGCCTTTGGATCTGCGGCAATGCTGCCCTGACTGAGCAAAAGCTCTGCCGGGTCGCCCGGTATCAGGTGCAACAGCAGGAAGACGAGACTGACAACGATCCACACGAGGAAGATCGCAACGAGGCTTCGGTAGGCGATATATCTCAGCATCTTTTCTCAATCAGCCGAAGAACGTGTCTTCCATCGTGATGCCGGAATAGAAGGTCAACTGACCGGGAAGATTCGAGAACCCGTTGACATTCGCCTGCATCCCATAGCCCTGAGCCCGCCACGCAAGCCCGACAATCGGCGCTGTTTCGATCGCCACACGTTCCAGTTCGCGATAGATCTCCTTGCGCTCGGCGCTGTCAAAAGACGCTCTGCCACGGGCAAACAGCTCTGTGATTTCGGGCGTTGGCATCCCAAAGCTGCGCACGAAGCTGGCTGGCAGGCTGCCATCCACAACGTTCACAAGCCCGTCGGGGTCGTTGTTGTCGGCCGTGGTGCCCATGATCGCCAGATCGTACTGGCCTTCATTGCCCTTCTGAACACGGCTGGACCATTCCGGCAGGTCAAGCTGCACGTTTATTCCAATCATGGAAAGATAGGCCTGGCATACTTCGGCAGTGGATTGGTGCATGCCGTATTGCGCCGTGGATAGCATCGTGCAGGTGAACCCGTCCGGATATCCCGCTTCGGTCAAAAGTTCTTGTGCCTTTTCGGGATCGTAGTTCCACGCGTTGGAGAATTCCGGATTGTAGAATTCGGACTGCTCTGCGATGGGCAAATGTTCAAGCGAACCGCCGCGCTCGTAGAACGCCGCCGCAACGATATCCTCGCGTTTGATGGCATGGGCTGCAGCCCGACGCACCAAGGGATTGTCAAATGGCGGACGGCTGGCGTTGAACGTAAGATACATGAACGGTCCGTCCACGACATCCAGCTTCAGAGCGTCGTTTTCTTCCACCTGAGCCATCGCCTGCCAAGGCACATATTCGGCAAGATCGACGTCGCCCGCCTCAAGAGCGGCCACGCGCAGATTTTCATCCGCATATACAATGGCTTCGATCCCGGCGACCTTGGGCAATCCGTCTTTGTAATAGCCATCATAGGCCTTGAGGCTGATTGAGACACCTCGGTCGATCTCTTCCAAAGTGAACGGCCCAGCGCCAATACGGGTGTCCTTCGGTTCGCCTTTCTTCAGGATCGGCATGTGATAATGGGCAAACCAGCCCGGAAGCACCGCCAATGGTTCGTCGGTGATCATGCGGACCGTCTTGTCATCGGGGGTTTCCACGCTGGTGATCAAGGAAAGCTGGCCTTGCCGGAATGCTGCGTTGTCGGGATTTGCCACCTCGGCGATTGTCCATGCGACGTCCTCGGCGGTGACTGGCGATCCATCATGCCAAGTCGCGTCGCGCAGTTTGAAGACCCACGCGCCCTCGTCGTCTGCCTCCCAGCTTTCCGCCAACTCGCCGCGCAACATCCCGTCAGGTCCATAGCTGAGTAGACCCCGGTGCATCAGCAGCTTGATCGTGCCCGCAGCGGTGCCGGTGGATGTCCATGCCTCGAAGTTCGGGGGAAATGCCGACAACGCAAACCTGAGCGTTTGTCCGTCCTGCGCAAATGCGCCGCGAGGACCAAGAAAGGCCAAGCCCCCGGCAGTTGCCATTGTGCTGGCCAAAAAGCCTCGGCGATTGAGTTCGTTTGTCATTATATGTCTCCTTTGTTGGGTTTTGAGGCTCTTGTGCGGCCCTTTGCTATTGAAGTCTCACGTTGGTTATTCAGCTGCGATCGCGATTTCCTCGGGACTGCCATAGCCCCCGCCACCGGGTGTGATGACTTCCAGCCATTCGCCGGCGCGAAGCATTCCCTGACCACGCTCAAAGGTGGGCGTTTCGGGACTTGTGACAAACCCGCCATGTCCCCCTGGGCCACCACCCTCCAGCCCCCAGGAGCGTGAAAGATTGCGGGAAATGTCGACCCGCACGAGGCAGTCTTCGGTCGCGCGATACACACGCCGCAAGCCCATCCCACCCCGGTGTTTGCCAGTCCCACCCGAGCCATCAATCAGTTCGTAGCGTTCCAGAACCAGCGGGTATTCCACCTCAAGCGCTTCGACCGGGAGATTCGATGTGTTCGTGGCATGGACATGAATTCCATCCAGACCTTCCGCGTCCGGCCGCGCACCACCGCCGCCGCCAATCGTTTCGAGGTACACCCAATATGTGCCAGCCTCCGGGCCGCTTTGTCGGGTTCCCGAGAAAAGGGCGACGGTGCAGGTGGAATTGGTACAGGCAGAGACACGGTCAGGCGCGGCCTGCGCCAAGGCGCCAAGGATCAGATCCGCTACCCGTTGGCAGGTCTGCACCCGGCCATTCACCGCAGCAGGGTGGCTGCAATTGAGGATCGTGCCTTCCGGTGCCGTGACACGGATCGGCCGGGCCAGTCCCGCATTGGGCAGAACGGTTGGATCAACGACTGATTTAACGA
>NZ_JBHYFV010000066.1:0-7992 GCF_051859345.1 Marivita sp. | reverse complement strand
GCCTTCTACAAGCACGAAAGCTGCGGCCAGTGCACGCCGTGCCGCGAAGGCACCGGCTGGATGATGCGGGTCATGGATCGACTGGTGCGCGGGGAGGCCGAGGTCGAGGAAATCGACATGCTGTTTGACGTGACCAAGCAGGTCGAGGGGCACACGATCTGTGCGCTTGGCGACGCGGCGGCATGGCCGATCCAAGGGTTGATCAAGAACTTCCGCGACGAGATCGAAGATCGGATCAAGGCGCAGCAGACCGGTCGGTTGAGCGCGGTTGCGGCGGAGTAAATCAATTTCGAAATTGATTGATACGGCCATTCGAACGGCCTTTGGGAAGGCGCTTGCAGGTGCCTTTTCCGCTCTCTGATCAAACGTCGTTTTGACGGGGGCTTGCATGCCTGACCACTCTGGGCGCATTGTGGCGCAAAGACGAATAATGAGGGTGAGCCATGAAATCGGCATGGGCAACAGGCGCAGTTCTTTTGGCATTGGCCGCGTGTGGACGTGGAGAGTTGGAGACCGTGACCTTTGAGGGCGCACGCTTCAACGGCGATCTGAACTCGCAACGCAGCGATCGCGCGGGATTTGTGGCCACAGGGGGCCCTGCGTCGGTCAGCCTTGAAGGTTCAAAGCAGGCCGCCCGATACCAGGTGGTGCAGCACTGCATTGCGTATCTCGGAAGTTCGGATGTCGCGTGGGTCAACGGGCCTGACGTAGAGGATGCAGCTCTGGTCATCGAAGATAACGAAGTTGTCCTGACCGGCCGGTGCATTGAGCCATAAACCGCTGTTTCAACTCGCGAATACCCCGTGATATTGAATTACCACGGCAAGGGACCCCATATTGGTCCCGGAAGTTACTGGATGGACTCATGCGCGTTTTGACTGCTTTTTTGGTGATGGCTCTTTCAGCCGGGTCTGCCGTGTGGGCCAAGCCTCCGTTGCGGGAGGTGGCCGTGATCGACAACGGCTTAATGGCCGTGGCCATCGCCGATGCGATCCGCAAATCATGCGACAACATCGACGCGCGTCTGTTCCGGGCCTATTCCGCCTTGAGCACCCTGAAAACTCTGGCGCGCGAACGGGGGTATACCGAAAAAGAGGTTGAGCGGTATGTGACCTCGAAAGACGAAAAGGCGCGCATGAAGGCCAAGGCCGAGGCGTTCTTGCAGGAAAATGGCGTGGCGCCAGGCGACAGCGCGGCACTGTGCCGATTTGGCCAGCGGGAAATCCAGTCCCAGACCGTGATCGGTCAACTGCTGAGATAAGAGGCAGCAAGGGCTGACTTTGCGTCCTGTTTCATAGCCATGACGGGATTGCCCCCGCGTCGATATTTCCCGTTTTCTTTTTTCTCAACGTCTGGTCTATTTTTTTAAGCCACGTTAGAAGGCGGGCGACGTCAGCCGATCGCCTCTTTGCCACGGCATCGACTGCGCCAGCCAAATGGGAACAAAGGGCTCGGGCATGTCTGACTTGCGAAAGATCATCATTGATGGAAATGAAGTTGAAGCGGAAGGCGCGATGACGCTGATCCAGGCTTGTGAACAAGCCGGGATCGAAGTGCCGCGATTCTGCTACCACGAACGTCTGTCCATCGCAGGCAACTGCCGGATGTGTCTTGTCGAAGTGGTCGGTGGCCCTCCCAAGCCCGCCGCAAGCTGTGCGATGCAGGTCAAGGATCTGCGCCCCGGCAAAGATGGCGAACCACCCGTGGTCAAGACCAACTCGCCCATGGTCAAGAAGGCCCGCGAAGGGGTGATGGAGTTCCTGCTCATCAACCACCCGCTAGATTGCCCGATCTGTGATCAGGGTGGCGAATGTGATCTTCAGGATCAGGCGATGGCCTATGGCGTCGATTTCAGCCGCTTCCGCGAACCCAAGCGCGCCACCGAGGATCTGAACCTCGGTCCGCTCGTTGAAACCCACATGACGCGCTGCATTTCCTGCACCCGCTGCGTCCGCTTCACCACCGAGGTGGCGGGCATCACCCAAATGGGCCAGACCGGTCGGGGCGAGGATAGCGAGATCACCGCTTATCTTGGCGAAACGCTGGATTCCAACCTTCAGGGCAACATCATCGACCTGTGCCCGGTGGGCGCGCTGGTCTCGAAGCCATATGCCTTTACCGCCCGTCCTTGGGAACTGACCAAGACCGAATCCATCGACGTGATGGATGCGCTTGGTTCCAACATCCGCGTTGACACGAAGGGCCGCGAAGTCATGCGGTTCCTGCCGCGCAACCATGACGGTGTGAACGAGGAGTGGATTTCCGACAAGACGCGCTTTGTCTGGGACGGTCTTCGCCGTCAGCGTCTGGACACGCCTTACGTCCGCGAAAACGGCAAGCTGCGCCCTTCCACATGGCCCGAAGCGCTGACCCAGGCGGCCGAGGCGATGAAGGGCAAGAAACTGGCTGGTCTCGTGGGGGATCTGGTCCCGACCGAAGCGGCCTATGCGCTGAAAACCCTCATTGAGGGGCAGGGCGGTCACGTCGAATGCCGCACCGATGGGGCGAAACTGCCTGCGGGCAACCGGTCGGGCTATGTCGGCACGGCGGCGATCGAGGATATCGACAACGCCAAGGCGATCCTGCTGGTCGGCAGCAACCCGGCCATCGAGGCACCGGTGCTCAATGCGCGCATCCGCAAGGCCTGGACAAAGGGCGCGCGGATTGGCGTGATCGGCGAGGCGGCGGACCTGACCTATGAGTACCACCATGTCGGCACAGGCCCTGCCGCGTTTGACGGTATGGACAATAACGGCTTCGATCCCGAGAAAGACGGGCCGTCACTGATCATCGTCGGGCAGGGTGCCCTGGTGCGCGAAGACGGCGCGGCGGTGCTGGCCAGGGTGATGGCCTTGGCCGAAGCGACCGAGTCCTCCTTCATGGTGCTGCACACTGCTGCGGGTCGCGTTGGCGCGATGGATGTGGGCGCTGTAACCGAGGGTGGTCTTATGGCCGCTCTGGACGGGGCCGAGGTGGTCTACAACCTGGGTGCGGACGAGGGTGACATTCCCGATGGTCCCTTCGTGATCTACCAGGGCAGCCATGGTGACCGGGGCGCGCATCGCGCCGACATCATCCTGCCAAGCGCCGCCTATACCGAGGAACAGGGCCTGTTCGTGAACACCGAAGGCCGTCCGCAAGTGGCGCTGCGGGCCAGCTTTGCTCCGGGTGAGGCCAAGGAAAACTGGGCGATCCTGCGGGCGCTTTCGGCGGAGTTGGGCGCGACACTGCCGTTCGACAGCCTTGCGCAGCTCCGTCAGGCGCTGGTTGCGGATGTGCCGCATCTGGCGCAGATCGGCCAGGTTCCGGAAAACGACTGGCAAGCCGAAGCGACCAGCAAGCTGGAAGATGCGGATTTCCGCAATGTCATACAGGATTTCTATCTGACCAACCCGATTGCGCGGGCCAGCAAATTGATGGCCGAACTGTCGGCGGGCGTGAAAGCCCGCAAGGACACAAAGATCGCGGCGGAGTGAGTGTGATGCGCCAAATGGCGGTCATGAAACCGGTCGCCCTTGCCGTGGTGGGTGGTTTGTCCGGTTGCGATGTCGCGCAGCCCACGACGCAACGATTTGCGCCAGAGTACAAAGGTGTGCAGACCGCGCTCTTGGACGGCGACCTGGTGCAGTTCGACGTGGCCATGCGCGGGGCGCGCGGGCCGTCGGACGTGGAGAACTATGCCGAATGTGCGGCGGCGCAGTACGCGTTGATCCGGGGGTACGGATTTGCGCGGCATTTGCGCACAAATGTTGACGAAGAGGCTGGCCTCTGGCGAGGAGATGCGGTTTACACCATCTCGCCGGCGCTGCCCCGTGGGGTGCGGACCATCGACGCCGAAGTCGTGACCGCCTCTTGCGTTGAAAACGGAATACCGATGGTTTGAGGACGTGATGGCTGACTTCTTTACCACCCCTTTGGGGATCGGCGTGATTATCATTGCACAGTGCCTTTCGGTTCTGGGCTTTGTGATGATCAGCCTACTCTTCCTCGTTTACGGCGACCGGAAAATCTGGGCCGCCGTGCAAATGCGGCGCGGACCGAACGTTGTGGGGGCGTATGGCCTGCTGCAAACGGTTGCGGATGCGTTGAAATACGTCGTGAAAGAGGTGGTTGTCCCCGCCGGGGCCGACCGACCTGTGTTCATGCTGGCGCCGTTGACCAGCTTTGTGTTGGCGATGATCGCCTGGGCGGTGATCCCGTTCAACGACACATGGGTTCTGTCCGACATCAACGTGGCGATCCTGTTCGTCTTCGCGGTGTCCTCGCTGGAAGTGTACGGCGTGATCATGGGGGGATGGGCGTCAAACTCCAAATACCCGTTCCTTGGTTCCCTACGCTCTGCCGCGCAGATGATTTCTTACGAAGTCTCGCTGGGTCTCATCATCATCGGCATCATCATTTCAACCGGCTCGATGAACTTTGGTGACATCGTGCGGGCGCAGGACGGCGACTTCGGGTTCTTCTCGTGGTACTGGTTGCCGCATTTCCCGATGGTGTTCCTGTTCCTGATCAGTGCCTTGGCCGAAACCAACCGTCCACCGTTCGACCTTCCCGAAGCGGAATCCGAACTGGTTGCGGGCTATCAGGTGGAATACTCCTCCACGCCGTTCCTGCTGTTCATGGCCGGGGAATACATCGCGATCTTCCTGATGTGCGCGCTGATGAGCCTGCTGTTCTTCGGCGGCTGGCTGTCGCCGATCCCGGGCCTGCCGGACGGCGCGCTGTGGATGGTGGGCAAGATGGCATTCTTCTTCTTCATCTTCGCGATGGTGAAGGCGATCACGCCACGCTACCGCTATGACCAATTGATGCGCATTGGTTGGAAGGTATTCCTGCCGTTCTCGTTGGCGTGGGTGGTCTTCGTGGCCTTCGCGGCAAAATTCGACTGGTTCTGGGGCGCATTTGCGCGCTGGGTATAAGGAGAGCAATGATGACGCAGATCGACTACGGACGCGCCGCCAAGTACTTCCTTTTGCAGGACTTTTATCAGGGCATGAAGCTTGGCCTGAAGTACTTCTTCGCCCCCAAGGCGACGCTCAACTATCCGCACGAAAAAGGTCCGCTGAGCCCGCGTTTCCGCGGTGAACACGCGCTGCGCCGTTATCCGAATGGCGAAGAACGCTGCATTGCGTGCAAGCTGTGCGAGGCGATTTGCCCGGCGCAGGCGATCACGATTGATGCCGAACCGCGTGACGACGGATCACGTCGCACCACGCGCTATGACATTGACATGACCAAGTGCATCTATTGCGGCTTCTGCCAGGAGGCCTGCCCGGTGGATGCGATTGTCGAAGGTCCGAATTTCGAGTTTTCGACCGAAACGCGCGAAGAGCTGTATTACGACAAGGCCAAGCTCTTGGACAACGGCGACCGCTGGGAAGCCGAGATTGCGCGCAACCTCGAACTGGACGCGCCGTACCGATGACCGATCCGAAAACCCCGTTCGAGCTGATGATGCAGCAGGCGCAGGAGATGGCCAAGGCTTTCAACCCGGCGCTGTCGTCGTTCGATCCCAAGGGGTTCGAAAAGATGTGGCCGACGATGCCCAAGGACGCCATGGAGATGTGGTTCGGCAAGGGCATCAGCAAGGACGGGCTTGATGCCAAGACGCGGCTTTTGCTGACGCTGGCGGGATTGACGATGCAGGGCGCACAGGCCGACACACAGCTGCGCATGACGGTGCGCCACGCGATCGAGGCGGGTGCCACCAGAGACGAGATTGCCGAGACCATCGCACAGATGTCAATGTTCGCCGGTATTCCAGCGATGACCCGCGCGATGGAACTGGCGCGAGATGTCATGGAAGACGACAATAAGGATGACGAGACATGATGGTCTTTGCCTTCTACCTCTTCGCGCTGTGCACGATTGCCGGCGGACTTTTGACGGTGATCAGCCGAAATCCGGTGCATTCGGTGCTGTGGCTGATCCTTGCCTTCCTCTCGTCTGCCGGGTTGTTCGTGCTGTTGGGCGCGGAATTCGTGGCGATGCTTCTGGTCATCGTCTATGTGGGCGCGGTGGCTGTGCTGTTCCTGTTTGTCGTGATGATGCTGGACGTGGATTTTTCCCAGCTGAAGGCCGAAATGGCGCGGTACATGCCGCTGGCCTTGCTGTTCGGGGTGATCATCCTGATGCAGTTCGCGCTGGCTTTCGGAGCCTGGGAAAGCAACGCGGCGGCCGAAGGGCTGCGCGCGCAGGTGGTTCCGGTGGACCGGCACAATACCGAAGCACTGGGCCTCATCCTCTATGACCAGTATTTCCTGCTGTTCCAGCTTGCCGGTCTGATCCTGCTGGTGGCGATGATCGGTGCGATTGTCCTCACGCTGCGGCACCGGTCGGACGTGAAGCGCCAGAACGTTCTGGCGCAGATGTATCGTGTTCCGGCCAAGGCGATGGAACTGAAAGATGTGAAGCCGGGGCAAGGGCTTTGAGCCGGGGCGGCTGGATTGCAGTCGCCATCGGCATTGCCACCGCTGTCTTGGTGGCGAACGGATACTTTAGCGGGCAATAGACCCGGAGGGACGTGATGATAGGACTTGAGCATTACCTGACAGTGGCAGCGGTGCTGTTCGTGATCGGGATTTTCGGGCTGTTCCTGAACCGCAAGAACGTGATCATCCTGCTGATGAGCATCGAATTGATGCTGCTTGCGGTGAACATCAACCTTGTCGCGTTTTCGAGCTTCCTTGGCGATCTGGTCGGGCAGGTGTTCACCCTGTTCGTGCTCACGGTTGCCGCGGCCGAAGCGGCCATCGGGCTTGCCATCCTTGTCTGTTTCTTCCGCAACCGTGGGTCCATCGCGGTTGAAGATGTCAACGTGATGAAGGGCTGATCCGATGGAAACGCTTATCCTGTTTTCCCCCCTGGTCGGGTCGCTCATCTGCGGGTTTGGCTGGAAGTTCATCGGTGAAACGGCCGCGATGTGGGTATCCACGGGCCTGCTGTTCTTCGCCTGCCTGCTGTCCTGGATCGTGTTCCTGACCCATGACGGCGTGACCGAGACCATCGACATCCTGCGCTGGATTGAAAGCGGCACGCTGAGCACCGAATGGGCGATCCGGCTTGACCGTCTGACGGCGACCATGCTGATTGTGGTCACAACGGTGTCGGCGCTCGTGCATCTGTATTCATTTGGCTACATGGACCATGATCCGCAGTGGAAAGAAGGCGAGGTCTACAAGCCGCGCTTCTTTGCCTACCTGTCGTTCTTCACCTTCGCGATGCTGATGCTTGTGACGTCGGACAACCTTGTCCAGATGTTCTTTGGCTGGGAAGGTGTGGGCGTCGCGTCTTATCTTCTGATCGGCTTCTACTACCGCAAACCGTCGGCCAACGCTGCCGCGATCAAGGCGTTTGTGGTCAACCGGGTGGGTGACTTTGGCTTTGCACTTGGCATCTTCGCTCTGTTTTTCCTTGTCGACAGCATTCGCTTTGACGACATCTTTGCCGCCGCCCCCACGCTGGCGGAAACGCAGCTGACGTTCCTGTGGACGGAATGGAACGCGGCGAACCTGATCGCGTTCCTGCTGTTTGTCGGTGCGATGGGCAAGTCGGCGCAATTGTTCCTGCATACTTGGTTGCCGGACGCGATGGAAGGCCCGACACCTGTTTCGGCGCTGATCCATGCGGCCACGATGGTGACGGCAGGTGTGTTCCTGATCTGCCGCATGTCGCCGCTCATGGAATTTGCGCCCGAGGCGATGACATTCGTGACATTCATCGGGGCCAGCACGGCGTTTGTCGCGGCGACCATCGGTCTGGTGCAGAACGACATCAAGCGCGTGATCGCCTATTCGACCATGTCGCAGCTGGGCTACATGTTCGTGGCTGCCGGGGTCGGAGTCTATTCGGTGGCGATGTTCCACCTGTTCACACACGCGTTTTTCAAGGCGATGCTGTTCCTTGGGGCCGGTTCGGTCATCCACGCGATGCACCATGAACAGGACATGCGGAACTTTGGCGGTCTGCGCAAGAAGATCCCCTATACGTTCT
>NZ_JBHYFV010000065.1:0-9387 GCF_051859345.1 Marivita sp. | reverse complement strand
GCCGCCGGATCGCGACCATGCTGGGGGCTTTGTACGATCTGCCGCAGCCCTTGATCGGGCGGGTGCAGGGCAACGCGTTGGGGGGCGGAGTTGGTCTGGTGTCGGTCTGTGACGTGGCGATCGGCGTGACCGGGGCCAAGCTTGGTTTCACCGAAACACGGCTGGGGCTGATCCCTGCCAATATCGGGCCGTATGCGCTGGCTCGGATGGGCGGGACGCGTGCGGCCGAGGTGTTCATGTCGGCGCGGGTGTTCGGGGCAGACGAAGCCGTCCGGTTGAACCTGCTGAGCCGTGCGGTTGAACCGGACGGTCTGGACGCGGCGGTAGAGGCTGAGGTTCTGCCCTACCTGTCCTGCGCGCCCGGAGCGGTGGCCGAGGCCAAGGCGCTGATGCGTGAGTTGTCGGGGCGGGTGACGACAGAGCAGGTCGACAGGGCGATCGACGCGTTGGCGATCCGATGGCAATCGGACGAGGCGCGCGAAGGGGTGGGCGCGTTCTTCGACAAGCGGGCGCCAAGCTGGATGTGACGGTCCAGATTGCGCATCTTTACGGGACGGCTTGTCTGGCCATCGTGTTCTTTCAGATTGCGCTGATCGCCGGTGCGCCTTTGGGGCGTTACACACAGGGCGGCACACATGACGGTGCGCTGCCGATGTCCGGGCGCATCATTGCGGCGGTGTCGATCCCGGTGGTGCTGTTTCAGGGGCTGGCGATCTTGTCGGCTGCGGGGTTTCCGGGCCTTGGATGGCCAACCTGGACAGGCTGGGTGGCTTTTGCGGTTCAAGTTGTGAGCACGGTTCTCAATTGGATCACCCCGTCGAAACCCGAACGGGCGGTCTGGGGGCCGGTGATGCTGGTCATGGCGGCGATGGCGTTGGTGGTTCTGACGGCGTGATCCGTCAGACCGGAGCGGTGAGCAAAGGCAGAAGGCCGGTCAGGTCGTCCCCGTGGCCAAGCTGCAAGACGCGGGTTTCGATCGCGGCCGAGCGCGGTTTTCCCAATATCGGTTCGGCATAGGCGCGATACTTGGCCACAACCGTTTCGCGTGAGGCTGGGTCTTCCGGATCGCCAAGGGCTTCGGTCGGGCCGGAGGTCAGGTGGGTGCCGTCGGCCAGAACCAGTGTGACATCAGAAATGCGATGCGCCGGGAAGGCGGCGTTGTAGGCGTCGCTTTCGCGGATCACCATGGATCGGGCCAGACGCCGAATTTCCGGGTTGTCAAAGCTGTCTTCGGTCACATCATTCGGTCCACATGTCCCGCGCACCAGACCAACTGCGGCGGGGAAGGCGGTTGAGTATTGGGCTTCTTCGGTGGTTTTCGGGTCTGTTCCGGCAAGGCGGCGGGATTCGTGAAAGGTGGTGATCTCGATCCGCGCCACATCTTGCGAGGTCAGACCGTGCTGACTGCGCAGGTTCAGAACGGCCTGAAGCGCGGGTTGGGCCCAACGACAGACGGGGAAGTGTTTGAAATACTGTTCGGTGATGCGCCACGTCTGGCCCAGATCGGACCAGAGGTCGGCCACGTCTTCGCGCTCTACCGTGAGGGCAGGCGCGCCGGTAAAGCCGTCCCGCGCGAGGTAGGCGGCGGAGACACCCGCCATTGCGCCCCAACCCGAACCGTCCTTGACCATCGTGGGGTGGTCGATGTTGCGCATCATCTGGCTGCGGGGGCCGTGATATTCCGCAATGCCGATCGCTTCGCGGGTTCTTGCGGGATCAAGCTTCAGAACACGCGCGCCAAGCGCGGCGGCAGCAATGGCGATCCAGGCGCCCGAGGTGTGATATTCGGGCACGCTGCGGTGCAGGGCGATCCCGGCGCGGGTGCCGATTTCGTAGCCCACAACCAGCGCAGAAAGGAAGTCCTGCGCGTCCATCGCACCCTCTGCCTGACTTGTCGCAAGCAGCGCGGGGAAGACACCGCATCCGACATGACCTTTGGTCAGCTTGTGTCCGTCATGCGCATCAAGCGCGTCGATGGTCATGCCACCGGCCATCGCGGCACCCGCGGGGCTGACCATGCGCCCATCGAAAAGAATCTGTGCGCCATGCCCGCCAAAATGCTGCGTCGCATGACCCCGGATAATCCGCGACAAAGCGGTTGCCTGCCCTCCGGCCGCGACGCCAATCAGATCGAGCAACCAGCGACGCCCGAAATCGAGCATCTCGTCCGGAATGTCGCGATAGCGTGTCTCGTGCAGGAAGTCGGAAAAGGTGCAGGTGAGTGGCATGGTTGGGGGCTTTCGGGTCGGATACCTCTGTCCAGTGTCGGCTGTCCAGACTCGACGCGTCTTGTCGGAAAGCGACGTCCTACACTTGTTGAAACGATGTCATCGGCGTTTTGCCTGATTGGCGTTGTCCGCCTACTCGGCGGTCTCTAGGCAGGAGCCATGAAACAGTCACTCAGTCTCGTTGCGTTGGTCGTGCATGACTACGACGCCGCCATTGTTTTTTACACCCAGGTGCTGGGCTTCGATCTTGTCGAAGACATCTACCAGCCTGAACAGGACAAGCGTTGGGTGGTGGTCAAACCCAAGGGGGTGGGCACCGCGTCGATCCTTCTGGCCAAAGCCTCGACCGAAGAGCAGGTAAGCCGTGTCGGCAATCAGACCGGGGGACGGGTGTTCCTGTTCCTGCAAACGGATGATTTTGAACGGGATTACGCGCTGTATCGTGGCCGGGGTGTGACCTTTGTCCGGGAACCCAAGCAAGAGAGTTACGGTATCGTTGCGGTGTTCGAGGATCTCTACGGCAACTTGTGGGATTTGATCGAGTTCGCCTGAGCGTGCATTTCTTGTATCGCAAGGTGCCAAGTCGCCCTTGGTAAAACGCACTTGGAAAGACCTTTGGTCACAAGACTCTGGCGGCGTTCCTTCGATCCGTACCGATTTTGCACAGCGGTTCGGCAGGTGCCGCGACGCAACGGCGCGGTGTGGTGGACGCATGGGCGCCGGCGGATTGCCGCATGTCGTTCAAATCAGCCATAAAATCTCAGGGTTCAACCCGATTTCCGGTGGATATTTGCGGGTCAGAAGATGTTGCCCTGCGGTTGACCCTTCCATGTGACGGGAGTACATCACCTGCAAGTCAACCTCGCCATTTGACGGTGCGTGTCAGTGCGCGATGGGAAAAGGAGCTTCGTCTTGGAAGACATGCTGCGGGAATACCTGCCAATCCTCGTGTTCTTGGCCATCGCCATCGGGCTGGGACTTGTTCTGATCCTTGCCGCGGTGATTATCGCGGTGCGCAATCCGGACCCGGAAAAGGTGTCGGCCTATGAATGCGGGTTCAACGCATTCGACGATGCACGGATGAAGTTCGACGTGCGGTTCTACCTCGTGTCGATCCTGTTCATCATCTTCGATCTGGAAATCGCGTTTCTGTTCCCCTGGGCGGTCGCGTTCCAGGATGTGAGCATGGTCGGCTTCTGGTCGATGATGGTATTCCTTGCGGTTCTGACCATCGGCTTTGCCTATGAGTGGAAAAAAGGAGCCCTGGAATGGGAGTGACTGATTCCGACACCGACGCGGCGCGCGTCACGGACACACAAGGCATGGGCGGCAATCAGAGCCCGCGCATCAAGTCCGGTCCGTCCGCCCGCACGCCGCAAGAGGCGTATGAGCCAGATCTGACAGGGGATACCGTCACGCAGGCGCTGAACGCAGAGCTGTCGGACAAGGGGTTTCTGCTGACCTCGACCGAGGACATCATCAACTGGGCGCGCACCGGGTCGCTGCACTGGATGACATTCGGTCTGGCCTGCTGCGCGGTCGAGATGATGCACACCTCGATGCCGCGCTACGACCTCGAACGCTTTGGCACAGCCCCGCGCGCAAGCCCGCGCCAGTCGGACCTGATGATCGTGGCGGGCACGCTGACCAACAAGATGGCACCGGCCTTGCGCAAGGTCTACGACCAGATGCCCGAGCCGCGTTATGTGATTTCGATGGGATCCTGCGCCAATGGCGGCGGGTATTATCACTACAGCTACAGCGTTGTTCGCGGCTGTGACCGGATTGTGCCGGTTGATGTCTATGTGCCGGGCTGCCCGCCGACGGCCGAAGCGTTGCTCTATGGCATTATGGCGTTGCAACGGAAAATCCGCCGGACAGGGACGATTGTACGATGAGCGAAGCCCTCAACGAACTTGGTCAGCATATCGAACTGAAGCGCCCGGATTGCGTGATTGCGTGGGATGTGAGCCATGACGAGCTGAATATCGACGTGGCGCCGTCGAACATTGCCGGGTTTGTCGATTTTCTGAAGACCGACAACACCTGCGAGTTCTCGTCGCTGGTGGACATCACGGCGGTGGATTACCCGGACCGGCCCAAGCGGTTCGACGTGGTGTACCATTTCCTGTCGATGTACCAGAACCATCGCATTCGCCTGCGGGTGAGCATCCGGGAAGATGAGATGGTGCCATCGGTGACCAGCGTGCATTCCAGTGCCAACTGGTTCGAGCGCGAGGTGTTCGACATGTTCGGCATCCTGTTCTCGGGCCACCCGGACCTGCGCCGCATCCTCACTGATTACGGCTTTCGCGGCTACCCGCTGCGCAAGGATTTTCCGACCACGGGCTACACCGAAGTCCGCTACGACGACGAGAAGAAGCGCGTGGTCTATGAGCCTGTGAGCCTTGTTCAGGAATACCGGCAGTTCGATTTCATGTCGCCGTGGGAAGGCGCGCAATATGTGCTTCCGGGTGACGAAAAGCAGGAAGGGGCGAAATGATGGACGGCTCCAAATTCGACGACGGAAGTGTAGACGCGGTCTCTGGCGAACAGAGCATCCGCAACTTCAACATCAACTTCGGCCCGCAACACCCTGCGGCACATGGCGTTCTACGTCTGGTGCTTGAGCTGGACGGCGAGATTGTCGAACGCTGCGATCCGCATATCGGCCTGCTGCACCGTGGCACCGAAAAGCTGATGGAAAGCCGGACGTATCTCCAGAACCTGCCGTATTTCGACCGCCTGGATTACGTCGCACCGATGAACCAGGAACACGCCTGGTGTCTCGCGATCGAACGGCTGACCGGTGTTGAAGTGCCACGCCGTGCATCGCTGATCCGGGTTCTGTATTCAGAAATCGGCCGCATCCTGTCGCACCTGCTGAACGTCACCACGCAGGCAATGGACGTGGGTGCGCTGACGCCGCCGCTCTGGGGGTTTGAAGAGCGCGAAAAACTGATGATCTTTTACGAACGGGCGTGCGGCGCGCGGCTACACGCTGCCTATTTCCGCCCCGGCGGTGTGCATCAGGACCTGTCGGCCGACCTGATCGACGATATCGACGCTTGGTGTGACAGTTTCCCTGCCGTGTTGGATGATATCGACGGATTGCTGACCGAAAATCGCGTCTTCAAGCAGCGCAACGCTGATATCGGCGTTGTGACCGAAGAGGAAATCCTGGATTGGGGTTTCTCGGGTGTCATGGTGCGCGGGTCGGGTCTTGCCTGGGATTTGCGCCGGGCGCAACCTTATGAATGTTATGACGAATTCGACTTCAAGATCCCGGTGGGCAAGAACGGCGACTGCTATGATCGCTACCTTGTCCGTATGGCCGAGATGCGCGAAAGCCTGAAGATCATGAAGCAGGCGATTGAAAAGCTGCGCGCACCTGACGGGCGGGGCGAAATCCTTGCCCGTGGCAAGATCACGCCGCCGAAACGGTCCGAGATGAAAACCTCGATGGAAGCACTGATCCATCACTTCAAGCTTTATACCGAGGGCTTCCATGTGCCAGCGGGCGAGGTCTATGCCTGTGTCGAAGCGCCCAAAGGTGAATTCGGCGTGTATCTGGTTGCCGATGGCAGCAACAAGCCCTACCGCGCCAAGCTGCGTGCGCCGGGCTTTCTGCATCTTCAGGCGATGGATCATGTTGCCAGTGGTCATCAGCTGGCCGATGTGGCGGCGATCATCGGCACGATGGATGTCGTGTTTGGAGAAATTGACAGATGACGCGCGTTTTGGGCTCGTTGGCTGGTTTGGGCCTTCTGGCGGCCTGTGCCCTTCCGCCTGATGGTGTAAAGCCTGACGATCTGGTGGCGTTCGATGCTGCGGTGGCGTCTGTTGGCTGTGATCTTGTCGGCGAAAGCGATTACCTTCCTGTTGAGCTTCAGACAGGCTTGACCCGCGAGCAGGTTGTTGAAACCGCGCAATTCAGGTTGGCAAACGAACAGGCTGTGGCGCTTGATAACGGCGGTGTCCGCCTGATCACCGGAGCCTGCGCGCCGGCATGATCCGGGCAGCCGTGATAACCGCCACGCTGGCCTCTGGTGCCTCGATGGTTTCTGCGGTCGAGCCCGGTCAGTCGGATTTTGTGTTTTCGTCTGACCTGTCGGCGCAAGGGTTTGCACCGTTTGGCACCGGTGGAACGGCAAACACGCTTTACGGCATGACCGATGGGTCTGACATCTACCTGTGTTTTCTGTTCGACACGCCCGAAGATCAGGGCACGCGACAGACCGCGCTTCTGGCTGAACTTGCGGGCGAAAGCCCGACCCGCGCCATACCGAATATTCCCGTTGTCTGCGTGATGACGCAATAGGATCTGATATGTTACGACGCCTTCACCTCGAGCAACCCGACAGTTTCGCCTTCACCGCTGCCAATTTGGCATGGGCGGAAGCCCAAATGACCAAGTATCCCGAGGGCCGTCAGGCCAGCGCGATCATCCCGCTTCTGTGGCGCGCGCAGGAACAAGAGGGCTGGCTGAGCCGCCCGGCGATCGAGGCGGTCGCGGATATGTTGGGCATGGCCTATATGCGGGCGCTCGAAGTGGCGTCGTTCTACTTTATGTTTCAGTTGCAACCGGTTGGCAGCGTTGCCAATATCCAGATTTGCGGCACCACGTCCTGCATGATCTGCGGGGCCGAAGATCTGGTTGCGGTGTGCCGTGAAAAGATCGCACCCAAGCCGCATATGGTGTCCGCCGATGGCAAGCTGAGCTGGGAAGAGGTCGAGTGTCTTGGTGCCTGTGCCAACGCGCCGATGGCGCAGATCGGCAAGGATTACTACGAAGACCTGACGACCGATCGGTTCGCGGAAATCCTTGACGAACTGGTTGCAGGCAATGTCCCGGTGCCGGGGCCGCAGAATGGACGTTTTACCTCGGAACCGAAGTCCGGGCTGACCAGCCTTAAGGATTTTGATTCCGGTAAGTACCAGTACAATGCGTCTGTGCAGCTTGCCATGGATATCGGCGATACCATCAAGAGGATTGACGGAACCGAGGTTCCTTTGATCACGCCGTGGCAGGACAAGCCGGCCAATGCCGCAAACCCGCCAAGCCCGGGACCCGATGCGATGATGCCTCCGGCGGGACCGGATGGCGCACAGGGTGGACGTGCCAAAGCTGACGCGCCTGCGCCGCGTGATGTGGGCGAAGCGTCGGACAAGCGATCTGAAGTGCCCGGCGAAGCGCCGGGCGTCGAAGCCAAGGGCAAACCGGCGCCAAAGGCATCCGCAGTGAACTCTGCCACAAACGCGACATCGGGCGCAGAGGCCGCACCGGGACTGAAGCCGGCCACGCTTGATGCGCCCAGCGACGGCAAGGGCGACGACCTCAAGCTGATCAAGGGGATCGGTCCGAAACTGGCGACGCTCTGCAACCGTTTGGGCTTTTATCATTTTGACCAGATTGCAAGTTGGACAGCAGAAGAGGTGGCCTGGGTCGATCAGAACCTTGAAGGGTTCAAAGGCCGCGTTTCCCGCGATAATTGGGTCGAACAGGCCAAGGCACTTGCCTCAGGCGGCGAGACAGAGTTTTCTGCACGTGTCAAGAAAGGTGATGTTTACGAGAAGTAACATCTAAACACGGACAGGGAGAATACGCATGCAACAACAGAATTTCGGCATGGGATGCCAACTGGGGTCATGGGCTTTGGCCGCAGGGGTTGGACTTCTTGTCTTTATCCTGCTGCTGGTCATTGGGGACTGGGGTGTGATCGCTTCTATCTTCATGGCCGGGTTGGCAATTGTTGTGTTGGGCGCGGTTTTCAACTGGCTGTTCTGCCGTGATCTTCCCGCCGCGCGCGGACCGGGCAACGCCGATGAAGGCCATGTTGCGGACACCACCGCTCCTGCTCCTGCCGCCCCGGCACCGACCGCGGCTGCCCCGGTGGCATCTTCTGCCGTTGAGACCACAAGCCCGGCAACCGCTGCGCCTGCCACTGCTGACGCGAAACCGGATGTCAGAACCGCCACCGCCAAGGCAGATGCCGAGGCCGGTTCACAAGTCAAACCGTCCGCCAAGCTTGCCGGTCAGGATGATCTGGCGTCGCGCAAGGGCGCGTGGAAATATGAAGGCGATGGCGACAAGGCTGCACCCGCAGCGGCGGCATCGACCCCGGACTATGATGGTGACGGCAAACCAGAGGGCAGCGCAGAAGGCGCAAAGCCCGCAACCCTGTCGGCGGCACGCGAGGGTGGGCCGGATAACCTGAAGGAAATCAAGGGTGTTGGCCCCAAGCTTGAAAAGCTGCTGAACTCCATGGGGTTTTATCATTTCGACCAGATCGCCAACTGGACAGCCGATGAAGAGGCGTGGGTGAACGCCAACCTTGAAGGTTTCAAGGGCCGCGTCAGCCGCGACAACTGGGTCGAGCAGGCCAAGATTCTGGCGTCCGGTGGGGATACCGAATTCTCCAAGCGCGTTGACAAGGGCGACGTGTACTAATCAAGGCTGGGGCAAAACCATGGACCGGGGATCAGAAGAGTCACGCAAGGGACGCCGTATCGCGTTGTTGATTGCAGGTGTGGGTGTCTTCTGGATCCTGATCACGGCCATCGGGTCCGAATATGGCTGGAGCCAACGCACCCGAGCCCTGTTCGACCTTGCCGCATTGGCAGGGTTCGGCGCGGCACTATGGATGACATATCAACTCTGGCGTGCGCGCCAGACCGACAAGGATTGAGCAATGCTGAGCGATCAGGACCGGATCTTTACCAATATCTACGGGATGCACGACCGGACCCTCAAGGGGGCGCAGTCGCGTGGTCACTGGGATGGTACGGCAAATATCATCAAGAAGGGTCGTGACTGGATCATCGACGAGATGAAAGCCAGCGGTTTGCGCGGTCGCGGTGGCGCGGGTTTCCCGACAGGTCTCAAGTGGTCCTTCATGCCCAAGGAAAGCGACGGGCGTCCGGCGTACCTTGTCGTGAATGCCGACGAATCCGAACCGGGCACCTGCAAGGACCGCGAGATCATGCGCCATGATCCACACACGCTGGTCGAAGGTTGTCTGATCGCGTCTTTCGCGATGCAGGCGCATGCGTGTTACATCTATATCCGCGGCGAATACATCCGCGAGAAAGAGGCGCTTCAGATCGCCATCGACGAGGCCTACGAGGCCGGTCTGGTAGGCAAGAACGCATCCGGCTC
>NZ_JBHYFV010000064.1:0-10006 GCF_051859345.1 Marivita sp. | reverse complement strand
ACCCAGTGGAATTGCGATGAGGCAAGACAGCACCAGCGCCGAAAGCGTGAGTTCGAGCGACGCAGGCAGCCGCGCGGACAGATCGGTGAGCACCGGTTGCCCTGTGCTGATCGAGCGGCCCAGGTCGCCTTGCGCCAGATCACCGACATAGAGGAAGAACTGCGTTACCAGCGGTTTGTCGAGACCAAGCGCCTCTCGCACCTGCTGGATAGACTCGGCATCCGCCATGGCCCCGGCGAAATAGACCGCCGGATCGCCGGGCAGCGCGCGGGTCAGGATGAAACTGATCACGATCACCCCGATGATCACCGGCACGGTCTGTGCCAGCCGCATCCCGATCGCGCGCGTCCGCCCGGCCATCGCTCAGACCCCCGTCATGCGCCGCGGGTCGAGCTGGCGGTGAAACCAGAACTCGTAGCCCGACGCCCCGTTGACCGCGACGTTCAGGGCCGGCTGATACAGCGGGATGCGCGGCAGGTCGTCGATCACGATCTGGAACATCTTCTTGACCAGAGGCGCCCATTCGGGGTCGTCCATCGACATGTGCAGTGTCTGTTCGGTCAGGGCGTGCACCTCTTCGTTGTCATAGTTCGATGAATTGAACAGCCGGTCCTTCTGATAGGCCCAGAAGAAGTAGTAATCAGGCGTGTTCAGCCAGCCACCGAAATTCTCGAGGTGGAAATCGAGCGACTTGTCGACCAGCGCCACGGTGCGCCAGTTGGCACCGGGGATGCGTTCGACGGTGGTGATGATGCCCAGTTGGCCGAGGCTTTCCTGGATCAGCAGGGCCGTCGGTTCCATCCAGCTCGCCAGATCGAGGCTGATCGACATCTGCACCGGGAAACCGCTTGCGAAGCTCGACGCTTCAAGGTGCTCGCGCGCCTTGTCCATGTCGGTCATGTAGGGAAAGGGCCGGGGCCACGCGGTGTCGGTGATCTCTGCCGGACCGCCCCACATCGGCGCGCCGCGACCGTAGGCGGCGGTTTGAAAGATCGCCTCGTAGGGGATCGCATGGGCGATGGCCTTGCGCACGTCGGGGTCCTGGAACGGCTCGAACCGCGTGTTGAGGCAGGCGCAGTGGATGCAGTTCTCGATCGGCGTCGAAAAGACATCAACCGTCCCCACCAATTCCGATGCGTCTCGGTCGGGGATGTCGAAGGAGACCTGCACGTCGCCCCGTTCGATCAGGGCGCGGCGAGTCGAATTGTTCGGCACCTCGCGCATGATGACGCGCCGAATCTCGGGCAAAGGTCCTCCGCTCCAAGCATCGTTGCGGTCATAGACGATTTGCTGGCCCTGGTCCCACCGCGTCACCGTGTAGGCCCCTGACCCCGCGGTGGTGGTGTGCAGGTATTCCGTGGCCCATGGGTCGGCCTCAGTCGCATTGGCGATCGCAACCTTCGAGTTGATGATGAAAGGCACAGGCACGGCGAGGTTCGGCAGCGACAGCTTGGATGGGTAATCCAGCCGCAACACAAAGGTCCGCTCGTCCAACGCTTCGAACTGGTCGGGCCGGAAAAACCCTCCTGCACGCATCTGCGTCGAGGGGAACCCGCCCACCGAAACTGCCCGATCGAACGACCATTTCACGTCCGTCGCTGTCACGGCGCTGCCATCGGTGAAGGTGGCATCGGACTTGAGTGTGAAGGTAAAGACCAGGCCATCGTCGGAAATGGTCCAGCTTTCGGCCAGTTCCGGCACGATGGTGTCGTAATCATAGGACATTTCGCCGGTGGGCAATTGGCGCGACCCGAACCCGACAAGTCGGTCATAACAGTTGATGGCGACTTGGTAGCTCGCCCTGTTGGTGCCTGTCCGGTGCAGATCGAGACTGTTGATGGTCTGGCCCGAGGCCACGACCATCGTCTCCAACCCCTGTGCTTCAGCCCTGGTGGTCCAGGCGAATGGCGCCATTGCCGCGGCGCCGAATGCGGCGGTCATTCTCAAGAAATTTCTTCGATCGGTGTGCATTTGTGGCAGCCCCCTTTGGCGTCGGTCATTGGTTCTGCTGTGCAGCATGGCAGGTTGCGTGCAGTTCGAAAAATGCTATGTTTTCACCTATCCGGTGCATCTGATGCACCACTCAAGAGGCGTCGCGATGCAGCACATGGACACATTCCGCCTGATCGAGGCGATTTCCCGTGCCGGATCGATCCGCAAGGCGGCGGAGGATTCCAACATCACCGCCTCGGCCCTGAACCGACGTCTGGCACGGTTCGAACGCGAGTTCGGGTCGCAGATCTTCGAACGGCTGCCCCGCGGTGTGCGTCTGAACCCTGCCGGAGAATTGGTGTTGCAGCACTACCGCGCGCAACGCTCGGACCTTGCACGGGTCCAAAGTCAGGTTGCCGACCTGTCGGGGGTTCGCCGGGGTCATGTCACCATTGCTTGTTCGCAGGCGCTGTTGCCGTTTTTCCTGCCCCAGCAGATTGCGGCCTATCGCAAGGCACATCCAGGTGTGACGTTTGCTGTCAACGTACGGGACCGCGAACAGGCCGAAGCAGAACTGGTTAGTTTCCGCAGCGATCTGGCGCTGGTGTTCGAGCCTCGCGTTTTGGTGGATTTCGAGGTGCTGCACGCCATCCCACAACCGGTTTGCGCTCTCTTTGCGCAGGATCATCCGCTGGCTGGCCGGTCCGAGCTGCGGCTGCGCGATTGCATCGATCATCCCCATATCGCGCCTGCGCAGAAGTATGGCGTGCGCGGCCTCCTCGACATGGCAGCCAAACGGGTCGGCCGATCCGTGTCACCCGTGGTCGAAACCGAGTCCTTTGAGTTGATCCGCTATTACGTGAGGCATGAACGTGCGGTTGGCTTTCAGATCCCCATCGGTTTGTCGGTGGAACAAGATCGCGGCATGGTGTTTCGGCCAATTTCGGGTCGCGACATGCCACCGGGCAACCTGCTGTTGGGCCAGATGCGTGGGCGTGTACTGTCCGTTGCAACGTCGCGCTTTGCAGATCAGGTGTCACTTGCGCTGGCCAACATGTCGGATGCCTGAGGCCGCATGTGGCTCAAATGGATGAGATCAGCTTTAAACGGGTAAGATGGCCCCGATACGATGCATCTGATCAAACCAGTTGCGGGCCAAACCGAGAGAAATTACAGCAATATGCACGAACCACCAATCTGATGGCGCCGCACTGAAGCAAATTTCTACGGTGACCTAAAGGTCGGTAAATATCCGTGTGTGCTTTGTGCGATCTTGCAGATGTAAATCACATTTTCTTTGCCTTTCATCTGATCAAGTCGGATCTAAACGGTCCTGCACTGAACGGCAGTGATTTCCGCTCTGGGGAATGCTGTGGCACCTAGGAGGTCCACAGTGCAAGAGTACAGAATGTCCGTTTCTGCAAACTGTCTGGACGGCGCCCTACGCCTTTTGAAACCAAATTCGTTTGAGCGTTTTGTCCTTCAAGTAAAAATGATGATACAGCGTGGCGCCGGCATGGAGCATCACCAACCCGACCATGACCCGCGCGCCGATCCCATGTCCCGCCCTTGGTGGAAGTTCCGCCAGTTCGGGAAATGCCGCCGAGCCGAACAGAGCGTCGGGAAGTCCTGATATGACCGACATGGCGATACCGCTTGCCAACAGCAGGATGACAGCGGCGTAGAGGCCACGATGGGTCCATCGGGCGATCCTGTCCTGCCAGGGTGGAATGCCCGCCACGGGACCAGGCTTGGTGTCGAAACGCCACCACCAGATCAGTCTGGTCACGGTCAGGATAAGCACAAGGATCGCGACCGGCAGATGCACCTGAAGCGCGGCGGTCTTGACATCCGTGTCCGTGGTGAACCCTGCACGGAATCCGCTGCCAAGCAGAATGACGATCAGCAGGGCGCTGATCCAGTGTAGGCCAATCCCGATCTTGCCGAACTGGCTTGTCGTGCTTTTTGTAGAATGCGCCATGATGTGTCTCCGGTCATGCCCAACGCTGGATTGCCGCGTCGGAGTCCATTGGCCCGCTATTGAAGGCGATACGCGCCTTGGGGGCGTGCTCATGCACGATGTTCACCAGCTTTTCGAAGGTCAGGAAGTGATCGTCGTCCTTGCGCACGCCTGCACCGATCATCACGACATCATAGGCGTCTTGTTTCAGCGTCTGTTCCAGTTGTTCCATCGCGGTCTCGCCGCTGAAAATGAACCCGATGGAGGCGTCATAGCCGAGGTCGTTCAGTTTGCGTTCATCCGCGCGCAACGCGGCTTCGAGCTTGTTCGCGTCCAATCCGGGATACCTGGAATAATCGACCACCGTGGGATGCCAGCCGACCATGAGAACCTTTTTTGTCATCGGGATTTCCTTTGCGAATGTACATGTGGCCTGCCAACCGCCGATTTGCGTTGTATCTGGACGCTGAGCAGGCCATTTTAATTTACACGTAAACTATAAGAGAGATTTAATTTACATGGCAAGCAAAATTTCACCCCCGCCGAAGTCCATTGGCCGCGCTCTCAATTTCACGACCGGGCGCATGAATGCGCTGTGTCATCACTTGCTTGACCCACACGATCTTTCACTGCCCCAGTGGGTGATCCTGTCATGCTTGTGGCGCGACGAAGAAATCACGGTCAGCGCCTTGGCGGATCTTGTGGGCAACGGGCTTCCTGCCACGTCCAGAATCGTGGATCGCATGGTCGACCGGGGATTGGTTGCACGCCAACAGCACAAGACCGACGGGCGTGCCATCGTCGTTATCCTCACGGAAAAGGGGAATGAGTTGCGGCATCTGTCCGATTTCCACCAACGAATAAACGCCAGGCTCTTTGAGGGTTTTTCACCTGAAGAACAGGACCTCGCATTTTCATTGCTTGCTAGGATGCAGGCGAATGCCGAAAATGCGCTTGAATAATGGGAAGAGCAGCCCGAATAGCAATGACGCCTCTGCTCACAGACAAGCGGAGAGCAAATAAGCAAACCTGTTCACAGTGTGAGTTCGAACAACCGTCGATTTTGCAGATGCAACGAATGGCCGGTCTCGTGAGGCTGCGTCGCAGCGATGGTAACTGCAATTAATGCCCCAAATGGGTCGTCACCGCCTGCCAAGACGACCCAACCTTGAAAGCTGAGCCAGCATTCGGGCGCCTGTGCCGATCGCGTCGCCGGGAGGAGTGGCCGTTGGCGTTCCCGCAGAATTCGGACGGCTTGGCAACGCTTGCACACCAAAGAACTGTCGAGCTCGAAGGGCAGCGTACTCCGCTCCGGTTGCGCCCCCAATGGCGTAACGGTTGTAAACCTGTTGGCTACCTGCCAGCCCTCGGGCGAAAGCGTAACTCCCCCCGAACCCTGCCGAGAGTGCAGGCATCATGATGTTGCCTGAGATTGCCCTCACTAAGAAGGGTGTTGCTATGATGAAACCTTTCGCCATCAGCACCAGCATGAAAAACGGAATAAGAGCGCCTATGTTAGATGCTCCCTCTGGGTCTCCAAGCTCGGCGAGAAGCGCGCGTGACACCCCAGTGATCGTCGCGAACACGCCGGCCACGACAATCGGATACATCGCGAAGGAAATGAGGGCCGATAGCCAGCGCGCGAAGTAATCCTTGGTGACCTCAAAGAGTGTCAGGAAAATCATGACCGGCGCAATGCCGATGAGAAGAGCGATCATCAGGCGCGAGGCCACAACAATGAACGCGGCCAGACCCCCCAGTATTGAGAGCAGCAGGACCCCTAGCGTGTCCAACAACGCACCGGCCATCCAGTTCAGCTCAGATCCTGCGGCATTCAGGTAGTCCCCGAGCGCTCCAATCAGCTCGTCGAATTCCTCTGCAAAGGTGCCGGACGGACCTGGTGATCCGCCGCCGACAGAAGCCACAAGCGATCCGGCAATGCTGTCGATCCCATCCAGAATCGCCGCGGCAAGCACGTTGAACTGGACCCAGTTGGTCGCGAATATCCCGATCAGCGCCACCTTCGCGGCCAGCCAAAAGGCCGTTCGGCCATCCATGGCGCGATACTGGTAGATCATGTTGATGAAGACCAGAACGACAACCAGTGTTGTGCCGAGAACCAGCACCGTGCCGACCGTTGCGGCCACCGCGCCAAACTGAGTTTCGGCAGCGGTATCTAGATAGCCTTCAGCCGTTTCCACGAAGTAGGTGACGACACTCATGGGAAACTACCAGTTGCCAGCGGGTTCGCAGATTGGGATGGCGACGAGACGCAGTTCATTCGCTTGCCGCCGGTATGCGGACGTCGCTTCCACGATGTCCCAGTATTCAGATGAGGTGAAACGCTCGAAGAAGACGCGTTCGGCCGCTTCCCAAGATGGATACCGCGTTGGACATTCGCAATTTTGCGCATCAACGATGCGTTGCATGCTCTGCGCCCGATAAATTTGTTGGATCAGAAGACGTTTGTAGGACTCGCGCACATTGATGTTCTGCATCCAATGTGGCTCTGAAGGCTGGTCGGGGCAGACATCCGGCCGATTGTCGAGCGTCGGGACCAGGTTCCGCTCGGCCACGCCAGCGATTGCACTGAGGACGACGAGCAGGCTTCCAACGGCAACGACTCGCATTATTCTGATGCCGCTTTTGTGCCAACAGTTTCACGCTTCAAGAACGTGGTGTAGCCGTAGTCATCAGCCTCGGCCGTAATGACTTCCCACCCTTCCGCACCGCGCTCATTCAAGGCACTTCGCATCGCCTCAAAGTCCTTCTGTTTCTTCACTTGGAAGAGCAGGACGTCATACTCAAAGGTCTTCATTGGGTAGCTCCGATTTCGCTTGTGCCGGGGAGGTAGAATTCCGTGATGCCGCGCTTGCCGTCATGACGACCGGCCTGAATGATCACATCGATGGAGTTCTCGATGTATTGGATCATGTCCGCATAGGTCATCGGGATCTCGGTCTTGAGGGCGGCGATGGCAAGGCGTTGTACGGCGAGTTGCGGGGTTTCGGCGTGAAGCGTGGTCATGGATCCCCCATGGCCGGTGTTGATCGCCTCGAGGAAGGTCATGGCCTCCTTGCCGCGCACCTCTCCAAGGATGATCCGGTCGGGGCGCATCCGCAGGGTTGCGGTGAGCAGCACATCGGCGGTCTGGAATTCCGCATCGCGATTGGCGATGAGGGTCACGGCATTGGGCTGTGTCGGCAGTAACTCGGCGGCTTCCTCGATGGTGACGATCCTTTCGTCCGCCGGCACATGGGAGAGAATCTTGCGCGCGGCGACGGTCTTGCCTGTGGAGGTTCCGCCCGAGACGATCATGTTGAGCTTGTTCTCGACACAGAAGGCCAAGGCGTCATCGATGTCACCTGCGGCCACGACCTCACGCAGCTCCCGCGCTTTCTCGAGGCGCAGTTCTTCGAGCTTGCGTTCCTTGCCATAAAGGAAATCAAGTTTGATCCCCTCGAGCGGCAGGCTTGAGAAGAAACGCAAGCTGATCGACATGGCGGAAAGCACGGCGGGCGGGGTGATGACCTGGGCGCGGATCGGGCGGCCTTTGTAGGTGATCGAGACCGAGACGATGGGGCGGTCCTTGCTCATGGTGGTATTGGCTGAAGAGGCGATCTGGTTGCCGAGATCCTTCACGTCCGTCGCGGTCAGCCTCTGATCCAATCCGCGCATGAAGTGGTCGCCCTGAAACTCGCCCCAACAGGTGCCGTCGGGGTTGATGCAGATCTCGATGACATCGTCGCGGGCGGCGGCTTTGATCCGGTCGAGCGAGGTTTCCAGATAGCTCAGCGACATGGGTTCAGAAGATCTCCAGATCGCGGTCGACCATCACCGTGACGCGCGCGCCTTGGTCGACATAGATGACGGGCCCGATGGAGAGGTAGTCGCCGATCACAGAGTCGGTGGCATCGGCCAGATCGTCGCCCACGTCTTCGAGCACGTCCGCAGCTGTCTCGTCCTGAACATTTGCGGCGGCCGCACTCGGCGCCGTGGAAATCAGCGAGATCAGCGCCGCCGAGCCGAAGCGTTCGTCAAAGCGCGTGTCCACGAAACCGGTGACGCCCGAGCGGCCCAGTTCATCACCGCCGAAGGAGCTGATCTGGATGGTTTGATTGTCGGGCAGGATGATCCGGTCCCAGGCGATGGTGACGCGGCGCTGCGCGATATCGACGCCTGAGCGATAACGCCCGATGAGGCGAGAGCCACGGGGGATCAGGAGGCGGGAGCCGTCGAAGCTGAAGACATCTTCCGAGACGACGGCGCGGGTCTGGCCAGGCAGGGAGCTGTCGAGTGCGGATTCCATGACGGCCTGGATCATCGTGCCCTGGATGATGGTGTTGGACGGGTTGGCGATAACTTCGGCCTGGGTGACAGCCGTGGGCAGCGCGCCGTTCAGCACGAAATCCGTCACCTCACCAAAGGTGCGTTCGCTCAGATCTGTTTCCTTCGCACCGGACGTGCCACCGAAGGCGATGGTTGGTGAGGCGATGCGGCGCTCCTGAAACGCACGTTCCTCGGCGGCGCGACGTTCGAGAACCGTCAGCCGCCGTGCCTCCTCTTCGCGGCGCAGTCGTTCTTCTTCCCGTGCGCGCTGCTCATCCTCAGACGGCCCCAAAGGCGCGGGGGCAGGGCGATTGGCTTCGAGTTGGATCAGTTCGAGATCCATGCGCAATTGCTCGAGGCTTCGATCCCGGGCGGTGAGTTCGTCCTGGAAACGTTGCTGTGCCGCTTCCGAGACGGCCTGCAGTGCAGCGATCTGGGCTGTTAATGCATCGATGGCCTCGGACGCTGCGGTATCTTCCTTGACGACCAGTTCGGGGGCGTTGCGCAATTCCTCGATCTGGGCCTGCAGGGCGGCGATCTGTGCCAGGAGTTCGGCATTGGGCTCTACCGGATCGGGGGCCACAAAGACCACTTCGGGCTCGGGCGGGGGCAGGGTTTCGATGGCCCCGAACCCATCGCCCTCGTTTTGGAACACATCCGGTGTCGCCGTGGGCAGGGCTTCCTCTACCTCGGGCTGGGAGAGCAGGTAGACCATCGCCCCGCCAGCGCCGATGACGAGCACCACGACCAGGGCCAGAAGCGGCGAGCGGCGCGGAGCGGCTGGCGCGCCACGCGTCCTGCCTTGCTCCAGGGCGGCGAGGCGTTTTTCCAACTCGGTATTGCCTGTGTCACTCATGACGATGCCCCTGGCGGCGGCGTCGCCTCGATACAGACGACCTCGTCACCGATCCGCAGCACCCATTGCCTGTTCACGCCGGAGACGCGGATCACGCCGTCCCCGGTGGCCTGCGTGTTGACCGTCCGCTCGCGCCCGGTTGCATAGCGGAAGATCGCGGGCACAGGGGCATTCCGCGAAAACGCGAAATACGTAAACGTACCATCATCCCAGACGCGTGTCGGCGTGAACTCGGTGCGCGCGCTGGCCGCATAATTGAAGTTGGGGGCGCGTGCTGCGATGGCGCGCGTCGGGCGTGCATCCTCATCCGGATAGCGGAACTGCACCACGTAGAAGGTCGGGCTGCGGACCTCCTGGACGTTGAAATAGTAGCTGCGCCGGTTGGTGTAGACGGTCACATTGGTATGAACGGCGCGCGCGACGGGTTTGATCGCGAAGGCCTGGCCGCCCGGCACGCCGTCGATCTCAAAGCCCTCTGTGTCACCTGCGATGATCGAGCGGATGCTTTCGCCGCGCCCGAACTCGATTGTGGTGACATGGGTGAGCGAAACGCTGATGCGATAGACTTGGCCCTCCTGGTAGGAGGCCAGCCGTACGCGGCTATCGTTTGGTCCTTCGCGCGGAATGGCTTCGGCAAATGCGAAGCCGGGCAGCAGAGCCAACAGGCTAGCAACAATCACCTTCTGGATCAAACATGCCTTTCTGGAATGAGGAGCTTCGCCAATACCCCCGCGGCTCAAGCGCTCTGGCGACATTGTTGACAAGGTCTTTTGCAATGAATTCCAGAAACGCAATATGACGTTTTGAGCAAGGATTGGATCACTTGTTCGCTGCCTCTCCCTTCGGTCGAGCGCGAAGAGTGATGTGTCTTTTTTCTTGCTGAGCTCAAAAAGCATTAATTCTCCAATCTGTCGGAGCGGATGGAATAT
>NZ_JBHYFV010000063.1:0-10354 GCF_051859345.1 Marivita sp. | reverse complement strand
GATAAAGCTTCATCACCCTGTCCGGATCGTCGATGCGCACCTGGTCCAGCATGTCGCGCACCCGTGCCTGAACCTCGCCCCTTGGCAGATTTTCATGCACGCGCAGCGCCTCGGCGATCTGTGTGCCGATGGTCATGACCGGGTTCAATGAAAACTTGGGATCCTGCATCACCATCGAGATGCGTGCTCCACGGATGTTGCGCATCTGCTTCTCGCTGAGTGCGGTCAGGTCGATCCCGTCGAAGACAAGCCTGTCCGTTTCAACCTTCGCCGGATGCTTGAGCAGGCGCAGCAGCGACCGTCCGGTCAGCGATTTGCCAGATCCGCTTTCCCCGACAATTCCCAGCCGTTCGCGTCCAAGATCGAACGACACGCCATGCACCACCTGAACCGGGCCGCGCGGTCCGGGAAAGGCCACGCGCAGGTTGCGCAATTGCAGAAGCGGCTCCGTCATCGGCCGTCCCTCTGGCGTGGGTCGAGCACGTCGCGCAGTCCGTCCCCCAGAAAGCAGAAGCCGAGACTGACGATGATAATGGCAAAGCCGGGCATCGTGGCGACCCACCACTGGTCAAGGATGAACGACCGTCCGCGCGAGATCATCGCGCCCCATTCCGGCAAGGGGGGCTGTGCGCCAAGGCCAAGGAACCCGAGCCCCGCAGCCGTCAGGATGATCCCCGCCATGTCGAGCGTGACCCGGATGATGGTGGACGACATGCAAAGGGGCAGCACATGCACCCCGATCACCCGCAGATGCGACGCGCCTTGCAACTGGACCGCCGCGATGAATTCGGAATTCCGGAACGTGAGCGTTTCCGCCCGCGCGATCCTTGCATAGGCGGGCCAGGCGGTGATCGCGATGGCGATGATGGCGTTTTGCAACCCCGCGCCCAAGGCCGCGACAAAAGCCAGTGCCATGATGAGTTTCGGCAGCGACAGGAACACATCGGTGATCGCCATCAGGATACGGTCCGTCCAGCCGCCGAAATACCCCGCCACCGCGCCGATGATCAACCCGATCGGGGCCGAGATCACCGCGACCATGACAACGATCAGCAACGTAATCCGCGCACCGTATAGAATGCGGCTCAGAATATCGCGGCCCAGTTCATCCGTGCCCAGCCAGTGTTCCGCACTTGGTGGCATGAGCCGCATCGTCAGGTTTTGACCCACCGGCGTATAAGGTGCCAGCACAGGCGCGAAAATCGCCACCACGATCAGTGTTCCCACGATCAACGCGCCCAGCACTGCCAACGGGTTGCGGGCAAAGCTGCGCCAGATGGCATAGGCCTGCGCCGCCTGCGCCTGCCAGCGCGACGTTGGGGCGTCTGCGGTCAGCCATAGTTTCAGCGGGGTCATGACTCAGCGGCTCCTTGGATCGAGGATGCGATAGAGCACATCCGAGGTGCGGTTGATCACGATGAACACCGTGCCGATCAGGATGGTCGCCCCCAGTACCGCGTTCATGTCGGCAGTCAGCAGCGCGGTGGTCAGATAATTGCCGATGCCCGGCCAAGAAAAGACGATCTCGATCATCACCGACCCTTCCAGCAACACCGCATAAGACAGGCCGATCACCGTCACCAGTTGCACCCGGATCGGATAGAAGGCGTGTTTCCAGATCACTGCCCGTTCGCTTACCCCTTTGACACGCGCGGTCGTCACGAATTCCTGATCCAGTTGGTCCAGCATGAAAGACCGCGTCATCCGGGCGATATAGGCGAGGCTGAAGAATCCGAGGATCGAGGACGGCAGGATCAGGTGTGACACCGCGTTTCGAAAGATCTGCATGTCCCCCGCCAACAGCGCATCAAGCGTCAGGATGCCTGTCACCGTCGGAACCAGACCGTCGTAGAAGATGTCGAGCCGCCCAGGCCCCGCCACCCAACCAAGCCCGGCATAAAACACGGCCAACCCGACCAGCCCCATCCAGAACGCTGGAACGGCATAGCCCAAAAGGCCCAGAACGCGGATCACCTGGTCGATCCAGCTTCCGGCTTTGGCGGCGGCAATGACTCCCATCGGCACCCCCAGCACGACGCCGATCACGATCCCGAAGGTCGCCATCTCGAAGGTCGCCGGGAAGAAGCGGACTAAGTCTTCGACAACAGGCCGCCCCGTCGAAAGCGACATGCCGAAATTTCCGGTCAGCACATCGCGGACGTAAAGCGCGAATTGCGTGATCAGCGGCTTGTCCAGGCCCATTTGCCGGAAGGTCGCATCATAGACCTCTTGAGATGCCCTGTCGCCGACCACCGCCACAACCGGGTCGATGGGGACGATTCGTCCGATGAAGAACGTGATGGTCAGAAGGCCCAGAAAGGTCATCGCCGTGACCAGAACGAACCGTCCAACCGTGCCCAGACCAGAGACAAGGCGTGGGGCGCGTTCGGAATCGGGGAAGGGCGACAAAGCTGACACGTTGATCGGCCTCAATATTTGGCGTTTGTACGTATTACGAACAAAAGTTCTTTAAATGTAAAGGCGCCTTTGCTTATACTAAAACTGTTTTACTGCGAGATTTGAAGTCTGGCAGAAACCCCGGACCGGAACAACAGAGTCCCGCCGGGCCATCAGGTTCACAGGAGGTTCACCGGATGAACATATTCACCCGATCCATTGCGGCGGCATGCCTTGCCCTGCCGTTTGCAGGGGGCGCTGCTGTCGCTGAAACACCCCCCAATATCTTGGTCGTGGCACAGAACATCGACGATATCGTCGCCATCGACCCGGCCCAGGCTTACGAATTCACGTCCAGCGAGATCGCCACCAATGTTTACGACCGGCTGGTGCAGTACGACGCCGAGGATACGACCAAACTGGTGGGCGGGCTGGCCGAAAGCTGGGACATGGACGCCGATGCCAAGACGCTGACCTTCACGCTGCGCGAAGGTGTTAACTTCCATTCGGGCAACCCCGTTCGCCCCGAAGATGTGATCTTTTCGTTCAAGCGCGTGATCGAGTTGAACAAGAACCCGGCCTTCATTCTTGCGCAGCTTGGCTGGACGCCGGAAAACTTCGACGACATGGTCACAGGTGAAGGCAACACCGTCACGGTCAAATACTCGGGCGATTTCTCTCCGGCTTTCGTGATGAACGTGCTGGCTGCCCGCCCCGCGTCGATTGTGGACCGCGAACTGGTCATGCAGAACGAGGTCGACGGCGATTGGGGCAATGCGTGGCTCAACCAGAACACCGCCGGCTCCGGTCCGTTCATGCTGGACACATACCGGTCTTCGGAACTGCTGCGCCTTTCCGCAAACAAGGACTATCACAAGGGCGCGCCCAAGCTTGACTCCATCATCATTCGACACGTGGCCGAAGCCGCGACCCAGCAGCTTTTGTTGCAACAGGGCGACGTGGACATCGCGCGCAACATGACGCCAGAACAGGTGGCCAGCCTGCCCGAGGACGGGTTCAAGATCGGCACCTATCCGCAGGCGACGGTTCATTTCATCTCGTACAACCTCAAGACGCCGGAGTTGAACAATCCGGCCCTGTGGGAAGCGTCGCGCTACCTGATCGACTATGACGGCCTGACCAGCACGCTGCTCAAAGGTCAGATGGAAAAGCACCAGGCCTTCTGGCCCAAGGGCTTCCCCGGCGCGCTGGAAGACACGCCCTACAGCTATGACCCCGAGAAGGCCAAGCAGATCCTTGCCGATGGCGGAGTAGAGCTTCCGATCACAGTTGAAATGGACGTGTTCAACTTTGCCCCCTTCACCGATGTCGCGCAGTCCATCCAGGCAAGCTTCGCCGAAGCCGGGATCAATTTCGAACTTCAGCCAGGCACCACGGCAGGCATCATCACCAAGTACCGCGCACGTGAACACGAGGCGATCATGCTGTACTGGGGGCCGGACTTCAACGATCCGCATTCCAACGCCAAGGCATTTGCCTACAACGCCGACAACTCTGACGAGGCCTATATCTCGACCACCACATGGCGCAACGCCTGGGCCGTGCCAGAAGAGATGAACAAGGCGACGATGGCCGCACTGACCGAAGCCGATCCGGAAAAGCGCAACGAGATGTATCTGGAACTGCAGCGCGAAGTGCAGAAGACCGCGCCGTTCTTCATCATGTTCCAGGGCACGCTTCAGGTCGGCATGGCGGAAAACGTCGAGAACTATGTCCACGGAGCAAGCTCGGATCTGGTTTTTTACCGTTTGGTCGAAAAAAGTTAAGACTTTGAAATAACAAGAAAGGCCGCCTAACCTGGCGGCCTTTTTCGGTTGATCTGATGACTGTGCTACCGATCGTCCGCGAAGATCTGCGGATACATGTGCCGGATCGCAGCGTCGTCCATTTCCGTCTTGAACGGATGCTGTGACGGAAGCGCCAGCGCCCGCTTGGCGGCGGGACGGGCGTTCAACTCGTCCATCAGGCGGGAAATGTTGGTGAACCCGGCCATCGTTTCATCGTCCAGCATGAACGGAATACGCGGCGCCCAGCCCCAGATCGCCATGTCCAGAATGGTGTAGGCATCGCCCAGCATGTAGCGACCCTTGCCCAACTGGTCATCGATGATCTTCCAATGGCGATGCGCCTCAAAGCGGTATCGCTTGATCGCGTAGGGATCCTTGGCAGGGGCGAAGTGCTGAAAATGCACGGCCTGCCCGGAATAGGGGCCGACCCCCGAGGCGATGAAAAAGAGCCAGGACAAAAGCGGCCCGCGCTGCGTGGCATCGGGCATGAATTGTCCGATCTTTTCGCCGAGGTAAAGCAGGATCGCATTGCTGTCGAAAAGGGCCACGTCACCGTCGATCAATGCTGGCACCTTGGCGTTGGGATTGATGGCAAGGAATGCGGGTGTGTGTTGCTGGCCCAGTTTTGTGTCCACCGGCACCGGGCGATAGTCGATCCCGCTTTCCTCGAGAAACAGCGCCACTTTCATCGGGTTCGGCGCCGCGTTGAAATAGAAGTCGATCATCAATTGTCCTTTCGGGGATCAGGGCAATCCGGCCTCGACCGGCAGGCAGACGCCAGTGATGCCAGAGGCAAGGTCGGAGGCAAGAAAACAGGCGGCGCGGGCAACATCCTTTTCCGTGGCGATGCGGCCAAGCGCCGTTTCGGCGTTCAAGGCGGCAATTGCAGTATCGGCAGGCGTCCCACCGGCCTGCGCACGCGCCTCGATCCGGCTTTGCAGCGCGTCGGTCAGGATCGGACCGGGGGCAAGCGCATTCACGCGCGTTCCATCGCGTCCCATGTCCAAAGCGGCCGCGCGCATCAGGCCAAGAACGGCGTGTTTCGTGCTGGTGTAAAGCGCCTGATCGGGATGCGCGCGGTAACCGTTGATCGACGCCATCAGAACGGCAGCGCCGCAAGGCGACTGCGCCAGTTTCGGCGCAGCGGCTTTGAGGCTAAGCGCAACGCCGCGCACATTCAGCGCAAAGGCGCGGTCCCATTCGTCAAGGTCGAGCGACGCAATCCGCTGCCAGGGTGGCACCAGCCCGGCATTGGCGATCAGGATATCGAGGCGGGGCAATGTGGCGACGAAGTCAGTGAGGTTTGTTTCTGCCTCCGCAGCAGTCAAGTCGAGCGCAAGGTGCTGCCAGTTGCCCGGCACCGCCCCTGCGTCAAGACTGTCTGCCAGATCGACAATCGCCACGGATGCACCGGCCCCTGCCAACATATCGGCAATCGCGCGGCCCAGACCGCGCGCGCCTCCGGTGACAAGGGCAGTACGTCCGCTCAGGTCGATCATGTTGCGTACCCACTCATTCGATGACGATCAGCTCCTGAAATCCCGACGTCAGCGCCTCGCCTCCACCCGGTCGGGCAACGATGCAATCTTCAACCCGTGCGCTGAAATCCATGTCGCGGAAGATCGACGGTTCGATGGTAAAGATCATGCCCTCGCGCACCTGCGTGGTGTCACCCTTGGTCAGGAACGGCGGTTCGTGCACGTCCCAGCCGATGGCGTGGCCCAGACGGTGACGGAAATCCTTGCCGTAGCCCGCATCCTCGATCACGTCGCGGGCGGCCTTGTCCACCTGTTCGCAAGTGACTTCGCCGGCTTTCAAGGCCGCGATCCCGGCGGCCTGGCTTTCCATGACCAGCTTGTGCACCAGCCGCTGTTCCTCGGTCGGCGCACCGAAGGCAACGGTGCGACCGAAATCGTAGCACATGCCATCAAGCACCGCGCCGAAGTCGAAATTCACCGACACCGGCTTGTCGAGCTTGCGCGGCCATGTCCCCAGCTTGTCGCCGAAGCGCAGCGCGTGATCGGGGCCGGAGTTGTAGAGCGAGGTGGTGAACGACGGCCCAAGCGACCCATGCGCCCGCATCTGGTAGTCGATTTCCGAACTAATCTCGAGCTCGGTCATGCCCATCTTCAGGTTCTTTACCGTCGCGGCAAAGGCTTTTTCGGTGATCTCACCGGCGCGGCGCAGCAGGTCGATCTCGTCCTGATCCTTGATCACGCGGATCGGGCGCAAGAGCTTGGTGCCGTTGGCAAACCGCACGCCGGGCAGCAGGGCCTGCAATTCCATCAGAGTCTCGGCCTCGCCATCCTCCGACACGGCGACGGTGGCCCCTTCGCCGACACCCAGATCTTTGAGGATCCCACTGACCATCTCGACCGGATCATCCCAGTCGCCCAGCACCCGCAGATCCACGCCGGTGATCTTGCCCGCGCTGCCAAACTCGGCGGTCATGCGGGGCAAAGTCAGGATCGGTTCGTGGTCGGGCGCGATCCACATGCCTTCGAGCCAGCCGCCAGGATGCAGGTTGCGCCCGTAGCTGGGAATGTCGCGGTGGATGCCGGTGAGGTAATCCAGATCGGTGCCCATGGGAAAGAACACCAGATCGGCCTGACCGCCGATCGTGCTCTGGAACTTCGTCATCCGGTCTTTATAGCTGGCCACGTTGGCTCTCCTTCTTTGGCGGTTGTTTCGATGAGGTGACAGGCCGCCTGCCGTCCCGGCGCGATGTCGCGCAAAACGGGACGTTCGGTGCGGCAGCGCGCCTCTGCAAGCGGGCAGCGCGGGTGGAAATGGCAACCCTTGGGCGGGTCGATGGGCGACGGAATATCACCCTTGATCGGCTCATAAACCGTGCGGCGACGATCCAATCGCGGCACCCCCTCGATCAACGCGCGGGTATAAGGGTGCTGCGGGTCTTTGAAGATCTGTTCGGCTGGTCCGCTTTCAACGATGCGACCCAGATACATGACCAGAATGCGGTCCGCGATGTGTTCGACCACGCCAAGATCGTGGCTGATGAAGAGATAGGTAAGGCCGAACTCGTCACGCAGGTCCATGAACAGGTTGATGATCTGCGCCTGGATCGACACGTCGAGCGCCGACACGGCCTCGTCACAGACAAGGATCTCGGGTTTCACGGCGAGTGCCCGCGCGATTCCGATGCGCTGACGCTGCCCGCCTGAGAACTGGTGCGAGAACCGGTCGCGGTAGCTCGCGTCGATGCCGCAGCGATCCATGAGATCGGCGACATAGCTGTTCACCTCGGACGGTGACACGATGCGATGCACACGCGGCGCTTCTCCGATCAGGTCGGACACCCGCTTGCGCGGGTTCAGCGACGAAAACGGGTCCTGGAAGATCATCTGCATCGGCAGCGGGCCGGTATTCGCATCCGGTGCCCGCCCGGTGATCTGGCCTTCGCTGGGATCAAGCAAACCGGCAACCATCCGGCCGAGGGTGGACTTCCCGCAACCCGACTCGCCCACGACGCCCAGCACCTCGCCCTTGTAGAGATTGAAGCTCACATCCTCGACCGCACGCACAACAGGGCGTGGACGCGCCAGACCAAGCCGCGCCAATCCGCGCGCGACAAGATCACCGCGACCACCAAACTGTTTGCTGACATTGCGGGCAGACAGGATCACATCACCAGTCATGACGCCTCCCCGGTCAGGGGGTGAAAACAGCGCACCGCGCGGGTGTCGCTGATTGGTTCAATGCCAGGCATCGCCTGGCAGGCTGTCGTGGCACGCGGGCAGCGCGGCGCGTAGGCACATCCTTGCGGCAGATCGGTCAGCGCGGGCATGCGCCCGGGGATCTGATTGAGCCGTTTTCCGCGTGTACCCCGCGCAGGTACGGAATCGATCAGGCCGCGCGTGTAGGGATGGGCGGGATCATCCAGAACGTCATCCACGCCACCCATTTCCACGATCCGCCCAGCATACATGACCGCCAATCGGTCCGCGATCCCGGCGACGACGGCAAGGTCATGGGTGATCCAGATCAGCGCCGTCCCCCGGTTGCGGCACAGCCTTTGCACAAGGGCAAGAATTTGCCCTTGGATCGTGACGTCGAGTGCCGTTGTCGGTTCATCCGCGATGATCAGGTCGGGGCGGTGCAGCAGGGCAATCGCAATCGCCACCCGTTGCCGCATCCCGCCAGAAAGCTGGTGCGGGTAGGACCGCAACCGGTCTTCGGGCGCAGGAATGCCGACTTCGTCCAAGGCGGCGATGGCGCGGCTGCGGGCCTTGGTCTTGCTGATGGACTCATGCGCCGACAGCGCATCGTACATCTGCGTTTCGATGCGCAGCACCGGGTTGAGCGTCATCATCGGGTCCTGGAAGATCATCGCGATACGCCGCCCGCGCAACTGGCGCATGTCTTCTTCGCCCAGCGTCAGCACGTCTTGGCCATGCAGCATAACCTGGCCGGCCATCACCTTGCCGGGTGGGCTGATCAGCCGGTTGATGGAAAACCCCGTAAGGGATTTTCCCGACCCGCTTTCCCCGACAAGGCCCAGGATCTCGCCAGTGTTCACGGTCAGGGACACGCCCTGCAATGCGGCAATCGCACCGGTGGGGGTCAGAAAGGACGTATCCAGATCGCGCACGTCAAGAACTGCTGTCATGCCTTGCCCCTCACAGTCGCGGATTGAGAACATCGCGCAGGCGATCGCCCAACACGTTGGCGCTGATGATGATGGCCAACAGAACCAGCCCCGGCAGGACGCTGATCCAGTAACGCCCGGATTGCAGGTAGTCGAACCCGTTAGCGATCAGCAGGCCAAGCGAGGGCCGTGTTGGCGGCAGGCCAAGCCCGAGGAAAGACAGTGTCGCCTCGAGCGAGATCGCCATTGCCATCTGCATGGTTGCCACGACCAGCATCGTTGGCAGGCAGTTGGGAAGGATATGTCCCAGCAGGATGCGCAGACCGCCAAGACGAAGTCCCCGCGCCGCATCGACATATTCGCGCGCGCCTTCGACAAGAGCGACACCGCGAACCGTACGGGCGAAGTACGCCCATTGTACGACAACCAGCGCAAAGATGATCTTGTCCACTCCGCGCCCGAGGATCACGAGAAGGATCAGCGCGACGAGGATGGTCGGAAAGCTGAGTTGCAGATCGACGATCCGCATTAGCAACGTATCGACCCAACCGCGCCGGTAAGCGGCGACGAGACCCACCATCGTGCCGAATATCAACGCCAGAAACCCCGACAGCAAACCGACAATCAGCGAAATTCGGATACCATAGAGCATCGCGCTCAACATGTCGCGCCCCTGCCCGTCCGTGCCGAGCCAATACGTCATGCCCGCAAAGCTCTGGCTGCCGGGGGGCAGAAGACTGTCGAGGATGTCGACCTGGCGGAGATCATAGGGGTTTTGCGGCGCGATCAATGGCGCGCCGAAGCCCAGAAGGCAAAATCCGAGGAATACCGCCAGCGCGATCACCGCGCTTGGGACGGACAAGAACCGTTTGGCCAGATCACGCGGCGACCCGGCGACGATGGGGACAGAAGATGTCAGGCTCATGTCGGGCTGTCCCCCAACCGCACGCGCGGATCGAGGATGGAATAGAGGATGTCGACCAGCAGGTTCAGGATCACGAACATGAAGACGACGAAGATCAGGTAAGCCACGATCAAGGGCCGGTCCAGCACACCAATGGCGTCGATCAGCATCTTGCCGACGCCAGGCCAGCTGAAGATGGACTCGACCACTACGGCAAAGGCGATGACACCGCCGAACTCCATCCCCAGAACGGTGACGATGGGAATGAGGATGTTCTTCATCACATGGGTCGACAGGATACGCCGTTCGCGAATTCCGGTGGCGCGCGCGAACTTGATGTAATCGGCAAACAGCACCTCGCGCATGCCCGCGCGGGTCAGGCGAATGACCATCGCCATCATGATGAGCGACAGCGTAAAGGCGGGCATGGCGAGATGGTGCAAACCGTTCAGCGTCAGAAAGCTGAGCTCGGTGCCGAACACCTCGACCGTGTCGCCGCGCCCGATGGAGGGCATCCAGCCAAGCTGGACGGAAAAGACGAGTATCATGATGAGACCGATCCAGAAGACCGGCAGCGAAAAGCCGATCATGGAAAATGCCATGATGCAACGGCTTGAGAACGCTTCAGGTTTCAACCCT
>NZ_JBHYFV010000062.1:0-11053 GCF_051859345.1 Marivita sp. | reverse complement strand
ACGAAACCGGGGTTGGACTGTGCGGAAGACGCTGATCTGAACGTGTCAGGTGTCGATGCCAGAAGCGGTGCTGAAACCAATCCCAATATGACGGGAATGCCTGCAAGACGGAGGGTCGTTGTTTTTGAAATCATTGTCTTGTTGCTTTCCAGTTATGAGCAATGCTGTTCGAAAAATCACGATGGCGCTGTCGGCAGATTTGACTTTGACGCCGCTGCACACACCAATTTCACCTCTCAAACGCTATGACGGGAGGTGATTCAAAGCAAGGTTGGCTTTGCCGAATGCGCCGGCCGATTTGTTGGCTATGACCGGTGCATCCTGGTGCCAATAGCGCAGGTGGCAAGACGTCACTGATCTTGGGCAAAGACATCAGGGGGCATCCTGCGCCCTTAATCCGGTGCCGTCGATACAAAGAAATAGACCCATTCGCCCTTGAAATCCGGGTTGTTTTCGCGCGCTGCACGGACCTGTTCCTGTAGCCATGCTAGGTAGGGTTCGGCAGCTTCCACCAAGGGGCGTACACCTTCGTAAAGCGGCTCTGAGGCTGCAAAGGCCACCGCGATTTCCTGACCGAAGGGCGGGCCGATTTCGATGTATAGGCCGGGTTCTCCTGCGGGCAGAACGCTGTTCGATCCGATTTGCAATGCCGTCTTGGCTCTGGTCCGTGTCATCGGTGTAAATTCGTTCGGCATCAGGTGCAGAACGTTTCCGTCTGCATCAAAGTAATCGACATAGACAAAAGCATCGTAATCCGCGCCTTGCAGGGTCATGACCAACGGGTTGCCTTCGGTATAGCGGAATTCGCGGGCATGTGTGTCTTCGCCGATAAGCATCGGATTGGTGATCTGGTCGGTTGATTGCGGAAGGCCGACGCCGGCGATGCCGGACAGTGCCCCGCATTGCGGACGCGGCAGGATCAACAGGTTGTCGCGAACCGGTATGTCATTGCCCATTTGTGCCTGCATCGCCGCAACAACATTGCCGCGCAAAGCCGTTTCCGGGACGTGGCCGGAAACGACCAGCGTGTTTTCGTCGGGGTCGAATTCGACCTGAAGTCGCGAGCAGGGAATTGCGCTGAGGATGCCGGTGATCCCATCGCGTACCTCGGCTGCTGCGCCGCTCAGGTCACCGGGTTCCATGAAGCTTTGAAAGGCCGAGAGCGAGACCGGATCTACCGTGTCTTCCCCGGATCCGGCAAAGGCAAAAGCGGCTTTTGCCCGGTCTGCTGGCGGTGTGACGGGGGCTGCTTGTTCTCGGGGCACTTGCGACTGTGCGACGGGAACTTGGTCTGGCGACGTTTCCGGCGCGTTTTGACCGTCCGCCTGAAGTTGTGGTGCGGCGTTGCTGGAAAGCGGGGCGGCGCTGGATTTGAGCGCTGCAGGTGTGGCTGCCGGGATCGGTGCGCTGGCTGCAAGACGCACGCTGTTGGATTGCAGTAACTGCGCATCAATCCGGGCCGCACCAATCGGTTCAGCGGCAGGCCGGGCCGCACCAATCGGTTCAACGGCAGGCCGGGCCGCACCAATCGGTTCAACGGTAGGTAGGGCCGCACCAATCGGTTCAACGGTAGGTAGGGCTGCGCCAATAGGTTCAGCGGTGGGCAAGGCTGCGCTAATCGGTTCAGCGTTGGGCAGGGCCGCATCAATCGGTTCAGCAGCAGGCAGGGCCGCCGTGGTTTGAACTTCTGCCAAGATGGCGGCCTCGGACAGTGTTTGCGTGTCCGGCTGCGCAAGAACGGCTGTTTCGGCAGGGACATCGACGATGGGCGCATCGGACTGCGCCAGGTCTTCGGCAGCCAGATTGGCGCTTTGAGTGGATAAAAAAGGGGCCGGGGCGCCCGTGGCTTCCGACGCGGCAACGGCACTGCTGTTTGGCTGGACGGCTTCGGTTGTCGGCGTGTCGGGTTCAAGCGCATCTGCGCGGGACGTCGCGATTGCACCCTGATCAAGGGACGCCCCACTGGTGTCGCCCGACATGGCTTGGTCGGCATCCGGTTGGGTTTCCCGCGCCTCGCTGCGTTGAACCTGGTACGCGGCAAGCTGCAATTCGGTTTCCGGCATTTGCTGCGTGGGCGTATCGTCAGGCCTGGTCACCAGATAAAGCCCGTAGGCGGCCGTCACATGTGCGGCGGTCGAGACACCAAGCGCAACAATCCAGATCCCGGCCGATCGCATCATCAGTTCGGCGGTGCGGTTTCAGGGGTGACAACCAGCACGACATCGCGCGCACCCAAGGCTTCGATCCGGCCGACCATTGGCAGGACGTGGCGCAGTTCCGTGTGGCGATGCGCGTTGATCCGCACCAATGTGGTGGCGTCCTTGGCAAGGCGGTCTGACAGGATCTGATCAAGGTCACCATCGGCGATCCGATTTCCGTCCAACGCGAACTCACCGGTTTCCCCGACGGACAGGGTGATCCCTCCGGATGGCATGTCCGCACCGGTCGCCGCGACAGGGGGGCTGACATCAAAAGGCGCTGTCGCATCCATGCGTCCGATCAGCATGAAGAAAACCAGAAGAAAGAACACCACGTCGATCAGCGCCACGATGGTTTCCGGCGGTTGCCGCGGCACTGGGCGAGACAGCTTCATTCTGCCACCTCCAGACGCACAACGCTCAGGTTGACCACTCCAGACCGGGTGGCCGTGTCCATGACCGAAACCAGCGCCTGCATATCCGCCGCCCCGGAAGGCAGAACCAGAACACGCAGGTTGGGTGTCGCCTGCATCCGCTGCAGGAACAGGGCTTCAAGCGACGGCAGGTCGTAGCCTTGCCCAAGTGCCGTCGGCACGCCATCGGCGCCAATCCGGATCATCAGCGTGCCGCCCGGCGCGTTTGATGTGCTTTCCGTCGGCCTCGTCGCCTCATCCGACCGCTCTACGGCAGGGATCATGTCAAGGTTCAGGTATGTTGACGTGACCATGAAGAACACAAGCAGGATCAGCATCACATCTATCATCGGGACCAGCGAAATCAGGGCCCGCGGTGGCTGTGGTCGTTTCAGAAGCGTGGCACCGGGTTCCTGTATCATGCCTGCCCTATTTCGCCGGCTGATCCGCGATCAGCATGAGTTGCGACACCGCGCCTTCGATCAATTGCGCCCCCCTTTCAGCCCGCGCAGACAAAAGCGATGCGCCCACGGCTGCCGGGATTGCGACCAACAGACCTGCGGCGGTGGTCAAGAGCGCCTGCCAGATCCCTCCGGCCAGGACGGACGCGTTCGCGGCCCCTTCTGCCAGCTCAAGCTCTTGAAAGGACTGGATCATGCCCAGCACCGTTCCAAGCAGACCCAGCAAGGGAGAGATCATCGCGATGAGTTCGAGCAGACGGATGTGATTGGTCATGCGCGCAAACTCTTCGTTGCCGCGCCGCATCAGCTCTGTCATCAGCGGGGCGCCCGACCGTCCGTTACCCAACGCCTTGATCGCAAAGGCCAAGACCCTGTCCGCGGGGGATCGACCGCTCTGGGCCTTGGTCTCGGCTTCCGCGATGTTCCCGGCTTCAAAGCTGTTCAACGCCATGTCCCGCGCCGCGACACCAGAGGTCACAGGCCAAAGCTGGACGATCTTGTAGGCAATCAACGCAAGCGAGAAGACGGACATGACCAGAAGCAGCAGGATGATCGGACCGCCGGTTCCGATATTGGCAAAAGCTGCAAACATTTATTTCACCAGAGATGCGTCTGTCTTGCTTCCAAGATCAAGGAATTCAAAGCAGTCTGTGTTTTCCTCGTTCTGAGGTTTGCAAACCGGCATGTCGTGAAGCACAATCTCGGAGATGTCCGCACAGGCGATGTCGGGTATGGCAAAAAGTTTGAGCGTGGTGCGCTGAACGGGCAGGGGCGCCGCGTCAATCGACAAGAGCCGGTCGATGACACCTTCTGAGTCGAGGATGGCCAGACTCATCTCGAAACCTTCAAAACTCTTGCCGGTTTGATTGCGGAACAGGAAATACGCCTGACAGCCGCCGGTTTCTCCGGGTTCGAATTTATTCAGTTCAACAGACAAAGAGCCAGATTGCGCAGAGGCGATTGACGCGAGCGAGCTGAGGGCAAGGGCTGACAGCGAAGTGAGGATTTTGTTCATATCGACTTCCCGAAATGTAACCTGATGGGGTTCAGGTTCTGATAATAAGTGACCTGCAAGGTTTTGAATAAAAACACTTTATACGCACCGAGTCACAGGTCTTTAATTCGCCTTGATGCTTTGTGTGCAAACCAGCGCAGGCAGGGCCAACTCCTTGTTCAGCAAACGCCAAGTCAGTTTGCCGGTCAAGTGCGCTTCACCCGAAACACACGCGGGCGCGCTGCTGGTGGTTCGACCGGATTGGCGAAGGTGCGATGGATTTCGTTTGTCAGGCCACCCCTTTGTGAGGAGTATGGAGGGTGTTTGTCACAGTGATTGGGCGCTTTTCCAGGTCCGTTCACATGCAGAATTTTCAAGGATGGACCTTGGTGTCCACCGAACAGACATGATTGTTTTGAGGATATTATGCTTCACCAAATCTCTGACCAGGATCAATTTTTCGCGGAATTGCAAGCCACCCGAAAAACCTTGCAAAGCCATATCGAGACGCTGTGTCGTGAACTGATGCAGCGGGAAACCATGAACGAACACAAGGTTTTTGCGGTTTGCAGTCAGGTTGATCTTCAAATCCGCGAATTTTCCGCTTTGGTCGGCAAGGCGAACAGCGTGCGCGTGGATCTGGAAAACGAGGCGCAGACGTCTGAGGATCGGATGAACATTCGCCGCCAATGGGGACCGGTGAGTGCTAAGATCAACCTTTTCAAGGTTGAATTGAGCCAATGGAGTTTGATGCGCGGCCTTGTGCAAGATCAGGTGACGCACCGCAAAAAGCGCATTCCTTTGTACGACAGAACCACTGAGCTGGCAGTTGCGCAAAATAGCGCAAGTGACGATGTCTTTGACTGGCTGCATGCCATTCTGAATCCGATGTCACAGGACGAGGCCGGCCTTGCCAACGGCTACTACCCAGACATTGCGCTGTCCAACAGCACATTTCACCAGCATCTCCATGCTGCCTACCGGGTGCTTTTGGCGCAGGACAAGGAACAGCCGATCCGCTTTCTGGATGTCGGGTGTGGGGGAGGCTTGAAGGTTCTGTCCGCGCTGCGATATTTTCAGGAGTCGCACGGGTTGGAGTTTCAACAATCCTATGTCGACGCCGCCAGTGCGCTTCTGGGTCGGACCAAGGGTTTGGAGGCCAGTGTCTTTCAGGCTGATGCCCTGACATTCGAGGATTACGACAGCTACGACGTGATCTACTTTTTCAAGCCCATCGAGGACCCGGAAAAGCTGATCGAGTTGGAGCGAAGGGTCGTCTCGGGTGCCCGTCCCGGCACAATCCTGATTGCACCCTATGTCGGGTTTGGGGCCCGGCATGCGGATCTTGGATGTGCGCACGTCGCCGGAAGCGTTTACCTGTCAAAGACCAGCCCGAGCGCCGCGGTTCGATGGCGTCGCCGTGCAGAGAAGACAGGCACAGGCGTCTTGCATGGTGAGGAATCGGGCGTCGCCACGGTGTGGTCACCGTTGTTGAAGGCCTCAAAGCGATGTGGTTACGACATTGCCCACCATATCGACCCCACCTAGCCAACGACACCCGCGAAAGCCCCTTGATGGCGGCCAAATTTACCGCGTCACTGCATTTTTCAGCCACTCGGGCGTCTTGATCTTGCGAATGCAAGGAAGAAATTTACCCAACGTAAGATTCTTCTACTGGATTTTTCGCAAAGTCTTGATAACCTTCACGCAGTTTTCTCGCCCGGATTAGGGCTGGTTCATTTTTTTTTTCTTTTCTGAAGGCTGCCAAGTTGTCAGACATGTTCAAATCCCACGGAGAAGATGCGCCCAGCGGTGAAAATCTGGAGTACGATCCAGAGTTCATCGCCATGGAGTTGGCGGGGCAGCCGGAGGAGGAAAAGCAGGCCGGGTCTGAGATCGTCGAGGGCAGCGATCCCGACTACAAGGACTTGGCCGCAAAGGCGCGGGTTGTCCTCGAGCGCAGCCACGACATCCGCGCCGCCGTTTATCTTGCAGACAGTGAAATCCGTCTCAACGGCTTGCCGGGCTTTGCCGAGATCACGAAGTACATCCGCTTCTGCCTCGAAGAGCATTGGGATTCCTGCCATCCCCAGCTGGACGAGGATGATGACGACGACCCGATGATGCGGATCAATGCCGTGTCCGGTCTGGCCGGTCGCAGCACCATTCTGCGTGGCCTGAGAACCGCCGCTGCCCTGACCAAGAGCAGGGCATTCGGCCGTGTTACATTGCGCGACATCCAGATCGCCAACGGTGAGGCCGAAGCGTCGGGTGATGCAACGCCGATGTCCAGCAGCGAAATCAGTGCTGCGTTTACAGAGACCGCCGACGAAGAACTGGAAGCCTATTTCAATGCTGCAACATCGGCATTTGAGGATGTGAACGCCATTGATGCGGTGTTCCTGGAAAAGACGCCCGGCTTTGGTCCGTCATTGGAAGACCTCCAGAAGCTGCTGAGCGCGATTGTGAAAACCTTGTCCAAACATGTCAGTGTCGATGTGCCGGAAGACGTGGCCAATGTCAGCGAAGTGGTCCGCGAGGCGGCTCGTCCATCTGCACGCGGTGGCGGCGGTGCGCCAGGCGAAATCGCGACCCGCGCCGATGTCACGGCAACATTGGACAAGATTATCGACTACTACGCCAAACACGAGCCATCGAGCCCGCTGCCCATCATTCTGAAGCGGGCACGGCGCCTGGTTGGTGCGGATTTTATGGACATCATCAAGGATCTGGCGCCGTCGGGCATCGACAATATCAAGGTCATCAGCGGATCTGTCGAAAACGAGGCAGCGCCCGCGACCACCGAGGAATCAAGCGAGTGGTAAAAGCGGTGGGCTCAGAACTTTGCCACATCGCACAACAAGAATTTAGATAATCGATCAACAGACGGGGAAATCAAATGTCCAGTTCTCAGAAGTTTATTGCGCGAAACCGCGCTCCAAGGGTTCAGATCGAATATGATGTTGAACTCTACGGTTCGGAAAAAAAGGTGCAATTGCCGTTTGTCATGGGGGTCATGTCCGACCTTGCCGGCAAGTCGGAAGTCGAGCAGCCGAATATCGCTGACCGCAAGTTTCTCGAGATCGACGTCGACAATTTTGACGATCGCATGAAGGCATTGAAGCCGCGCGTCGCTTTCTCGGTGCCGAACACGCTGACCGGTGAAGGCAATCTGTCGGTCGATGTGTCCTTCGAAAGCATGGACGATTTTTCGCCGGGCGCAATTGCCGCAAAAGTTGAACCGCTGCGCAAGTTGATGGAAGCGCGCAACGAACTGTCCAACCTGATGACATACATGGACGGCAAACCCGGTGCGGAAGAGCTGATTTCAAAGGCAATGAATGATCCAGCTCTTCTCAAGTCGCTGGCAGCACAGGCTGCACCGACGGACGGGGACGATGCTGCAAAGGACGAGGGATAAGACATGGCCGAACAAGCAACAGAAGCGCAAGTCGACGCTGGCGCCACGGAGACTTCTGAATCCGACTTTGCCAGCCTCCTGCAAAAGGAATTCAAGCCGCGCACGGAAACTGCGAAGACAGCCGTTGAAACTGCGGTCAACACGCTGGCACAGCAGGCGCTGGAAAATGCCAACCTGATTTCCGAGGACGTGCTGCAATCACTTGAAGCGATGGTCGCCGAGATTGATCGCAAGCTCTCGGAGCAGATCAACCAGATCATCCACCACGACGAATATCAGCAATTGGAAAGCGCGTGGCGTGGTCTGCATTTCCTGGTGAACAACACCGAAACCGACGAAATGCTCAAGATCCGGGTTCTCAATATCTCGAAGAAGGACCTGCACAAGACCGTTCGCAAATTCAAAGGCACCGCCTGGGATCAGTCGCCGATCTTCAAGAAGCTGTATGGCGAGGAATACGACCAGATCGGTGGCGAACCCTATGGCTGCCTGGTCGGGGATTATTACTTCGATCATACCCCCCCAGACGTTGAGCTGTTGGGCGAAATGGCCAAGATCGGTGCGGCCGGGCATGCGCCGTTCCTCGCGGCCGCTGCCCCATCGCTGATGCAGTTCGAAAGCTGGAGCGAGTTGTCCAACCCGCGCGATCTGACGAAAATCTTCCAGACCCCGGAATATGCAGGTTGGAGAAGCCTGCGGGAAAGCGAAGACAGTCGGTACATCGGCCTTGCAATGCCAAAGTTCCTGGGGCGTCAACCCTACGGTGCGAAATCGAACCCGGTCGAGGAGTTCGCTTTCGAAGAAGACACCGGCAGTGGCGATTCCGACAAGTTTGCATGGGTCAACGCGGCCTACGGCATGGCGTTCAATATCAACCGGTCCTTCAAGGAATATGGCTGGTGCAGCCGTATCCGCGGTGTTGAATCCGGTGGCACAATTGAAGGTTTGCCCACGCATACCTTCCCAACGGATGACGGCGGCGTGGATATGAAATGTCCAACCGAAGTCACGATCGGTGATCGTCGCGAAGCAGAATTGGCAAAAGCGGGTCTTATGCCGCTTCTGCACCGCAAGAACACCGACAACGCGTCTTTTATTGGCGCACAGTCCCTGCACAAACCAGCGGTTTATGAAGACCCGGATGCGACAGCCAACGCCAACCTTGGCGCGCGCCTGCCGTATCTCTTCGCGACCTGCCGATTTGCGCATTACCTCAAGTGCATGGTGCGGGATAAGGTTGGCTCGTTCAAAGAGCGTTCCGATATGGAGCGTTGGTTGAACGACTGGATTATCCAGTATGTCGATGGAAGCCCCGAAACATCCAGCGAACGGACCAAAGCGGAAAAACCGCTCGCTGCGGCGGAAGTGAAGGTTCAGGCTGATCCGGAAAATCCTGGCTATTACAAATCGCAGTTTTTCCTTCGCCCGCATTATCAATTGGAAGGGCTTTCGGTTTCGCTACGACTTGTGTCGAAGCTGCCTTCCGAAAAACAATAATTCATTTTCGCGGCGCTCGCGCGCCGCGATGTCTGCTTATTTCCAACGCGGCATGAGCCGCAAAACGACAGAAAGGACGTTCAAATGGCTGTTGACATGTTTCTCGTGATCAAAGGCGCGGATGGCGAAACCAAGGACGATAAATACAAGGGTGACAAAGGGATGGATGTTCTCGCCTGGTCCTGGGGCGTTAGCAACTCCGGAACCTTCCATGCCGGTGGCGGCGGCGGGTCCGGCAAGGCGAATTTTCAGGATATCAGCCTGACAAAATGGGTGGACAACGCATCACCGGCGCTGATGCTGAAATGCGCCAATGGCGATCACTTCACGGATGCGAAGCTGATTGTCCGGAAGGCAGGCAAAAAGCCGTTGGAATACATCAAGATGACGATGAAAAAAGTCTTGGTGACATCCATTTCAACGGGTGGGTCCGGCGGCGAAGACCGGTTGACGGAAAACATCACTTTGAACTTTGAAGAGGTCAAGTGGACCTATGTGAAACAAAAAGAAGACGGTGGTGGCGAACCCGACATCGACTTCAAGTGGAACATCGGCGCAAACGTGGAAGGGTGATCACACCGTATTTCACCTAGAGACTCGACCTCCGCGGCCACATCACTCTTAGGAGCTCGCCAGTGCAGAACACAGCAACAGACCTACTTAAATCCGGTGATCTGTCCGGCGCATTGGCGAGCTTGCAAGACGGCGTTCGGGCCAATCCGGATGATGCAAAGCTGCGGATATTCCTGTTCCAATTGCTCTGTGTGAGGGGCGATTGGAAACGGGCCGTGGCACAGCTCAAGCTGTGTGCTCAGCTTGATGCCTCGGCCTTGTCGATGGCGCAGACCTATCGAGAAGCGATCATATGTGAAGTCTTCCGCGAAAAGGTTTTCGCGGGCGAAAAAGAAGCGCTGATTTTTGGCGAACCCCAGGATTGGGTGGCGCTTTTGGCGCAAGGCCTCAAAGCCCTCGCGCAGGGTCAACCCGAGCGGGCGGCCGATCTGCGCGCAGAGGCATTCGACAAGGCCCCTGCAACCTCCGGTTCTTTGGGGGAAGAGGATTTCGAATGGGTTGCCGATGCCGACACCCGGCTTGGCCCGGTTCTGGAAATCGTCGTCAACGGCAAGTATTTCTGGATGCCGTTCAATGTTCTATCAAGCCTCCGGCTTGAGCCTCCGCAAGACCTGCGCGACACGGTCTGGACGCCTGCCAACCTGACATTGCTGAACGGCGGTGAATTGGTTGGGCTGATCCCGACACGATACGCCGGAACGGCCGAGCGGGGCAGTGACCTGATGAAGCTGTCACGGGTGACCGAATGGGAGGATCTGGGCAACGAGACCTTTGCCGGTCTCGGCCAGCGCCTTTTTGCGACCGACACGGCAGACACGCCCATCATGGACGCACGCAATTTCCAATTTGCCCCGGTGACAGCGGCCGCCGCAGGCGAGGTGGGGGTTAATGGCTGACCGAACACTGACAGAGCGACTTCAGCCGTCCATACTTGACCGCCTGACTGATGACGAGCCTAGCAAAAAGACGGAAAGTCATTCTGATCGGGTGATCGACATTCGTCGCCTCAGAGAAATCATTCAGCGTGATTTGTCGTGGCTCTTGAACACGGGCAATCTCGAAACACAGATCGACGCTGAAAAATACCCGCATGTGATACGCTCTGTCGTGAATTACGGTGTGCCTGAAACGACGGGCGATTTTGCCAACAGCAATCGTGCGACGGCCGTGCGGGACGCCATCAAGGCAGCGGTGGAATTTTTTGAACCACGGCTGATCGACGGATCGCTGAGTATCGTGAGCCGGACTGCGGACGAAAAACGCGAGCCGGTGATCGTGTTTGACATCATCGCGGATATGTGGGCCGAGCCGGTCCCGGCGGAACTTTATCTGCGCAGTCAATTCGACACCACGACAGGGCACGTCACGCTTGAGCACGGGGGGTAATCGAACGTGGATACCCGGCTGCTCAGACATTACGAAACCGAACTCGCGTTCCTGCGCGAGATGGGTGCCGAGTTTTCGAAAAGCTATCCCAAGATCGCGTCGCGTCTTGG
>NZ_JBHYFV010000061.1:0-11818 GCF_051859345.1 Marivita sp. | reverse complement strand
TATGAATCACCCAAAACGTCCCCAGTGAATCCGGTGAATATCAGATCAGCGAAAATCTGCCAAAGTAGTGCTAGCTTATCGCAATAAAGACGCCACGTCCTTGGCGAAATGACATCGCGCGCATTTGATAACCGCCGCACGCTACAGCGCGTCATACCGACTGTGGTGTGACGCGCTGCAAGGATCAAACGTGCCGTTCGACCATCAACTTCTTGATCTCGGCAATCGCCTTGGCCGGGTTCAGCCCCTTTGGACACGTCTTTGCGCAGTTCATGATCGTGTGGCAGCGATAAAGCTTGAACGGATCTTCCAGATCGTCCAACCGCTCGCCTGTCGCTTCATCCCGGCTGTCGATGATCCAGCGATAGGCGTGCAGCAACGCTGCCGGTCCAAGATAGCGGTCGCCATTCCACCAGTACGACGGACAGGCCGCCGAACAGGATGCGCACATCACGCATTCATATAGACCATCAAGCTTCTTGCGGTCCTCGATGGACTGTCGCCACTCCTTCGCCGGGCGGTTCGTCTTGGTCTCGAGCCACGGCATGATCGACGCGTGCTGTGCGTAGAAATGCGTCAGGTCCGGGATCAAATCCTTGACCACCGGCATATGTGGCAGCGGGTAAATCTTCACGTCGCCCTTGATCTCGTCCAGACCGTAAATACAGGCCAGCGTGTTGATCCCGTCGATGTTCATGGCGCAAGACCCACAGATCCCCTCGCGGCAGGAGCGGCGGAAGGTCAGCGTTGGGTCGATCTCGTTCTTGATCTTGATCAGCGCGTCCAGAACCATCGGCCCGCACTTGTCCATGTCGACGAAATACGTGTCGACCTGCGGGTTCTTTTCGTCATCGGGGTTCCAGCGATAGATGCTGAACTTGCGGACATTGGTCGCGCCTTCGGGCTTGGGCCAGGTCTTGCCCGTGCGGATTGTCGAATTCTTGGGGAGCGTCAGTTGAACCATGTCTCTCTCCTTAGCGAAGCAATGCTGGCAAGCCCTCGGCCGCCAGGCAAGTCAGTGTCTCGGGTTGCGAGACGATATCCGTCACGATCTGCACCGTGCTTTGTGTGGGGCCGGTCACGCCATCAAGCGCCAGCGCGCGAATCTGCACCGCGCTCGCATTGTCGATGACACAGTCCAGCGTCGGCTCGAGCGGAACACCGGGGAACCGCTCCACCAGCACGGGTGTGATCGCCGATCGTGCCGCATCGCGCGCAATCTGGTCCTGTTGCTGCACAGAGCAACCAGCCAGAAGAGCAAGCGACAATAGGACAAGTCTCATCAGAACGTCCGTTCCTTCGGCTTGATCTTCTCAAGGGAAATCCCGCCCTCTGCTTCGGTCGACAAAGGATCTTTCACCACAGGACGATAGCTCAGTTTGGTCTTGTTTCCCTCGACCCGCGCGATGGTGTGGACACGCCAGTTTTCGTCGTCGCGCGTGGTATAATCCTCGTGCGCATGCGCGCCGCGGCTTTCCGTGCGCGCCTCGGCCCCGGCAATCGTCGCCAGCGCGTTGGGCATAAGGTTGGTCAGTTCCAGAGTCTCCATCAGGTCGCTGTTCCAGATCAGACTCCGGTCGGTGACATGCAGATCGTCCAGCTTGCCTGCAATGACGATCATCTTGTCCAGACCCTCTTTCATCGTCTTGGCAGTGCGGAACACCGCCGCATCCGCCTGCATGGTCTTTTGCATCTCAAGCCGCAGATCGGCCGTCGGGATTGTTCCGGACGCATTGCGCAGCCCGTCGAAGCGATCAAACGCCTTGTCCACGGACGCGGTATTGGTCGCGGGAACCGCGCTTTCCGGGTCTACAACCTTGCCCGCACGGATCGCAGCGGCCCGGCCAAAGACCACAAGGTCGATGAGCGAGTTCGACCCCAGACGGTTCGCACCATGCACCGACGCACAGCCCGCTTCGCCCACGGCCATAAGTCCGGGAACAATGGCGTTCGGGTCTTTCTTGGTCGGGTTCAGCACCTCGCCCCAGTAGTTCGTCGGGATGCCGCCCATGTTGTAATGCACGGTGGGAATGACCGGGATCGGTTCCTTGGTCACGTCGACACCGGCAAAAATCTTGGCGCTTTCCGAAATGCCCGGCAGACGTTCAGCCAAAGCTTCTTTCGGCAGGTGCGACAGGTTCAGGTGAATGTGATCTCCCTCTGCACCCACACCACGACCTTCACGGATTTCCATGGTCATGGACCGGCTGACATAGTCGCGCGGCGCGAGGTCTTTATAGTTGGGCGCATAACGCTCCATGAACCGCTCACCTTCGGAGTTGGTCAGATAGCCCCCCTCACCGCGCGCGCCCTCGGTGATCAAACAGCCAGAGCCGTAGATGCCCGTCGGGTGGAACTGGACAAACTCCATGTCCTGAAGCGGAAGACCCGCCCGCGCCACCATGCCGCCACCGTCGCCGGTGCAGGTATGGGCCGAGGTCGCGCTGAAATACGCGCGGCCATAACCACCCGTCGCCAACACCACCATCTTGGCGTTGAAGACATGCATCGTTCCATCATCCAGTTTCCAGCAGATGACCCCGGTGCAGACGCCATCGTCAGACATGATCAGGTCGATGGCGAAATACTCGACATAAAACTCGGCATTGTTCTTGAGCGACTGCCCATAAAGCGTGTGCAGGATCGCGTGGCCGGTCCGGTCGGCGGCGGCACAGGTGCGCTGAACGGGCGGGCCTTCACCAAATTCGGTGGTGTGGCCGCCAAACGGACGCTGGTAAATCTTGCCTTCCTCGGTGCGCGAAAACGGCACGCCGTAATGCTCAAGCTCGTAAACCGCTTTGGGCGCTTCACGCGCCAGATACTCCATCGCGTCCGTATCACCCAGCCAGTCCGACCCCTTGACGGTGTCGTACATGTGCCACTGCCAATGGTCCGGGCCCATGTTGCTCAGTGACGCCGCGATGCCGCCCTGTGCCGCAACCGTGTGCGACCGTGTCGGGAACACCTTGGTCACACACGCGGTGCGCAAGCCCTGTTCTGCCATGCCAAGCGTGGCGCGCAAACCTGCGCCGCCCGCGCCGACGACCACGACGTCATATTCATGCGTCTCGTATTCGTATGCAGCCATAGTCTGTTTAGCTCCGATGTCTCAAAAGGCCATTTTGGCGATTGCGAAGACGCCAACGGCGGCCGCGCCGTAGCTGATGCAGGTCATGCCAAGGATGAGTATTTTTCCCCAGATACCGTGGACGTAGTCTTCGACCATCACCTGGAAACCGTCATTGAAATGCTTGAAGCCCACGATCAGGGTCAGCGCCGCGATAATCGCCGGGAAGGGGCGTGCGTAATAGGCCTGCACCTCTTCAAAGGACGATCCGAGGATACCGCCGAAGGTAAACACGAAGAACGGGATCAGCACCAAAAGCGCCACGGACGATTTCTTCATCGCCCAGAAATGCTCGGTCCCGGATTTTGCAGCACCCCAGCCAATGGCGCGTTTGCGGTCAGTCAAGAAAGCCATGTTGCGCGCCTCACCAAAGAACAATGACAGAGAAGATGGTCAGGACAGCGGACCCGATGATGACCGCCCAACCCAGCATTTCAGCCCGGTCAAGTTCCAGCATCTTGGCATTGTCCCAGATCAGGTGCCGGACACCCGCAAGCGTGTGATACCAAAGCGCCCAAAGCGACAGGAACATCACGATGTCACCGAACCAGCTTGTCACAAAGCCATTCGCGAACGCAAAATACTCCGGCCCCGTCGATGCCGCCAGCAACCACCAGACAATCATCAAGGCAGCGACAATAAGCGCATTGCCCGTAATCCTGGTCAGGATCGAGGTGATCGACGTAAGCTGAGGGCGATAAACTTGCAGGTGTGGTGACAGGGGTCGATTGCCCCGATTGACGTCAGCCATGATCTGAGTCCTTTCCGGTTCCTGAACACCGTTTTATTGGTTTTCAAAGCGGTGTCACGCGGCCCTAGGGTTAATAGGCGCGGTTTTTTGGCGCAACCGGCCAGATTTCTTTCTTTTTGTGATCACACGAGTAAATCTCGTGATCACAAATCGGAAAACCAACTCAAATCCGCTATTTCCAAAGTGAATTTCCGGCAGCACCACACCGCGCGCCCGACGGCGCGGAACCGGATTGCCCGCTTGTGACCACAAGTCAATGGGATGCCGAACCACTATTCTCGATCGCAACCCCGACCCCGAGCGCCTTCAGGATCCGACACCCGATACCCAAAAAAACACGCAAAGTCGGGGGCGCACATTTTGTCGATCAATACCCGAAAAGCCATGCGACGAACCCAAGAACAACAGCAACGAGTAGCGCCAGCGCCAATCGCCACGGTGTCTTGACAGATGTGTCCTTCTCAACACGGCGCGGAACGACGATGCTTGGAATCGCCATGGCAAACGTTGCCACAAGTATGACGACATGTGGCCAGGCCGCACCACCTGCGGCAGCACCCAAGATCAGACCCAAGAGGCAAAGACCAAAGCCCGCCAGACTGGCCGCCCAGACTCGATACAGTGCTTCAATCACCCGCTGCGTCCCTTCAGACACAGCCCCGTCCCGCTCAATGATGGACTTATGATATTCGAGAGGGGCTGCAGACAGCCCATATTTCCGGGCAACCAGAAACACACCCACCACGGCAATGGAATACAGGCCAAGGCTGATCAACATCGCGACATCCCCCGTAACTCAGGCCAGAATACCGGCAAATACCTGAAATCCAAGCCTGAACGCGGGCCTGAACTTGGGAACGGCATGTCAGACAGGCATCAAAGCCCAGTAATCCAGATCAAGCAGGACATGCGGCAGGTACTTTCCGTCCTCGCCTTTCAGGTCCATCGCACCTGCGGCCTTGGTCGCCACCAAGCGCAACCGCACCGCCCCCACACCCGGCGCATCGGTCTCGGCCTTGTCCAGAACTTCGGACCAGGCCCGCACGGTGTTTCCGCTGAAACAGGGGTTCGCATGCGCCCCGGCGTTCAGCCCGACAATCATCTGCGCATTCGCCAATCCATTGAACGACAGTGCCCGCGCCATCGAAATGACGTGCCCGCCATAGATCAACCGCTGACCGTCAGGCCGGAACGTGGCGTCGAAATGCACCTTGGCGGTGTTCTGCCAAAGCCGGGTCGCCATCATGTGCTCGGCTTCCTCGATGGTCACACCGTCGACGTGGTCAATCTTTTCCCCAACCTCGTAATCACCCCAACAGTGCGGCTCTCCAGCCAATTCAAAGTTGTAGTTGGTGAAATCGAGCCCTTTCGGAATGACCAGATCATCCACCGAAAGCACTGGTTTCAGCTCTGGCACAACCGTTTCCGGTGCAGGCGCATCGGCGTTGCGTTTGCGCACCATCACCCAGCGCACATATTCCATCACCAACTCATCATGCTGGTTCAGCCCGCGTGTCCGCACCCAGACGACACCTGTCTTGCCGTTGGAATTCTGCTTCAGCCCGATCACCTCGGATTCCGACCGAAGCGTGTCCCCCGGCCAGACAGGCGTCACCCACCGCCCTTCGGCATATCCCAGATTCGCGACCGCGTTCAGCGACACATCCGGAACCGTTTTGCCAAAGATCACATGAAACGCGATCATGTCGTCCAACGGGCTGAACGGCAAACCGCAATCCTGTGCAAACTGGTCCGAGGAATAGAGCGCATGCCGCGCCGGGTAGAGCGCATGATACAGCGCCCGCTCTCCCATCTTGACTGTGCGCGGCACCGCATGGCGGATCACCTGCCCGATCGAATAGTCTTCGAAAAAACGGCCTGCATTGGTCTTGGTCATGGGCATGTCCTTCGTCGCACCTGCGTGCGCGTTCCGCGGTAGAGTGTCACTGTTGGCCAAGCTTCATCTCCGGGCTGTAGGGTGTGTCGATCTCTTTGGTGACGGCCTGCCCACAGCGCATGACGCCATTGGCGTGATCGAAGGCATAGGTAGGATCGCCATAAAGCTCCCACCCCTTGCTCAGGGCCAGTGACACCTTGTGGCAAAAGGCCGACGTGTCGTCTTCGGTCAAAAGTCGATAGATCTTCATGGCTTACCCAGGAAACGGCCAAACGCCAAGCCACGCGTGAATGGCCGTTATCGCCACGAACATCACCACCGTTATGATGACAAGAACGACGTCCTTCTTTGCCTCGCCCGGCTGCGGACGATCCCAGACCGGAACCGCGCGGTTGATCAGGATCACCTCAAGCACCGCCCAGGCAAGCAGACCACCGAACAGGACGATCGACGCCAGATCACCATTTACCAGGAGGTGCGCCACCGCCCAGATCTTGACCGAGATCAGCTGCGGATGCCGCATCTTGCCACGCAAACGGCCCGTGGTCGCACTCATGCCGAAGACAAAGATCGCAATCAACATCAGCAGGTTGTTGATGTGCACCATGAAACTCGGCGGATACCAGACCGGGATGAACTCTGCCCCGCGATAGCCCCAGATCATCAGTCCAAGGCTGATGAAAAGGGCAACGGCCACCACACCCTTGCCTTTGTCGCCCATCGCCGCGCGCTGCTCGGGCGCGACACGCTTGAAGATATGGGCCCCAACCCAAATCAGCAGTCCGAGAACAAGAAGACCCATCATGGCTTACCCCGCTTGGATGGTTTCGATTGCCTCTGCTTTTGCCAGTATTTCACGCGCCGTTGCAACGTGAAGGTTTTCGACGATCTTTCCATCGACCACGGCCACCCCTTGCCCAGCCGCTTCCGCCTCTTCAAAGGCGGCGATCTGGCGTCGGGCAAGGTCGATTTCGTCGTCATCCGGGGCAAAGGCCACATTGGCGATGTCAATCTGTGCCGGATGAATCACGGTCTTTCCGTCAAAGCCCATATCGCGCCCTTGGCTACATTCCGCCTTCAGCCCCTCGTCATCCTTGAACGCGTTATACACACCATCCACGATCACCAGCCCCTCGGCCTTGGCCGCCAAGAGGCACATCGACAGAGAGGTCAGCAGCGGTACGCGATCTGCGCGGAACCGGGTCTGCAAGTCCTTGGCCAGATCATTGGTGCCCATGACCATACCGGCCATCTTCGGATGTGCGGCAATCTCGGCGGCATTCAGCATGCCGCGCGGTGTTTCCATCATCGCCCAGATCGGCAGATCGCGTGTGATCTCGGCCAGCGCGTCCAATTGCGCGGCGGTCTCGACCTTGGGCAACAGAACCGCATCGCAGTCCATTTGCGCCACCGCTTCTGCATCGGCGCGGCCCCAGTCGGTGTCCAGTCCGTTGATCCGCACGATCCGCACCCGCGCGCCATACCCGCCAGCGCCAAGCGCAGCAGTCAAGGTCGCGCGTGCCGCATCCTTTTCATCCGCTGTCACCGCGTCTTCGAGATCAAAAATGATTGCATCGACCGGCAGCGTCCGCGCCTTGTCCAGCGCCCGATCCTTCGATCCCGGAATGTATAGAACCGAGCGATAGGGGCGGCTGCGCATGTCCATGGCGGTCTCCTGAGCAAGTCTTGGTAATAATGTTGCGCCAGAGAGCTACATTCTTTTCCGAAAACTGCAAGGGGCAATCTGCTGCACCGCAGAAAAAAGTGCTGCACCCGCATTCCGCACGCCGCGTTAACCATTTCACAACCCCCGGATCGGACGCTCTGCCGCATCACAGCCGAAAAGGGGTAAGGCGATGAAACAGAACTTCTGGACCATGACAATCCTGGCCACGGGCGCACTGATCGCGTCATCGACACTGACCCAGGCACAACAGAACTGCGCCGACCGCAACCTAGTGATCGAACGTCTGGCCAGCGCCTATGGCGAAACCCGCCAATCCATCGGCCTCGCGCAGAACAACACGATGGTCGAGGTGTTCGCTTCCACCGCAACCGGCACATGGACGATCGCCGTCACCAACGCCGCCGGTCTGACCTGCCTTGTCGCCAGCGGTCAGGCGTTCGAGGCGCTGGCCGAAACCCTGCCGACCCCGGCCGAGGATGCCTAGGTCAGCGCGTCCCAGATCAGTTTTGATCCCGTAACCATCAGCAACACATAGGTCAAACCAAAGAACACCCGTTCGGGCACAACGTGATGCGCCCGAACGCCCAGATACGTCCCCAGAACCGCAAACGGCGCCAGCGCAAGATTGAGGCTGAGCGTCTCCAGCGTGAAAAAGCCCATCGCGGCGTAAATCCCCGCCTTCAGCACGTTCATCGCCCAGAAAACGATCACGGTCGTCGCCTGAAACGCGGTCTTGCTCAGCCTTCGACCCAGCAGATACACCGCCGCCACCGGCCCGCCTGCATGGCTGACGAAGCTCGTAAAGCCCAGCGCGACGCCTGCGGACACACCTGCCGTCGGTGACATCGGTCGTTCCCCGATCTCCAACCACCCCGCCGCCTGCACCAATTGCCAGACGACGAACGCGACCGAGATTCCGCCGATCAACAACCGGATCACATCGTCATTCGCCCAACCAAAGATCAGCGCGCCCAGGAATGTCCCGGGCACACCGCCCCACAGCAAAAGCCGCGTTTCCGGCCAGCTCCACTTTTTCCAGTAGGGAGGAAGGCTCACCACATCTATCAGCATGAGCAGCGGCAACATGACCCCCAGCGCTATCGCCGGTTCGACCACCAGCGCCAGAATCGATGCGCTGGCAAAGGCTGCACCTGACCCGAACCCGCCCTTGGACACACCTGCAAACAGCACTGCAGGCACGCCAATGGCAAAAACTGTCCAGCTCAGAACGTCCATTCCAGCCCCACTTTCCTACGGGATATCATCGACATATCCGGCCCGTCCCCAATCCACCAGCGTGGACGTGCGTCCTCGCCGCACTTGCGAAACGGTGCCAGTCGGACTAGCACGACGCAAATTCAATACGGACCGGAGACAAATTCCATGGCCAGACCCAAGATTGCCCTTATCGGCGCGGGACAGATCGGTGGCACCCTTGCCCACCTCGTGGCACTCAAAGAACTGGGCGACGTCGTGCTTTTCGACATCGCTGAAGGCACCCCCGAGGGCAAGGCTCTCGACATCGCCGAATCCGGCCCGTCCGAAGGGTTCGACGCCAAGCTGAAAGGCACGCAGGACTACGCCGACATCGCCGGCGCAGATGTCTGCATCGTCACCGCCGGTGTGCCGCGCAAGCCGGGCATGAGCCGCGATGACCTTCTGGGCATCAACCTCAAGGTGATGAAATCCGTCGGCGAAGGCATCGCCGCCAACGCACCGAATGCCTTTGTCATCTGCATCACCAACCCGCTCGACGCGATGGTCTGGGCGCTTCAGAAATTCTCGGGACTGCCGACCAACAAGGTCTGCGGCATGGCAGGCGTTCTCGACTCTGCCCGCTTCCGTCACTTCCTGTCGCTCGAATTCGATGTCTCGATGAAAGACGTCACCGCCTTTGTGCTTGGTGGTCATGGCGACACGATGGTGCCGCTCACACGCTATTCGACCGTTGCCGGTATCCCCCTGCCCGACCTGGTCAAGATGGGTTGGACCACGCAGGACAAGCTTGACGCGATCGTTCAGCGCACCCGCGACGGTGGTGCAGAGATCGTTGGCCTGCTGAAAACCGGTTCGGCCTTTTATGCGCCCGCCACATCGGCCATCGAAATGGCGGAAAGTTATCTCAAGGACCAGAAACGCCTTCTGCCCTGCGCCGCTTATTGCGACGGCGAATTCGGCCTGAACGGCTTTTATGTCGGCGTCCCGACCGTGATCGGCGCGGGCGGCATCGAAAAGGTCGTGGACATCAAGCTGGCGAAAGACGAGCAAGTGATGTTCGACAATTCCGTCAGCGCCGTGAAAGGCCTTGTCGAGGCCTGCAAGGGCATCGACGACAGCCTCTCCTGAGCCTGGTTCCGAGACATGGAAAAACGCCCCGAGGTCTTCCTCGGGGCGTTTTTTGTTTGAGACGGCTCACGTCTCTTCGTCGACCAGTTCCTCATCTTGCTCTTCCGAGTCGGGGCTGGTCTCGCCATCGCTTTGCGACTCATCCGAGGTGTCGTTCCCGCTGTCAGAGGAGTTTGCACCATCTTCGGGGGTTGCGGACTCGCTCTCCTGGCCGGATTGTGCGCCCTGCGACGCGCCTTCGGAAGCGCCCTCTTCGCTTTCGCCACTACCGTCCGAGGACGAATCGGAGGTGTCGTCACCCGACTGAGCGCCATCGCTGCCGGAGGGCGAACCTGTACCGTCATTCGCAGAACTTTCCTCTGCCGAACTTTCGTCCTGCATCGCGCTCGACGGCGCACCATCACCGGAACCATTTTGTGATTCAGACGTGGACTGATCCGCCGCTTCGTTCTCATTGGCAGACGTATCGGAGTCTGACTCCTCATCGCTCGAGGTCGTCCGCGACTGTGCCGCTTGTGCGTTTTCCTCAGCCCCGGCATCTGATCCTTCTTCCGACTCCGATCCCGCGCTCTCGCCGCTCTGTTCCGACTCAGCCGCGTCCGAGGATTCGCCCGATGTCCCGGCTTCTTCCGAGGTGGATTGCGCGTCCGTCTCACCCTCTGCGGTGATCTCGGACAGGATACCCTCCTCGATCTCGCTCAACCGCGCGCCGCGATCCTCGACCTGTTGGGTCAACTGCGTCAGCACGTCCTGAATGTTGCTTCGCTGCTCTTCGGCACTCGCAACGTCCTCTTGCAGGGCTTCGCCACGCGTGGACAGGCGTTCGACTGTGGATTGCAACTCTGCACGCTGGCTCTCGAGATCGCCGACCTGTGTTTCCATTTCGGCCAGCGCCGCCTCCGTTTCGGCCTTTCGGTCGGACAGGCTTTGAATGTCGTCCTGCGCCTGTGCCATCTGCTCGGCAACCGTCGCGCTTTCCTCGTTCAACTGCGCCAGCGTCTCGCGGACATCGGCTTCGTTCTGCCGTGCCTCTTCAAGACGCGCGGTGACGTCCTGCAATTCTGTCGTGTGATCCGTGATCTGCTGTTCAAGCTCTGCGCTGCGCGCGTCGAACGTGTCTATCGTTTCCTGCAAAGGGGTCGCTTCCTCGCGAAGCCCTTCCAGCGTGTCCTGCGCGGACGAAATTTCCGACTCGAGGTCGGCTCTTCGGGCCTCGGCATCGGACACGTCGTTGCCAAGCGTATCGACCTGCGCCTGCAACTCATCACGCTGACCGGTCAATTGCTCGGCCTCGGGCTCCAATTCGCCGATCCGTGTCCGCAGCTCTTCTACGGTGCCGTTCAGTTCGGTTTGTTCCGACAACGACGCCTGAGCCTCGCTCACTTCTCGCGTCAGGTTGTCTTCGACACGGTTTTTCGTAACGCCGAAATACACGGCAAGCAGGATTCCGACTGCGGCGAGAACGCCCAATCCCAACATTTTCTTCTCGGACGAGGAAGAGTCTGACGACATGATGATACTCCGTATTCGCGAAAACTTGATGTGGTTTGAACGCGGTCGGCAAAGACAAGGTTCCCATTTCAAGGGATCGTTCGGACGAAGGTCTGACTGAGACCGTCGGCATCCAATCCGGCCAGACCGTGCTGACCCGTTGAAACGCAACAACCTTATCGCGATCCTGCAATGGACCGGATCACTTCTGTTCCGCGACGAAAAAATGTGGCCAAAGATAGCCCGGTCCAGCCCCGCATCACAGAAAGTCGGGAAATCCGGACCACCCGACCGCGCGCGTCTTCTGAACGGTTCACGCCACAACAATCGCCCGCAAAGGCGTGATCGGATCAAGAGAATCGGGTATGTCGATCTGTAAGAAGCGGATAATTCAGTCAGAAAAGCCAATTTTGTGATCACACGATTTTTCTGTGTGATCACAAATGTCGCTTTTTCCGTCCCAGAGGCCCGGTGCGGCAAAAAAACCATTAAGTTTGCCCAGCATACACTCTTATATCG
>NZ_JBHYFV010000060.1:0-12091 GCF_051859345.1 Marivita sp. | reverse complement strand
CGGAACGTCTCATGCCAAGAATGTGGCACATCAAGCCGCCGATGGGAATCTTGTGTCAGGTGGTGAACACTAGAGCCTTAATTGCGATCTCAAAATCGGTAGTGTCTAATCTTTCAAAGACCTTTGGCAGGTTTGGGTTACTCGTAAAATCTGCATTCTTAAACAAGGAGCCATAGGTGAAAATGGATGGTTTCAGCGCAATACTAAAACCATTACCCAACAGCAGGTGGCGCTTACTAAATTTTGAACTATTGTCCAGTGCCTGTTGAAATGTCAGAGTTTCCATTCACCAGTCCTTCAAATTCCCGCCATTCCCCCTTGGACATGCCCGAATTCTCCTGTGTCACAGTCTCACCTTTCAACATTCGCCGCACACAATCAAGGGCTGTAGACGATAGTGTCGCACCCCCCATGCGGTAATCCTCGAAGGCGCGGTAGGCGAAGGGGACCCAGTCGGCGACGACTTTGCAAATCTCGTCGGCGTAAACCCTTATTTCATACTGCGCGTGCGAATCTGCGCGCAGTCGGAGGAAATGGAGCAGGTTGTGCAGATCGACCTTCCAATACCATTGCGTGTAGATATTCGCGGGCAGGTTTATCCGGGCCAGTTCGCGGGCCAGCCCCTGTTGGCCGTCTTGGCTGATCATCTCTTCGTAGTGATCGTAGCAGCGCATCGCGTCCTCGCGCAGATAGCGCAGCACGCGGTCCGCCTCTTCACCTTCCAACGCCTCGCCACGCCCCTGGTTGTTCACCACCGACTGCGCGTTCAGGTGGTCCGGCGCGGGGATATAGAATTCCCGATCCAGGATCGAATACCGGGCCGAATATTCGTTGACGTTGGCCGTACGGTGCCGAATCCACTGCCGCGCGACAAACACGGGCAGTTTGACGTGCAGCTTGATCTCGCACATCTCGAACGGCGTCGAATGCCAGTGCCGCATCAGGTAGCGGATCAGCCCTTCGTCGTTCTGCACCGATTTCGTGCCCTTGCCATACGACACACGCGCCGCCTGACAGATTGCGGCATCGTCGCCCATGTAATCCACCACCCGGATAAATCCGTGGTCCAGCACCGGATAGGCGGTATACAGATGCGCCTCCATGCCGTCGCTGACCGCACGCAGCGTCTGTTGCGGCGCGCTGCGCTGTTCGGTGATTTCGGCCTCTTGTTCCGGCGACAGGGGCATGGCGAATCCTTTCCCACTAGGATGAGTCGTCAGCGACTATATCTCGGGGTCCGCGATGTAGGAACCACCAAGGATGGTATCTTGCATCTGCGCCTCAGTGTTTCGCTTTTTCACCCGATGCGCCGTGCTTGGCGTTGACTTTCAAACGTGCCTGCCGGATTTTCCAAGGCGAGGTCGCAAAACAGACCAGATCAAGCCGGGGCAGTACTTTCTATGACGCGCATTCTATTCCTGATTCTGTGTTTGGGCTTCGTGGCCGCTTGCGACAGCGGTGGAGGCGACGTTCTTCAGCAGCCCACTGACGAAGCGACCGATCCGGGCACAGGCAACGGAGGTGAAGATGAAACTCCGATCGACAGCGATCGCGGCACACCCGAACTGCCCCCCGGCACAACCAGCCCGACCCCCAATTCCCAGATTGTGCGCCGCGAGGCCCGCGACGACGAGGGCGGTGGGTACGCGACAAATATCGAATACAGAAATGACGAAGGTCAGGATGAATTCTTCGTAGACAACCTCGCCTTTGACGGGAACAACATATACACCCGTGGCGATCCGGTGACCGGCGTGGCACAGATCGGCCCATTCGCCGTTTACGAAGGTGCAGAAGAAACATCGGACCCCGTAACCGGCGAGACACTGAGAACCTTCACCTACCGCGCGATGTATGGCCGCAGCATAAATGGCGCGACAGAGTTCGCCATTGTGCGATCGGGTGCCTATGTCGACTATGGCTTTGGCGGGTTCGTCTATCAGCGAAATGGCACGGACGACAACGGTAACGCGGTTCGTCTGGTCCTCCCCTCCGAGGGCGACGCGCGATACACCGGTGACTATGCAGGTCTGCGCGTGTTTTCGGGCCGCGCAGGTATCGAATATGTCGGCGGCGACGCCGAGTTGTTCATTGATTTCAAAGACTTCAACGACGGTCAACGCGGGGTCGCGCTTTTCGTCAACAACCGCAGACTGTACAACAGCCAGGGCGTCGAAGTTACACAGGCCTACCTTGACGCCCTGAACGAAAATGGCGGCGGCGACACGGGCGACACCACCTCGCCATCCCTCCTGATCTCCCGCGACGCTGATGGGAACCCTGTTCTGCCCCGGATCCGCCCCATTATTTCACCGGATGACGCGGATGCGAACGGCGAAATCGCGGCGGAGATCCGGGAAGTCGCTGAATTCGACGATGGCACAAGCGACATCATCGGCGAAGGAACCTATTACGCCATTATTTCAGGCGACAATGCAGAGGAAATCGTCGGCGTGCTCGTGATGTCGGGTGACGATCCACGCGTGAGCGGCACCACCTATCAGGAAACCGGCGGGTTTATCCTTTACAGATAATGATGACTTACTGGTATCGCCGATTGTCCCTTGGCGTTTGTGCTGCCGCCCTTGCAGTGACACAGGCCTCAGCGCAGGTAGTTCTGAATCCCGGTGACATGCGGGAATTGGCGGGCCAAGCCGCACTGCAAGGTCAGTCCGGTTTGGCTTTTGACCTGTCCGGCGCCTTGATCGGTCGGGATGATTCGGATCTCAATGCGCACCTCATCAGATCGCGCGCCGCGCGGGATCTCGGCCGCAACGACGATGCGCTTTTTCATGCCCGACGCGCCTGGGCATTATCCGGAGATGAACAAGAGAAATACGCCGCCGCACTGGCCATGGCGCAGGCGTTGTCGTCCTCCGGCCGACGGACGGCAGCACAATTGTGGCTGCGCCGGGCGATCCAGATCGCCCCGAATGATGCGCTGAAAGACCGCGCCGCAACGGATTTCAAATATGTGCGCCGCCAAAACCCATGGGCGAATGCGCTGCGGTTTTCGGTTTCTCCCAGTTCCAACATCAACAATGGCAGCCGCAACGAAACGTCAGAGCTTTTCGGCCTGCCTTTCGAATTTGCCCTTGAAGGGCAAGCGCGTGCCTTGTCCGGGGTCGAGGTTTCCACCGGGTTAAGTACACGTTATCGCGTTGTGGACTCGGACCGCAAACGTACAGACCTGCTTTTTGGCCTGTCCCATCGCACCTACGTCCTGTCGGAAGACGCCAAGGACATCGCGCCGGATGCGAACGGTTCGGATTTTGCCACCAGTTCGGTTTTTGTCGGCCTGCAGGAAAACTACACCCTGCCCAGCGGCAAGGCACAGCTTGGGTGGGACGCGCGATTGGGGCGCACTTGGTACGGTGGTGATCCGCTTTTGAACTACAACCGGATCGGTGCGAATTATCGACGGGCGGCAGGCAACCGCAGTCTGTTCAGCCTGTCGATCAGCCGTGAAGGACAGGATGGTCAGGGCACGCGCGACGACGCCACGATTTGGAGCGCGCAGTTCGGGTACGGGATGGCGCTTGGGAACGGCGATCAACTGTCCGTGTCGACCAGCTTTGTGGACTCGCAAAGCGACGCAGACTACCTTGATTACACCCAACGTGCGGTGTCGGCGCGATATAGTCTGGCCAAACCGATCGGGCCTGCACAACTGGAGTTTGGACTGACCCTGTCGGACAAACGTCACGAACGTTCAAGCCTGACGACCGATGGGCGCGATGAGCGCATGGTGGCAGCGACAATTACGGCGGTCCTGCCGGACATGGATTTTTATGGCTTCGTGCCGACCATCACGTTCAATGCAGAACGGACAAAGGCCAATATCGACCTCTATGAAACCGAGAATTTCGGCCTTCAGCTTGGGGTGCGCTCTGCCTTCTGAGGCACGGATTGCTCTCGACATCGCGGCGAATTGGCCTAGCCTCTTGGCGAACCAACACAAGAGGAAACTATGCCCCTTCGCTATCTACACACCATGGTCCGCGTGAAAGACCTTGACGCATCAATGAAATTTTACGGTTTGCTGGGTCTGAAAGAGACCCGCCGCATGGACAGTGAAAAAGGCCGCTTCACACTGATCTTCATGGCCCCAGAGGGCCAGGAGCAGTGCCCGGTCGAGCTTACTTATAATTGGGATGGCGACGAGGGGCTGCCTTCGGACAGCCGTCATTTCGGCCATCTCGCCTATCGCGTCGACAATATTTACGACCTGTGCCAACACCTGATGGACAATGGCGTCACGATCAATCGCCCGCCCCGCGACGGGCATATGGCGTTTGTGCGCTCGCCAGACAATATCTCGATCGAGCTGTTGCAAGACGGGGATGATCTGCCGCCGCAAGAACCCTGGGCCAGCATGGAAAACACCGGTCACTGGTAAAGCGATGTGGCGCTGGTGTGCAGCTTTGGGACTGACGATCTGGGCGGGGCTGACACAGACCGCTCAGGCACAGGCTCACTGCAGACTGGCGCTGGTTCTGGCGCTGGATGTGTCCTCCTCGGTCGATGCCGAAGAATATGTGCTGCAGCGCGACGGGTTGGCAGCGGCCTTGGATGATCCCTTGATCCGGTCTGCGATCCTTGACGGAACTGGCCATGTGGCGATCGCAATTTACGAATGGAGCGGTCGTCGTCAAAGCGCGATCCTCAGCAACTGGGTTGCGTTGATGGACAACAGCGCAATCGACAATGTGATCCAATCACTGAGGTCAGCACCGCGCAGTCATACGCGATTTCCGACGGCAATGGGATATGCGCTTGGCTTTGGGGCGACCTTGCTGGAAAGTGGGCCGGACTGTGATCGCAGGGTGATCGACCTGTCGGGTGATGGCGAAAACAACGATGGGTTTCCACCCCGCCTTGCCTATCGGAACTTTCCTTTCGCCAATGTCACGGTCAATGGTCTGGCCGTTCTCGGCGGGTCTCAGGATGTGCTTGACTACTTCCATCGAGAGGTGCGGTTTGGGTTTGGCGCATTTGTCGAAACGACCGAAGGCTATACAGGCTACCACGAAGCGATGACGCGCAAACTGTTCCGGGAATTGAACGATATGATTCTCGGAGCCCGGCCCGTGGAAAAGCACCAGCCAGGCTGATCCCTAGTAAATATACCGAATCTGGTCCGTCCAATAGCGTTCCATTCGGCGCAGCGTATCGCTCATATCGCCGAGGGTCGTGTGGTCGATCACCTTCTTGTTGATCAGCCCATCGGCATGGCGCGCAAACAAAGAAGAAATCAGATCACGGATTTCCCGCCCCCGCGCGGTCAGCCGGACCCGCACAGAGCGTCGGTCGATTTCGCAGCGTTGATGGTGCATATACCCCATATCCACCAGTTTTTTCAGGTTATAGCTGACATTGCTGCCCTGGTAGTAGCCGCGGGATTTCAATTCACCCGCCGTCACCTCGTTGTCACCGATATTGAACAGCAACAGCGCCTGAACGGCATTGATTTCGATGATTCCAACCCGTTCGAATTCGTCTTTGATCACATCCAGAAGCAGGCGGTGGAGCCGTTCCACCAGCGCCAGCGCTTCAAGATACCCGTCCAGGACGCCATCGGTGCGGCCCTGCTCAACAGATGCATGAATGCTCATTTCTATCTCCGCCTTATCGGTTGAGACAGAGCATCGGATATAATCCCGAATAATCAGTTAAGCTGGCCGAACTCTTTCAGATGAGCGTTGGTACGCCACCTTCGAGATGTCCGAAACCATGCCCTGCAAGGGGTCGGGTGGCGGTTTCTGACCGCTCACCCATTGATAGAGATCCTGATCATTTTCGGACAAGAGCGCCTCATAGCGGTCCAGCATGGCATCATCAAAGCCGGTCAACCTTTGTTCGGCGTAACGTGACAGGATGATGTCCATTTCCTTGATTCCGCGCCGCATGGACCGCATGGTCAGGCGTTTCAGCCGATGTTCCCGCAGTTCATCCGTCATGATTGAGGCACCATCAGACCACGCAGTCTTTTCTCGAGCCGTGCCAATTGTTCGGCTTTTGAATGAAGTTCGGACTTCATTTCCCGGATTTCAAGAATAATCTCCGTAAGATCAGACGGGAGGGGTTCGGCATCCGGGCTTTCAATGCCTTCACCTTCCCCGTTGATCAGCCACATCATCGAGACATTCAGCATCCCGGCCAGCATGGACAGACGATTGGCGCGCGGTTCGGCCACATCGTTTTCCCAGCTGCGCAGTGTGGTCTTCTTCACGCCCAACCGCTTGGCCAGAGACTCTTGAGTCATCCCCGCAGCCTCGCGAGCGGCGGTCATGCGATCGCCAAAGGTGGCAATTTCGGGGGCATACCAGTTCTGGTCGCTCTCGTTCATCATTTCTCCTTTCACGATCGTCGCTTGATCGTATTTCTACCACATCCTAAGACAGTCAGGTTGCAATCACAAACAGGGGTCCGCCATGCCGTTTCTGTCCGACACACTTGCCCGCGTGAGCCCGTCCCCAACGGTTGCTGTCACGCAAAAGGCGTTAGAGCTGAAAGCGGCTGGTCAGGATGTCATCGGGCTCGGCGCTGGTGAGCCTGACTTTGACACACCTGACAACATCAAGGCCGCCGCAATTGCGGCGATTGAAGCGGGAAAAACGAAGTACACTGCGGTTGATGGCATTCCCGAGGTGAAGCAGGCCATCTGCGCCAAGTTCAAGCGCGAGAACGATCTGGATTACACCCCGTCGCAAGTGGCGGTCTCAACAGGCGGCAAGCAGGTTCTATACAACGCGCTCATGGCGACGCTGAACCCCGGTGACGAGGTCATCATCCCGGCCCCTTATTGGGTCAGCTACCCTGACATGGTGCGTCTTGGCGGTGGCACACCGGTGATCGTGGAAACATCTCTGGAAGACGGGTTCCGCATGTCTCCGCAGGCGCTCGAAGCGGCCATCACACCCAACACCAAATGGTTCATCTTCAATTCACCGTCCAACCCGACCGGCGCAGGATATGGACACAACCAGTTGAAGGCGTTGACCGATGTCCTGATGCGTCATCCCCATGTCTGGGTCATGACCGACGACATGTATGAACATCTGGCCTATGACGGTTTTCAGTTCTGCACACCTGCACAGGTCGAACCGGGACTTTATGATCGGACTCTGACGGTCAACGGCGTGTCGAAATCCTATGCAATGACAGGTTGGCGGATCGGGTATGCGGCCGGGCCAGAGCCGCTGATTGCCGCGATGCGCAAGCTGCAGTCGCAATCCACGACGAACCCCTGTTCGATCAGCCAATGGGCAACGGTCGAAGCTCTGAACGGGCCGCAGGATTTCCTTGCGCAGCGCCGTGACGCCTTCCGCGTGAGGCGTGACCTTGTGGTCGCCGGGTTGAACGCGGCCGAAGGCATCACCTGCGCCGTGCCGGAGGGGGCGTTCTACGTTTACCCATCCATCGCAGGCTGCATCGGCAAGACAAGCGCAGGCGGGACACTGATCGACACGGACGAGGCGTTTGCAACCGCACTTCTGGAAGAACACGGCGTTGCAGTGGTCTTTGGCGCGGCTTTTGGCCTTAGCCCCTATTTCCGTGTCAGCTATGCCACCTCTGACGAGGCCCTGAGCGAAGCGTGTCGGCGCATACAGGTGTTCTGCGCAGCGCTCACTTGATGTAGGCAGGCGACGATCTGCAACCAGATGTGGTAAGTTGGCCCTAAATACGGTTAGTGTGACCCCAGGGATCGCCACAAACGGCGGTTCACCACATCGGCAGTAGCCACCGCGAAAGCACGAGTTGCGAGGTTTGTATGGCAGGCGATCTTCCTGACTACTATTTCCGGGTGCGCGAAAACGGCGCGCTCGTCTTTCGTGTCGATACGGAAAACCGTCAGCGCCGGATCGAGATGGATCAGATCGCCGTCGTGAACATTCGCAACGGCGAAGTAAAACCACATGGCGACCGAACCCTTTCGGACGCGGACATCGCGGTCATCCGGGACTGGATGGCAGAGCGACAGATCGTACTGGCCGAACGTGACATCGACGACATCCTGCGCACAGTTGATCACCTGAACCTGACCACGCAATGGGCCCAGTCCCGCGCCACCGAGGAACAGCTCGAAACCGTGACAGACTCGCTTCTTCTGGCGATGCACGACCTGCGCAGTGTCCTGGTGCGGCGCAAGGCAGACCGCCTGGTCAGTGACGAGAATCCCGGCTGACATACGCTGACGCTTCCCCCCTGCGCCATGCTCTGCCATAGTGGCGCAAAGCAACAAACACAGAGCAGCAGACATGGCCGAAGACCTCCTCTCCGGGCACGAACCGACCGACTATGATGCGTCCTCGATCGAGGTTCTGGAAGGGCTCGAACCCGTCCGAAAGCGCCCCGGTATGTATATCGGCGGCACCGATGAACGCGCGTTGCATCATCTTGTCGCCGAAGTTCTCGACAACTCCATGGACGAAGCGGTGGCGGGCCATGCCAACCGGATCGAGGTCGAGCTGCACGCGGATTACGCCGTCACGATCCGCGACAACGGGCGCGGCATCCCGATTGATCCACATCCGAAATTTCCCGGCAAATCCGCGCTTGAAGTGATCCTTTGCACCCTTCACGCGGGCGGCAAATTCGGCGGTAATGCCTATGAAACCTCGGGGGGGCTGCATGGCGTCGGCGCCTCTGTGGTGAACGCGCTGTCGGATTCGATGGTGGTGCAGGTTGCGCGCAACAAGGAGCTTTATGAACAGCGCTTTTCGCGCGGCGTGCCGCTTGGCCCGGTGGCCAAGGTGGGACAGGCCCCGAACCGGCGCGGCACAACCACAACCTTCCATGCCGATCCCGAGATTTTCGGAAGCCACACGTTCAAACCCGCGCGGCTGCTCAAGATGGTACGCTCCAAGGCTTATCTCTTTTCGGGGGTCGAGATTCGCTGGAAATCTGCAATCAACGATGGCGAAACCCCGACCGAGGCCACGTTCCACTTTCCCGGCGGCCTGAGCGACTACCTGACCGAAACGCTGGGCAGCGCCTCGACCTATGCCGAAAGGCCGTTTTCCGGCACGGTCGAGTTCCGCGAAAAGTTCAACGCGGCGGGCAAGGTGGAATGGGCGATCAACTGGACGCCGTCGCGCGACGGCTTCATCCAGTCCTATTGCAACACCGTCCCCACCCCCGAAGGCGGCACACATGAGGCCGGGTTCTGGGCGGCGATCCTCAAGGGCATCCGCGCCTTTGGCGAATTGTCCAACAACAAGAAGGCGGCACAGATCACACGCGATGACCTGATCACCGGCGGCTGCGCTCTGGTGTCCTGCTTTATCCGCGAACCGGAATTCGTGGGCCAGACCAAGGACCGTCTTGCCACAACCGAGGCACAACGATTGGTCGAGGGTGCTGTGCGCGACCATTTCGACAACTGGCTGGCGGCGGACACGAAATCCGCGGGCGCGATCCTTGATTTCCTTGTGCTGCGCGCCGAGGAACGGTTGCGGCGCAGGCAGGAAAAAGAGACCCAACGCAAGACGGCGACGAAGAAGCTGCGCCTGCCCGGCAAGCTGGTCGATTGTTCGTCCTCGGTGCGCGACGGGACAGAGTTGTTCATCGTCGAGGGCGACTCGGCTGGTGGATCAGCCAAGATGGCGCGGGATCGCAAGACACAGGCGCTCTTGCCGCTACGGGGGAAGATCCTGAACGTATTGGGGGCTGCCTCCTCTAAACTGGGGACCAATGCCGAGATCAGCGATCTGACACAGGCCTTGGGTGTGGGCCTCGGGACGAAGTTCAACGTGGACGATCTTCGTTACGATAAGATTATCATCATGACGGATGCGGATGTGGACGGAGCCCATATTGCCGCGCTTTTGATGACATTTTTCTTTACCCAGATGCGCCCGATGATCGACACCGGGCATCTCTACCTCGCCTGCCCGCCGCTTTACCGGCTGACACAGGGGGCCAAGCGGCTTTACGTCGCCGACGATGCCGAGAAAGAGCGGATGATGGAGACCGGCCTTGGTGGCAAAGGCAAGATCGAATTCCAGCGATTCAAGGGTCTGGGCGAAATGGACGCGAAGGATCTGAAAGAGACCACGATGGACCCGGCCTCGCGCAAGCTCATTCGTGTGACGATCGACGAGGACGAACCGGGCGAAACCGGCGATCTGGTGGAACGTCTGATGGGCAAGAAGCCGGAGCTGCGGTTCCAGTATATCCAGGAAAACGCGCGGTTTGTTGAGGAGTTGGATGTTTGAAAAATAGTGCAAGTGAAAGCGAAATACGAAAAGCGTTGACCGCAAAGAACCGCTTGTTTGAACGACTGCGTACGACAGCTTTCGGTATTGTGACAAACACTCTGGACGAGGAAAATATCGATTTCTTGCCAGTTCAATCCCGAGTGAAAACATTAGACAGCCTAATCGACAAGGTGAAACGCAAGTCTTACTCTTCTCCTCTAACCGACTGCACCGATATAGTTGCTTTGCGGGTTATCGTATTCCTAGAGCGAGACATTAAACGCGCCGCAGCTGCGATGAGAAAAGTATTCGACATTGATGAAAGTAAGTCTATCGACAAGACTGTACCGGAAAAAGCGGCAACAGTTGGATATCGTTCATTACACCTCATTTGTTCACTAGTGTTCCCCGCCTGACATAGGATTCCCATTTGCTTTGAGGCGTGTCATGTTGGGCTATGAGACGCGATGATACTTGCCTTTACCTGAACCCCGCCGACCGTGCTGAACTGCAGTCCCTGATTAAAAACCGGAACACTCCGCGCAAGCTTGTCTGGCGGGCCGAGATCATTCTGGCGACGGCGGATGGCCATGGCACACTTGAGATCATGCGGCGAGCGCACACATCGAAACCAACCGTCTGGCGTTGGCAGGAGCGCTACCTCGATGAGGGTATCGCCGGCCTGAAGCGTGACAAGACGAGACCATCGGGGTTGCCGCCTTTACCGAGCAAAACCCGGCTCAAAGTGATTGCCAAGACGGTGCAGGAAAGCCCGCCCAATGCCACCCACTGGAGCCGTTCGCTGATGGCTGAGGCGATTGGGATTTCGCCGTCGAGCGTGGGAAGGATTTGGGCGGACGCGGGGCCAAAGCCGCATCTGACGAAGCAATTCAAGGTTTCGAAAAACCCGGCTTTTGAAGAGAAAGTCACCGATATCGTTGGGCTTTATCTCGATCCGTCGGAAAGCGCCGTCGTGCTTTGAGTAGACGGAAAATCGCAGATACAGGCGCTTGACCGGACCCAGTTGGGTCTGCCGCTCAAGAAAGGCCGCGCGGGAACCATGACCCACGATTAAAAGCGCCACGGCACCACAACGCTGTTTGCTGCGCTCGACGTGAAATCCGGCATGGTGATCGGCGACTGCATGCCCCGCCACCGCGCCAAGGAATTTCTAAATTCCTGCGCCAGATCGACCGCGCCGTGACGGGCAAGCGCGAGGTGCATCTGGTGCTCGACAACTACGCCACCCACAAGACGCCCGAGGTGAAGGCTTGACTGGACAAACACCCGCGCTTCAAGCTCCACTTCACGCCCACCAGCGCGTCTTGGCTGAACCTGGTCGAACGGTTCTTCGCCGAAATCACGTCAAAGCAAATCCGGCGCGGAAGCTATTCCAGCGTCGATGACCTTGAGGCCGCAATCTACGATTACCTGCTCAACCACAACGCAAAGCCCAAACCCTTCGTCTGGGGCAAAACAGCAGACGATATACTCGCCCGAGAGCGCCGCGCACTGAATACCCTCGATGAAATCCGCGGAAACAGGTAACAAGTGTCAGACTCAGAGCACTCTCATGTTCGCCATTTCAAGGTCTCGACACGAGAATTTTTTCACTTGCTTGGGCAAGCGTTGCGTTCGAGTGGCTGCTCCTGGGCAAAGCAGGAGGCACGGTCAATGAAACGACGGTTGATCATGCTCTGATACGCGGGTTGGTTACCGCCGGACCTGATGCGTCGCGGAGCTGCCTCGGTCTAGGATCCAGCGTCGGATGTCGTTTCCGGCTGTTAGTGTTTGCGAGGGTTCTCCTGCCGTGATCGTGCCTCCAGCCTTACTCAGGCTCAGAGGGGTCATGGTCTGCCTGTTCCTCCGTTGCTCGGTCTGCCGAAGTT
>NZ_JBHYFV010000059.1:0-12486 GCF_051859345.1 Marivita sp. | reverse complement strand
TAACGACCGGCTAGAAGGCGGCCCGGGTGCCGACCGGCTCTTCGGCGACGCAGGAAACGATACCCTGTTCGGTGGAGACGGGCACGATCAACTCTTCGGAGGAACAGGCAACGACATCCTTCGGGGCGGGACAGGTAACGACCGGCTAGAAGGCGGCCCGGGTGCCGACCGGCTCTTCGGCGACGCAGGAAACGATACCCTGTTCGGTGGAGCCGGCAATGACACTCTGTTTGGCGGTCTAGGCAATGATCGTCTCGAGGGAGGAGCCGGTAATGATCGCCTCTTCGGTGGATCAGGTAACGATGTGCTGATCGGCGGGACAGGTCGTGACGTTCTGACCGGTGGAGCCGGTGCGGATGTGTTTGTCTTCAGGTCCCTTGCCGAGGCGGGCAACTCCAACGCGACGCGTGACATCATAACTGACTTCCAGCGTGGACTCGATCGCATCGATCTATCCGGTATCGACGCCAACATCGGCCGACCGGGCAATCAAGCCTTTACCTTCATTGGGACCAACTCATTTGCTGGCATAGCTGGTGAGCTCCGCTTCTCCGACGGCGTGGTCATGGGAGACGTCAACGGGGATGGTCGAGCGAATTTCCAGATCGGGGTGAATAATCTAGGTACAATGGCGGCCTCGGACTTCATACTTTGATGCGGCGCTGAGGTTGAGACGGTTGCTCGAGGTCATCAGGGTGAGCTACCCCCCGAAAATCGGACAGTGACGGAAGCTACGATCTGAAGTCTGCTGATCTCCAAGCACGAGGAGATCAGGACATGTCGAAACGCAGGAACCACGATGCGGCGTTCAAGGCGCGGGTGGCGCTGGAGGCCGTGAAGGGAGAGCGCACGGTGTCGGAACTGGCCGCGGAATATGGCGTGCATCCGACGATGATCCACCAATGGAAGCGGTCGCTGCTGGAGGGTGCCGCAGGCATCTTCGAACGCGGAGGCAAAGCGGTTGCGGCGGCCGAGGTTGCCGAGGAAACGGTCCGTGACCTGCATGCCAAGATTGGAGAGCTGGCTGTCGCCAACGATTTTTTGTCACGAAAGCTCAAGCCTTGGATCGGCAAGTGAGGCGCGGGATGATCGAGAAGAACCACCCAAGCCTGTCGGTGGGCGCACAATGCCTCCTGCTGTCGATCTCCCGGTCATCGTTCTATTACGCGCCGCAGGGCGAGACGGCGATGAACCTTGACCTCATGCTGTTGATCGACAAGCAGTTTCTGGACACCCCGTTCTACGGCGTGCGGCAGATGACCTGGCACCTGCAGAACGAAGGCCATGCCGTGAACGAAAAGCGCATCCGGCGGCTGATGCGCCTCATGCGCCTGATGCCGATCTACCAGAAGCCCGACACCAGCCGACCTGCGAAGGGGCACAAGACCTACCCCTATCTGCTGGGCGGGCTGCGGGTGGAGCGGCCCAATCAGGTCTGGTGCGCCGACATCACCTATCTGCCGATGCGAAAGGGCTTCCTCTATCTGGTGGCCATCATGGACTGGTTCACGCGAAAGGTTTTGGCCTGGCGCATCTCCAACACGCTGGAGGCCGTTCTGCGCTACGATTGATCCACTGGATCAATCGCTTGACGCTTGAACTCTGCGTCGAGGCGCTGAACGAGGCGATCCACAAGTTCGGTCCACCCGAGATCATGAACACCGATCAGGGGTCGCAGTTCACGTCCTTCGCCTGGACCGACCGGTTGAAGCGCATCGGCACCCGGATCTCGATGGACGGCAAGGGACGCTGCCTCGACAACATCTTCATCGAGCGCCTCTGGCGGTCCCTGAAGTATGAATGCGTCTACCTGCACGCTTGGGAAACCGGATCGCAGGCCAGGGCCGGCATCGGGCGCTGGATCACCTTCTACAACCACCATCGCCCACACACTGCCCATGGCGGACAACCGCCCGCCGTGGTCTACTTCAACCACATCGAAACCGATCAGCAGGTGCAGGCAGTAGCTTAAATCAGCCGGAAATCTGTCCAAGAGCCGGGGAGTAGCTCACGGCGGGATGCCTCGACCATACTTGCCTTTTCCTATGACCTAGTACTGCACCGATCCGGGGGAGTCAGAAATGTTCTATGTTCGATCTCATGCGCGATTGCTTGCAGAAGTCGCATCCGCGTGCCTAGTGAGGCTCGGTGGCGCCTTGGTTTCTCTAGTCGCAGTCCTGATAGCCCGACTCCATGCAAATCCCCGCGCGCCGCTGCGCATCAGATATGTCACCTGTGGTCATGAGCGCGGACAGGTCGTTTCGACGTCGCGCTGCATTTTCCTGGCCATTTGCCGCTGCAATATTGAGCCACGTATGCGCAGCCACATAATCTTGCGGCACGCCTTTGCCCTCGGTGTACATGCGGCCGAGGCTGTACTGCGCAATTGTGTTACCTTGCTCAGCCGCCAGCCTGTACAATCTCACCGCCTCTGCATCGTCCTGCGGCACACTCTTGCCAAATTCATACATGTCGCCGAGGTTAAATTGGGCCTGAGCGTCACCCTGGTCAGCTGCAAGACGGTACCAATTCACCGCTTCGGCATAGTCCTGCGGCACACCAATGCCAAATTCATATTTCACACCGAGGATGACTTGCGCGTCTGCACTACCCTGCTCAGCCGCCCTAAGATACCATTTAAGCGATTCGGCATAATCTTGCCGCACGCCCCAAGCGAGGTCCAATGCAGCTTCAAGAGGTGTTGGCGCCTTCCCGTATAGATAACCAAGCCGCATTTGCGCCTGTGCGTTGCCCTGCTCAGCCGCCCTAAGATACCAATTTAGCGCCTCCGCTTCATCTTTCTCCACGCCATGACCGTAAAGGTACATGTCGCCGAGGCCGCGCTGCGCACCTGCGTTACCCTGCTCTGCCAATGGCAGAAGCTCGCGCAGCGCAGTGGCATAATCACCCGCGCCGTAGGCAGCTAACGCAATGTTCAATTCATCCGCAGCCGCAACAAACGGCATCAGCAGCACTGTTGCCAATGCAGTCCTCATCAGAAGCCGGTTCATGGTCTTTCCCCTTGTCCAACTGCGCCCGAATTTTCAAGGCTCTGTAGAGAGCTTGGCTGGCATTCCCCTCAGTGTCTATGTGCCTCGAACCGGTGGCGATGACCGAATTGAGTTCCTGCAGATGAATACCTGGCGTTCGGGGCGAAAATAGGGCTTTTCGGGGGATCGTTCGGGGCCGAGCATCCAATGATGCCCCCAGTTGCTATTTTTCGATACTAACAAGTGCGATGACCCGATCGCTGACCGCGGCGCCAGAGGTGGCTCGGTTGATCTGAACAGGTTCCGGGCGTTTTCTAGGTGGTTTTTCGCCTCGGTTACGCCGCAGTCGCAGGCAGCGGCGGGCAACTCGCAGTTGCGCACCTGCTTCCTTCCGGCCATCATCGGCCCGTGGTTCCAGACGGTGAATTGACGACGACGGATTTTGCCCTCGGCTTCCTGACCTTGGAACGTGACCATTCGGCGAGGCAGGCGGCAATACGATGCAACAGGACGAATTCCGGAAGTGGCTTGTAGCTCAGGGCCAGACGGAGGCAACCGCCTCGACGCGGGCGAGCAGCGCCAAGCGCGTGGAGCAGTATCTGTGCGATCTCGACCAGTTGTTCGCGCAGGAGGATCGGGACAGGATCCTCAACCCGTTTGCTATACTGCCGAGGATGAACGCGCGGAACGCCCCAACCCCTCTGCCTACGGCGGCGTTGTTGTCCAGCTCAAAGCTGCATGGTCGAGGTAGTGCTGCGGCCGTCCAAGTCATTCACACCACGCGCGCTTCCCTCACGTTCTATTTCCAGGGGGCCTCAAATTCGCCCAATTCATGCCCATCGAATCGAGCAGACGTCTAGCGATAGGTTGTGTCTGGTGGACAAGTTGTGAGGATCGCTGGAAGCATATTCATGATGATGCCAGATCACCGACGTCTCCGAAACCGAATGGCAGGGCGGAGAGAGGCTTTGTGGGGAAAGGAAAACCGAGCCGCAGGCGGAGCGGGCCATACGCCAAGAAAATGAAGAACCATGGAGGCACATAGAGCATGGAATTATTGATGACGATTGTCACGGCAATTGGAACGCCGGTGAAGGACGTCGTCCTGTTCGTGGCATCGCTGGTCGCGAACGAAGCCATGCCAGGCTTTGTCGTCGTGCTTCTCGTCGGCTGTCTTGCGGCGGTGACTCTCGCTCTCTCCAGGCGATTTGGTGCAAATCGTGCCGCAGTCAGATCCTTGCGCCTCAGAATTGAAGAGACTGGAGACGCGCCGTTTTACGAGGCTCGTGAGGTTGTTTCGGCATGGATCGTGCAAACACCGCACAACATAGAAGTCCGGGCATTAGCGGAAGCTTGGAGCGAATTTAACGAGACGGTGATTATTGATGAATCACGTGGCGAAAAGATCGCTATGAACGCGATTCGACCGTCGGCATTCTTCAACATCGAGGACCTGCACTACGGCCCAGGCTTCTTCCGAATCGTGCCGGGGCTGTTCGTTTCAGCAGGTCTCGCTCTCACATTCCTGGGACTGATTGCTGCTCTCGCGGAAATGTCGCAAGGTGGGCGGATCGATGACCAGACGATGTCAACGCTCATAGGAATCGCGTCAGCCAAATTCATCATGTCGTTGGTGGGACTCGTGTGCTCCATCGTCTTCACGATCTTGCTTCGACGGATGTCAGGTCAGATCGATCGTGAACTGAATCTTCTGTGTCGCGCGCTGGAACAACGCCTGATTTTCGTGAGTCTTGAGGAAATCGGTCTTCGTCAGCTTCAGTCAATGATCGAGGATCGTGAACATCATCGTCGCCTCACAGCTGAATTGGTGGCCGAAATCGGCGGACCGCTCAAGACGGAGCTGCCCCAAGCGATCTCGACTGCAATCAGCACGGCCATGCAGCCTTTGATCGAGACTGTGTCGCGCCAAGGCGCAGAGAGTGTCAGCTCCATGGCCGCGGACTTGTCGCAGCAATTGTCGTCCGGGGTAGGCGCCGCACTCACCGCTGCCAGCGAGAGGTTGGCGTTTGCCGGCGAGAAGATCGGTCAGATTGCTGATCGGCTGGACCAGTCCTCAGGTCGGATGGGGTCGGAAATGGAGACGGCAGTGGTTCGCGTTGCTCAGGCTGTGGATGACCTGCGAAGTGCAATGGCGGCAACTGCTCAAGAGACGACCGGCTCCTTTAGCGCTGGAGCGGAAAAGTTGCTCGCAGTGATGAACGACACGCTTGCGGGGATAAGGGATAATACTTCGGCTGGGGCCAAGGCGATGCTGACGGCTGCCGAGGAAATGCGTGCATCAGCCCAGAACATGCGGACCGAGATGGAAGCGGCCGCACAATCCGGGGCCGAGGCCGCGAAACTCCGCATGGAAGCCGCCGGGGCGCAGGCCGGGGACGCTATAGACGGGGCCGGACGGGTGGTCCTCGACGCATTCGGCAAGGCAGGAGCTGACATCGCCGCCATGAGCCAGTCCCTTTCCGAGAATGCCGGTCGAGAACTGATCCAACCGGTGGCTATGATCGCGGACCAGATCGAGGACATCGTTGCGAGCCTGACGGAAGCAGCGGCCGAGATGCGAGGCTATGTGGGAAGCGTGAAGGAGGGGGCAAAGGCAGGGGCAGATGCCGCGGTGTCGTTCCGCGGGGCGTCGAAAGACCTGGTCGCAGCAACTGGCCCGGTGCAGGCAGCGACCGAGCGGATAGAGAGCGCAATGCGCTTGCTCTCTGAAGGCACGCAGGGTGCTGTCACTACTGTCACAAGGAGCGCACAAGCAACGGCGGAGTCTGCTGCGCGTACATTGGCAACGGCAGAAGTCACACTCTCGGCCGAGCGGCGCGGCATCGAACAGTCGCTTGCGGGAACCGCTGCAATGGTAGAGCGTCTCAAGGGCCAGGGTGACCGAATGGACGTGATCGACGAAAAGCTTGGGCGGGCGTTCGAAGTCTATGCAACGAGCACCGAGCAAGCAATGCAGGCCATGCGGACACATGTGAGCGAGATGTCTCAGCAGCTGAGCGCGGCATTGTCGACGCTACAGAACATCGTGGATCAATTTCAGGAGTTCCAGCCGCAACAGGCACGCCGCTGATGCGTGCCGCAGCCTACAGACGTTCGCCGCGGGAAGAAGAGGAGGAGTCGGTCTTTGTTTCGATGACCGATATGACTGTGAGCTTCCTCTTTATTGTCATGCTCCTTCTTGTCTTCTTTGCGAGCCAATATGACCCGACACGCAGCGTGCCTTTGCCTGAGCACCAAAGGGCTCTTTCAGAGCGTGATCGGGCGCTGGCAGAACGTGACGCACTGGCTGCCGAGCTGAGTGCAACAGAGGCCGTGCTCGCCGAGGTCAACGCGCGGTTGGAGGCGATAGAGCCTGAAGTCGCGCGTCTGAGGGAAGAGAACGCTATCCTTCAGCAGCAGGTGGTCTCACTGACCCGGCAAGTCTTGACTCAACAAGATCGGATTCGAGAGCTTGAAGCGGAGCTGGAGCGCCTGCGTCAGCCGGACCCTCTCGAAGCCTATATCAATCAGAGTCTGCAGGAGCGGCAGCGACTGCTCGAGTCTTTGCGAGATCGCCTAACCATTGATTTCCCAGATCTGGAAGTCGTCCTAAGCGAGGAATCCGACGCGCTGCGGTTTCAGGGGGATGGTCTTTTCCGAAGCGGGTCCGCGACGTTGAGACCAGACCGGCGAGAATTCGTCGAGGCGGTCGCAGTAAGGCTAAACGAGCTTCTTCCCTGCTACACTCTTGGCAATGGATCGTCTTGGAGTGACGGGTGCAATCCGGGTTTTGCCCTTATCGAGGCTGTCCAGATCGAGGGACATACCGATACCGATGGTAATGAACTCGTCAACCTTCGACTGTCCACCGAGCGAGCAAACGGCACCTTTGGCGTGATGCTTTCACGCGAGAACGCATTGCTGTCACACCTGAATTTCCGTGGGCAGCCCGTCCTGTCGGTCGCGGGTTACGGAGAAATGCGACCCATAGCCGGGAACGACACGACCGAGGAAAAGGCCCGAAACCGTCGGATCGACTTGCGCATCATCATGTATGTGCCTCGGCAGACAGAGGAGATCGCCACGATCCGGGATGCCCTTGCCGCGGCAGGGGGCGTGGTCGAATGACATACAAGGACGGAGTTCTGGACGTCCAAGGCATCGAGCAACGGGTGGGTCTCGCCGATCTGCTGAACCGTGTCAGACCGCCGGTTCTGGCCCAACCGCCGTCTGCGAAGGGTCTTCTTGCCGTCTGTCGCGGTATCCTAGACCGCTATGAACTCCCTCCAAGGGCCGACCCTCACGACGCCGAGCAGCTTCTGATTGAGATGGAGAGGCGGATCGTCGAATGGGACTGGAAGCGCGTTCCACTTCGCTTCGTGAATGAGATTGCACGATTGGTCTATGGGCCCCGATTCCGTCAGCGCGCCAATGCCGAGGTCGTGCGGCGCTTCCTGCTAGCTGAAATCAAAGTCACCACACGTTCCGCCCTACTGAACCATCTGGTCCGGGTCTATATCGAGTGCTTCGTTGAAAACGAAGAAAGCATCCGCACCCTCGGAAAGGCATTGAACTCCGCACGCGATCGGATTGGGGCTCAGTGGACGCCTTTGCTGCAGAATGTCCCGTCGCTGTTCGACGCGGACAAGGCGCCTGAAGACATCGCCTCCTTGATGGAACAAATGGAGGATCCGTGGAATGGACTGCGCATGATCGGACTGCGGCAACCCCACGCGCCAGGGCTGATGGATGCAGTGCACCTCGCGTTCCTGAGGCGGGTTGGGCCGAAGCTAGACCGCGAAGAAGAGATCGCGCGGGTGCTGGCGTGGATCGCACCTGCTGGCGGAAAACCTAGGCAGACCGGCGCAGGACCGGCAATCGATGCACTAATGGCGCCGTGGCAGCGCGAGGGTGCCCCGGCCGTGGTCCGAAACTTACTGATTGATCGCCTGACCGAAGTTTACAGTCACCCACGGGTCAGACGGCACGTCGCCTGGAACGAGGTCCATCCGGATCGCGAGATGCTGTTCCTGCGTTGGCTTATGGGTGCCGATATCCGGTTCCTCTTCCGTGTCTTGGCGGAGGTCGAACGTGGCCACATGTGGGCAGATCGGGAAGAGTTCTGGTGGACGCTACTAGAGCAGGAACGCATCGACGAGGTCTGGATCGCCTTTAACGGATCAGGGCATGCTGCAGCCATGGCAAAGCTGCCACTCGATGCGCGTCAATTCGGGCGGCGGTTTGCCAAGCAAGTCGGTGAGCGTGACAAATCGCTGCTTATCATGCGGATCGGACAGAAGATCGTGGTCGAAGGAACATTCAACTTCATGGTGCATATCTTTGACGCCGATGATCCACGAGCGCCAAGGCTCTATGATCCGGAGTACGACGTGGCCAACATTCGACGCAGGCGGAGTGCAGGCACGATTGTTCATCTCGGAGCTTGGCAGACGAAGGTACTGAGGGCACTCGGCTGATGAAGACACAAGCGACATACTCGACCGATGGCGTACAGATCACCGTGGCATCCGATCGTGGAGGGCTGTTTGGTCGGCTTTTGCCGCAGAAGATGGCGGATCTTGATGCTCTACCGCCGAGTGAACAACCGCTGGCCTTTGCAATTGCCGATTTGCGTGCCATGGCCGATGAGATGGGAGAAAGCCTGCTCATCGAGAGCGATACGATCTCACTTAGCCACCGTCTGGCGGCGGCTGTCGATGGTGAGACGGGAAGTGTACTTGGCCTGCCGCCACTTACCGACCTTACGATGCGGACGGATGCTGAAGGCGTTCTAGGAACCGCGACATTCCGTCTGCGTGTCGACTGGCTGCGCGGCGGCCAGGTGCGGACGCCGCGCAGGACTGGAGCCATCCTCGAGACGGATCGAGGCCCGCAGCGGCTCCCACTTTGGATGCTGGATGCCTTGGCGGTGGCGGAAACCTATCGCGCCGGAACAGATGATGCGGTGCAATGGGAAGCACTGGCACGTTTTCGAAAAGCACTTGAGCCCGGAGTAGAGTTATCCGGAGACCGAACGGCCGCGCGGGTCTCAATGACAGATTTCCTGTCGGGCCTTGAAGTCACCCTGGCGGACCGCTTCTCGATCTCTCCGGATACCCAGGGCAATGACTTCAGTGTTGTGCCATTTGCAGCCGATCGGCTCGAAGCGGAAGGTGGCGCACCTTCCGAGTCGATGTCTGAACTCGCAGATGCGAACCTGCGCGAATTCCAGCGAAAGTTCCGCGAACGAGGGGCGCTTGCAGCCTATCGGCTGGGACGCGGGCAGTTCATGGTTGTTGACCGGAGTGCAAGTCCGGCGCTTCGCGTTATGGCCGAGATGCAGCGCGCGCCGCTGGAAGAGCGTCGGGCCTTCATCCGCAATCCGCGGGCAAGGATAACCTCGGCTGTCGAAGAGGCCATGCGAAGCGATGCAAGCTTCTCCGCGCTCGCGCCCTCAGCGCAAGAGGAGATGGTCGAGGCGGCCGCAGGACCCGCATTTGTTGAAACGACTGAGTTCATGCGATTCTCCGAACGGGTAACGGGCACCACTCTCTACACCGGAAACCTTGTGAACACATTTGAGGGGAGCGGCACGACCTGGATGCCGGAGATGTTCCCCGAGGCTGTGCTCCAACGTCTCGACAAAATGACCCTTGATGAGCTTCAGGGCCTTAGGGATGAGGTGGCGAAAGCGGTCCTGACCGGCGCGCGAAGCGTCAAGGTCGAAGGTGAGACGATTCCTGCGACGAGTGAGACGCTTCAGGTTCTAGACGGTCGTATTGAAGAGCGTCGCAGTGAGGTTCTGGAGAAGGTTGAGGATGACGCGGCAGAAACTGATGAACCGAGCGGCAAACTCGTCCTCGAGACAGCTGACAATTTTGAGGAGGTGCACTGGCGCCCGTCGCATCCGCCGCGCCATACGGCGCAGCCAGTGGTCGTCCCGCCTACGATAAAGACCGCGCTCAAGCCGCACCAGTTGGATAGCCTGGCGTGGCAGATCGAAGCTTGGAAGACAGGGCTTCCGGGTATCCTGAACGCAGATGAGCAAGGACTGGGAAAGACGCTGCAGACCATCGCGTTCTTGGTCTGGCTGAATGAACACATGAAGCGGCAAGCTGGTGCGAAGCGCGGCCCTATCTTGGTCGTCGCCCCAACGTCACTACTTGAGAACTGGGAGCAAGAGGTGACCCGCCATGTGGCTGCGCCGGGACTTGGCCACCTCGTTCGGCTTTACGGATCAGCGACATCGGTTCGGCGCAAGACGGGCGCTCGCGGGCAGGATACCGAAGTGGGAGAGGCGCTGCTTGATTTCACCGATATCGAGATAGCGCTACAAGCGGGAGCGGGACACCTGACCTGAGTCCTGACGACTTATCAGACGATGACGAACTACCAGCACTCGCTTGCGAAGATCCCATTCGCCGCGACCGTCTTTGACGAAATCCAGAACATCAAGAATCCTGGCACGTTGGCTGCGCTTGCCGCGCGCGCGATGAACGCCAGTTTTCGAATTGGATTGACTGGAACACCGATCGAGAACTCCAGCGTCGATCTTTGGGCGATCATGGATCAACTAGCCCCGGGGGCACTCGGCTCACTTTCAGATTTCCGGTCGAAATTCGGCACGCCGGATGAACAGAACATGTCTGAACTGCACCGTCGTGTTTTTCATCGACAAGGCGCATTCCCTCCGCTCGCTTTGCGTCGCCTCAAGGAAGATGTCGCCCGAGACCTGCCGCCGAAAACGCGCTTCCTCCATCCTAGGGAGATGCCACCGGTTCAGGCGGCGCGATATGACGAAGCGCGCGTGAAGTTGGCGGCCAGTCGGCGCGGTGCGGCATTCAGGCTGCTTCACCATATCCGCAGCGTATCAGTGCATCCTACGTTGAACGCACAGCCCGATCCGAAGGCTTTCATCAGTGCGTCCGGCCGACTCTCGGCAACGTTCGACATTCTTCGCCGGATCAGGGCCATGCGAGAGCGGGCGCTCGTCTTCATCGAACACCGCCAGATGCAATATCGGTTCATTGAATTGGTCAAGTCCGAATTCGGACTGGACAGAGTCGACCTGATCAACGGTAGTACGCCAATCCCGCAACGACTGGCCATCGTGAACCGCTTTCAGCGTCATCTCGAACAGGATAGTGGCTTCGACTTGCTGGTGCTGGGACCAAAGGCGGCTGGGACAGGCCTCACGCTCACGGCCGCGACGCATGTTATCCACTTGTCGCGATGGTGGAACCCGGCTGTCGAGGAGCAGTGCAACGATCGGGTTCACCGTCTGGGCCAGGCAAAGCCGGTCACCGTGCACGTGCCTATGGCGATCCATCCTGTCTACCGTGAGCAATCGTTCGACTTGCTGTTGCAGAGTTTGATGCAGCGGAAACGGCGCCTGGCGCAGTCCGCGCTGTGGCCGATGGGCGATACCGACGGCGATGCGGCACAACTGCAGGCGTCGCTTGCCCGAGAAGGAAATGAAATCTCGTCGGGCAATCCAGTTGTCGAAGCAATGAATGCAACATTTCAAAGGGATGGAATTGAATTGGCGCAGCCCGAGCCAGATGGAAGCTGGCGCTACTCATGATCTGGTGGGACGCTGTCACCTGTCACGAGATTTTTCCTCCATCTGCAACTTGAGTCCGCCCCAACGAGAGGACGGATGATTAAGAAGGTACGACGGACCGAGGAACAGATGACCATCCAAGGAACACGACCTTCTCTCCATCAAGCCAGTCGATCGAACGGCTCAAGCTTCAAGCACGTGATACACCAATGGCATACCGTCAAGGTGCTGCACAATATGCTGCACACATCTCGAAAGGCTGGAATGCAACCTATTGATAAAATTAACTTAATATCAAGCTGGGGTGCGATTTGACGGACTGTCTCTCCGCCATTATGCATTGATTTCATTGATAAATTTAGGACAATCTGCCATCTGCCCCACAAAGAAGAAATGCTTGTCGATCTGACGAAGATTTTCAATCGAGCGTTCGGATCAGGTCGCAGTGGACACTCTATGGCGTTAGCCTCCGGTGAGGGCCGTCTACGCTGATCGTGCAAATGGTCGTAAGGCATGGCCTTATGTCATGCTCTTCCGTTTTCACCCCGATCGAACTCTTCACGGCCGAGGACATGGGTCGTCGTCGGCACTGGTCTGACGAAGACAAGATCCGCATCGTCGAGGAAAGCTTGCGCGGTCACCGCCAGGGATCGGCGACGGCGCGGCGGTACGGGATCTCACGGTCGCTGCTGTCGATCTGGCGGCGTGCGTATCGCGAGGGTACGCTCGGAGGCGAGGACCGCGGCGGCGGCTTCGTGCCGTTGGTGATGGAGGAGGCCGCGCCGAACCGGCTGGAACGCTCGGCGTACGCCTCCGAGGATGCCCGGATCGACATCGCGCTGGCGAACGGGCGGCGCATGACGATCCCTGCGTCCTTGCCGCCGTCGCGTCTGGCGGCGCTGTTGGCGGTGGTGGACCCGCGATGATCGCGTT
>NZ_JBHYFV010000058.1:0-12730 GCF_051859345.1 Marivita sp. | reverse complement strand
TCGATCAGCTGTTCGCGGGCCAGGTCCTGTGAACTGCCGGGGGCGCGCAACACGGTCAACATGCGTGCGCGCTGTTCCAACTCATAGGCGGTCACCACGCTGTCATTGACGCGAATGACGGGCGCAAAAATGTTCTGGGCGGGTGCGGACACCGGACCAAGGGCCAGCGTCGCTGCAAGCGCAAGTGCGCCGAGTTTGCGGATGGGCGTGTTCAGTAGCTGCATGAACGGCGGTACTCCTTGCCGCTGCCGCCTGTGCTGAACCCTGTCAGCGCGACGGTCAGGCCGAAATCGGTAGATGGTTCTAGGTTAGTGGAAGAGGCAAAGCTGCGCGAGACCGAAAAGTTGACCGCGACACATTCGTTGCGGTACTCGGCCCCGACACCCGCCATGAGAAACTGCCCCTCGGCAATGTCATAGCGGGTGTTGCTGGTTGCGGTCCAGTTGCGGTCGATGTTGTAGCGCCCGTTCAGGCGCCATTGCGATTGCGCATCGACCCGGTCTTCCAGCGAATCTGTGGTGAGTAGAATATAGGACGCGCCAAGCGCATAGCGGTCCCGCGTCACGTTGGCCCGCATTTCCGCCTTGGTGAACCGGGTCTCGACGCTGTCATACAGGCCGCGCGCCAAAAGCTGAATTCCCGTCCTGTGCGCAAACTGTCCCGCGAACAGCCAATCCGACGTCTGGCTGTCCTGCCCGGAAGAGCGCGACAAATCGGCGTCCGGATCGTCGCGCCACACCCGGCCAAGTGTCAGCGCCGCGCGCCAGCCATCGGGATCCTGCCGCATCCAGCGCAGTCCGGCCGCCCCGATCAGCCCGCGTTCGCGCCGGTCGGCGGCGGGAAAGCGCGACAGCGACAGAAGGTTGCCTTCGTCAAACTCCACTCGTGTGCTTTCATCGTTCGGCACACCCGAGCGTTCGCCCCCGATCCAGCCCACCTGTGCAACCGGTTCCAATAGGACACGCGCGCCAGAGGCCGTCTGCTTGATCAGCGGCCAGCGCAGTTCCAGCGACGCGGCCGGGGTGACTTCGGTGTAGTCGGTCTCGGAGGCGGCGTCCTGTGCAACCTGGAAATGATCCACCCAGACCTGCGTCAGGACTCCGGCACGCACCCCCCCCGGCAGGGTCCAGCGGTCGCGCCAGCTCAGGTCCAGGTTGGCGCGCCCGACATCGCGGCCATCGACCACGCTGTCGGCATCGGGGCCGTCCACATCGGTGTCCGAATAGCGGTAATGCGCATGTATCTGGAACCCCAGCCGCACTTCACCGCCAATCCGTTTCGGGAAATACCGCCGATTGTAGCGCAGATCGCCGATGATCGTCGGCTGCGTGGCGTTGTTTTCGCCATCCGTCAGGCTTTCGTAATGGATCAGCCCGGTCGAGAAAAAGCTGTCGCGCTTGGTGCGGGACAGGGTGATCGCGCTGTCCAGCCGGTCTTTCTTGAAGTCGCTGTTGTAGTCGTTGAGATACGCCTCGTCGCTCACCGCCTCGATGTCGAAGGACAGTCGGAAATCGCGGGGCAGGCGGAACGCGCCTTCGGCAAAGAACAGCCCGCGCGCCTCACCGCTTTGCAGGTTGTCACGGCTGATAGCCCCATTCACGGAGATGTCCCCGGTGCGGAACGCCTGTCGATAGCGCAGTTCCAGCGTCCGGGTGATCGGCGACACATAAGGCGTCAGGGTCAGGTCGGCATGGTCGCCGATGGGAATGAAGTAGGGCAGCTTGATCCCGAATCCCAGCAAGGTCGAGGTCTTGAGTTCGGGAATGAGGAATCCGCGCGCACGCTCGAGCGTCGGGTCGGGCAGGCGCATCCGGGGGATGAAGAAGACCGGCACACCCAGAACCCGCAATTGCGCGTTGTCAAAATAGATCTGGCGTTCTTCGGCATCATGCACCACGCGTGTGGCCCGGATCGCCCAAAGCGGTGGGCCTTCGGTGCCGCAGACCTGGCACGAGGTGGCGGCAACCTGGCTCATCGCGGTGTAGCGTCCCTGAACACGGGCGGCGCGCGCCGAGGCGATCTGCAACTGCTCGTCCAGCACAAACCGCGCGCTTTCCAGCAGACCGTTCCGGAACCCCTGATCCAGCTGCGCCTGCGTCGCCGTCAGCACATCGCCATTGGGCTGCGTGATCCGGAGCGGCCCCTGAATGTCGAGCGTGTTGTTGCTGCGATCATAGATGATCGTTGACGCGGTCAGGCGCGTGCCCTGATGCAGGGCTTCGACATTGCCGGTTGCGACAAGCGTATCACCACCCTGTTGGACAAGCACCTGATCCGCCAGCAGCACCACATCACCTGACTGCGCGCGCGACGTCTCCGGTGTGATCAGAAGCGCGAACAGGCCGGCAAGGATCACCCGCAGCATCACCCGTCCTCCCGGCGCAGGATAAGCCCCAGGGCCAGAAGAACCGACGCCAAGGGCGGCACCCAGGCTGCGGCAAGCGCGTTCAACTGGCCGTTTTCCCCAAGGATCTGCGCGAAGTTGCGCACATAATACAAGGAAAAGCCAAGCAGAACCGCCGACAGAACCGCAATCCCGGTGCCCCCCATCCGGCTGTGCCGCATGGTAAAGGCCGCGCCGATCAGCACCATCGCCACCAGGAACACCGGACGCGCCAGTTCCATCTGCAACCAGACCGCATGGCGCCGGGCCGAAAATCCGGCATCCTCCAGATCGGTGATGAAGCCGCTCAGATCCCAGACCGAAATCGCAGAAGGCCGCCCGAAGCGGTCCTTGATGCTGTCTTCGGTCAGGGTCGAGGCGACGATCAGTTCGTCATGCAGCACCGAATTGGTCTCGGGGTTGACACCCGCCACCAACGGCCAGGCCTTGGCCTTGCTCAGCGTCCATGCACCGTCGGCCAGTCTCGCCTCTTCGGCCTCGATCCGGCGCACCGGGCCTCCGTCTTCGGCATAGGCCACGAACATCACGTCAAAAAGGATTGTTCCGTTCGGGTTGGCGCGCGCGGCCCGGATCACGGTCTGACCACGCGGGTCGGACTGGCGCAGCCAAAGCCCCTCGGCCCCGATGGACAGGGCGGATGTACCGCCGTTGCGATAGGTCTCGCGCAGATCGGAATAGGCCTTCGACGTGGCGGCCACGATCGGATTGCCCATCGCCACCGCAAGCCCGCCAATGATCGCCGCCACCAGCAACGGACCCACCAAAGCGGTCAGTCCCGAACGCCCCGCCGCCCGTGCCACGACAAGCTCGGACGACCGCGCAAGTGATACGAAAAGGGCGATGGAGGACAGGATCATCACCAAAGGCAGGATTTGGTACATCCCTTCCGGCGTGTTGAGCAGCGTCAGCTGCATCACCTCGCCAAAGCTCACTGAACTGTCCAGGCGCCGGATCTGTTCCACCAGATCAAGCAGGACCTGAAACAGAAAAAATATGCCGAAAATCGCCAGAAAGGTCCACAGGAAACGCCGGGCGAAATAGAGATGCAGAATCATGCAGCCCCCTCTGCCAACGCAGCGCCGCGCGGCCTTCTGAACGGACGCGACGCCAGATGCAGAAGCCCGGTCGCCATCGCAAGACCGACAAGCGACGGCAGGTACGTCAAGGGCCAGAGCATCGCATTATTCCGGGCCGGATCGGTCACGGCGCTTTCCACCAGCTTTATGAGGACCAGCAAAAAGATGGCGATCACGATCTGCCGCCCGACGCCGAAGCGACTGAAACTTGCAGTCAGCAAGGTCGAAAACCCGATCAAGGCCGCCACCAGCCCCAGCAAGGCCTGCTGAAACCTTCCGTGCAATTCCTCGTTGATGCGCGAGACCGGCACACCGACGAATTCGGCCATTTCCGCAGGGCGCGTGATCAGATCCCAGGTCGCCAGATGCCGTGGGCGCAGGTTGAGGTTCTGCGTCTGCACGATCAGGTTGCTGATATCATAGGTGAAATCCTGAAAGATCGTCGTCGACAGGCTGCGCGTCTCAAGTCGCAAGGTCTGGGCAAGCCCGCTGACCATGACCAGACGCGGACCGTTTTCGCCCTGCACGACATAGGCGCGCTCTGCAGTATAGGTCACTTCGCGATCGTCTTGTCGGCGATCCGACAGGTAGACATCGCGCAATTCACCCTCTGGGGTGATGTCGCGGATGAAAAAGGTGACACCGGGTCCGGGATGCAGGAACGCGCCCTCCCGCAACAGTTGCGCGGTCACCGATCCCGAAATCTCGACCTCGCGCTCCTTCAGTTGTGACACCGAGGCGGGAACCAGAAAATGCGTCAGCGCCGACATCATCAGCGCCACGATCACCCCGAACAAAAGCACAGGACGTGCCAGACGCCACGGGCTGTACCCGGTGGCTTGCACCACGGTCAGCTCTGAATCACCCATCAGCCGGTTGGTCACATAGACCGCCGCCGCAAAGGACGCCATTGGCAACACAAGCATGATCACACCCGGCAGGCTCAGCGCGGTGAATTCAAGGAACACGCCCGCCGAATGCCCGTCCGCAATCAGCCGATCAAACAGCACCACCGCGCGGTTCACCCAATAGACCGCGACCAGAACCAGTGCGAAGAACCCAAAGAGGACCATGAGTTGCGACAGCATGTATCTGTCGAATCTTGGCACAGCGGACCCCTTCATACGATATAGAGTGGGCCGTGGCGGCCCTGTCCCCTAGGGTTTGGGGTAAAACCCGCCTCTGGTCAACCGCGCGCACGAGCGCTACCCCTAGGACAAACGCATCTAACGGAGCAGAACATGGCGGATCTTCGCGCACTTTCGTTTCAGCCGGTCGATCTGGATGGTCTGGGCAACGTCCCGGGCCGGATCGCGGTCTTTGTCACCCCTGATCTCAAGCTCACCGCAGGCGCGCGTCGCCTGAACCGTTTGGCCAAAGGGGCCATCGCCCGCGCCACCACGTCCGAGACCTGGGACAAGCTGTCCGAGGGTAAGGTGATGTCGCTTGGCTGGCCTGCCGGGTTGGAAGCCGAAGCGGTCGATCTGGTCAAACTGTCCCGCCGCCCGTCTGCCGATCTTGCCCGCAAGGCCGGCGCAGCACTTGCGATTGCGGCAGGGCATGCAGCGCTGACCGTGTTGGTCGAAAGCACCCGGCGGCCCGAGGAAATCGCCCTTGGCCTTGCCCTGCGCGGCTATGGGTTTGACGATCACAAGACCAAGAAAGACAGCGCACTGGGTGCCGCAACGCTGATGTGCGCCAAACCGGACGAGGCCAAGGCAGCCGCCGTCCCGCGCATCGCGGTGGCCGAAGGGGTGCATTTCACCCGCAACCTGGTCAACGAACCGGCCAATGTGCTGACCACCACCGAATTCGCCACCCGACTTGAAGCCCTGCGCGATCTCGGGGTCGAGGTCGAGGTGCTGGAGGAAAAGGCGCTTGAGAAACTTGGCATGCGCGCGCTGCTCTGCGTTGGCCAGGGCTCTGACAGTCCCTCCAAGGTTGTCATCATGCGCTGGACCGGCGGGGCCAAAGGTGATGCACCGCTGGCTCTGATCGGCAAGGGCGTTGTGTTCGACACCGGGGGTATCTCGCTCAAACCCGCCGTCGGCATGGAAGACATGACCATGGACATGGGCGGCGCGGGGGTTGTCTCTGGAGTCATGCATGCGATTGCCAAGCGCAACGCCAGGGCCAACGTGGTCGGCATGGTGGGGCTTGTCGAAAATATGCCCTCCGGCAGCGCGGTGCGCCCCGGCGACGTGGTGGCCTCCATGAAAGGCGACACGATCGAGGTGGTGAACACCGACGCCGAGGGCCGTCTGGTGCTGTGTGATGTCATGTGGCACGCGCAGGAGACCGAGAAACCCGCCGCGATGATCGACCTTGCCACCCTGACGGGCGCCTGTATCATCGCGCTGGGGCATGAAAAGGCCGCTGTCTATTCCAACGATGAAGACTTTGCCGGTGCGTTCCTGAAATCCGCGGAAACCGAACAGGAAGGTGCATGGCGCATGCCCTTGGGGCAGGCTTATGACGACATGCTGAAATCGCCCGTCGCAGACATGAAGAACATTGGCGGACGGCCTGCCGGATCGGTCACGGCGGCGCAATTCCTCAAGCGGTTCGTCAAGGACGACATGCCGTGGATTCACCTTGACATCGCCGGTGTTGCGCATGTGAAAAGCGATCTGGATCTGTCCCCCAAAGGTGCTACCGGATGGGGTGTGCGGGCGCTCGACCGGTTGATCTCTGACCGGTTTGAAACACGGGACTGACCGATGGGCGCGGCGTATTTCTATCACCTGACGCAAAAGCCGCTCGAGGCGACCTTGCCCATGCTTCTGGGCAAGGCGCTTGGTGCCGGCTGGCGCGTTGCGGTGCGGGGAACGGATGCGGCGCGGATGGACTGGCTGGATCAGAAACTGTGGCTGGGGCCAGAGGACGGCTTCCTGCCACATGGTCTTGCAGGCGGTGGGCATGACGCACTGCAACCCGTCTTGCTGACCGTGGCAGAAGAGGCCGCAAACAACCCGCAATGCCTCATGACCGTGGACGGTGCCGAGGTCAGGTCGAACGAGGTGCAGAGGCTGGAACGCGTTTGCGTGCTGTTCGACGGCAACGATCCGGCGGCCGTCGACGTTGCGCGCGGGCAATGGCGCACCCTGACCGGCGCGGGGTGTTCTGCGCAATACTGGTCCGAAGAATCAGGCCGATGGGAAAAGAAGGCCGAGGCCTGATTTTTCGCAGATTAACAAAAGGTTAAACGGTCATACACGTTGACCCATTGTTTCGCGCGCGAAACATTCGGGCCGATCCGGACCGACCTGCGCGCTTCCCATTGTGGGCCTGTGCGCTTTGGCCTACGCTTTGCCTCGAACCTGACCTTGAGGGAGGAAAACAGGCGATGAGCAAGAGCTTCGACATGATCGTGATCGGCGCAGGCCCCGGCGGCTATGTCGCCGCCATCCGCGGCGCGCAGCTTGGGTTGAACGTGGGAATTGTCGAACGCGAACACCTGGGCGGCATCTGCCTCAACTGGGGCTGTATCCCGACCAAGGCGATGCTGCGCACCTCCGAAGTGTTCCACCTGATGCACCGCGCCAAGGAATTCGGGCTCAAGGCCGAAAGCATCGGGTATGATCTGGAGGCGGTGGTCAAACGGTCACGCGGGATCGCCAAGCAACTGGCGTCCGGGGTCGGGCATCTGCTCAAGAAGAACAAGGTCACCGTGGTGATGGGCGAGGCGACAATCCCCGCCAAGGGGAGGGTGCAGGTCAAGACGGACACAGGCACCGAAGAGCTGAGCGCGAAAAACATCATTATTGCCACAGGTGCGCGGGCACGAGAGTTGCCGGGCCTGGAGGCGGATGGGGATCTGGTCTGGACCTACAAACACGCGCTGGTGCCGGGGCGCATGCCAAAAAAACTGCTGGTCATCGGATCGGGCGCCATCGGCATCGAATTCGCCAGCTTTTACAATACGCTGGGCGCCGACACGACCGTGGTCGAGGTGATGGACCGCATCCTGCCCGTCGAGGATGCCGAGATCAGTGATTTCGCAAGGAAACAGTTCGAAAAACAGGGCATGACGATCCGCGAAAAGGCGATGGTCAAGCAACTGGATCGCGGCAAGGGCAAAGTCACCGCGCATATCGAGGTGGGTGGACAGGTCACCAAAGAGGAGTTCGACACGGTGATTTCCGCCGTTGGAATCGTCGGCAACACCGAAGGTCTGGGACTGGAGGCGTTGGGCGTGAAAGTGGACCGCACCCATGTCGTGACCGACCCGCATTGCCGCACGGGAATCGAAGGCGTGTTTGCCATCGGTGACATCGCCGGTGCGCCGTGGCTCGCCCACAAGGCCAGCCATGAGGGCGTGATGGTCGCCGAACTGATCGCTGGCGGGCATCCGCATGCGGTGGAGCCGGACAGCATCGCGGGCTGCACCTATTGCCAGCCGCAGGTGGCCAGTGTCGGCCTGACCGAAGCACAGGCCAAGGACAAGGGGTTCGAGGTCAAGGTTGGTCGCTTCCCGTTCATCGGCAATGGCAAGGCGATTGCGCTGGGGGAACCCGAAGGGCTGGTCAAGACCGTGTTCGATGCGAAAACCGGCGCGCTTCTGGGCGCGCATATGGTGGGGGCCGAGGTGACGGAGCTGATCCAGGGTTATGTCGTCGGGCGACAATTGGAGACGACTGAGCAAGACTTGATGCAGGCCGTCTTCCCGCATCCGACCCTGTCGGAGATGATGCACGAGTCAGTGCTGGATGCCTGGGGCCGGGCCATTCACTATTAGGACGGTGTTGACAGAATTTTCGTACGAAAATTCTGCGGCCAAAGATTATTCGTACGAATAATCTTCGCGCCCCGTCAGACGTGCTGGCCGCCGTTCACTTCGATCTCGGTGCCCGAGACATAGGCGCTCTGGTCCGAGCACAGGAAATAGATCACGTCGGCCACTTCATGCGGTTGTCCCAGCCGCCGCATCGGGAGCTTCTCGACAATCTTGTCGGTGCCTTCGCTCAGGATGCTGGTTTCGACCTCGCCCGGTGCAATGGCATTCACGCGAACGCCCAAAGGCCCGAAATCATGCGCCATTTCGCGGGTCAGGGCCGCCAGCGCGGCCTTGGACGTGGCATAGGCGGCCCCGGCGAACGGGTGGACCCGCGCGCCTGCGATGGAGGTGACGTTGACGATGGCGCCTTGCGCCCTGGCCAGCTCGTCTTTCAACCCGCGCCCAAGAACAACGGAAGCGAAGAAGTTGACATGAAAGACTTTTCCCCAATCTCGCAGATCGGTGTCCAGCGTGCTCAACCGCTCTCCGTTCGGCCCTTTGGGAGAGACCCCCGCATTGTTCACCAGCGCATCGAGCCGTCCACCGTCCAGCCGGTCCTTGACGATGCGCACCGCTTCCATCGTCTGTTGCGGATCGCTGAGATCCACCTGGATGTGATTGCGTTCCCCGCCGGGCCAGGGGCAATTCGGCGAAAAAGCCTGCCGCGAGCAGCTGATCACGCGCCAGCCTTCGGCGGCGAATTTCTTGACAGTGGCATGGCCGATTCCCCGGCTTGCGCCGGTGAGCAGCAGGGTCCGTTGATGCGATGTGTCTGACATGATGTCACCCTAGGCTGAATCGGGTGTCCGCGCGAGGTGCAAAGCACACCTCTCGCCGGCGGTGGTCAGCGCCCGAAGTTTTCGTCTTTCTTCTGGCCTTCGATCCGGGCGCGGATAAAGGCGCGGGCCTTGCGTTCGGCCATCCGCACTCGGATCGCGGTCAGATAGGCTTCTTCCAGAGTGGTCGAGGCGGCCCCGAGTTCCGCCGCGACTTCCATGAAGAAGCGATCATCGTCGAGATGCTTCATCGCCTTGAGCGTGTCGTCGGCGAGCCTTTCCGCCAATTCCTGAACCATCGACATGTCGCGTGTTCCTAGCGGCTGTTTTCGGTGAGGCGGCGTTTCACATAGGTGCTCACATGGTCGATCATGTTGTCCATGTGGGGTTCCTTGAAGAAGTGATCCGCGCCTTCGATTTCGGTATGGGTGACGGTGATGCCCTTCTGTTCGGCCAGTTTGCCGACCAGCGAGGTCGTGTCGGTGGGTGGCGCGACCCGGTCGCCGGTGCCGTTGATGATCAGGCCCGAGGACGGGCAGGGCGCGAGGAACGAGAAGTCATACATGTTGGCGGGTGGGCTGACCGAGATGAAGCCGGTGATCTCGGGGCGGCGCATCAGAAGCTGCATGCCGATCCAGGCGCCGAAGCTGAAGCCGGCGACCCAACAATGTTTGGAATTGTTGTTCATCGACTGGAGGTAATCGAGTGCCGATGCGGCATCACTGAGTTCGCCGATGCCCTGGTCGTATTCGCCCTGGGACCGCCCGACGCCGCGGAAATTGAACCGCAGCACGGTGAAGCCCATGTTGTAGAAGGCGTAATGCAGGTTGTAGACCACCTTGTTGTTCATCGTGCCGCCGAATTGCGGGTGCGGATGAAGCACGATGGCAATCGGCGCATCGCGGTCTTTTTGCGGATGGTAGCGGCCTTCGAGGCGGCCTTCGGGTCCGGGAAAAATCACCTCTGGCATGGTGGCTGGTGGCTCCTGCTTGGGCACTGGGGCGGCTGTCTGTTATTCTTGACAGCTTCACTCAGGCTTCTTAGAATGGTTCTAAATCGGGGATATTCCCGACTTGGTTATCCGCACATAGGCAATTGGTCTTGCAAGGTCAATTGCGTCGCTGGAGCGTTGGAGGAATCGGCCATGAAGCTGAGTACAAAAGGCCGGTATGCGATGGTCGCCCTGGCGGATATCGCGCTGCAGCCGGAAGGCACGCTTGTGACGCTTGGGGATATCGCCCAGCGTCAGGATGTGTCCTTGCCCTATCTGGAGCAATTGTTCGTCAAATTGCGCCGGGAGGGGCTGGTGGCGTCGGTGCGCGGGCCGGGTGGGGGATATCGCCTTGCCAAACCCGCCAGCGAAATCCGGGTGGTGGATGTGCTGTCGGCGGTGGATGAAACCGTGGACGCGATGCACAAGGGGGCCGGTGCCTCGGGTGGTCTGTCGGGGAGCCGCGCGCAATCCATGACCAACCGGCTGTGGGAAGGGCTGTCCGCGCATGTCTATGTGTTTCTGCACCAGACACGGTTGTCGGACGTGGTGGGCAACACGCTGGCTCCGTGCCCTGCGGTGCCCAATCTTTTTGCCGTGGTGGATGAGTGATGATTTCGAATTGGCTGCGCCAATCCGATCCGTTGGGGGCTCTGCCCCCAAGCCCCCGAGGTATTTCAAGCCCAAAGAAGCAGTGGGTGGGCTGAATGGGGCGGGTGTATCTGGATCACAACGCGACCATGACGCTGCGCGCCGAGGCGCGCGACGCGATGATCGCGGCGATGGATGTGGTGGGAAACCCGAGTTCGGTGCATGCCGAGGGGCGGGCCGCCAAGGCGCTGGTGGAGCGGGCGCGGGCGCAGGTGGCAACGGCCTTTGGGGCGGATGGGGCGGATATCGTGTTTGTGTCAGGTGCCACGGAAGCGGCGGCGCTCGCCTGTGCGGGGCGTGGGTTGTTTGGGTCCGAGGTCGAGCATGATGCGGTTCGGGCGTGGATTGATCCGGTTCTGGCCGTGGATGAGGCCGGACAGGTGGCCGTGACGGAGCCTGCGCGATCGGCGGTGCAACTGGCCAATTCGGAGACCGGCATCCTGCAGGACCTGCCGCAGGGCGTGGCGGTGGTGGATGCGACTCAGGCTTTTGGCAAGGTGCCGGTGGCGTTCAACTGGCTTGGCTGTGAAATGGCGCTGATTTCGGCGCACAAGCTGGGTGGACCCAAGGGAATCGGCGCGTTGGTGATGAAGCGCGGCACCGATATTGCGGCGCAGATCAAGGGTGGGGGTCAGGAGATGGGGCGCCGCTCCGGCACCGAGAACATCCCTGGAATCGCCGGATTCGGGGCTGCAGCAGCGGCGGCGGCGCGGGATCTGGACGCGGGGGCCTGGAATCGGGTTGAAGAAATTAGAAACATTCTAGAGTCAGCTATTGAGGCTGCCGAGAAAGAGATTATTTTTGTCGGGAAAGGAATGCCGCGCCTGCCGAACACCTCATGCCTTGCAACGCCGGGCTGGAAGGGTGAGACGCAGGTGATGCAGATGGATCTGGCCGGGTTCGCGATCAGCGCGGGATCAGCTTGCTCCAGCGGCAAGGTCAAGGCCAGTGCGGTCCTGACGGCAATGGGATTTGACAAGGCCACGGCCAGCAGCGCGATCCGCGTGTCGCTGGGGGTGGAGACAACCGAAGATGACGTGACGCGGTTTGCCGAAACGTGGCAGGCCAAATGGAAAAAACACCGCGCACGCGCTGCGTGAGATAATCGAAAGAGGTGCAAGCATGGCTGCTTTGGACAACACGACCGTCAAGGAAGGTGTGGATCAGGAAACTGTCGATGCCGTGCGTGAGGTGGGTGGGGCCTACAAGCATGGCTGGAACACCGATATCGAGATGGACTATGCGCCCAAGGGGCTGAACACCGATATCGTCAAGCTGATTTCGGAAAAGAACGGCGAGCCGCAATGGATGACCGATTGGCGGCTTCAGGCTTATGAACGCTGGCTTCAGAAGGAAGAGCCGACATGGGCGATGGTCGATTACCCCAAGATCGATTTCCAGGACCAGTATTACTATGCCCGCCCGAAGAGCATGGAGGTGAAGCCGAAGTCATTGGACGAGGTCGATCCCAAGCTGCTGGCGACCTATGAAAAGCTGGGTATCCCGCTCAAGGAGCAAATGATCCTGGCCGGAGTCGAAGGGGCCGAGGATGCGCCCGCCGAGGGCCGCAAGGTGGCGGTCGATGCGGTGTTCGATTCGGTTTCCGTGGGCACGACGTTCCAGAAAGAGCTGAAAGAGGCAGGTGTCATCTTCTGTTCGATCTCGGAAGCGATCAAGGATCATCCCGAACTGGTGAAGAAGTATCTTGGCTCCGTGGTGCCGGTGTCGGACAATTACTATGCGACGCTCAACTCGGCGGTGTTTTCGGACGGATCGTTCGTTTACGTCCCGCCGGGGGTGCGCTGTCCTATGGAATTGAGCACTTATTTCCGGATCAATGCCGAGAATACCGGCCAGTTCGAGCGGACGCTCATCATCGCCGACAAGGGGTCGTTTGTTTCCTACCTCGAAGGCTGCACCGCGCCGCAGCGGGATACGTCGCAGCTTCATGCGGCGGTGGTCGAGATCATCGTCGAGGAAGACGCCGAGGTGAAGTATTCCACGGTGCAGAACTGGTATCCGGGTGACGAGAACGGCAAGGGCGGCATCTACAAC
>NZ_JBHYFV010000057.1:0-15465 GCF_051859345.1 Marivita sp. | reverse complement strand
ACAAACGGTGCCAGCCAACCTTCCAGATCGTCCCGCCAGGTTCCCATAAACCGCCAGCCTCCCTCAATGCTGGCTCCCTATGAATCACCCAAAACGTCCCCAGTGAATCCGGTGAATATCAGATCAGCGAAAATCTGCCAAAGTAGTGCTAGCTTTCGGCCGCTTAGCCGCACGATCAGCATGCCACTGTGCGTTGATCGCACGGTAGTCGAAGTCTCCGCCACGGGTTGCCGAGTTGCGCCTGATCTCTCGGGAGATCGTGCTGGGCGATCTCTTCAGCTTCCGGGCGATGGCACAAACACCTGTGCCCCTCGCGCACTCCAAAGCTATTTCCTCACGTTCTGCGAAGGAAAGACTACGGCGCTTCGGTGCAGGGGCCGATGGTGCAAGATGTGTGGGAGGCATTCCGCCAGAACTCCTAAACCAGCGGGTTCCGACCGGGGCAGAGACACCGGCTTCAACGGCGGCATCCTCACTGGATAGCCCCTCCGCAACGGCCCGCCAGAACCGGCATAGATTCTCACGTTGCCAGACTGGCGGCCTTCCTGGAGAGTTTAATTTGTCCCGGGTCGAACGTTCGGACTTTCGTCTGCCAGTTTTTGTCATCTACACCTCCATCAAAGGGGTGTTGCGACGACCGGTTGAATCCGCCCAATATCTGTCGATCAAGTACACTGAACGGCTGGCTGAGGCGAAGATCGCCCCGTCCGTCGGCAGTGTCGGAGATTCCTATGACAACGCTCTCGCCGAAACGATCAACGGGTTGTTCAAGACAGAAGTCATCCACCGTCACGGCCCATGGCGCAGTTGCGACGCTGTAGAATACGCCACCCTCGAATGGGTCGATTGGTTCAACAATCGCCGACTGCTGGTGCCAATCGGGAACATTCCGCCCGCAGAGGCCGAGGCAAACTTCTATGCAGCTCTGGAAAGATCAGACATGGCCGCGTAACTAAGACAAATTAGCCTCCGGCAAACCCGGCGCGGTTCAAACGTCCAGGGAACTGTGCGCGCTGGAAGCATCATGGACTATGCCAAGCGAGGGTCAGCATCGAGGAGCTTTACAGAAGGTTCAGGCAAGGACGAAGCCGTCAATAGCTCCGCACTTAAATTATTTGGAAAAATCACGGAGAGCAAGTTGTGAGCGGTTTTGTAGATCAGGAAATTGTGCAAGCATCAGTGACTTTAATGGTCGATTATATCCCCTCGCACGAGCAGATCGCCTGAAGTAAGAACTCAAGACGATGTTCAGTTGGCATCTTGGTCGACTGCAGAGCGGGTCCCAGTTCGAAGGTGAAGTGTTGTTGGTCACTGGCGAAAGCGGTGCAGGGAAAACCACTGAGTTGGTAAACCTCCTTCGCGATTTCAACTCGCATGGAGTGGCGTTGCCAAATGGTACCAACGCTTCAATCAAGATATGTCTTTTAGATGGAAAGGGCACGTGGAAGGACCTCGGGAAGAACACTCTTCATGCAACGGGCTATTCTCTCTCTGAGAGAGCACGCTCCACGCAATCTAAGATTAGTCGTCGCATCAAGCAACAAGGCGAGGGCCAAGGCATTGTGGGTATTTGGTACGACGAAGTTCAACACATCCTTGCCCGAAAAAACGATGCTGCATTGGAGGAGGTTCTGGATTGCTTCAAGACAATGCTGAAGGGTCCAGATTGGCCTATGTTGCTGATCTTGTCCGGTGTTCGGATACTTGAGGATCAAATTCCAAAATTTGAGCAACTGTTTCGCAAGGTCACGCATGTGCGACTTGAAGAAATTAATTTTGAGGAGGAGGCCGAAACGATCAATTCTATTGTGCAGAGCTATGCCTTGGAGGCCAAGCTCGCATTCGCAGACGAGTTGTTTACCGACGATTTTTTACACAGGCTTGCCACGGCGAGTGCTTTCCGATGGGGAGTGGTTTGCGAGTTGACCATGAAGGCTGTTTGCAGAGCGCTGACCAATCAATCCAGTGAGCTCAATCGCAATCATTTCATTGATACATGGGCATCGAAAACAGGAATGCATGAGGCGACGACCCCGTATACCCACAGTGCGTATGCGACGGCGTTTCGAAGAACTGCGCTGTTCCAATCCGCTACCTACTCCTGACTTCACTGGATAATTGAAGTACTCAACCCGCGCTTTGCGCGGGTTTTTTTTGTCTCTTCAGGATGTAGCTGCCAGCTGGTATCCTGCCGTGGTCAAGGCGAATTTTGCTTGCGCACGCTTTTTGCTGTTTGCGCACGCATTCATGTTTTTTGGGGCATCAAGGCGTGTGTTTTTAAGTCATTGATTTTAAATAAAAAATAACAATCTTTGAGATGAGCCAAAAATCGCATTTGCGCATGCTTCTGCTTTGACTGGCTAATGCACTAATCTAGCGGAATGTCGGCATTGCGCCCTGCCAATTCCACGCTGATCTGGTAGGCCTTTTCGGGCGTCATGCCTGCCATGATCCTTGCGGCGCTGTCAGATGACATTCGTGCAAGAAAACCCGCCGCGAAGGTCGAATCCATTTGTTCGAACAAGGCTGACGCCTGTTTTGGTTTCATGTTGGCGTAGACGTTGGTAAGTTGTGAAAGGTCCTCTTCCGCGGCGACGGAGGCTAGCGAGATCGTTTCTCTCAGGCTTTGTTCGGCCTCTTCGAGTTTGATCAGTTCTACCTTGATGGCGTATTCGGCGGCTTCGATTGTCGATTCCCGTTCATCCATTTCCGTTTCGCGTTCGATCAATCGCGCTTCGCGGTTCTTTATGGCTGCCAGCGCTTCTTCCATCTGGGCGGGACGCGCGAGATCCATCGTTGGGGTTTCGATCACTTCTTCCTGTGCAGTGTCTTGGCCTGTTTCGCTGGCGATTACCTGGCCCGCCTCAGTCGCAAGGCGAACGCCCGCAGACAGAATCAAGAGCGCCCCGATGATGGCAAGGGTACCCTTTTGCGTGCGTTTCTGGCGTGATCTGGGCATCTTTGTACTGCGGATCATCGCGCATCTCCTGCATGGCGCGAAAAGACGGGGCCCGTTGCCGGGGGTGGGGTGGGCGAAATGGTCTGAGCACCTGGGAGATCATGCAGGGACGCGACCATCAGCTCCAACCGCTTTGCCGCATCTTCGGCGCGACCCGTCAGATCCTCAAGGCTGTCGGTGGAGTGAGTCGCGGTCTTCTGGGCGTTTTCCAAAGCCGTTTGCAGGTCCGTGACCTGTGCCGACAAGACCGCCACCGCCGCACCCACGCCATTTTCAAGGTCGGTAAAGCGCGTCAGACGGCGGGACAGGACAAAGCAATAAAGCCCTGCGCCAAGCGCCCCTGCAACCAGGAGGATATCAGCAACCAATTCCATGTTTCTCCCTCAATTCAGGATAAATTCTGTGACAAGAAGACTGTTTGCCTTTCCCAGGCCCACTACCATCACGATGCGGCGAAACAGGTGCAGGCGGATCTTGAACAATGCTCCGGGGCCTTCGATGTCTTCCGCGGTCAAAGCGCGAAGATAGCCGTTCATCACGTCCTGGATTCGCGGCAAAAGATATTCGACATCGCCTTGATATTTCGTGGGCACTTCGATCTGACCCGAAAAGCGCAAATGTTCGTTGGTCGCGCCGGGTGGCAGCGTGACAATCAAGGTAGGAATGTCCACAAAGGCAATGTCTGGCAGTGCTGCAGGCGCATCATGCGGCGCCGGCGTTTCGGACGTGGTGTGCCCCAGGGGAATCATCCCGCTTGAGATCCCAAAGTAGCCGAGCCCGGCACCCAGGAGGCACAACAGGACAGACAGGATAAGCCCAATCGCGGAAGATTTTTTTGCTTTTTCGCCGGTATCAGTATCCGCTGTGTCAGCCGTTTCCATACCCGTCCATCCCAGAATTCATGACAGGACTTTTAGGGATCAGGCACTAACCGATTGTTAACACGAACCGGCAATAACCGACCCATCAACGAAACAGAATGTTTTGGGTTCGGAGGGTATCGGTGCAGCAAATTCTGCCGGTTTGGCGAAGTCTGACCAACGCGCGAAAAGCGGTCGTGGTCGGATCGACGATTGCGATTTTTCTGGCCGTTCTAGGCATGTCACGTCTGGTGGCGCAGCCCAGGATGACGCTGCTATATTCGGGCCTTGACGCGGCGGCTGCCGGCGAAGTTGTTCAAGCCCTGCAACAACAGGGGGCCGCGTTCGAGGTGCGTGGCACGTCGATTTACGTTTCGGATTCTGCCCGCGATCAGCTTCGTTTGACTCTCGCAAGCGAAGGATTGCCCGCGTCGTCTGGGCAAGGGTACGAACTTCTGGATTCGTTGTCGGGCTTTGGCACCACGTCGCAGATGTTTGATGCGGCCTATTTGCGCGCGAAAGAGGGTGAATTGGCCCGGACCATCGTGTCGTCGCCCGATATTGCCACGGCAAGAGTCCACATCGCATCAGGAAGCGATAATCCCTTCCGTCGCGATTTGGCACCCAGCGCGTCTGTACATGTCACGGCCAGATCCGGTGTTATCGACAGGTCACAGGTTCAGGCGATTCGGCATCTTGTGGCGTCCGCAGTGGCGGGGCTTCAACCTGCGGATGTTTCCTTGATTGACGCGCAAGCCGGGCTTTTGTCGGATGATGGCAGTGCTTTGGCCGCGTCGTATGATCAGGACCGAACCGACATCTTGCGCGACCGGGTCTTGCGGCTGGTCGAAGCGCGGGTCGGACGCGGCAATGCCGTGGTCGAAGTCAGCGTTGACGCGATCACTGACACCGAATCCATCACTGAACGCAGGTTCGACCCGGACAGCCGTTTTGTTATCAGTTCCGACAGCGAAGAAAGGTCGGACCAGTCAGAGAATGCCGGCTCGGGCGCGGTGACTGTGGCGTCCAACCTGCCCGATGGAGACGCCAACAGCAGCGAAACAGAAACCCGTCAAAGCGCAGAAACACGCGAACGGCTGAACTATGAGGTGTCTCAGACAACGCGGGAAATCCTCAAGTCACCGGGCGCAATCAAACGGGTGACCGTGGCCGTCATGGTGAACGGCACCACAGTGGTCGACAACCAAGGGGTTCAGAACTTTGTGCCCGTGCCGGACGAAGAACTGTCGGCACTACGGGATCTGGTCGCTTCAGCCGTTGGGTATGATGAAGAGCGTGGGGATGTCATCACGTTGAAATCATTGTCCTTCGAACCTCTGGAAACGCTTGGATCGCTTCCCGCCGAACCGGGCTGGTTTGCCGGGCAGCTGGACACAATGAGCCTCGTTCAGATTGCGGTTCTGGCAGTGGTAGCCCTTGTTCTGGGGCTCTTTGTCGTGCGACCCTTGTTGCTCCCCTCGAGGCGGTTGGTGGAACTTCCTGCACCGGTAAAGGGCCAGTTGGGACTGGGATCCGCGTCTGATCTGCCAGTTCTGAACGGTGTCATCGAGCCGGACGATTCTAAACTCGGTCTCCCGATACTGGCAGAGCCAGGTTCGCAGTTGTCCGTCCCCTCGACCGAAGATGCCGTGGCACGTCTGAAGACACTGATCGACGAACGTCGCAGCGAAACAGTCGAAGTATTGCGCAGTTGGCTTGACGAGCCGAAAGCAGAGGACGCACGATGACCTCGCTTGCTGCATATCTGGAAGACTTCGGAAGCCCCGCCTCGGGCGAGAGCAGTGTTTCGGTTTCAGATGAAATGCTTGAGTCCGAGCGTCTTGAATCGTTCGACAAGGGCTACCGGGCCGGTTGGGATGATGCGATCAAGGCCAAGGCGGAAGACGGGGCGCACCTGTCTGACGGAATCGCGCAGAACCTTCAGGATCTGTCGTTCACCTATCACGATGTGCATGCACAGGTTCTGTCCAACCTGACGCCACTGTTTCACGAGATCCTGCAGAAAATACTGCCATCGCTGGCTCGGGATACGCTTGGTGCGCACATAGCCGAACAGCTTTCCAAAATCGCCCGTGATATCGGTACTGTGCAGATCGAAATCGCCGTCGCCCCCGGTTTTGGCGCGCAGGTATCCCAATTCGTGAATGAGGCGTCCAGCAGTTTGCCGATTTCGGTAACGGAATCGACTGCTGTTTCCGAAGGTCAGGCCGAATTGCGGCTGGGTGCGAAAGAGCTGTCCATAGACCTTTCGGATGTGTCCAAACAGATCACAGAGGCCGTTCATGCAGTGCTGCATGACCAATCGGAGAAGCGTGCACATGGGTAATTCAACCGAAACACTGGACACGCACAAAGCGGACGCTGCGTTCACGACTGTTCCGATCGAAATTACCGTTTCGGTTGGTCGCGCCCGGCCTTTGGTGCGTGATCTGCTGCAGCTTGAAGAAGGGTCTGTCCTTCTTTTGGACAAGCGTGTCGAAGATCCGGTGGAGCTTTATGTGGGGGATCGTCTGATTGGCACGGGTGTTCTTGAAATCACCGAAAGTGGCGAACACAATGGGCAGCTTTGTGTGCGCCTGGTCGAGGTCAATGACTTTGGCACGTCGGGTGCCTAGGTCGTGACCCGCATATTTGTCGTTGCGCTGTGTCTTGCCGGGCTTTGCGCCAGCGCGGCCTCGGCGCAAAGCCTGTCTCTGGACCTGGGGAATGGTGGGTCTGTCACGACGACGACCCTTCAGTTGATCGCCTTGATCACCGTGCTCAGCGTTGCACCCGGTATCGTCATCACGGTCACCTGTTTTCCCTTCATCATCACCGTGTTGTCAATTCTTCGGCAGGCCATCGGACTTCAGCAATCGCCTCCGAACATGCTGATTGTCAGCATCGCGCTTTTTCTGACGTTTTTCGTGATGGAGCCTGTTCTCCTTGCCTCGTGGGACGCGGGGATTGAACCCCTGCTGAACGAAGAAATCGAAACCGAAATCGCCTTTGAGCGCGGATTTGAGCCGTTTCGCGTGTTCATGGCGGCGCAAGTGGATGCGGATACGTTTGCAACCATGGCGCGGATCAGGTCGGATCTTGAACTGACAGAACCCAGCCCGGAAACACCCTTGTCGATCCTGATTTCCACCTTTCTGCTGTCCGAACTGGCCCGCGCGTTTCAGGTGGGTTTTCTGATCTTCCTGCCGTTTCTCATCATCGACCTTGTTGTCGCTGCCGTGCTGATGTCGATGGGGATGATGATGGTCCCACCTGCCATCGTGTCTTTGCCGTTCAAGCTGGCTTTCTTTGTTGTGGCCGACGGATGGGCGCTCGTCGCGGAAAGCCTCGTTCGGTCGTACCAGTAGCGCTATCTGCAGTATGATCCGCTGCGATACCGGGCCGTGTCGAAATGGAAGTGATCCTTGTGGAAGCGGTCTGACTCAGGGCCAAGCACCGTGCCGAATATCCCGCAGGCGCTTTGATGCATCTTGCGCAGGATCGGCCCGGTATCGCGACGATCCCATCCCTGAAGCACAGTGATTTCGCTTCCATCGCGCAAGCGGAATCCGGAAATATCTATGGCACGACCTTTGCCATGCTCGCTGACTTTGGCACCGGGTTGGTTGTTCCGGGTGCGGCAGGCATAATGCGCAGCCACCCTGATTTGTGTGACGCCACCACCGGTGTTTCCGAGCGCGGGTTTCATGCCTTTCTCGACCCATTGCTTCAGGGCGTTCGCCGTGGTGCAATCCATGATGGCCTGCTGGCTCAGGCTGATGCCCGAGACCGAGCGCACCCGCACGCCGTCCTTCACACCACAGGCCGACTGCCTTCCGGGGACGAATCCAATCGCTTCACCTTGAATGGAATGATCGCCACAAACGGCCCCACGGGCGCGTTCACGGCGTTGCGCCATGGCTTTCTGGACAACGCCGTTCGGGCGCAGGCTGGGTCGGACAGAAACGCTGGTGGCTTGCGGGGACAAGACCGCAAAAGCGCGCTGCCCTGCTGGAACGATTTTAGTGGGTTGGCCCTGATCAGACGGCACGGTGTCGCGCTGAAACTGTTCCGCCAACTTGTTGGCCAATGCTGTTTCAAGCACCATGGGTCGCGCGGTTGGGCGGATAATGGCAAGTGCAGGTGTCGGTGCGTCAGGTGTCACATGTCGCGCAACCGGCCGAAGCGATGTCTCGGGTGCAGCGGCCATGGCCGCCCCTGACACGAAACCCAAAATACACACCAAAACACCAATGATCCGCATTAACCTGCCTTACCCAGACCGACCAAAGTTCGGAGCCGCCGTGTCCTGACCCGCTTCGATGATGCTGCGCCGAATGGCGCGCGTTCGGGTGAAATAATCGTGCAGAAACTCTCCGTCACCCTGACGAATGGCACGCTGCAGGGCAAACAGTTCTTCGGTGAACCGCCCGAGAATTTCCAAGGTGGCGTCCTTGTTGCTCAGGAAGACGTCGCGCCACATGGTTGGGTCGGATGCGGCAATCCGCGTAAAGTCGCGGAAGCCGCCCGCCGAGTACTTGATCACTTCGGTGTTGGTCACCCGACCAAGATCGTCCGCGACACCGACCATCGTGTAGGCAATAAGGTGAGGGCAATGCGATGTCACCGACAGGACCAGATCGTGATGATCCGGCTCCATCAGTTCAACGTCAGACCCAAGGCCGCGCCAGAATGTGCTGAGCGTATCAACCGCCTGTGGGTCTGCGCCTTCGGGGGGCACAATCAGGCACCAGCGATTGTCAAAAAGGGACGGAAAACCCGATTCAGGGCCGGAATATTCGGTGCCGGCCAAGGGGTGCCCCGGGACAAAGTGAACGCCATCCGGAACATGGGGTGAGACGTCCGCGATCACCCGGCCTTTGACCGACCCGACATCTGTCAGCGTCGCGCCGGGCTTGAGATAGGGGGCGATTTCAGCGGCGATCTGGCCCATGACCCCGACGGGCACGGCCAGAACGATCAGGTCCGCGTCCCGTACCGCGTCGGCCAGTGTGTCGCAAACCGTGTCGCACAGTCCAATGCGGCGCGCGGTTTCGCGGGTTTCTTCGCTGCGCGCAAAGCCGGTGACATGACCCGCTAGATCACCTCGCTTCATGGCCCAGAACATGGAAGAGGCGATCAGCCCCATTCCGATCAGGGCCACGCGGTCATAGATATGGCTCATCGCGCACCTGCCTTGAACTGTCCTACGGCATGCGCCACACGACGGCAGCTTGCCTCATCCCCGACGGTGATGCGCAACGCATGCGGCAGGTTGTATGAACCCACCTGACGCACGATAAGCCCCTGTTTTTGAAGATACAGATTGCAGGCTTCGGCCTCGGCCTCATCCGTGAACCGCGCAAGAACGAAATTGGCCATCGACGTGTCCGACGGCACGCCGTGCTCTGCCAAAGCTTCGGCCAGCCATCCGCGCAACCGGGTGTTTTCAAGACGACACTTCTCGACATAGGCAGTGTCGCGCACGGCAACCTCGGCGGCGGCAAGAGCCGTGCCTGACAGGTTGAAAGGCCCGCGAATCCGGTTGAGGACGTCAATAACCTCTTGTGGGCCATAGCCCCACCCGATGCGCAGCCCGCCCAGCCCGTAGATCTTGGAAAAGGTCCGGGTCATGACGACATTGTCGCGCGCGTGAACCAATGCCGTGCCGCCGTCATACCCTTCGACAAATTCCGCATACGCCCCGTCAAGAACCAGCAAGGCCTGGGGTGGCAGGTTTTCGGCCAGTCGTTCAATCTCGGCCAGACCGATCATGGTGCCGGTCGGGTTGTTCGGATTGGCGATGAAGACCAGCTTCGTCTTTTCGGTGCAGGCACCAAGGATCGCGTCCACATCGGTGACGCGTTCGTGCTCTGGCACTTCGACAGGGGTTGCCCCGGCGGCCAGCGCACAGATCTTGTAAAGCGCAAACCCGTGTTCGGTGTGAATGACCTCATCCCCCGGCCCGGCATAGGCTTGGCAGAGGAATGTGATGATCTCGTCAGATCCGACTCCGCAGATGATCTGGTCGGCGTTCAGGTCATACACCTCTGCAATCGCTGCGCGCAGGGCGGCGTGGTCGGTCGAGGGATATCGGTGCAATTCATGTACAGAGCGACGCACCGCCTCTTGTGCAGCGGGGCTGGGGCCAAACGGGTTTTCGTTCGAGCTGAGCTTGACCACATTCGACACGCCATCGACATGTGATTTCCCGCCGACATACAGCGCAATATCCATGATTCCGGGTTGTGGTGTGATCTTTGTCATCTGAGCCTCCGCTATGGCACACGGTTTAGCGGCGTGGTCGCGCAAGGGAAAGCGACAAACCACCCCAATTGCCTGCGCGGTCAGTGGTGTGGCTGGAGTACGATATCCGAAAGAAGCGTTTCGTAGAGATCAGGTGCCCCCAGATAGGTGTCACCCCTGGGAAGATCGACAACCTGTACATCGTCTTCGTTGATCAGATCGGGTGACACGTCGTCGGCATGCGACAGGAAAGAAAAGGTGGTTGTTTCCCCGAAAACGGCACGCCCCAGTGATCTGACCTCGGAGTGGCGTTGGGGGGTCAACTGAAAGGTGGTCCAGTCTGTCACGCCATGAACCGTATCCGGCAAGTTCGGTTGGATGTTCGACCAGACCAGATGTGTGCGCCCAGGGTAATCCGGGGTCAGGAACGGCGCCGCCTGGTGGGTCAGTTTGCTGTTCAGCAGGTCTTTTTGTGCCTGGTCGTCAAAGGTTTTGGCAATCTCCTGTTCGTGAAAAAAACAGACGCCCGGAAGCTGCTTGTTGAACAAAAGAACGTCCCATTCGACAAAGAACTGCGAAGTATCCTGCAATACGCTCAGAAGCTGTTGATCCGCAGCCCGCCGCAAAAGCGATTCCGTGCCGACCAGCGAGACGATGTTCCAGTCGAACAGCGATTTCACAAAAGACCCGGCTGTTTCGGGATGCCGTTTCTGAAAGAAGTCGAACTGGAAGCGGTTGATGCAGCTTGACCCGATTGTCAGGATACGCGGTGGATGCGTGCCCATGAAGCCTGCATCACTCAGAGGGCAAATGTCGGATGAAACCGACCGGCCGGAGACAGCGTGAACACGTCGCAACCTTCAGAGGTGATGCCGATGGAATGCTCGAACTGCGCAGACAGCGATTTGTCCCGCGTCACAGCTGTCCAGTCATCGGCAAGAACCTTGGTTTCCGGACGGCCAAGATTCACCATTGGTTCGATCGTGAAGAACATGCCTTCTTCCAGCCGGGGTCCGCTGCCAGCGCGTCCGTAATGCAGCACGTTGGGCGGCGCATGGAACACACGGCCCAACCCATGCCCGCAGAAGTCGCGCACAACCGACATGCGGTTCGCTTCGACATAGGTCTGAATCGCGTGGCCGATGTCACCAAAGGTGTTGCCGGGTTTCGCGGCCTCAATGCCTTTGAAAAGCGCATCATGCGTCACCTGAATCAGCCGTTCCGACTTGCGGCTGAGTTTTCCGGCGACATACATGCGGCTGGTGTCACCGAACCATCCGTCGACAATGACCGTCACGTCGATGTTCAGGATATCGCCGTCCTTCAGCTTCTTGTCGCCCGGAATGCCGTGGCAGACGACATGATTCACGCTGATGCAACTGGCGTGCTGATAGCCTTTGTATCCGATGGTTGCAGATGTCGCGCCCGCCTCTTCGACACGAGCCCGAATGAAATCATCAAGGACTGCTGTGGTCTGGCCGACGAACACATGCTCTGCCACGTCGTCCAGAATACGGGCAGCCAGTTCACCGGCTTTGTGCATTCCGGCAAAGTCAGACGGGTCGTGGATGCGGATGCCTTCACGAGTGAGGCGACCGTCGGCAGTTTTGTTCACAGGCGAACTCCAAAAAAATCACTTAAACGGCTTTTAGCCCTGAAGTGACAGCTTGGCCAGTGGCGCGACATTACGGCCCATCCGGCGAAATCATCGCAATCGGTTTGCCCAATCGCACGGCATCCGACGTTATCTGGCAATCCAGTGCCATTGTTTCAACACCCGCGCGTGTTGCGGCGGTCCATGCCGCTGCGTAGATCGGGTCTATATCCGATGCCAGCGACATGCGCGTACAATCCGTGCGTTGCACAAGGTAAAGCATGATCGCGCGGTGTCCCTGTTGGACCATCCTTGTCAGTTCGTTCAAATGTTTGGTGCCCCGCGCGGTGACGCTATCGGGGAATTCGGCTTGACCATTCTGTCGCGACAGGGTTACAGACTTGACCTCGATATAGGTGTCCGGCTGGCCGTGACGGGTCAAAAGGAAATCAATTCGACTCTTCTCTCCATACGGCACCTCGGCCCGCACTGTATCAAAGTCGCTCAGACCCGGCACCTCGCGGTTCTCGAACGCGGCGCGCAACATGCGATTTGGCACGGCGGTATCGACACCGGTGAAATGCCCGTTTTCGTGTTCGACCAAACGCCACCCGTAGTTCAGTTTTTTCTTGGGATCGTCATTAGGTTCCAGCCAGACCCGAAGACCGGGATCGGCCAGACCCATCATGGAGCCGGGGTTGGCACAATGTGCAATCACCTCTTGCCCGTCCGCCAAAGTGACATCAGCCAGGAACCGTTTGTATCGCCGGACAAGAACGCCCGGAACAAGAGGGGTTTGAAAGCGCATGACCCCCGCCTATACCTGAGAAAACGACGGATCAAGGAGCCAGCACATGCCCAATCCAACCGCCGCGATGCTGGTGATCGGGGACGAAATCCTTTCAGGCCGGACACGCGACGCGAACATGCACCATTTGGCGCAGGAACTGACCAAGGTTGGCATCAACCTGTGCGAGGTGCGCATCGTCAGCGATGACCGCAATGCGATTGTCTCGGCGCTCAATGCGCTGCGGGGCGCACATGACACCGTGATCACATCCGGCGGCATTGGCCCCACCCATGACGACATCACCGCCGATTGCGTGGCTGCGGCCTTTGGCGTGCCTATCGATGTGCGCGAAGATGCCCGCGCGCTGTTGCAGGCGCATTACGACAGCCGAGGGATGGCATTCAACGACGCCCGCAAGCGTATGGCGCGCATTCCCGATGGCGCGACGCTGATCGAAAATCCGGTGTCGATTGCACCCGGTTTCGCGATGGAAAACGTGTATGTCATGGCGGGTGTGCCGTCGGTTTTTCAGGCGATGGTCGCCAGCGTGATCCCGACTCTGATCGGCGGCGCGCCGATCCTGTCGCAAACGTTGCGCGTGGATCGGGGGGAAGGCGATATCGCCGGACCATTGGGCAGGATAGCCGAGGACTTTCCTGATCTGGCGATCGGCTCTTATCCGTTCCAGCAGAACGGTGCTTACGGATCAAACATCGTGGTCCGCGGAAGTGATGGGGCACGGCTCGATCACGCGATGACGCGTCTGTCCGAGCTGTTTTCCGAATGATCCCAAGCGTCCAGACACTTTACAAGGTAACCGAGGCGACCTGGCCGCCCGCGGATCACACGCCGGCAGGCCCATGGATGCTGCGAAACGGGGCGGGTGGCGGCAAACGGGTCAGCGCCGCAACCGCCGAGGGTGAGTGGCGCGACGAAGACCTGTCCGCAGCCGAAACGGCCATGCGCATGTTGGGGCAGGATGCCCTGTTCATGATCCGCGCAGGGGATGAGGCTCTGGATGCAGCCCTTGCGACACGAGGATACGAGATCATTGACCCGGTCAATCTCTGGGTGTGTCCGATCGACCAGCTGACCAATGTGCCCGTGCCGCGCGTGACCGCCTTTGCGATCTGGGAACCGCTTGCCATCACGCGCGACATCTGGAACGCGGGTGGTATCGGTCCGGACCGCGTCGCCATCATGGAGCGCGCGCCGGAACCCAAGACCAGCATCCTTGGCCGGATCAGCGACAAACCGGCTGGTGCTGCCTATTGCGCGATCCATGATGGCATCGCGATGGTTCACGCACTTGAAATTGCATTGGCGCATCGGCGCAAAGGCATGGGAGTGTGGCTGATGCGACAGGCCGCGCATTGGGCCAAGGCGAACGGAGCCAACTGGATGAGCGTCCTGTGCACACAAGCGAATGACGGGGCAAATGGTCTCTACGCTTCCCTCGGCATGCAGGTTGTGGGACAATATCACTACCGCATCTTACCCAAAACAAGCGATATCGAATGACCAAAGACACCCTTCCCACGGCGCTCAACCTGCCGATGGCGGACCCGCTTCCCCCGGAGACGCAGAAATACTTTGACGTCTGTCAGGACAAGCTGGGCATGATCCCGAACGTGCTCAAGGCCTATGCGTTCGATATCGACAAGCTCAACGCATTCACCGCGATGTATAACGATCTGATGCTGGCTGGCAGTGGTCTGAGCAAACTTGAACGCGAAATGATTGCGGTGGTCGTCAGTTCGATAAACAAGTGTTTCTATTGCCTGACGGCGCATGGTGCCGCCGTGCGCGCTCTGTCCGACGATCCAAAACTGGGTGAGATGCTGGTGATGAACTGGCGGGTTGCAGACCTTCCCCATCGCCACCGGGCCATGCTGGCCTTTGCCGAAAAGATCACCAAATCAAGCGCTGAAATCGCCGAGTTTGACCGCGAAGCGTTGCGGGACGCGGGATTCTCGGACCGCGATGTCTGGGACATCGCAAACGTCGCCGGGTTCTTCAACATGACCAACCGCGTGGCCAGCGCCACGGATATGCGGCCCAATGACGAGTATCACACGCAGGCGCGCTGATCTCTTCGGCGTCTGTCTCGTCGGGATCGTCTGCACGGCCACCCCCGGTGCAGCGCTTGATCTGGCTTTGCCTGTCGGTGCGCGTGAAACCGTCTCGCGCGTGGTCCCCTCGGGCAGCTATGACCTGCCCATCGGGGCCTGGACCGAAGCGACGGGTGTGCCGTCTGCCAGTCTTGAAGGCGAAGTGCGCCGCAAGGCTTGGCGCATTTCCGGTGCTGGTCTTACCACCGGTCAAGTGCTGGGCCCGATGCGGGAGCAGCTGATGTCTGACGGGTTCGACATCATTTTCGAATGCAGCGCCCGGAGCTGTGGCGGTTTCGATTTCCGGTTTGGCACCGAAGTGCTGCGCGCGCCAAACATGTATGTCGACCTGTCGGATTATCGGTTTCTGTCCGCAAAAGCGCCGGACGCCACACAGGCGCTCAGCCTGTTGGTCAGCCGTGACAGCGAAACGGTGTTTGTGCAGCTGATCGAAGTCGGCCCGCCGGGGCGTCCTGCGGTCTCGGTGTCCTCCGCACCGTCGATCACGATTCCCGAAGATGCAGGCGACGTCGTGGCAGAGCTGGAGCGTGTCGGCCATGTGGTTCTGGCCGATCTTGATTTCGCCAGTGGCTCGGCATCCTTGGGGGAAGGGTCCTTGCAGTCGCTTGATGCGGTCGCAGCCTACCTGACCGCCAACCCGACCCGGCAGATCACCTTTGTCGGCCATACCGATGCGACGGGATCGCTGGAAGCCAATATCGTCCTGTCCCGCCGCCGCGCACAGGCGGCGCAGGCCTATGTCGTGGCTCGTGGGGTGAACACCGCGCAGGTTGCGGCGGATGGGGTGGGCTACCTGTCGCCACGCGCAACCAACTTGACGACAGCGGGCCGAGAGGCCAATCGCCGTGTCGAGGCGGTTCTGATTTCTGTGGAATAGTGTTTCG
>NZ_JBHYFV010000056.1:0-15564 GCF_051859345.1 Marivita sp. | reverse complement strand
CCCGGAATGTCGCCAGCTTGTACAGGATGAAGATCAGGGCAAGCGCAATGATCGCAATCCGTGCGACAAAGAATGCGCGGGGTTCGTCTTCGATTCCGTAGGCCTTGTTTTGCGCGCGCTGGCGCAGGCCCGACCAGACAACCCAACTTGCCGCGATAATGCCCGTGGCGAACGCCAGCATGTTGAAATTGCGAACCTCGAACAGGCCCTTGAACGCTTCGCCGCCGGGAAGGATATCGGGCACGAAGCCTGTTGCAATGACCTGAAACTCACGCGGAAACGGACCAACCGATTGCCCTTCGAGCAGCCAGAGCGACAACCCGCGAAACACCAGCATTCCTGCCAGCGTCACGATGAAGGACGGGATCTTCCAATAGGCGATCCAGTATCCCTGCGCTCCGCCGATGATCGCGCCGACCACCACGCAGGTCAGCATGGTCACGGCCATCGAGATCTCGTAGTTGACGATCATGACAGCGGACAATGCGCCGACAAAGCCCATGACTGACCCGACCGACAGGTCGATATGCCCCGCCACGATGACGACCAGCATTCCAAGCGCCATGATGACGATATAGCTGTTCTGCAACAGCAGGTTCGTCAGGTTGATCGGCTTGAGCAGCGTGCCGCCTGTGACAATCTGAAAGAACGCCATGATGGCAATCAGCGCGAACAGCAGGCCGTATTCGCGCAAATGCGCCTTGAGGTAGCTGCCAATGCGACTGGTCGCGCCCGCGCTTTGGGAAGTGTTTTCCGCCACAGACATGCCTGTCCCCTTATTCGTTCACGATGAGCGACATGATGCGCTCCTGACTGGCCTCGGATGCAGGCATCTCGCCCACGAAGGCCCCTTCGTTCATCACATAGACCCGGTCACACATGCCCAGAAGTTCGGGCATCTCGGACGAGATCATGACCACGCCTTTCCCGGCAGCGGCCAGATCGTTGATCAGACCGTAGATTTCGTATTTCGCACCGACATCGATGCCGCGCGTGGGTTCATCGAGGATCAGGACCTCTGGTCCGACGAACAGCCATTTCGACAGCACGACTTTCTGCTGGTTGCCGCCCGACAGGTTCACAACCTTCTGGAACACACCCGGCGTCCGGATGCCCAGATCCTTGCGGTACTTCTCGGCCACCTCGGTTTCGGCGTGATCGTTCAGCACCGAGGCGCGGGCCACTTCGGGCAGGTTGGCCAAGGTGATGTTGCGCGTGACGGTATCGTCAAGGATCAGGCCAAGGCTCTTGCGGTCTTCGGTGACATAAGCCAGCCCGGCCTTGATGGCGCGGCTGACGTTTGACACATCCACTGGCTTGCCGTGCATTTCAACTGTGCCGGTGATGCTCTGGCCCCAGCTCTGGCCAAAGATCGACATGGCCAGTTCGGTGCGCCCTGCCCCCATCAGCCCGGCGATGCCGACCACTTCACCCGCGCGGACGTCAAAACCGATATTGCGGATCACCTGCCGGTCGGCATGTTCGGGATGCGCCACGGACCAATCGCTCACACGCATGATGCGTTCGCCGATCCTGGGTGTCCGCGGCGGATAGCGGTTTTCCATCGACCGACCCACCATGTCGCGCACGATGCGGTCTTCAGTGATGCCTTCGCTTGCTGCAAAGCTGGATACCGAATGCCCGTCCCGGATCACCGTGACCGTGTCGGCGATGCGGCGCACTTCGTTCAGCTTGTGGCTGATGATGATCTGCGTCATGCCCTGCGCCTTCAACTCGAGCATCAGGTCAAGCAACGCCTGGCTGTCGCTTTCAGACAGCGCCGATGTCGGCTCGTCCAGGATCAACAGTCGTACATCCTTGGCCAAGGCCTTGGCGATTTCGACAAGCTGCTGCTTGCCGACGCCCAGCTTTTCCACAAGCGTCGTGGGCGCATCGCGCAGCCCGACCTTGCGCAGCAGGGTTTCCGTGCGCTGGTTGGTCTCGCGCCAGTCGATCACACCGCCCTTGGCGTTCTCGTTGCCCAGAAACAGGTTCTCGGCAATCGACAGAAGCGGCACAAGCGCCAGTTCCTGGTGAATGATAATGATGCCGCGCGCTTCGCTGTCGGAAATGTCCCGAAACTGCGCCAGCGCGCCGTCATAGTGGATTTCGCCGTCATAGCTGCCCGCCGGATAGACGCCGGACAGCACCTTCATCAGCGTTGACTTGCCCGCGCCGTTCTCACCACAGATCGCATGAATCTCGCCGGTTCGAACCTTGAGAGACACGTCATCAAGCGCCTTGACGCCCGGAAACGTCTTGGTGATGGACCGCATTTCCAGCAGCGTATCCTGCATCGCGACAGCCTTTGGATTGGTGGTGTGTTGAGGTGGACCGACCCGCATTCAATGCGAGCCGGCCCGTCAGACCAGTGTCAGCTTGTTCAGCGCGTGACGCTTACTTGATCTGGTCCATGCTGTAGTACCCGGTGTCGATCAGACGCTCTTCCCAGTTGTCCGCCGTCACCTTGAGAGGCTCGAGCAGGTACGAGGGCACAACCTTGACGCCGTTGTCATAGGTGCTTGTGTCGTTGATCTCGGGTTCGCCCCCTTCGAGAACCGCCTCGACCATGCCGACCGTGACACGCGCCAGTTCGCGGGTGTCCTTGAAGATCGTCGAATACTGCTCGCCCGCGAGGATCGACTTGACCGACGGCACTTCGGCATCCTGACCCGTCACGATCGGCATCGGCGTGTCGCCGGACCCGTACCCTACCCCCTTGAGCGAGGACAGGATACCGATGGACAGACCATCATAGGGCGACAGAACGCCGTGTACCTGAGCATCGGTGTAATGCGCCGACAGAAGGTTATCCATCCGCGCCTGTGCAACCGCACCGTCCCAACGCAGCGTGCCGACGGTGTCCATGCCCATCTGACCCGAAACGATATTGACCTTGCCGCTGTCGATCAACGGCTGAAGAACGGACATCCCGCCATCATAGAAGAAGTACGCGTTGTTATCGTCGGGCGACCCGCCGAACAGCTCGACATTCCATGTCTCCGCGTCCGGGAACCGCTCTTCCAGACCCGACACCAGCGTTTCCGCCTGCTGCACACCAACCTTGAAGTTGTCGAAGGTCGCGTAATAGCTGACATGCGCGCTGTCGCGGATCAGGCGGTCATAGGCGATGACCTCGATCCCGGCAAAGCTTGCGTTTTCAAGCGCGTTGGACAGCGTGGTGCCGTCGATCGCCGCGATCACCAGCGCATCGACGCCATTGGTGATCATGTTCTCGATCTGCGCGAGCTGGTTCGGAATGTCATCCTCTGCATATTGCAGGATGGTCTCGTAGCCGGCGGCTTCGAATTGTTCCACCATCGATTCGCCGTCCGAAATCCAGCGCGCCGACGATTTCGTGGGCATCGCGATTCCGACAAGGCCTTCCGCAAAGGCCGATGTTGCCAGTGTGGACACCAGCGCCGTGGTGACCAGAACAGATTTAAGGGTCATGTTTTTTTCCTCCCGTGGCAGACGCTCTCCATTGCGGCTCTGCCTTCTGAGCGAATGCCTATCCGAGTGGCGCATACCAAACCAATGCAAATTTTATCGACGGCCATAATAAAAATGTTATGCTCTGCCATGTCCTCCGCATTGACCAACCGTCTCAAGCCATCACACCTCAGATTGATCCGCGCCATCAATGACTGCGGCAAGTTGCAATTGGCGGCGGATGCCGTCGGCATGTCTCAACCCGCCGCGTCACGGTTGCTTTCGGATATCGAGACCGATGCCGGGGGAGCGCTGTTCGACCGGCTGCCGCGCGGCATGGTCCCGACCGCGGCCGGGGCGGCCTTTGTGCGTCGCGCGCGCGTCATCCTTGCCGAGGTCGACGCGTTGGACAGCGAGGTTGAACAGTTGCGCACCGGCCTTGCCGGCACCGTGCGCGTCGGTGCCGTCACCGGACCCGCCGTTGGGGCCTTGGTGCCAGCCTTGACCATGATGCGCCAGAAGGCTCCGGAAATACAACCTACTGTCGAAGTAGCACCTTCCGTTACTTTGATCCGTGGGCTGGAAGAAGGCCGATTTGATTTTGTTCTGGCCAGGCTTGGGTCGGACAATGACACACGCTCTTTTCATGCCTATCCCGGTCGAACAGAGGAAGTGTCCCTGGTGGTTCGCAGCGCACACCCGTTAGCGGGCCAGATTGTGTCCTTGTCTGACATCCTTCCTTTCGAATTTGTCATCCAAGAACCCGGGTCCCCTATCCGTACTGCGCTGGAAAATTCATTTCTGGAGCATAGGCTGCCGACCCCGTCCAAGGTCACGAACAGTTCCTCTTTGTTGATCGCCCTCAGCTACATCGCCGGGACAGATGCCATCGCCCCGCAAACCCGCGAGGTAGCACAGCTGCTGACGCGAACCAATTCGAGACTGTCGATCATCGGTATTAAAGAAGACATTATCGTCTCATCTTTCCTTGTCTTGCACCACCGACACCACCCACTTTCGCCACTGGCGAAAAATCTGCTGGACGAAGTACTTCAACGGATGTGAAGGGCACCGCCGAGCACGAGCACGCAAGACATCGGTGATCCAGCGGTCAAACAGGTTTGTGCACGATTCGCCGGGGGCCCGGTGACCTGACGATCTGGGTCGCTGATGACGTTACCCAGAATTGGAGTGCGCTGCGCCGCAGGTCACACGAGGGCCAAGCGCGGTATTCGGATCTGGCAATCGAGAAATGTCTGACGTTGCGTGTCGTTTTTCGGTTAGCTCTTCGACGGACCCAAGGCTTGATGCGTTCGCTTGCCCGGCTGATGAGATTGGATATAGCAGTCCCGGATTTCTCAACGCTTTCGCGGCATAGCAATGGCCTGATCACCCGTAAGAAATGCGAAACGCTCTTAGGGCGCGATTACGCCTGTCGTCGACTTAACCGGGCTGAAGATGCATGGTAGGAACGGGTGAGGAAAGCGATTTCCCTTCAGAGCCGACGAGGGTACAGCAAATATCATCTTCCTGCGTCAGCCTCATAGCTCGGGACAGAAAATCTGACAAATCCACTGAGACTCCTATTGCTTCCGGGGGCAGTGGCCTTGGCCTATCTGTCTCTTCCATCACGTTGGTGCAGTTAGCCGGACTCACGCTGTTGTACTTCAAAGCCGACATCCGTCACGGCTTCGATGGTGTCACTGTAATCGAGACGCGCCAGCAACTGGTCTGCGGCGCGCGTGCCCAGGGCATCGCGGTCAACCCGGACAGTGGTGAGCGATGGATAAACATCAGCGGCGAATTCCTGATCGCCAAAACCGATCACGGCAATTTCGCCGGGAACGTCAAGTCCCCGGACCTGTGCCTCGACCAGCACGCCATGAGCGAGAACGTCCGAACTGCAAAAGATCACGCCACGCGTAAATCCTTTTTCTTCTATCAGGTGTCCGAGCGCCGAACGCCCGGCACCAAAGCGCGCAGCCCCTCCAATATCGGCGCGCGCGACCGGTTGACCGCCAAGTGCCTCAAATCGGGCGGAAAACGAGGCGCGTCGACGGTCGGCTCGTTCGTCCGCTGCTGTCACGGTCGCGGCCCGTACATAGCCCTTGGTGCGGGCGAATTCGGCAACTGCCCGGCCCGCGTCGGCATGACTGAACCCGACGCACAGGTCGATGGGCGAACTCGTCAGATCCCAAACCTCGACCACCGGGATATTGGCCCCCAAGAGCAAGCGACGGGCCTGTGCACTGTGATGAATCCCGGTCAGAAGCATGGCGTCCGGCCTGCGGGACAGATGCGCCGCAATCAGCGTTTCTTCCTCGGCCGGGTCAAAACCTGTTTCGGACAGCAGGATCTGATACCCCGCCTGTCGGATTCGTTCGCTGAAACTGCGAACGAACGACGAATAGACGACATTCGTGATCGACGGGATCAGGGCGGTGACCAGCCTCGATTTGTTCGACGCAAGCGCCCCCGCGATGGCGTTGGGCACGAATCCGGTAACCTCGATCGCCTCTCGAATGCGGCGCAGCGCATCCGGAGACACCTTGGAGGGGTCCGACAATGCCCGCGAAACTGTGACCTGGCTCACTCCGGCCATCCGGCCCACGGCGGCCATGGTCACGCGCTTCGAGGACGCTCCGTTCTGTCTGGTCTTTTCCTGTGTCATCGGGGGCATATTTTGACTCCCTCCCGGCGTCACGCAAGCGCTATGACGAGCGAGCTTCCAGTTTTCGCTGACGCTTCGACATATAAACCGATGCGATCAGGGATCCGATGATCAGTACCCACAAGACCGCGGCGATCCAGCTCTTGGTGAAGAAAATTGTCAGGTCACCAAAACTTTCGAGGCTCTTCACAAAGTAGATCTCTGCCGAGGGGCCAAGGATAAAGCCGATGATGAACGGTGCGACCTCGAGCCCGAGCTTGACCGCGACCCAGCCGAACAGGCCGAAGATCAACAAAGTCCAGACGTCGAACATGATGCCGTAATTGATCGTGTAGGCCCCGATCACGCACATCATCAGAATGATCGGAAACAGCACGTGTTTCGGGATCGTCACGACCAACGCGAAATAGCGAATTGCCAGATACATCATGGCAAACATGGCGATATTGGCAATCAACATGGCGAAGATCATCGCGTTCCACGTCTCGGGATTGTTGCCGATGAAGAGCGGCCCCACCTGGATGCCCTGAAGGGTAAACGCACCGATCAGGAGCGCCGTCGTGCTGTCACCGGGAATGCCGAGGGACAGAAGCGGCACCAGCGCGCCACCGGTCAGACCGTTATTGCCGGATTCCGAGGCCATGAGCCCGGCGGGTTCCCCCTTACCGAAGGTCTCCGGCGTCTTGGAGAAGGTCTTGGCGTTGGAATATGCGAGAATGGACGCTGCCGAGCCACCGACACCGGGAAGGATGCCCACGAAGGTGCCGATGCCCGAGGAGCGGATCAAATTGACGGCCTGTCCCTTGAAGACCGAGAATGAAAAGGTAGATCCGGAGCCGATCTTCACATCCTCCCGGCTTTGGCCCTTCGGCACTCCAAGCTCGGCCTCGTCTAGGATCGCGGCCAGACCGAACAGGCCGATCAGAACCGGCAGAAGGGAAAAGCCGCTGTCCAGCCAGTATTCCGTGCCCGGCGGAACAAGACGCAGGTTGCCATTGCCACCGTCGGAAATGTCATATGTGCCGATAAGCGCGATAAAGATCCCCAGGAACCCCGAGAAAATGCCCATCAGCATGTCTTTCGACAGCGCGGCCATGACCGTAAGTGCAAAGAGGATGATCAGGAATTTCTCGACATAAGAGAACTCTATGGCGAAATCCGCAAGCGTCGGCGCAAAGAAGTAGAGTGCGGTCAGACTGATGATCCCGCCGACAAAGGATGCCGTGATGCCGATGCGCAGGGCCTTTTCTCCCTCCCCGCGTTGGGCCATCGGATAGCCGTCGAACGTGGTCGTGATCGAAGACGGGGTGCCTGGAATACCCAGTAGGACTGCCGGAACCAGACCACCCGAGATGCCGCCGACATAAAGTCCCAGCAGCAGCGCTAGCCCGTTTTCCAAGCCTAGCGAATAGGTCAACGGAAGGCAGACAGCGACGGCCATTGTTGCGGTCATTCCGGGAATGGCCCCGAAGATGATCCCGACGAAGGTGCCCCCGACAACGAGGGCAAGGAACAGGGGGGTGATGAGCGACAGGAATTCCATGGGGCGTGTCCGTCAGGGAAGGGTCAGGAAAAAGATCTCGGTGAAGAGCCACCAGACCAGCGCGGGTGCACAGACAGCAATGACGAGCATGACACCCATCTGTTTCAATGTCCGTTCATGCATGAAAAGCACACCAGTCGCGAAGACGTAGGGAACCGAGCAAATGAGGAAGCCAAGTCCGGTGTTGGGCCAGAAATCCCCAATGGGTACCATCAGAGAGAAATACAGCACCGTCAAACCCAGCGCGCCAAAGAAACGGGGCTTGTCCATGTCGTCGAGGGCCAAGCGCCAGTAGGTGCCGGTCTCGGCAATCCGGCCGCGTTTGGTGATGAGGATCGCAAGGCCGAGCGCGGCAAGAATGCAGCCGATCAGGATTGGAAAGACCAGATGCGAACTTTGGAAATCGATGGTGACCTGCGTCAGGCTGCCCATTCTCTCCTCCCACAGAAGAACGGAAATTCGCCCGGGCGCGTCACTGCGCCCGGGCCGGTCGGTTCGATCAGGAACCGCTCGAGATCTGCTCGATGACCTCGGAATAGGTTTCGCGCTTGTCCATCAGATGCTGACGGGCGTCTTCGGCCGGCAGAAAGTTCGGAATGAAGAAGGACGCCTTCTGACGTTCCTGGATCTCACCCGCTTCGAATATCTCGGTCAGGGCCGTGTCGATCTGGTCGATGATCGCCGGGTCCATGTCCGGATTGTAGAGAAAGAAGAATTCCTTGTCGAAGGTGAAGTCTTCTTCGCCATCCAGCGTCACGCTTGTTTCGGGTGATGCGTATTGCAGCAACTGATCGCGTGTGGTGTTGCCCATGCCTTCGGCCGGAGCCTGAGCAAGCGTCTCGGCGCGCGCGGTGATCCAGACAAAGCGCATGCACTTCTGGTCGTCCTGCGGCAGTTGGGTGAATTGCTCGTTGGCCTGAATGGAGCCGTTGATAACATCGGCCAGATCGTCCCACATTGCCTGGTTCTTGTCAGACTGCGACCCGGTGTTGACCGCGACGATGTTCTCCTCTGAACCCGGGGAACGGACCGAAGCGGCGTTTTTCATGGCCGAGAAGCCAATCTCGGACACCCCACCCGGCTGGATGGCGACGCGCACACGCTCACCGGCTTCGGCAGCACTCAGGATGTCTTCCATCGACTGGTAGGGGCTCTCGCAGGACACGAGATAGGCGTTGCCCGGGTTTATCGCGACGGTCTGGCCAACGGTGTACCCCTCGAACGGGTTGTCGTAGCCGGTCACGCCATAGAGGTTCCCGAGATAGGACTGGTCGTGGAAGATCATCAGCGTGGTGCCGCGGCTGTCACGACCAAGCGCCTTGAACGCTTCGGATGCGCCAACGGCGTCGACCTTGATGTTGATTCCCAGATGTTCCGCCAGCGCGTCAGCGACAATCGCCGAGTTCTGATAGGTGTCACCGCCGGTCGATGTCGAACCGATGACCATGCGGACATTGCGCGGCAGATCCTGAGCGGTTGCGGCAATCGGTTGGATCAACAGCGCAGCGGTGCTGGCTGCGGCAAGTAGTGTTCTGCGGGTAAAGGGCATTGTTTTCCTCCCATGCACCGCCAGGTGGCGGCGTTTGGCTCCATTAAGTCACGCGCTTCAGAGGGTGCGTCAAGCGACTCACCTAGCTGATGTATGCGCATACATAACTTGAATACGATACCAACTCGCATGTCAATAACAGATTTATTTCCCTTTTGTCTCAGCATTCTGATTGACGATCTTGCAATGTATGCGCATACAATAAGGAAACCTGTCGGGAGGATGATATGAAAGATTCGCGGATCAAGACCCCAGATAACCTGCGTAGCTCGCGCTGGTTTGCACCCGATGACCTGCGCAGCTTCGGTCATCGGTCGAGGATGATGCAACTTGGCTATGCCGAAGAGGAATTCCGCGGCAAACCGATCATTGGTGTCCTGAACACCTGGTCCGAGATCAATTCGTGCCACGGCCATTTTCCGGAACGCGCGAAGGAAGTGAAGCGCGGCGTTCTTCAGGCTGGTGGCTTTCCCATTGAAATGCCGGTGATGTCGGTGGATGAACAATTCACCAAGCCCAGTTCCATGCTCTATCGCAACATGCTGGCGATGGAGACAGAAGAGGTCATCCGGTCTCATCCCTTCGACGGCATCGTCCTGATGGGCGGCTGTGACAAGACAACGCCCGCGTTGATCATGGGCGCGCTGAGCGCCGGCGTTCCCTTCATCTACCTGCCTGCCGGGCCGATGCTGCGCGGCAATTATGCCGGCAAGGTTCTCGGCTCGGGGGCCGATGCCTGGAAATACTGGGACGAGCGTCGCGCGGGCAACATCACGGCAGAGGAATGGCGCGGCGTCCAAGGCGGCATCGCGCGGAGCCACGGTGTCTGCATGACGATGGGCACTGCCTCAACGATGACCGCGATTGCGGATTCGCTCGGGCTCACCCTGCCCGGTGCGTCGTCGATCCCGGCGGTGGATGCGAACCACAGCCGGATGGCCAGCGAATGCGGTCGGCGCGTGGTGGACATGGTGTGGGAAGACCTCACGCCGGACAAGATCGTGACCGACGGCGCGGTGAAGAACGCGGCGATTGTGGCGATGGCGACCGGATGTTCGACGAACGCGGTTGTGCACCTGATCGCGATGGCCCGCCGTGCCGGTGTGTCGCTCACGCTTGACAATCTCGACGCGCTGGGGCGGGACACGCCGCTGCTCGCCAATGTCCGTCCGTCCGGCAAGGACTACCTGATGGAGGATTTCTACTACGCCGGTGGCCTGCTCGCGATGGCGAAACAGCTTGAGGATCGGCTCGATACCTCGTGCGTCACCGTCAACGGCAAGACCGTGGGCGAGAACATCGCCTCTGCAGAAGTCTACAACGACGACGTGATCCGTCCGCTTTCGAACCCGGTCTATCACCAGGGCTCACTCGCCGTGTTGCGGGGCAATCTCGCGCCTTTGGGGGCCGTGATCAAACCGGCGGCCTGCGATCCGAAATACCACACGCATGAAGGTCCCGCGATTGTCTTCGACAGCTATCCCGAGATGAAGAAGGCGGTGGATGACGAAACGCTCGATATCACGCCGGATCACGTCATGGTGCTGCGCAACGCCGGCCCGCAGGGCGGACCCGGATTCCCGGAATGGGGCATGTTGCCGATGCCGAAGGCGCTTTTGAAGCAGGGCTACCGCGACATGCTGCGGATCTCGGATGCGCGGATGTCCGGCACCTCCTACGGCGCCTGTGTCCTGCACGTCGCCCCCGAGAGCTTTGTCGGCGGACCGCTAGCCCTGCTCAAGACCGGAGATATCGTACGGCTGGACCTGCCAAACCGGACGCTGGACATGCTGGTGTCCGAAGAGGAACTGGAGGTCCGCCGCACCGCGTGGGTCGCCCCGGAACCGCGGTTCCAGCGCGGCTGGGGCTGGATGTTTTCCAAGCATGTCGGCCAGGCTGACACCGGCTGCGATTTCGACTACCTGACCCGCGAGCATGGCCCCGCGGCAGGTGAACCGGATATCTTCTGATGACACATGATCTTGATATGGCCCTTGCCGGAATTTCCGGAATTCTGGTCACACCGTACGACGATAACGGCGACATCGCGCCGGAAAAGCTGTCCCCGATCCTCGACCGGGCGCTGAATGCCGGGGTTCACATGCCGGTGGTCAACGGCAATACGGGCGAATTCTACGCGCTCACGACGGATGAAGCCTGCACGATGGTGCGCGAGGTGACCGCGCTGGTCGACGGGCGTGCGCCGGTGTTGGCCGGGGTCGGTCGGAGCCTGCGCGACGCTTGCCGTCTGGCCAAAGCTTCCGCCGAAGCGGGCGCAGCGGCCTTGATGGTGCACCAGCCACCCGATCCCTTCGTCAGCCCGCGTGGCACGCTGGACTATGTCCAGGCCATCATCGACGCGAGCGGCGGAATGCCGGTGATGCTCTATCTGCGCAACGACGCCATCGGTACGCAGGCGATTGTGGACCTGTGCGCCCTTCCTGGTGTGAAGGGCGTGAAATGGGCCACCCCGAACCCGCTGAAACTGGCCGCCGCCATCAACGCTTGCGATCCCGGCATCACCTGGGTCGGCGGGCTTGCCGAGGTCTGGGCGCCGCCGCTTTATGCGGTCGGCGCGCGTGGCTTCACAAGCGGCCTGATCAATGTCTGGCCGGAACGGTCCATGGACATCCACGCCGCCTTGACCGCCGGAGATTACCCCGAGGCGAACCGATTGATTGCCGGGATGCGGGCCTTCGAGGACATCCGCGCTGAAGAGTTGAACGGCACCAACGTGACTGGCGTCAAGGCAGCACTTCTTGCACAAGGACTGGACTGCGGCCCGACTCGCCCGCCGTCAGCATGGCCGCTGACACCGGCACAACAGCAACAACTCGACACTTTCATGGCCGAGAACGGCCTCACCTGAGGACCCAAGATGACGGATCATCCGCTGAAACCCGAAACCAAACAAAAGCTCGAGCAAGTGTCGGTTGCGACCTTGGCAACAGCCCTCTTCAAGCGCGGCTTGCGCCACCAGGTCATTCAGGACGTGCGCCCGATTTCGCAAAAGGGCAAGAACATGGTCGGCCCGGCGTTCACCCTGCGCTACATGCCCGCCCGCGAAGATCGCAACCAACTGGTGGAATTCCGTAACCCCGAGCATCCGCAGCGCAAGGCGATCGAAGACTGCCCGCCGGGGCACGTCATGGTCATGGACAGCCGCAAATCCGCCTATGCGGCAAGTGCGGGCGACATCCTGATCACCCGGCTGATGATGCGCGGTGCTGCCGGCGTGGTGACCGATGGCGGATTCCGCGACGCCATGAATATCGCCAGGCTCGACATGCCAGCCTATCACAACCGCCCGTCGAGTCCGACCAACCTGACCACCAACGAAGCCATCGCCATCAATGAACCCATTGGATGCGGAGACGCTCCGGTGTTTCCGGGCGATATTGTCGTCGGGGACGATGACAGCATCATCATCATTCCCGCGCATCTTGCGGACGAGGTCGCAGACGAAGCCATCGAGATGACCGCCTACGAGGATTTCGCGCTTGAGCAGGTCCAGAACGGCGCGACAATTATCGGGCTTTATCCGGCGACGAAAGAAGAAAACCTCGAGAAATTCGCCGAATGGCGGAAACAGAACAACCGATGAAACAGGAGGATCCCATGCTCGACGAAACCACATTCACACCGCACGGCAAGCATCTGATTGCCGGCGAATGGGTCGCCGGTGAGACCACTTTTCAGAACGAACCGGCGAGCGGACCGGCGCATGAGTTTGCCGTCGGCACTCCGGCGCTTGTCGATCAGGCTTGCCGCGCTGCGGAAGAGGCGTTCTGGACCTACGGGTATTCGACCCGCCAAGAGCGCGCGGCTTTCCTGAACGCCATCGCGGACGAAATCGACGCGCGCGCCGACCAGATCACCGAGATCGGCAGCCGCGAGTCCGGCCTGCCCGAAGCCCGGCTTCAGGGCGAGCGCGGACGTACAATTGGCCAGCTGCGGCTTTTTGCGGATCATATTCTCAAGGGGGATTACCTTGACCGCCGTCACGACGAGGCGCTGCCCGACCGGGCACCCCTTCCCAGACCGGACCTTAAGATGGTGCAACGCCCCATCGGCCCGGTGGCCGTTTTTGGCGCCTCCAACTTCCCGCTGGCATTTTCCACTGCCGGTGGCGATACCGCAAGCGCACTGGCCGCTGGGTGCCCGGTAGTCGTCAAGGGCCACTCAGCCCATCCCGGAACCGGTGAGATCGTGGCCGAAGCGATCAAAGCCGCAATTGTGACATGCGGCGTGCATCCCGGTGTGTTCTCGCTGATCCAGGGCGGCAAGCGTGACGTGGGACAGGCGCTTGTCCAGCATCCACTGATCAACGCTGTCGGCTTTACCGGTTCCCTTGGTGGCGGTCGCGCATTGTTCGATCTCTGCGCGCAGCGCCCGACGCCGATCCCGTTCTTCGGCGAGTTGGGCTCGGTCAATCCGATGTTCCTGCTGCCGGAAGCGATGAAGGCGCGCGGGCAGGCCCTTGCCGAAGGTTGGGCCGGATCGCTGACCATGGGTGCCGGTCAGTTCTGCACCAATCCCGGCATCGCCATTGTCATCGACGGCCCGGAGGCAGATGCGTTCATCGAAGCAGCAGGCAAGGCACTGGAGCCTGTCGCGGCCCAGACCATGCTGACGGACGGCATCGCAACCGCTTACCGTCAGGGTCGTGATCGTATCGCTGGAACCGCAGGTGTGCAGGAAGTGGTGACCTCCATGTGCGACCAGCGCAACGCGACGCCTTACCTCTACGCAACCACCGGTGACGCCTGGCTGGCCGACGAGGCTCTGGGCGAAGAGGTCTTTGGACCACTTGGTCTGGTCGTTCGGGTAAATGACTTTGACCAGATGCTGACAGTGGCCAAGTCCTTGGAGGGTCAATTGACGTGCACCTTGCATATGGACTCAGGCGACACCGAAATCGGGCAAAAGCTGATGCCGGTTCTGGAACGCAAGGCAGGCCGCGTGCTTGCCAACGGGTTCCCGACCGGTGTCGAGGTCTGCGACAGCATGGTGCACGGGGGGCCTTATCCGGCATCGACCAATTTCGGCGCAACGTCCGTGGGCACGCTTGCGATCCGGCGCTTTCTGCGTCCGGTCTGCTATCAGAATTTGCCGGTCGATCTGCTGCCGAGAGATCTGAAGTAAACGGGCAAAGTCGCCATGAATCTTGATCGCTTGCGACGTGACGCAAGCGGTCAAGGCATTTGGCGAAGCCCTGTTTGGTCTTTATTCCGACCCGACCTCATGGGCGGCCATGGTTTCCAACGCCCGGATCAGCGCCGAATGATCCAGATCACCATGACCCTGCGCGGAGCACGTGTTGAATAGCTCTTGCGCCAGCGCAGTGGCTGGCAGCGCGAGCTTCAGGCTGCGAGCGGAGGTCAGTGCGTTGTTGATGTCCTTCTGGTGCAACGAGATGCGGAAGCCCGGTTCGAACGTTCGATCGATCATGCGCTGGCCGTGCATTTCAAGAATCTTCGACGAGGCCAGGCCGCCCATGATCGCCTCGCGCACCTTTGCCGGGTTGACACCTGCCTTGGACGCAAAGAGCAGGCCTTCGGATACCGCGCCGATAGTAAGGGCCACCATGATCTGGTTGGCGATCTTTGCCGTCTGACCGGCCCCGACTTCACCGACATGGGTGATGTTTCCACCCATCACTTCGAGGATCGGCAGCATGCTGTCGAAATCCCCTTGCGCCGCGCCGACCATGATGGACAGCGTTGCCGCCTTGGCCCCTGCCTCACCACCGGAAACAGGCGCATCGAGATAGGCACAGTCCATGCCCGCAATGCGATGTGCAAAGTCTCGGGTGGCCACTGGCAATATCGAACTCATGTCAATCACCGTCTTGCCCGCGCTCAAACCCTCGGCAATGCTTGCATCACCGAACAGCACGGCTTCGACATCTGCGGTATCCGGCAGCATGAGAATGATGATGTCCGAGGCCTCGGCGACGGCCTTCGCCGACTCCTCGGCCCGGCCTCCCATTTCGACAAGGGCGCGCGATTTTTCCTTCACCCGATGCAGGTGGAGGTCGTAGCCAGCTTTGATCAGATGCCCTGCCATGGGCTGCCCCATGACGCCGAGGCCAATAAATCCAATCTTCATAATGTCGGTATCCATTCCTGAATGGCTCGAGAGGGCACGGCGGTGCGGGACATGCCGTCCTACCCGTTTGACCAGAGATCTTCTGCACTGATCCGGTTGAGCATCGTTTGCCCGGTACTATAGCGGTGCAGGTTGTCGATGATGATGTTCAACGATCGCTCGGACCGGTCGGTCAACTTGGCAGAGAAGTGTGGGGTAATGAGCAGGTTGGGGGTGTCCCAAAGGGGATGATCCGCAGGCAGAGGTTCGGGTGTTGTC
>NZ_JBHYFV010000055.1:0-17016 GCF_051859345.1 Marivita sp. | reverse complement strand
AGGGCCTTGCGAAAGCCCCGCTTCGAAAAGTCGACACGCGTGACAGGCGCCCCAGCTTCCCGGATGGTGCTAGCGTAATGATCGCCGTCAGCGATCGACACAACGGCATGCTGGAATTCTCGGTCGTGGCGGATGTATTGGCTTAAAATGGATTCTGCCCCGCCAAGACCCAAGCCCGCAATTACGTGTAAGACGCGCAACTGTTTGTCCCTTACAGCGCACAAATAAGTGCAATTTTCTTCGTCGTAAAATGTGTATCGTAGCCAATGAGTTGCATTCCAGCACTATCTGACGGGTGGTGTTTTCGAAACCGCTACTTGAACTCTAGAGCAACAGCTTGTCCAGATTTTGCCGATTGCGCACAGGCCAAGGCGATTGCCAGAGCGGCGCGGCCATCCTGGGCTGTGGCCGATGGGGCGCGCTCGCCTGTCACCGCCGCATGGAATTCATCCAGCGCATTGTAAAAGGACTGCTCGTAACGCTCCAAAAAGAAATGTTTGAGCGGTTCTCGGGCGGCCGTGCGGGTCTTGTCCCAGCGCACTAGATTGTCGTCGCGTTGGTTCAGGGTCTGCACCATCCCCTCGTCGCCGAAGGCCTCCAGACGCTGGTCGAATCCGTAAGCGCAGCTGCGGCTGTTGTTGATATGGACCAGCACGCCTGAGGCCATTTTCAGCGTTGTCATTGTCATGTCGAAATCGCCCTCGATGCCGATCCGGGGATCGAACATGCAAGACCCTGCGGCCATCACCTCGACCGGGCGTTCGCCTGCGATCCAGCAAAGCAAATCGATATCGTGGATCGTGGCATCGACGAAATAACCCCCCGAGGCGCGGATATATTCGATGGGTGGCGGGCTGGGTTCGCGCGACCAGCTCATCAGCATGTTGAGCCGTCCGATCCCGCGGTTCTGTACTGCCATACGCAATGCGCTGTTATCCGGGTCAAAGCGGCGGTTGAAGCCCAGCATGAAGGGCACCGGGTGGCTGTCGAGCGTGGCCAATGCGCGGTCGACCCTATCCAGTGACTGATCAAGCGGTTTTTCGCAGTAGATCGGTTTGCCCGCACGCGCCGCCGCTTCGATATAGTCCACATGGGTGTCTGTGGGCGTGGCGATTACAACCGCATCCACTGCGGGATCGGCCAGCACCGCGTCCAGATCGTCCATCGCCCGCCCGCCATATTGGTCGGCCACCCTGGCGGCGGATGTGATGCGTGGATTGTAGATCACTTCAAGCCGAAGCCCTGGATGGGCGCCTATCTTGGGGCCATAGACATGAGCCATGCGGCCGGTGCCCATCAGGGCCAATCCCAGCGTTTGCATTAGGCGTGCTCCTTTGCATCTTCGAGGATCAACGCGGCGGCCTTCTCGCCGATCATGATTGCGGCAGCATTGGTGTTGCCGGTGACGATACGGGGCATAATAGACGCATCGGCCACACGCAGCCCATCAATGCCATGCACTTTCAGGCGCGGATCGACAACCGCGTCCGCACCCACACCCATCTTGCAGGTGCCGACCGGGTGCAGCAGGGAGAGGCCGTTGGCGCGGCAGTAGTCCAGCAATTCGGCCTCGGACTGCACATCTTTCCCCGGGGAAATCTCATACTCCACGCACTCAGACATCGGATGGGTCTGCGCAATCTTGCGCCCGAACTGCAAACCCGCAATGGCGGCGCGCTGGTCTGCGTCTTCGGAGAAGAAATTGAATTGGATCTCCGGCTGATCGGTGGGCGACGGGCCGGAGATCTTGACATGTCCGCGAGAGGTCGGGCGCATGTGTTCTGCAAGGATGGTGAACCCTGAGAACGGGTGGGGCTTGAGCTGTTCGTTCGTACACCAGGCCATGAAGGTGACCATCATGTCGGGGCGGTCGACGTCCGGGCCTGAACGGATGAAGGTATTCGAGTAATTTCCGTTATCGGCAAAAGGCCCACTGCGGAAGATCAAGTGTCGCAGCAGTTGCAAACCGCCCTTGAGCTTGTTGTTGTAAAGGTCATTGACCGTAGAAGGAACGGTTGATCGGTATTCCGCGCCAATGCCGAAATGGTCTTGCAGGTTTTCGCCAACGCCCGGCAATTCGTGTTGCACTTCGATGCCGTGGTGCCTGAGCAGCTTGCCTGGACCGATCCCGGATATTTGAAGGATCTGCGGCGAATTGAAGGTCCCGCCGCTCAGGATAATCTCGCGCCGTGCCCGGGCTTCATATGTACCCTGCCCGTCAGTCCAGCGGACACCAGTGGCGCGACGGCCCTCCAAGAGGATGCGTTCGACCATGGCGTGCAGCGTCAGGTCGATCTTCCGTTTTGCAGGTCCGCGCAGATAGCCCGCCGCCGTGCTCCAGCGCATGCCATTCCTGGTCGTGGTCTGAACATAGCCCGTGCCTTCTTGCCGAGCACCGTTGAAATCATCATTGCGCGGTACGCCAAGGGCTTGGGAGGCGGAATGAAACGCTTCGCCAAGTTCATGTTTCGTGCGGATGTCCGACACTGCGACCGGACCGCCAGCTCCGTGGAACGCATCCGCCCCGCGTTCCTGGTCTTCGCAGGATTTGAAGTAGGGCAGCACGCCGTCCCATCCCCAGCCCGTGCATCCAGACGCGGCCCAGCCGTCGAAATCCTGTGGTTGTCCGCGCATGTAGATCATGCCGTTGATCGAACCGGTTCCACCCAGAACCTTGCCGCGCGGCTGAAACAGGCGGCGATTGTTCAGATGTGGCTCCGGCGCGCTTTCGTAGCACCAGTTCACGGAACGGTTGGCATAGAGCATCGAATAGCCAAGCGGGATATGGATGAAGGGGTTGCGATCCCTGCCGCCCGCCTCCAGCAGCAGCACAGAATGCCCTGCTTCGCCCAGCCGACCGGCCACTGCACAGCCCGCAGACCCTGCACCGATCACGATGTAGTCGTATTCCGCTTGCGCCATCGTCTCCTACCCTGACTGGTCTTGCCCGAGGACCGTCGCACGTGGGGGCCTTGTGGCAGAACCATCGAAATGTCAGATTTGGACAAACCGACGCTGGTTTGCCTGAATGGCTTTGGGATCATGGCTTGGTGCATCCCGCAGGACCCCAGGAGATGGCTTTATGACACGCGAGGAATTGTTGCGGATTCTGACATTCGTGGAATCAAACCGCGAATTATCCGAAAAGCGCACAAGCCTTGCCAAGGTGGATCCGCGTTGGAATATCGTGGCCTACGCCATGCGTCGTCATCTGGAAGGCAAGTTGCTGACGGTGACCTCGGCGGCGATGGCGGCTGATGTGCCCTATGGCACGGCGATGCGGCGCATCACCGAACTGATTGATGAAGGGCTGCTGCACAAGCGGCCCAAGTCGCGATCGGGCAAATCCTTTTCTCTACATCCCACGCGAAAGCTTATCGCGGAATTTGAGAGCTTCTCCATGCAGCTCAAGGTGATGGTGGGCAATACCTTCGGATTCACGACCGGCGATGGCGAAATGGGTGATTTCTATTTCGGCGGCTACTACATGGCCTCGCGGACGTTGCCCTATCCCAGTGCCATGCGGATCGGAGTCGGGGTGGACCGAACATTCCGGATTCTCAGCCCGATCGACCCGACCTTCAAGACGCTCAGCGAGTTTTCGTCCAATCTGGACGAGTTGTGCGGGACCAATATCGAGATCGTCAATCTTCCCCTGGATGAGTTACACGGAGAGATCATGCGCAATGCCGGGCGGCAGGTCTCAAAATTCGACCTCATGGCCGTGGACCTTCCGTGGATCGGCCAGTTGGCCACCGAAGGTGTGATCGAGCCGTTGGACGAGATCATGCGGGCAGAGCGGTACAACCCTTCCGATTTCCACAGCGCTGCCTACAAGGGATCATCGTGGAACAACAACCAGTACGGCCTGCCGATCCAGCCAACCGCGGAACTCCTGTTTTGCCGCGCCGACCTGTTTGCCGAGGCCGGGCTGACCTGTCCGAGAACGACAGAAGAGCTCTTGCTGGCGGCCCGGGTCCTGCATCGCTCGAGGTTCAACATGTCCGGGATCGTGATGAATTTCGGCCGCGGTACACCGGTTGCGCATACCTTCATTCAGACACTCGCGGATTTTGGTCAGCCCATCATCAATCTTGATCCGCTTGGAGATGAATTCAATGTCGCCGAGATCGACAAGGAAAACTATCGCCCGCAACTGAACACCGAAGCAGCGCGGGCCACGGCGAACTTTTTGCTGGAACTGGCAGAATTCTCCCACAAGGACAGCCTGACCTGCAACTGGGATCGGCGGATCAACATCTTTTCGCGCGGCGAGGCGGTGATGACTTATGGCTGGAGTATTCGTGCGGCCGCCTTTGAGCTGAACGAGGATTCTCCCGCGCATGGCAACGTCAAATACGTTCCGCATCCGCACGGTCCGGGCGCGCCCACTGTGTCGCCTATCGGGGGGTTCTCGCTTGCGGTTCCGGCTGGGCTCGACGATCAGCGCAAGAAAGCGTCATGGAAGGTCATGGAGTACCTGACACGCCCGGAAATGCTCAAATGGTACGTGTTGAACGGCAACCTCACCAGCCCGCGTTTCTCGACCAGCGCCGACCCCGAGGTGCAGGCCAGTTCTTCGTTGATCAGCGAGGTGGACGCCATGGAGCGGCGCGGTGAATTGCAGACCTGGCCGCGCCCGCCGATCCCTGAATTCAGCGACCTGTTAAGCGTATTGGGCGATGAGATCCACATGATGTTGCAAGGGGTTTTGACGGTCGAGCAGGCCCTGTCCCAATCGCAGAAACGGATCGACGCGATCATGCGTGCGCGCGGGCATTATTGATCAAGCAAAAGGGCCGCGTCCCAGGACGCGGCCCCAAGTGTCACGAGACCAGCGTTCACCAGGACGGACGTTCGAACGTGTCAACGTTGTCGGGCAGTACTTTGGGCGTTTCGATGCCTTGGAGGTCCGGCACGTCGATGCCGTTGGCCACCTTGATCGCAGTCTGAATCGCAAGTATCGCGTCATCGACCGGGGATTGCTTGTTGGATCCTGAATGCCAACCGGCTTTCATCGCATCCCAGCCTTCGCCGAACTGGTTGCAAGTTACAACCTTGACGTCACCCGCTTGCTTGCCAGCACCTTGCAACGCGCTGATCACGCCAAGTCCCATTCCATCGTCAAAGGCATAGACCCCGTCGATCTCGTCACCGAATTGAGTGAGGAACGTCTCCATCACGGTCTGCGCCTTCTCTCGGTTCCATTCTGCGGTCTGGCTGGCCAGAACGTTGATTCCCGGATAATCGTCCGCCATCTTGTCGAGGAAGCAGTTCTTGCGCAGGATTGATACGGAGTATCCAGGTGTGCCCTCGACCACCACAATATCGCCTTCGCCCCCAATAGAATCCGCCAACATTTCGGCGGCTTGCTCGGCCTGAGCGCAATCATCGGGGCCAGTATGGCCGACAATGTAGCGACGTCCTGCTTCGCCGATGGGCGAGTTCGACGTGATTACCGGAATTCCCGCACGCGATGCGTTGCGGATCGCCGGTATCAGCGCATTCTGCGATGTTGGCCAGACAACCAGCGCGTCCATGTTTTGCGACGCCATGTCCTGGATCTGGTCGAACTGTGTGGCCGGGTCACCTTGCGGGTCCATGACGGTCGCCTGGATGCCAAGCTCCCTGCTATAGGCCTCGGCAGTTTCGGCATATTTCGCCTGATAGGCGTTGGAGCCGGGGTAAAGTACGGTGATGCCGATCCGGGTTTCGGAAAGTGGCTTCTTGAGTTCACCGCCAAGCCAGTCCGGAACGTCCTGTGCTGTTGCGCCACCTGCTGCGCAGGCAACAGCGGTGGCGAGGGCAAGTGCTTTGGTGAGTTTCGTCATGTTTTCCTCCTCTGGACGCTGCCATTCCTCGTCTGTGCACGCCCCGTTGGCAGCGTTTCGGGGTGCTTGCCTCTGACTGTTCGGCAGAAGGGGGGCGCGCTCAATTGCTTAAATGTCCAAATCTGATTTTCGGGAATCTACGCCGAAGACTGACGTTAGAGCACTGCTCAGAAGCCCCGCACGGGCAAAGATTCATTTTGGACATAACGGTAGTTTTTTGGACCCCGAACGCTTCCTATCGTCATCGCAGGGAGGACATTTCAATGGGACAGACGATCAACGGCGTGTTGCGCCGGCATGGGCTGGCACTGGCCTTCCTGGTTTTTCTGGGGGTGGTCGCGCTCAATGCCGAAGCCTTTCTGTCGCCTGGCAACATTCTCGACGTGCTCCGGCAGGTGTCGATCACGGGCATGATGGCGCTCGGCGTCACCTTTGTCGTGCTGACCGGGCGTCTTGACCTCTCGGTCGGTTCACTCCTGACGCTGCTGACAGTCATCGTCGTCGATCAGCACAATATCACGGGGCCGTTCTCGGCGATCGTCATGACGCTGTTGGTCGGGTTGGCCGTGGGCGCTTTCAACGGGGTGCTCGTGGGGTTTGTCGGGCTGAACGCGCTGATCGTGACATTGGCAATGTTGTCATTCTTACAAGGACTTGTCCTGCTTTATTCGGGGGGATCGAACGTCAATGTCGCAAATGCGCAGGAGACCTGGTTTGCAGTCTTCGGACGGGGTGATTTTCTGGGTCTGCCGGTGCCGGTTATCCTGTTTCTGGTCGGCGCCGTGATCGCGGGTGTGGTTCTGCAATTCACGACCTTCGGGCGGCGCGTCTATGCTGTGGGCGGCAATGAAACCGCCAGCATCTTTTCCGGGATCGACGCGCGCTGGACGGTGTTCTGGACCTATGTGGTTTCGGGTTTCACAACCGGCGTTGCGGCCGTCATCATGGGCAGCCGCGTGATGGGAGCGCAGAACACGATTGGACAAGGCTACGAGCTGACTGTGCTTGCCGGTGTGATCCTTGGCGGCACCTCGCTTCTGGGCGGCTCGGGAAGTATCTGGCGAACGGTCATCGGAATCTCGATGCTTGGTTTCATCCAGAACGGACTGCTGCTGCTGGGCTTTCCCTATTACGTGCAATGGCTCGTCACCTGGGCCGTCATCATCATCGCAGTCTGGATTGATCTGGGCGCCAAGCGCGGGAGGATTTTCGCATGAGCCATGCAACCGATATCCCTACAGGATCGCCGCTGCAAAGCATGCTCAAGTGGGGACTCAGAAACCATATCTGGGTGTTCCTGGTGCTGACTGTGATCGTCTTTTCGTTGGCCAGCCCGTATTTTCTCACCGTCAACAATATCGGCAACATCCTGACCCAGGGCGCCTTTATCGGCATTCTCGCCATTGGCATGACGATGGTGATGATCAATGGCGAGATTGATTTGTCCGTGGGCGCAGTCCTTGCCTTGGCCTCCGCCTTGGCGATTGGGTTACAGGAGCATATGGGCGTCTGGCCCGCGGTGGTCCTTGGGGTGATGTCCGGCGCGGCGCTGGGGTTTGTGAATGGCGCGCTGGTGGCGCTGTCGGGGATGCATTCTTTTATCGTGACGCTGGGCGCATTGATTGGCATTCGTGGCCTGGTTTTCGTCTACTCGGGTGAAAACGCACTGATGGTGCAGGATTTCAGTTATACCGAGATCCCCGAAATCTATCTTGGTCCGATTTCTCTCACGGCAATGATATTTTTCGGGTTGGCACTGTTTTTTCAATGGGTGCTGTCCAGCACGCGGCATGGCCGTGAAACCTACGCAGTGGGTGATAATGTCGAGGCCGCGCATGATGCCGGCATCAACGTCAAGCGCCACAAGATCATCAATTTCACGATCTGCAGCACGCTGGCGGCGGTTTGCGGCATCCTGTTGTCGATGCGGCTTGGCACGGCCGAACCCAACGCGGGCAAGATCTGGGAGCTGTGGACGATCATCGCCGTGGTGCTGGGCGGCACCCGCCTGCAGGGCGGGTTCGGCAGCATGTGGATGACGATTGGGGGGGTGCTGACATTGGCGGTGCTTCGGAATGGGCTACGGCTGCTGAACACACCCAACTATGTCGAATTGATGGTGATGGGCGCGGTGCTCGTGCTGGCTCTCGTTCTGGATAAAATGTTGAACCACAAAGGGCACACATGATGAACGACGTTGTTCTAAAAGTCGAAGGCATCACCAAGACATTCCCGGGCGTCAAGGCGCTTGACGATGTCAGCTTTGACATCCGTTCCGGCGAGGTTCACGCGTTGGTAGGCGAAAACGGGGCTGGAAAATCGACCCTGATGAAAGTGCTGGCCGGGCTGCACACACCCGATGGCGGTGAGATCAACTATCAGGGTGCATCGACCCACGTCGCCGGTCCATTGGATGCGCGGCGAAAGGGCATACTCCTGATCCACCAGGAATTGTCGCTCTCGCCCGAACTGTCGGTGGCCGAGAATATCTACCTCGGCGCCTGGCCCACCAACCGGTTCGGGGTGCTGAAGAAACGCGAGCTGCGCCGAAACGCGACAAGGGCGTTGGAGGCGCTGGGATGTGGCTTTGGCCCGGATGCGCGTGTCGGCACGCTGTCGGTCGCGATGCAGCAGATGGTCGAGATCGCCCGCGCCGAAGCGTTCAAGGCCAACGTGGTGATCTTTGATGAGCCCACGGCTTCATTGACAGACACCGAAAAGGATCAGTTGTTTCACACCATTCGCGGTCTGAAGGCGCGGGGTGTCGGCATCGTCTATATCTCGCACAAGATGAACGAGATTTTCGATATCACCGACCGCATTACGGTGCTGCGCGACGGTCAGGTGCAGGGCACGGTCGAAACCGCCAACACCGACCTGAACCAGGTTACCCGCATGATGATCGGACGTACGCTGGATACCTACTTTATCAGGGCCAAAGCCGAGTTTGGTGCAGAGGTGCTGCGTGTCGAAGAGCTGAGCAGATCGGGTCTTTTCCGCAATGTCGGCTTCTCGGTTCGCGAAGGCGAGGTGTTGGGGTTGTACGGGCTTGTCGGGGCCGGGCGATCAGAAGTTGTCGAAACCGTCTTTGGCGTCCGAAAGGCCGATAGCGGGAAGATCTATTGGAAAGGCGGCGAAATCGCCCTGCCCAGGCCCCGGCAATCCATTGACATGGGCATGGCACTGGTCCCCGAGAGTCGAAAAGAGCAGGGGCTCGTGCTGATGATGGGTGGGCGGGAAAACACGTCTCTGCCGCATCTTGGATTGTTTTCGTCAGTATCACTCATGAACCGACCAAAGGAACTGGCGGTGTTCGAGAAATACCGCTCGGTCCTGTCGATAAAGACCACCGGTCCGGATCAGGCGGTGTCGCAGCTTTCAGGTGGCAACCAACAGAAATTCGTACTGGCCAAATGGCTTTGCGCGGATCCCAAACTGATCATTCTCGACGAGCCGACCCGCGGAATCGACGTCGGCTCAAAGTCGGCCATTCACGAGTTGATCGCGGATCTGGCGGAACAGGGGCTGGCGGTGATCGTGATCTCTTCGGAAATGCCCGAAGTTCTGGGAGTGAGCCATCGGGTTCTGGCCATGTCCGAGGGTGCGATTGTTGCAGAATTCGAAGGGGACGCGATGACCGAGGAAAACCTGATCGACGCGGTGTCCCATCACCGGGGCAATGTGGCGGCGTGACCGACAGGAGGATCACACAATGAGTAAACCGGAGATCGGCATTGGTCTGGTGGGATCGGGCTTCATGGGACGCTGTCATGCAAATGCGTTCCGCAGCGTTGCGGGGCTGTTTGACGTGCCGGCAGAACCGCGACTGCGTGTGCTTGCGGATGCGAGCGACGAACTGGCTGCAGATGCTGCGCTGTCTCTGGGCTTTGAGCGCGGAACCGGCCACTGGCAGGCTCTGGTTGCCGACGAGTCCGTTGACATCGTGGCCATCACCGCGCCCAACGTGCTGCATGCACCGATTGCCCAGGCGGCAATTGCAGCGGGCAAGACCGTCTATTGCGAAAAGCCTCTCTCGACCACGGCAGTGCTGGCGCTTGAGATGACCGAGGCGGCAGAGGCAGCGGGCGTGATCACACTTGTGGGGTTCAACTTCCTGCGCAACCCGATGATCAAGCTGGCGCGCGAGATCATCACATCCGGCGAGATTGGCGAGGTCACAGGCTTTCGAGGTCGTCACGCCGAGAATTACATGGCGGACCCAGACGTGCCGCATTCTTTCCGCACTGACCCGCAGGGCGGTGGGGCGGTAGCAGATATCGGCAGCCATATCATCTCCATGGCACGCTATCTGCTCGGCCCCGTGGCCGAGGTGCACGCGGATTGTCGGACGATCCACGAGACCCGACCCACCGCCCCCGGCATGACCCAGCGTGCCCCGGTCGAGGTCGATGACATGACCCACGCGCTGGTGCGCTTTGAGAACGGGGTAAGCGGCAGTCTTGAGGCCAACTGGGCCGCAACCGCTCGCACCATGGATCTTTCTTGGGAGATCAGCGGAACCAAGGGGGCGCTGGCCTTTACACAGGAGCGGATGAACGAATTGCAGCTCTGGTCCGGTGCGCCGGAGCGGAGCGGCTATACGCGCATCGAATCCGGTCCGTCTCATCCCCCTTATGGCCGGTTCTGCCCGGCACCGGGGCATCATCTGGGCTTCAACGACCTGAAAGTGATCGAAGTGGCCGAACTGCTGACTGCGCATTCCGGTGGGACTCCCTGTGGCCCCGACTTTCGCGAGGCATATGAAGTCCAACGCATTGTCGAAGCCATGCAGGTGTCGCATGCCCAACGGCAATGGGTAAATCTGTGACCCTACAGACCCATTGCCCGTTCGCAGCGTGCCTGCGCGTCGCGGAGGGCGGCGGTGGGTTTCTTGTTGCGCAACAACATGGTGTGAATTTCCTCACCCAGAATGCGGACAAGTGTGTTGAATTGCGGCACGGCTGGGCGTGCCCAGGTCTGAAGCTGACCGGCGCGGGCCATCTGGTCGACGGTGGCAATGACCGGGCGGCCATGAGCCACCACCGGGTCGTTGCAGACGCTGAAGCGTGAACTCACGAGGCTGCCATTTTCGATGTAGAGTTTCGTGGCCGCAGCCGAGGTCAGGGTGCGTGCAGCCTCGGTCACGTCACCAATCCGCGCAGGCTTGAGGTTGGAGGGCACGCAGATATTCCAACCGCCGAGCGGCGCACTGCGCGGGATACCTGGAGCCGTAGGATGCGGCAGATAGCCGGTGCGCCTGTAGGCCGGCGAGTCCGGTTGGTTTTCGATCAGTGGCAGGATCTGCGTGTAGCTATAGGCCATGGCGGCGCGCCCCGCCGCCAACCCCCCGGCGCGCGCAAACCACCACAACAGCAGCACCTTTGGCGGCGACCACGAGAGCAATTCGACAAGGAACTCCGCCGCCTCCAGCGCCTCGGGACTGTCGAGCATCGGGGTGAGCTCTTCGCCATCGAGCTGCTGATCGCGGAACCCATTGCCCACGCGCGACAGGTTGAGGACAGGCTGACCAAAATCTGCCATCAACATCATGAAACTGGTGCCAACAGGCGTACCGCGGGCGCCATTCCAGCAGATACCGCTCAGCCCGCGGGCCGGATTGTGCAGTTGGCGGGCACAGTCCACCAAGTCGCAGAGATGCCGCGGCGGCTCCAGCCCAAACTGCTCAAAAATGTCTGTGCGGTACAGGAACAGTTCCGGCGTGGTCTGGACCGGAATACCAAAGAGCACTTCGCCACGCTGCGCAGTGGCGAGCGCCTCGGGATGGAAATCCATCAAGTCACGCGCTTCGCTGCCTTCCGGCAGGTCCACGGGACGAATGGCGTCGGCCTGGATCATTTCCTCCATCCAGCAGACATCGCAAGTGACCAGATCATAACGCGACTGCGACCGTCTTGCATTGTCAAGGATTTCCTGGTGCAGCCGGTCAATGCTGAGTGCGCGCACCTCGATCTCCGTTCCAAAGTGCATTTCAAACTGGCGTTTGAGTTTTTGCATTGCCATGAAACCCGCATCCGCATGCAGCAGGATGCGCAAGCCGCTTGGCAGGTAGAGCTTGCTGGGCATGACCGGCAACGGGGCAACCGCGGCGGTGGCCAGATAAGATGCGCCAAAGAAATAATCAGTGTCCTCGGACAGTCCGAATGCAGTCCCGAGCAACGATTTGACGCGGCGCAAATAGTTGACCCAGGCGTCGATCATTTGCCGGGTCGGATGCAGCGAGAATGTCTTGCCGCTGCGGGTGCGCGGGCGTTTGACGATCAGCCCGTTCTCCACCATGTCCTCGATCAGACGATGGGCGGTGCCGCGCGCCAGGCCGGATCCGTCGATCAGCGATGACGGTGTCTCCAGTCGACCGCGAAGATGCGAGCGCATGAGCTGCACCATGATGGGCACTTCGCGCGCAGGCATTCCCAGCAGCAAGGTGTCCTGGGTTTCCGCCATGAACCGGCTGACAAAATCAAGAAAGCGCTCCAACTCGTGGGCCGACATTTCATTAAAGAAATTACCGGGTCCGGCCGACTGTGGTTTTTCGGATTCCAGATGTGTCATTTCACTGTGAGAGGCCGCGCCTTTTGACATGTCCCTCCAGAGGATAATGCGTCCGAGTGTCCCTGACACTGTCGAAAAATTCCAATCTGGACAAACCGGGCGTTGAGGTTGGGCGGGCAGCAGGGAAAGCTGGCGAAAAAATTGCAGTCGCAAGGAGTATCATATGCTGCGTTTCGGACTCATTGGAACCGGTCGCATCGGAGACATGCATGCACGATTGGTCGCACTGCAACCGGATGCCTGCGTGACCTGGTGCTTCGATGTCTTTGAAGCCAACGCAAGAACCACCGCTGAAGCGGTTGGTGCCCGTGCGACAACGGATATCGCTCGCTTGTTGGACGCGGAGGATGTCGATGCCGTGCTGATCGCTTCGCCGACCAACACGCATGTGGACATGATCCTGCGATCGGCGGAGGCAGGAAAAGCGATCCTCTGCGAGAAACCGATCGACGTGGATATCAACAAGGTCGAGGAATGCAAAGAGAAGCTCAAGGCTTTCGACGTGCCGCTGCAACTGGGCTTCAACCGGCGGTTCGACCCCAGCCATGCCGGTGTGCAGCAAGCCGTTGCGCGCGGGGATATCGGCGATCTGGAGCTATTGGTGATCACCAGCCGCGACCCCGGTCCGCCACCGCCGCGCGCGATCCTCGAGGCCTGCGGCGGGCTGTTCCGCGACACCACGATCCACGACATGGACATGGCCCGTTTCGTCATGGGTGAAGATCCGGTGGAAGTCTTTACCATGGCCGCCAACCGGGTGGACCCGGTCTTTGGCGAACTGAACGACGTGGACACGGCAATGGTCGTGATGCGCGGCGCATCCGGCGCGTTGTGTCATATCAATAATTCGCGGCGCACCAATTACGGTTATGACCAGAGGGTCGAAGCCTTCGGCGCGAAAGGCATGGTGCGCTCGAACAATCACCGCCCCTCCGAAGTGTCGCGCTATGGTACGGGCGGCACGGCGACGCGCGATGAACTGCTTTATTTCTTCATTGAACGCTACCGCGCGGCCTACGAGGCGGAAATTCGTGACTTCATTGACCAGGTGACGGCCGGAAAGCCCCCGAATGTGACATTCGAAGACGGTCGGCGGGCACTCCTGCTGTCGGAGGCTGCGCTGAAATCCTATCAAACGAACAAGCCGGTGGAGGTGGATTACGCATGACAGATTACGAAAGCCCGTATGGCAATGCCGCCTATCGTGCGGCCTCAGACAACGATGTGCCGCTGGATCGGCAATTTGCGGGCAAGGTGGCGGTGGTGACCGGCTCAACACAAGGGCTCGGGCTCACGGTGGTGAAGCTGATGCTGCGGCGCGGGCTCAATGGGGCGCTGATCATGGGTCGAAAAGCGGCCGAGGGCAAAGCCGCTGCAGAAGCCTTGAGCACCAAGACGCAGCGTGTCGTCTATCATCAGGCGGACCTGACCAATCTGGACGATTGCCAGTCGGTGCATGCGCGCGCGCTCCAGGAATTCGGGACTTACGACATCCTTGTGAACTCTGCCGGCATCACGGATCGCGGTGGCATTCTCGACGGGGACGCAGCGCTATGGGAAAGAACCTTCGCGATCAACGCACGGGCACCATTCTTTTTGATGCAGTACGCGGCCAATCATTGGCGTGATGCAGGCAAACCCGGAGCCATTGTCAATGTGGCCACGGTAACAGCCCACGGCGGCGTGCCGTTCCTCACGGTCTATGCCGCGTCCAAGGCGGCGCTTGTGGCGACGACAAAGAACGCCGCCTTCTCACTGATGCGGGACGGGATACGCGTTAACGCGTTGGCCATTGGCTGGATGGACACGCCAGCCGAGGACATCACGCAGAAAACCTATCACGACATGCCGGACGGTTGGCAAACAGAGGCCGGAGCGAAATTGCCCGCCGGGCGGCTGCTTGACATGAACGAGGTCGCGCGCTGGATTGCCCATCTGGCCAGTGACGAGTCCGGCATCATGACCGGGTCAATCCTTGATTTCGATCAGGGAGTGGTCGGTTGCTACGAAGCGACGCCGCTGCCTGAAAAACTGCCCTGAGACCGGACGAAACCCGACAAGTGCAAGCCGACTGGTCAACAAAATGCAATTGGGAGGCCGATATGAGTAGCAGAAAAATCCGTCGATCATCACTCTTGGCCACCGTGCTTTCTGTTGGTGCGCAAACGGCGATCGCAGGGACGATCATTCTATCCGGGGCCCGGTTCAGGGAAAAGCGCTTTCAAGCTCGACGAAGCCGCACTCAAGGAACGAGTGCAAAAGCTCGGGCATATGTTGCCGACAGCCAATGCCCGGGGATCGGTCGAACGGCAGGCGGCCGATATCGAGGGGCTTTCGACCCGTGGTGCCGTGGTCTTGCTTGTGCTCGCCCATGAACCCAACGCAGTGGTCGCTGCAGTCAAGCCGGCCCTTGCCGAGGCAGCGCCGGTGATCGCCCATGGGCGCCAAATCAAAGATCTGGACGTGATCTGTATCGGCGTCGGTCCGGTCCTGGTGGGTGAAGCGCAGGCGTGTGTGCGCCTGAACTTGGCTGACGGTTCCAGATTGGACAGAACACACGGCGACGCGCCACCGGTGGCAAGCTAACTTCAGCTCAGCGATACCAGTGTGGAACCTGATCGCAAACTGCCGTCGAGGAGGCGGCACAAAGAACCGGGCTGAGACAAGGAAGATCAGCCACACCACGGGAGGAATCAAAATGAGTATCTTGAACAAACTTTCATGCACAAGTGCCTTGGCAGCCATTGCGCTGACTGGATTTGCGGCGGCCCCTGCGGCTGCGCAAGAGGCAAGTGTGTTCTTCATGCTGCCCAACTCGACCACGATCCGTTTTGAACGGACCGACGCGCCGCTCTATGTCGCTGCAATGAAAGCGCGTGTGCCCGAGGTCACTGTAACCGTACAAAACGGTGAGGGTGACCCTGAACGCCAACAGCGTCTGGTGGAAGATGCGCTGACGCAGGGCGCGGACCTGATCGTCTATACCTCCTCTGACGCCAACCTGTCCGCCGGGGCGCTCAAGGCTGCTGAGGAGGCGGGCGTGCCGGTTCTTCTTTACGAACATGACGCGATTGGTGGCAAGGCAGAAGCGCATGTCCTGTTCAACGCCCGCGCCGTGGGCCAGGCCCAGGGCAAGCGTGCCGCCGAATTGATCGAGGGGATGCCCGACGGCACAATCCGTATTGCCCGCGTCAAAGGCAATCAGGGTGAGTACGGCACAACGCAATACGAACTGGGTCAGAATGAATATCTGCAACCATTGATGGACTCGGGCCGAGTCGAAGTGGTCTGCGAAGATTTTACCCCGAACTGGGATCCGGTCGAGGCGCAGGCTTTTGCCGAGAACTGCCTGACCCGCACCGGCGGACAGGTGGACATGTTCCTGGGCATGAATGACGGCACTACCGGTGGCTCTGTCGCGGCGCTTATCAGCCAAGGCTACAAGAAAGGTGAGGTTGTCGTCACTGGGGGACAGGACGCAACCATCGAAGCGTTGCAATTTGTCGTGCAGGGCTGGCAGGACAACACGATCTTCAAGGACTTGCGTGTAATGGCCGAAGCCGCGGCGGATCTGTCGGTCAACATCCTGAACGGCGAGAACCTGTCCGGCGAGTGGATCAATGACACCGTCAACAACGACTTCATGGATGTCCCCGCCGCCTTCCTGCCAGTGGAAAATGTGACCATCGCCAATGTCTCCGCCGTCGTTGATGCGGGTCTCTACAGCTGGGAACAAATCTGTGACGGTGCTGCCGATGCCACGATCTGTCAGGAAAACATGTAGCCGGTATCTCCGCTCAAGCAGAGCGGTCGGCGGCTCTGGCTGCCGACTCCCATCGCGTATCAGAGGCGACTCCAGATGACAGAACCTATTCTTCGCTTGCGCGGGATCACAAAGCATTTCGGCCCTGTCAAAGCGCTGACAGATGTGTCGCTCGATCTTGAACCCGGAAAGGTCGTCGCCCTTGTCGGTGACAACGGGGCCGGAAAATCGACTCTGGTCAAGGTCATGGCCGGTGCGCATCGCCCCGACAGTGGAGACTACCTGTTCGAAGGGCGTAAAGTTGAGGGGGCGACCCCGGCCAGTGTGGCGGCGATGGGGGTGCAGACCGTTTATCAGGACCTCGCCTTGTGCAACAATCTCGACGCGGTGCAGAACCTCTTTCTCGGGCGCGAGTTGACCGGCCCGTGGTGGACGGGGTTTCGCGTTTCCCGCGCCATGGCGGAAAAGAAGGCCAAGGACGTGCTCAAGCGCATGCGTCTTGACTCGATTTCACTCAGTCGAAACGTCGGGGCCATGTCGGGCGGTCAGCGTCAAAACATCGCCATTGCCCGGTCCATTCTTTGGGAACCCAAGGTTGTCCTGCTGGACGAGCCGACGGCGGCGCTCAGCCATTCGGCGTCAGAACAGGTTGGCAATCTGGTGCGTGAACTGGCCTCGCATGGGCTGGCAGTTCTGGTGATCAGCCACGACATTCATCACTTCGTTCTGGACAATACCGACCGGATCGAGGTGCTGCGGCTTGGGCGCAACGCGGGCAGTTTCAATTCCAAAGACGTAACCGGCGAACAGGTGGTCAACGTCATGGTCGGCGGCAATGAGGCCGTCAACATG
>NZ_JBHYFV010000054.1:0-17994 GCF_051859345.1 Marivita sp. | reverse complement strand
CAAATACGCAGGCTAGGTGCCCTTGCAAGATCACGTCCTCAAAGGAAACCGTATCATGACCCCCGCCTTGCCCCTTCTGGCCCCGGCCTTTTTCGCCCTTGTCGGCATCTTCTACATGAACCGCGACCTGCCGCGCGGATCGACCCTGTTGCGTCTGGGCGAATATGCCGGTCTGGCCGCGATGGGGGTGTCGCTGGGGGCGCTGGGTCTGCTGATCCGCGACGGATCGACGACAAGCGGGCTGCTGGGTGCGGCGAACATGGGTTTCTCGGCCCGCATCGACACGGTGAGCGTGACCATGCTGATGCTTGTCAGCTTTATCGGCTGGGTCGTGATGCGGTTTGCGGTCACCTACACCGATGGCGAAAAGAACCAGGCGCAGTTTCTGGGCTGGCTGAGTTTCGGGTTGGCTTCGGTTCTTCTACTGGTGACAGCGGGCAACTTGATCCAGTTAATCATCGGCTGGGGCGCAGTGGGCCTGTGTGTGAACCGGTTGCTGCTGACCTACCCCGAACGGGCAGCGGCGCAACGGGCGGCGCGCAAGAAGGCGCTGTGTTCCATGGCGTCTGACGGGGGGCTCATCCTTGGTGCCTTCGCGCTGGCGGCGGCCTATGGCACGGCGGACATCCAGACCATCATCGAGGCGGCACGGGCCGGTGAAGGCGGTGGGGCGGCGATCCTTGCTGCTGGTCTGCTGGCGATCTCGGCGCTGTTCAAATCGGCGCAGGTTCCCACACATGGCTGGCTGACCGAGGTGATGGAAGCCCCGACGCCGGTTTCGGCGCTGCTTCACGCGGGCGTGGTGAACGCGGGTGGCTTTCTGCTCATCCGGTTTGCGGACGTGATGCTGCTGGCGCCCGGTGTGCTGTCGGTGCTGGTGATCCTTGGCGGGTTCTCGGCGCTGTTCGGTGGTCTGGTCATGCTCACACAGCCGTCGGTAAAGACCTCGCTCGCGTGGTCTACCGTGGCGCAGATGGGCTTCATGATCCTGCAATGCGGTCTGGCGCTTTTCCCGCTGGCGCTGCTGCACATCGTGGCGCATTCGCTTTACAAGGCGCATGCCTTCCTTGCGTCGGGCGGGGCGGTACAACAGGTGGCGTCGATCCGGCGGCCCGGTCCCGTGGCGATCCCGAATGGCAAGGCAGTTCTCAAGGCGTTTGCCTTTGCGCTGGCGATCTACGGCACTTTGGGCCTGCTGCTGGGCATCGACGGCAAGTCAGCACAGGCAATTGCGCTGGGTGCAGTGCTGGTCATGGGAGTGGCCTATCTGCTTGCGCAAGGTCTGGCGGATCACGCGCCAGAGGTGCTGACGCGGCGCATGGCGGCCTATTCGGTGGCGACCACGCTGAGTTATTTTGCGCTGCAATCCATCGCGGTCTGGCTGACGACGGGCGCGCTGCCCGCAACCCCGGCCCCCGGACCGCTGCAATGGGCGCTGATGGTGCTGACCATCCTGAGCTTCGGCACGGTGGCCTTGGCACAGGCAACGTTCCCGAACTGGGCCAGCCATCCGGCCGCCCAAGGCCTTCGGGTGCATCTTTCCAACGGATTTTACCTCAACGCGGTGTTTGACCGGCTGACCGGCGGCTGGGCCGCGCGGTCACGGTAATGGACAGGACAGGAGATCACGACATGCTGACTATGGTTGAACGGTTCTCGGGTCCGGCGCTTGAGATCATGGCAGGTGCGCGGAACGCCGCCGCCCACATCCCGCCGCTGTGGTCGCTTGAGGCGACGGTTGCGGTGAACCCTTACGTCGGTCAGGCGGGTGAGCCGTTGCAGGTGGCTGCCGCCCGTCTGGCGCGGGTTGCCGGTGTGCGGACGGTGCCCGAGAGGGTGCATTTCAAGGCCAAATTCGTGGCAGGTGAACTGAGCGTGGCCGATCTGGAGGCAGGTCTTGCCGAGGTGCCGGAGCTTGGCATTTCGGTCGACGCGGTGATCGCGGCGATGGACAAGCCTGGGCGCTTGCCCGAAACCTTGCCGACGCTCGCTGATTTGGCCGAAGAGGTGTCGGAGATCAACTGGCCCGACTTCGTGGCCGAACGGATCGGCCATTGGGCGGGTGGGCATTACGACACCGGACAGGCGCTCTGGCCTGCGCCCAAGACGCGAGCCTGGCTGTCCTGGCGGTCCTTCGCGCAGCGCGATCTGACGCCCGAGATTTTCGGCCTGACCGGGTTTGCGTCGCGGGTGGCGTCGATGTCGATGTCCGCGCGGGGCGCGTTGACCAAATGTGCCGAGGATATGGGGATTACAGCGGATGCCTGCGAAAGCTATTTCCACACGTTGCTGATGCGGCTTGGTGGCTGGGCGCAACTGGCGTCGGGCGAGGCATTCCGCGCGAACCTGAAAGGCGAGGGCAACAACGACATCACCGACCTTCTGACTGCCAAGCTCGTCTTCGAGGCGGCGCTCTTGGCGCGCTACAAGGACAAGATCGGGGATCGGTGGGCGCAGGTGCTTGCATCCCATGCGCAGCCCATCGTGCCGAGTGAGGATGACCTGATCGACGCAGCGCTTCAGGCAGCGGCGGATCATGCGGCGGCGCGGGCGCTGGACGAGACCTTGGCGTTGCCGGTGGCCGTCAAGGACGATGTGCCGAACGTGCAGGCGGCGTTCTGCATCGACGTGCGCTCCGAAGTGTTCCGGCGGGCTCTTGAGGCGTCAGGCGACCGGATCGAGACCATCGGCTTTGCAGGCTTCTTCGGCATCGCGGCGGCACATCACGGGTTTGCGTCGGATGTGCTGGAGACACGCGGTCCGGTGCTGATAAACCCCGGTGCCACTTCGGCCGCAACCGACCCGCAGGAAAGCGATATGCTGACCCGCGTGGCGAAACGGGTGACGCGGGCGTGGGGCCGGTTCCGGCTGGCCGCTGTCAGCAGCTTTGCCTTCGTCGAAGCGACAGGGCCTTTATATCTTGGCAAACTGGTGCGGGATTCGCTGGCGCAGAAGCATCCGAGCCTTGGCAATGATCCGGCTCCGGCTTTGGCAGATGGTCTGACGCTTGAAGACCGGACCGGCATGGCGGCGACCATCCTGTCGGCGATGTCGATGAAATCTGGCTTTGCCAAGGTGATCCTGCTGGCCGGTCACGGTGCCGGGGTGGTCAACAACCCCCACGCCAGCGCGCTGCAATGCGGGGCATGCGGTGGTCATGCGGGTGATGTGAACGCGCGGCTGGTGGCGCTGCTGCTCAACGATGCAGACGTGCGGGCCGGGCTGGTCTCGAAGGGGATCGAGGTGCCTGCGGAGACTGTGTTCCTTGCCGGTCTGCATGACACGGTGACGGATGAGGTTCGGCTTTACGAGGACGATCTGCCTGCCGGGCACACGCAGGGTGCTACGATTGCATCGCTGAAACTGGCGCTGTCAACGGCGGCCAAGATGACGCGGACAGAGCGGTCGGCGCGTCTTCCCCGCGCGACGGATGCGGGGGCGGTCATGGAACGGGCCAAGGATTGGTCGGAAACCCGGCCCGAATGGGGGCTTGCGGGCTGTTCGGCCTTCATCGTCGCACCCCGTTCACGGACCATGGGTCGGAGCCTTGACGGGCGGTCGTTCCTGCACAGCTATGACTGGCGGCAGGATACCAATTTCCAAGTTCTGGAATTGATCCTGACCGCGCCCGTGGTTGTCGCAAGCTGGATCAGCCTCCAATACTACGGGTCATCCGTTGCGCCCGATGTGTTTGGTGCCGGGAACAAGCTGCTTCACAACGTGACCGGCGGCATCGGTGTGGTCGAAGGCAATGGCGGCGTGCTGCGCGGAGGGTTGCCGTGGCAGTCGGTGCATGACGGCGAGACATTCATGCACGATCCGCTGCGGCTGTCGGTGGCGATCGAGGCGCCACGCGCGGCGATCAGCGACATCCTTGAGCGGCACGCCGGGGTTGCGGCGCTGTTCGACAATGGTTGGCTGAAGCTCTTTGCGATGGACGATGAGGGGCGGCTTGGTTGGCGGTACACCGGCGGTGGCGCATGGGTGTCGCTGAGGGGCGACGCCCGGGCGGCGATTGCGGCGGAGTGAGGCGCGTCAGGGCTGGGTGATGTCGACCATCACGCCCAGCCCGCGCAGGACATCCCAGTAATTCGGGAAGGTCTTGGACACGCAGTAGGGATCTTCGATCCGCACGCCTTCGACCTTGATCGCGGCAAGGGCAAAGCTCATGGCGATGCGGTGGTCGGCATGGCTGTCGATCAGGCCGTCGCTCACATGGCGGGCCAGTGCGGGGTCAGCATGCACGATCAGGTCATCGCCTTCGACGTTTGCCAGACCGGGGCGCACCTGTTCCAGCCCTTTATGAACGGCGTCGATCCGGTCGCATTCCTTGACGCGCAGGTTCTCGATCCCGGTGAAGCGGACGGGCGTGTCATTGAACGCGGCCAGCACGGCGAGAGTCGGGATGGCGTCCTGCATCTGCGATCCGTCGATCTCGGACGGCATATGCGGGAAGGCGGCGATCATCTCGTAGGCCTTGGCGTCGGGCTGGTTCATGTCGCCGGGGGCGGTGCCGATATCTATGCTCCCCCCGGTAAGCTTTTCAGCCGCCCAGAGATAAGTCGCCGCACTTGCGTCAGGTTCGACGTGGTAGTCGGCAGCGGTGTAGCCGCCCGGTGCCACAACGATCTGGTTCTCGGACGGAAAGCTGACGGTCGCACCAAAGGCGCGCATGACAGCGGCGGTGATGTGCAAGTATCCCACCGCTCCAATCTTTCCGCCACCGATTGTGATGCGGGTCTCACCGTTGCCCATCGCGGCCAGCATCATGATGGCCGAGATATACTGGCTGGACAGCTTGCCGCTGACCTCGATGTCGCCGCTTTGGAATGTGCCGTTGCCGTTGACCGTGACGGGTGGGCAGCCGGTGTCGGACGTGGCATCGACGCCCATTGCGCGGAGCGTGTCCAGCAGCGGCGCGATGGGGCGTTTCTGCATGTGTTCGTCGCCGGTGACGATGGTGGTGCCGTCGGCCAAAGCGACTGCGGCGGTCAGGAAACGTGTCGCGGTGCCGGCATTGCCAAGGAAAAGCGGTTCGTCGGCTGGCTGTAGCGTGCCCGAGCCTGTGACTTCGACCGTCGTTTCATCAACCTCCGTGATGCCCACACCCATCGCGCGCAGGGCGGTCATCATGTAATGCGTGTCGTCGCTGCGTAGGATGCCGGTCAGGCGGCTGGTGCCGCGTGCGAGGCCTGCCACCAGAAGTGCGCGGTTGGTGACGGATTTGGATCCGGGCAATGTCACACGGCCCAACAGGGGCTGGGTCACGGGGGTGATCTGGGCGATGGGCAGCGACATGGCGGATCTCCGGTCGGAACGTCAAATGCGGGTTTACGGGTTTTGCAGCGCGTCGCAATCCGAAAACCGATTACCTGCACGGATGGGCAAACGAGTCATTGACGGCGTCATTAATTCCATTATTCACGAAATATGGAAATAATAATCGCCTCACAACTCTCGACACTCGGTCATCCGCAACGGCTGGCCATCTTTCGCATGCTCATGCGGCGGATGCCGGACAAGGTGCCGGCGGGTGAAATCTCGACCGCGCTGGACATCAAGCCCTCCACGCTCTCGGCTTACCTGTCGAACCTGCTGGACGCCGGATTGCTGAGCCAGACGCGGGTTGGGACATCGCTTCGTTACAGTGTGAATGTAACAAACGTGCAGGGGATGCTGGACTTCCTGCTGCTCGATTGTTGTCGGGGCAGACCGGATATGTGCAGCCCGCTGGCCGCGGGCTTTGGACAAGGAATGATGGATATGTCGCTGAAAAAATTCAATGTTCTCTTTATCTGCACCGGTAATTCGGCGCGGTCGATCTTTGCCGAAACGATCCTGCGCGACATGGCTGGAGATCGGTTCGACGTCTATTCCGCAGGCACCAAGCCCTTTTCCGAATTGAACCCGATGGCGGTGGATGTGCTGCGCCAGAAAGGGCACGACGTGTCGGCCTTGCGGGCCAAGAACGTGCAGGAATTCATGGGTGAGGGCGCGCCGAAGTTCGATTTCGTGTTCACGGTCTGCGATCAGGCTGCGAACGAAGACTGCCCGGCGTGGTCGGGCCAGCCGATCAGCGCGCATTGGGGCATGGTCGATCCGGTCAAGGCCACCGGGTCGGACGCTGAACGCAGCCTTGCGTTTCAGGCGGCCTACGGTGCGCTGCGCAATCGGATCGGCGTTTTCACAGCGCTGCCCATGAACACGCTTGACCGGATGTCTTTGCAAAAGGCCGTTGATGATATTGGACAAATGACCGAAGAGGATGCCTCCGCATGACCACCTACGCGCTGAACGGGCTTGGCCGCATTGGCAAGCTTGCCCTGAAACCCTTGTTGGAGCGGGGCGTCAAGATCGCGTGGATCAACGACGCGGCGGGCGATCCTGAAATGCATGCGCATCTGTTCGAGTTCGACACGGTGCATGGGCGGTGGAATGCCGCGTTTTCGCACGACGCAGAGAGCATCACCATTGACGGTGTACGCCTGCCGTTTGTCGGCACATCCGACCTGTCGGCGCTGCCGATGGAGGGCGTTGATGTGGTGATCGACTGTACCGGCGTTTTCAAATCCGAGGCGAAGATCGCGCCCTATTTTCAAATGGGAGCGAAGAAAGTCGTGGTCTCTGCTCCGGTCAAGGACGGACCGACCGCGAACATCGTGTTTGGTGTGAATGACGACATCTATGATGCTGAAAACCATGATATTGTGACAGCCGCCAGTTGCACAACCAATTGCTTGGCGCCCGTTGTGAAGGTGTTGCACAAGGAGATTGGTATAAGCCACGGTTCTATAACGACAATCCATGATGTAACGAACACTCAGACGATTGTCGATCGCCCCGCCAAAGACCTGCGCCGCGCGCGGTCGGCTTTAAATTCCCTGATCCCGACAACCACGGGAAGTGCGACAGCGATCACTCTGATCTATCCCGAGCTAAAGGGTCGTTTGAACGGTCACGCTGTGCGGGTGCCGCTGCTGAATGCGTCGCTGACCGATTGCGTGTTCGAGATGGATCGCGCGACAACGGTGGAAGAGGTGAACGCGCTGTTCAAGGCGGCGTCGGAAGGTTCGCTCAGGGACATTCTCGGGTACGAAGAGCGCCCGCTTGTGTCGGCCGACTACACCAACGACACGCGGTCGAGCATTGTCGATGCGCTTTCCACGATGGTGGTGAACGGCACGCAGGTGAAGGTCTACGCGTGGTATGACAACGAGATGGGCTATGCGCACCGGCTGGTGGATGTGGCGCTGATGGTGGGCGGTCGGCTGTGAGCAAACCCGAGGGGCTCTCTGCCTATATCGCCGTGACGGCGGCCTATTGGGCGTTCATGCTGACCGATGGCGCGCTGCGGATGTTGGTGCTGCTGCACTTTCACACGCTTGGGTTTTCGCCGGTGCAGCTGGCCTACCTCTTCGTGCTCTACGAGATCGCGGGCATGGTGACAAACCTGTCCGCCGGTTGGATCGCGGCGCGGTTCGGATTGACCTCGACGCTCTATGCCGGGTTGGGCTTGCAGGTTGTGGCGCTTGTCGTGCTGGCGCAGTTGGATCCGTCCTGGGCCATTACCGCGTCGGTCGCCTTTGTCATGTGTGTGCAAGGCGCGTCGGGGGTGGCCAAGGATCTGGCCAAGATGTCGTCGAAATCGGCGGTCAAGCTGCTGGCCCCGACAACGGGCGGCGGGTTGTTCCGCTGGGTGGCGGTGTTGACCGGGTCGAAGAACGCGGTCAAGGGCGTGGGTTTCCTGCTGGGCGCGGCGCTCTTGGCAACGCTGAGCTTTGTTGCGGCGATCTATGCGATGGCGGCGGTTCTGGCGGTGATCCTGCTGGCGATCATCATCTTCATGCCTTCCGGCCTGCCCAAAGGGCGCAAGGGCGCGAAGTTTTCCGAGGTGTTTTCCAAATCCGCCAACGTGAACTGGTTGTCCGCAGCGCGGGTGTTCTTGTTCGGGGCGCGCGACGTGTGGTTTGTCGTGGGCATCCCGATCTATTTCTACGCGGTGCTGTCTGACGGAACCGAGGCGGGCAACCGCGCGGCGTTTTTCCTGATCGGGACGTTCATGGCGGTCTGGATCATCCTTTACGGGGTCGTGCAGGCAAACACGCCAAAGCTTTTGAAGGCGACCCAGCGCAATGAAGGCGCGCTGATCGCGGATGCGCGGAAATGGGCGTTTCTGCTGTTGGTGGTGCCGGTGGCGCTGACCGCAGCGGCGGTGCTGTCGCCGGAACCGCAGACATGGCTGACGGTCACCTTGGTGATCGGGCTGTTGGTGTTCGGCGCGCTGTTCGCCATCAATTCGGCGCTGCATTCTTACCTGATCCTTGCCTTCACCCAAAACGAACGGGTGACGATGGATGTGGGCTTTTACTACATGGCGAATGCGGGCGGGCGGCTCTTGGGCACGGTGCTGTCGGGCCTAAGCTATCAGGTCGGCGGGTTGCCCTTGGTTCTGGGTACGGCGTCGGTGATGGTGGCCTTGGCTGCTCTGATCTCCGGACGGTTGCGCAGCGAAGGTGTGGCGCAGACCGTTTGAGGCGCGACCCTCGACACGGGGGGCAAAGACGGGCACATCTCTGGGCATCGTCTGACCACAGGAATGCCCATGACACCCTTTGCTTTTGCCACGGCAGACATGATCCGGTTCGGACGCGGCGCGGCGGTTCAGGCGGTGCCTGCGCTTGTCGCATTGGGCGCGCGGGTGTTGCTGGTCACGGGCGCGACCGCGGCGCGGGCGGAGTGGTTGAAAGACGCGCTTGAGGGTGAGGGCGTTGTCGTAACGGATTTCTCGGTCGCGCATGAACCGGATGTTGCGTTGATCGAAAGCGGCGTTGCGGTGGCGCGCGCGGCACAGATTGCGGCGGTCATCGCCATAGGTGGCGGCGCGGTGGTTGATGCGGGCAAGGCGATTGCTGCGCTGGCGCCAGCAACGCGCCCAATGCTGGACCATCTGGAGGTGGTGGGCAAAGGCCTTCCATTGGACGTGGCTCCGTTGCCGTTTGCCGCTCTGCCAACGACCGCAGGCACCGGGGCCGAGGTCACAAAAAACGCGGTAATCTCGGTGCCAGAAGCTCAGCGGAAGGTCAGTCTGCGCGATCCGCGCATGTTGCCGACACTGGCGATTGTCGATCCGGCGCTGACGGACAATTGCCCGCGTGGGGTGACTTTGGCGTCGGGGCTGGATGCGGTCACGCAGGTGATCGAGCCGTATCTGTCGTCCAAAGCCAATCCGTTGACCGACGCGATCTGCCGCGATGCGATTCCCAAGGGGCTGGTGGCGATCCGGCGAATCATGGACGGTGAAGACCCCGATGCGCGGGATGCACTGGCGTGGGTGAGTCTGTGCGGTGGGCTGGCCCTTGCCAATGCCGGGCTTGGCGTGGTGCATGGATTGGCCGGGCCTTTGGGTGGCTTGTCCAACGCCGCGCATGGAGCCATTTGCGGCGCGCTGCTGCCGCACGGGTTGCGGGCCAATGCCGAGGCGGGGGATGATCCGGTCTTGCAGGCGCGGATTGCCGAGGTGCAGGGCTGGATCGCGCAGGCCTTTGGAGGTGCGCCGGGGGATGCATTCGAGACATTACATCACTGGTCGCGCAAGGCGGGATTGCCGGGCCTCGATGCGCAGGGGATCAGCGACGCGACGCGGGCCAAGGCGGTCAAGGACGCGGTGAGTTCGTCGTCGATGAAGGCGAATCCGGTGGATCTGACCGAAAAACAGCTATTGAACCTGATGGAGCGGGCGCGATGACGGATCACACCACAACCCATGATGCCGAAGAAGACCCGCGCAACCGGGATATCCTCATCTACATCAATGGAGAGCTCTACCCGCGCGAGGAGGCCAAGGTGTCGGTCTACGATTCCGGGTTTCTGCTGGGCGATGGCATGTGGGAGGGGATGCGGCTTTATGATGGGCATTGGGCGTTTCTCGAAGACCACATGGACCGGTTTTTCGGCTCTTGCTACGCGGTGGGCCTTGATGTGGGCATGGATCGCGACGGGATCGCCGATGCGCTGCGCATGACGGCCGAGGCGAACGGCATGACCACGGATGTGCATTGCCGGTTGATGCTGACGCGCGGCACCAAGGTGAAACCGTTCCAGCATCCGAGCCTGTCGCGGTCGGGGCCAACGCTGGTGATCATCATGGAACATTCGAAACCGGCAGAGGCATTGCAGGCCCAGGGAATTCGCCTTGCCTCGGTGCCGCAGGTGCGGGGGCTGCCGCACAGCCAGGATGCCAAGTTCAACAGCCATTCCAAGCTGAACTGCGTGATCGCCTGCCTTCAGGCCGAAGCGGCGGGCGCGGACGAGGCGTTGATGCTCGACCCGCATGGGTTTGTGAACACCACCAACGCCTGCAACTTCTTCATCATCCGCAAGGGTGAGGTTTGGACCTCGACCGGGGACTACTGCATGAACGGGGTGACGCGGCAGAAGGTCATCGACCTGTGCCGCGAGAACGGGATTCCGGTGTTCGAGAAGAACTATTCGCTTTACGAGGCGTATTCGGCGGACGAGGCGTTTCTGACCGGCACGTTTGGGGCGCAAACGCCTGTGGCGTCGATTGACGGCAAGACGATTGGATCAGGTGAGCGCCCGCTCACGCATCGTATCCGCGCGCTGTATAAAGAGGCGATCGCCAAGGACATCGCGGTCCACAAGGCGGGTTAGGTGATCGCGTAAAGCTCGACCTTAACGCTGCTTTGATTGCGCGCGCCGACACCGGCAAAAAGCGTTCGGTTGACCCAATCATAGCGCGCATCGCCCGTTTCAAGCCGGGCATGGGTGCGCATGTAGTAGGATGCGGGGTCCACGGGTTCGCCGCGCGCGACGGCGTCGAGCACCTCTTTCGGGCCATGCCGGTAGCCGTAATTGACGATCTCGATGGTCGCGCCATCGTCGGTTTCCATCGCGTAGCGTGTATCGAGTTCGGCCAATCCATCCGCGAAGATCGTCTGCCAGTCGGCCCCGAGACTCAGGATGCGACCCGAAAGGCGCGGGCCGGTGACGGTGCCGCCGACAATCGGTATGATGCGTCTGACCCCGGCGCGCCCTTGTCCCATGTCGCGGATCGGGTCGAGGACCACGTTGAGCGTGCAGACGTGGTCTAGCTTAGGCTGGGGCAGCTGCATGGGAACCCTTTCCGTGATAAACTGTTTACTAGATTAACAATATGGGATAATCGAGCATCAGACAACAGGAGACATGATATGGCGTCGGTTCCCAGGACAAATCGGCAGGATCCTGAAGAGACACTGGTGGAAACGCCGGATCTTGAAGAATTCATCGGGTACAACCTCAAGCGGGCTTATGTCATCGTGCAGGCCGACTTTCGCCGCGCTCTTGGTGAAGACGGGTTTGCGCCGCGCGTGTTCTCTGCTTTGTCACTGGTGGTTCAGTATCCAAACGTGACCCAAAGTGGCCTTGCCCGAATGCTGGGTATCGAACGTTCAGGCCTGGTGGCCATCGTGGACGAATTGGAAGGCCGTGGATTGCTCAAGCGGACACATGTGCCGGGGGACCGTCGTGTGCAAGCGCTGGTGCCGACCGCGGCAGGGTCAAAGGCCTATGCAGAAGCGCGCACTGCGGTACGGGCACATGAGGACCGGCTGCTGGCCAATCTCAGCGATGCGGAAAAATCAACGCTGTTGGCACTCTTGGCGAAGATCCGGGCGCATGAGGACTGACATGCAGGATTGGGCGGGATTCGGTGCAATTGTCACCGGTGGTGCCTCTGGGCTGGGGGCTGCCACCGCGCGGCGATTGGCGGATGACGGGCTCAACGTCACGCTGTTCGATCTGAACGAAGAGCTTGGCATGGCGCATGCCAAGATGATCGGCGGGCGGTTTGCCCGTGTCGATGTGAGCGATCCGGGTTCGGTCGAGGCGGGAATTGACGCTGCTGTCAGCGCGCATGGGACATTGCGCGTGCTGGTGAATTGCGCAGGGGTCGGAGGCGCGGCCAAGACCGTGTCACGCGGGCAGGCGCATGATCCGGCGCTGTTTGAAAAGATCATGCGGGTGAATCTTTTGGGCAGTTTCAACTGTGCCAGTCAGGTGGCGGCCAAGGTCGTGGCTGCCGATCCCGTTGGCAAAGACGGGGCGCGGGGCGTGATCGTCAACACCGCCTCGGTCGCGGCGTTCGACGGACAGGTCGGTCAATTGGCCTATGCCGCGTCAAAGGGGGGTATCGTGGCGATGACCCTGCCAATGGCGCGCGATCTGGCGGACAAGGGCGTGCGCGTCTGTACCGTCGCCCCCGGTCTGTTCCGGACGCCGTTGCTGCATGAATTGCCGGACGAGGTTCAGGCGTCGCTGGGCGCGCAGGTGCCGTTTCCGTCGCGGCTGGGTGATCCGGCGGAATACGCTGCGCTGGTGTCGCACATCACGCGCAATCCGATGTTGAATGGCGAAGTGATCCGCCTTGATGGCGCGATCCGCATGGCGCCGCGATAGCGGTATCCGGGGAGAGGGGGGACGATGAATATCAAAGCAGACCTGAGCGACAGTGATTTCTGGCAGCCCGAGTTCGAGATCGAGACCCGCGCCGACGGAACCATTCTGATGTGCCAGAAGGGTGCGTTGACGGGCTATCTACCAACGCTTGCCGACTATCTCGACAAATGGGCCGATGCGACGCCGGACCAGCCTTGGATCGCCCGGCGTGGTGCGGATGGAGAGTGGGTGCGGATCACCTATGGGGACGCCCGTGATCAGGCCCGCCGGATCGGTGGGGCGTTGCTTGCGCTGGGGTTGGGGCCTGAGCGCCCGCTGTTGATTCTGTCCGAGAACAGCCTTGAACATGCGCTTTTGGCGGCGGCCTGTTTCTATGTCGGACTCCCCTATGCCCCCGTGTCGCCTGCCTATTCGCTGGTTTCCAAGGATCATGCCAAGCTGAAGGATATTGCGTCGACCCTCAATCCCGGTGCTGTTTTCGCCGATAACGGACAGGCGTTCAGCGTCGCGTTCGATGCGATTGCAAACGAGGGGCGTCATGTGCTGACGCGACACGCACCCGTCGATGGTGCGATCGGCTTTGATGCGTTGCTGACAGGGAATCCGGAACTGGCCGATGCGGCCCGCCAAAACGTAAAGTCGGATACGGTGGTGAAGTACCTGTTCACCTCGGGTTCAACCGGATCACCCAAGGCTGTGATCAACACCAATGGCATGATCTGTGCGATGCAGGCGATGGTGCGGGACTGCTATCGGTTTGTTACCAGAACGCCGCCGGTTGTGCTCGACTGGGCACCGTGGAACCATACGGCGGCAGGCAACAAGGTGTCCTACCTTGTGCTGACCAATGGCGGCACCTATTACATCGACGACGGCAAGCCGGGGCCGGGCAAGTTTGACGAGACGCTGCGCAATCTGCGCGACATATCGTGTACATGGTATTTCAACGTGCCGATTGGCTGGGACATGCTGGTGGACCGGCTTGAACAGGATGAAGCGCTGGCGCAGACCTTTTTCAAGAACCTCAGCATGATGTTCTATGCCGGGGCTGGCATGGCTCAGCACACTTGGGACCGGCTGCGCGCGATAGGTCGCAAGACGACCGGGCACGAAGTGTTGCTGTCGACGTCGCTCGGGGCGACGGAAACCGCGCCGTTTGCCCTGTCCTGCACCGAGGTTCAGGAGAAATCGGGCAATGTCGGCGTTCCGGCCAAGGGTTTGACGATGAAGCTGGTGCCCAATGGGGGAAAGCTGGAGTTGCGTCTGAAGGGGCCAAGCGTGACTCCGGGCTATTACGGCGACCCCGACAAGACGCGCGAGGCGTTTGACGAGGAAGGCTATTACTGCATGGGCGATGCGCTGCGGCCGGCGGACCCGATGGATTTGACCAGGGGGTTTTTCTTCGACGGGCGTGTTGCAGAGAATTTCAAGCTGAACACCGGGACATGGGTCGCGGTGGGCGCTGTGCGGGCGGCATTGGTCGATGCGATGGACGGGCTGATCCGGGATGCGGTGATCACCGGCGAAGACGAAGCAGAGCTTGGCGCGTTGGTGTTGTTGTCCGATCGCGCGGACAAGATGGCAGCGGATGCCCTGACCGATGCACTGACAGAACGTTTGGCACGGGCTGCCAAACTGGCTACGGGATCGGCCAGTCGGATCAGGCGGATCTTGGTTCTGCCCCATGCGCCCAGCTTTGATCGGGGGGAAGTCACCGAAAAAGGCTCTTTGAACCAGCGGGCCATGCGGAACAACAACGATGCGCTTGTGCGCCACCTGCATGATGGTGGTGAGGGGACAATCCTGGTCTGAGTGCAGGGGCTTCAGACGGGTTTTCCGGCGGGAGTCAGGCTGTCGAAGGACATGCCTGTGACCGACTCGAACTCTGCCTCATCCCAGAAGCCAATGAGGATTCCCTCTTCTGCTGCGATCTTCTGGCCCTCCAGAACCCGCGGCGTGGCGGTGATCCGGGTGTGGTGACGGGTGGCCCAGTCCAGAACGGCGGACTCCATCCTGCGGCGGACCTCCTGATGTTCCGGTGAGGGTGACGCACCCAGATCGGTGACTTCCAGTGGGTCGGTTTTCAGATCGAACAGAACCGGACGGAAGGTCTCGCAGCGGATGTATTTCCAGCGTCCGTCAAAGATCATCGTCGTGTGTGCGTCCTGTTGTGGGACACCAAGGGCGCGGGCCATTTCGGACCAGTGGTAATCATGTTCGCTGATCGCATAGCGGCGCGAAAACCCGTCAGTTCCATGCAGGATCGGTGTCAGGTCACGCCCTTCGAGGATGTGGGGTTTCGGTGGGGCACCGAGAGCCGACAGGAAGGTCGGCGCAAGGTCGATCATCTCGACCAGCGCATCGGAGACCGTGCCGCGCGTTTTATCGGCCTCGGGGCGGGGATCAGAGATGATCAGCGGCACCTTGACGGCAACCTCGTGGTAGAAATCCTTGTCCCCCATCCAGTGGTCGCCCATGTAATCGCCGTGATCCGAGGTGAAGGCGATGATCGTGTTCCTTCTGAGCCCGGTGTCGTCCATCCATGTGAACAGCCGTCCCAGATTGTCGTCGAGCTGTTTGATCAGGCCCATATAGGCGGGGACGACGTGGTCGCGGACATGATTGCGCGCAAAGCTGCGGCAGACGCGGGCGTTGAGATAGGCCTGCATCAAGGGGTGATCGGTGTCGCGCTCGGCGTCGCTGCGGATCGGATCGACGATGTGCCGTTCGTCATACATGTCGTGATAGGGGGCAGGCACGATGTAGGGCCAGTGCGGTTTGATGTAGCTCAGGTGACAGACCCACGGCGCACCGTTTTTCTGCGCGCCCTGCATGAAGTCCATGGCCCGGTTGGTCATATAGGCGGTTTCCGAATGCTCTTCGGGGACATTCGCGGGCAGGCGCGCGTTCTTCAGCAGCCATGCCGACAGCAATGCGCCGTCCTTATCAAGACCCGAATTGGCAAAGTCTTCCCACGGGTTGTCTGATTTGAACCCGTGCGCAACGAGGTAATCGTCATAGGCGGACCAGTTTTGCCGGGCGCTGTCCGGGTGCAGACCGTCATCCCGTTCGAAGGCGTCAAAGCCGCATTCGGACCGGCGCACCCCGATCTCGCTTTTGGGATCGATGCCCAGCCACGCCATGCCTTCAGCGTCGGCCACCATGTGGGTTTTTCCCACCAGCACTGCACGCGCACCGGCATCGCGCAGGTGATCGCCCAAGGTGGGTTCCCCGATGCGCAGCGGCATGCCGTTCCACGTTGATCCGTGACTGCGGACATAGCGGCCCGTATAGGCCGACATGCGTGACGGCCCGCAGACCGGAGATTGCACATAGGCGTTGGCAAACCGCACTCCACGCCGGGCAAGGGCGTCGATATGAGGGGTGTGCAGATGCGGATGGCCGTAACAGCTCAGGTAATCAAAGCGCAGTTGGTCGGCCATGATCCACAGAATGTTTGGGCGGTCTGTCATCCTGCTGTGTCCTGTTCTGCATCTGCCTGCGCGGCGTTTGCAGGTCGCGACCTTGTTCGGTGCTGCCCCAAATGCCGTGACCGCACCTTAAAGAGCGTCGATCACCCAGACCAGCCATAGCGTGATCGCCGGAAAACAGGCAAGAATGACAACGCGGACCATGTCTGTCAGGACAAAGGGCAGGGCCCCTTTGTAGGTCTGGCCGATCGGCGTTTCCTTGGCCATCGAGTTGATGATGAAGAGATTCATCCCCACAGGGGGCGTGATCAGCCCCACCTCGACCACGATCAGCACAAGGATTCCGAACCACAACCCGACGTCATTTGCGCTCATCCCGAAGTCGAGAACCGACATGATCGGAAAGATGATCGGCACGGTAAGAAGCACCATCGACAGTGAATCCATCACGCAGCCAAAAACAAGGTACATCAATAGAACAAGTGTCAGGATCAACCATGGCGAGAAGCCCTGATCCCCAACCCAGACCGACGCGGTTTGCGGCAGTTGAGTCAGCGACAGGAAGTTGTTGTAGATGCCCGCGCCGAGGATGATCAGAAAGATCATCGCAGACGAGGCGGCCGTTGACAGGATCGCCTGATTGAGTTTGCTCCAGCTCATCGTTCCGGATGCCAGTGCGATGAGTCCGGTCCCTGCGGCCCCGACAGCAGCGGCTTCGGTCGGGGTGAAGATCCCGGCATAGATGCCACCGACAACAGCGACAAAGATCAGGATCACTGGCCAGACCTGCCCGAGCGCCTTCATCCGCTGGCCCCATGGCACCCGGTCCTTGACAGCGGCGCTGTTGGGCGACCAGTGGACCCAGACGGAAATGGCGATCATGTAGCCGATCGCGGCAAGGATGCCGGGGATCAGCGCGGCGACAAACAGCTTTTCAATATTCTGTTCTGCAAGGATGGCATAGATGACAAGGATCACCGAGGGCGGGATCAGAATGCCCAGCGTGCCACCTGCGGCCAGCGCACCGGTGGCCAGCGATCCCGGATAGCCATAGCGGCGCAGTTCGGGCAGGGCGACCTGTCCCATCGTGGCCGCTGTCGCCAAGGATGATCCGCAGATCGCACCAAACCCGGCGCAGGCCCCGACGGCGGACATGGCAACGCCACCTTTTCGATGCCCGAGAAAGCTTTCCGCCGCGCGAAACAGCGACGCCGACATGCCGGACAGAGTGGCGAACTGGCCCATCAGCAGGAACAGCGGGATGATCGAAAAGGAATAGTTCGAAAACGTCCCGTAAGTTAGCGTCTTGAGCTGGTTCAGCGTCATCATGGACGACCCGATCACCAGGTATGTGCCTCCGACACCGACGCCGATCATGGCCAAGGCAATCGGCGCGCGCAGGAAAACGAGGACCAGCAGAACCGGAAAGGACCAGAGGGCGAGTTCGATGTTCGACATTTGGGAATTCCTAGTCCGGCAGACCGGCAAGCCGCCGACCTGACCGCAGAACGCAGAAGGCGGCCACGAAGATAAAACCCACTGCGCCCACAAGACTGGCGGCATAGCCCTGCCAAAGCGGGATCTGCGCGATCAGGGTTGTTTCTCCGAATGAAAGTTTGTCCTGCATGCCAAGGTACAGACGCCATGTTCCGACGGCCGCCACCACCAGCATTCCAGTGTTGAACAGAAGATCCAGAAACCGGTTCATCGGTTTGGGCATCACGGGCTGAAAAAGATCGACCCGTGCATGCGCCTCTTGCAGGTGCGCCCACGGCAGGAAGGCAAAGATCGCTGCGGCCATCCCGATTTCGGTCATGTCATAAATGCCCCGGATCGGACCAAGGCCGATGTCAAATGTCACGACGGCACGTCCGAAGATCGACACACATGTCAGGACGATCAGAACGATCAGAACTCCGCCACCCGCCAAAGCGAGACTGCGCGCGACAAGCTCTGTGATTGAATATAGCCGCCGGTACATTGCCTCTCTCCCTGCAAACGGGAGGCTGACGCGCCTCCCGTTCGTTTGGCTGTGATCGTCAGCCGCCGTGTTTGGCGATCAAGGACTTGGCTTGTTCGATCAGCGCGGCTCCATCAATGCCCTTGG
>NZ_JBHYFV010000053.1:0-19102 GCF_051859345.1 Marivita sp. | reverse complement strand
ACGGCGCATTGGGCGACACATCCACACTCGCAGACCCTTCGGTCGTCGATGACCTTATCGAAAACCGTAAGGGGTGAGGGACATGGATGGAAGCACAACGCCGACAACCGCCCCGGTTCTGATCCTGCTGGGCCCTCCGGGGGCCGGCAAAGGTACGCAGGCGCGCATGCTCGAAGACCGCTTCGGCTTGGTTCAACTGAGCACCGGCGATCTGCTGCGCGCCGCCGTGGCCGAAGGCACCGAAGCCGGAAAACAGGCGAAGGCAGTCATGGACGCGGGCCAACTGGTCAGCGACGAGATCGTCATCGCGATCTTGCGTGATCGGCTTGGCCACAACGATTGTGCGCAAGGCGTGATCCTTGATGGATTCCCGCGCACCACCGTGCAGGCAAAGGCGCTGGACAATCTGCTGGCCGAGAACGGTCAGAAGATCGACGCCGCGATCAGTCTCGATGTCGAAGATGCCGCGATGGTCGAGCGGATTTCGGGCCGTTATACCTGTGGAACCTGCGGCGAAGGATATCACGACAGCTTCAAGGCTCCCAAGACCGAAGGCCGATGCGACAAGTGCCAAGGTACGGAGTTCAAACGCCGCGCCGATGATACTGCCGAAACCGTCGCTGCACGGCTCAAGGCCTATCACGCACAAACAGCCCCACTGATTGCATTCTACGACGCACAGGGCGCGCTTGCCCGCGTCGATGCGATGGGAGCCATTGACGACATCGCCAAAAACCTGGGCGCAATCGTCAGCAAAGCCACCGCCTGAGCGGTCGCTGAACAAAGGGATTCGTGTCCCACAAACTCGGGGCACGTCAACGAAAAAAGAGGAGGAGCCGCAATGTCGGACCACACAAATCAAACGGCGCAGGCTGGCCAGAAGTCCGATGCGGGCTACTGGGCGGCCAACGTGCGCATCATCTTGGTGAGCCTGGTGATCTGGGCCATCTGTTCGTTCGGGTTCGGCATCCTGCTGCGCCCGATGCTGTCGGGTATCAGCGTCGGCGGGACCGACCTGGGCTTCTGGTTCGCCCAGCAGGGGTCGATCCTCGTCTTTCTGGCGCTGATCTTTTTCTACGCCTGGCGGATGAACAAGCTCGACCGTGAATACGGCGTCGAGGAGGAATAAGTCATGGATCAGTTTACCATCAACCTGCTGTTCGTGGGCGCGTCTTTCGCGCTTTACATCGGCATCGCGATCTGGGCCCGCGCGGGCTCCACAGCGGAATTCTATGCCGCCGGTCGCGGCATTCACCCGGTCACCAACGGCATGGCGACGGCTGCCGACTGGATGTCGGCCGCATCCTTCATCTCGATGGCGGGTCTCATCGCGTTCACCGGCTACGACAACTCCACCTACCTGATGGGCTGGACCGGCGGTTACGTTCTTCTGGCGTTGCTGCTTGCGCCTTACCTGCGCAAGTTCGGCAAATACACCGTGTCGGAATTCATCGGCGACCGCTTCTACAGCCCGACCGCACGCATGGTTGCGGTGATCAGCCTTCTTGTTGCTTCGCTGACCTATGTGATCGGTCAGATGACCGGAGTCGGCGTCGCCTTTGGCCGCTTCCTCGAGGTCAGCAACACCGCCGGCCTTCTGATCGGCGCCTGCGTGGTCTTCGCCTACGCGGTGTTCGGCGGCATGAAAGGTGTGACCTATACGCAGGTCGCGCAATATGTCGTGTTGATCATGGCCTACACGATCCCGGCGGTGTTCATCTCGTTGCAGCTGACCGGCAACCCGATTCCGGGTCTGGGTCTGTTCGGCAATGTCGAATCCGGTGAGCCGCTGTTACAGAAGCTGGACCAGATCGTCGCCGAGCTTGGTTTCCGCGAATACACCATGCATCACGGTGATACGTTCAACATGGTGCTTTTCACCCTGTCGCTGATGATCGGCACCGCCGGTCTGCCGCACGTCATCATGCGCTTCTTCACCGTGCCGCGTGTGGCTGACGCCCGTTGGTCCGCTGGCTGGGCGCTTGTGTTTATTGCGCTGCTGTACCTCACTGCCCCGGCGGTTGGTGCGATGGCGCGTCTGAACATCACCGAGCAGTTCTGGCCAAACGGCACGAGCGGCGAAGCGGTATCGGTCGAGACGATCGCAACCGATCCGGCTTATGACTGGATGGCGACATGGCAGCAGACCGGCCTTCTGGGCTGGGAAGACAAGAATGGTGACGGCCGCATCCAGTATTACAACGATGCAAGCCCCGCGATGCAGGAGCGTGCCGCAACCGAAGGCTGGGCCGGCAACGAGTTGACCAACTTCAACCAGGACATTCTGGTTCTGGCCAATCCCGAGATTGCCAACCTTCCGGGTTGGGTGATCGGTCTGGTGGCGGCGGGCGGCCTTGCGGCGGCGCTGTCGACGGCGGCGGGACTGTTGCTGGCGATTTCGTCTGCTGTCTCGCACGATCTCATCAAAGGCCAGTTGAACCCGAGCATTTCGGAAAAGGGCGAGCTTTTGTCGGCGCGGATCGCGATGGCGGTTGCCATCGTGGTGGCCACCTATCTGGGTCTCAACCCTCCGGGCTTTGCCGCGCAAACCGTGGCGCTGGCCTTTGGTCTGGCGGCGGCGTCGATCTTCCCGGCGCTGATGATGGGCATCTTCACAAAGGTGAACAATTACGGTGCCGTGGCCGGGATGCTGGCCGGTCTGATCGTCACCGTGATCTACATCTTCCTGCACAAGGGCTGGTTCTTCATCCCCGACACCAACAGCTTTACCGATGCCGATCCGCTGCTTGGCACGATCAAGTCGACAAGCTTTGGTGCGGTCGGTGCCATCATCAACTTTGCGGTGGCCTTCACCGTGTCCAAGATGACGGCGTCGATCCCGAAAGAGATCGAAGAACTGGTTGAAAGCGTCCGCGTTCCCCGTGGCGCTGGCGCGGCTCAGGACCACTAAGCCAACAGGAGGCGTCGCCCCGGCGGCGCGCCCCTGACAATGCGGTCCCGCGCCGGTACACCGGGGCGGGACTTTTTACTTAGGACGCCAGGTCTTTGACATGACACTTGATTCCCATTCGATTGCCCAGTTCCTGTCTGCCATCCATCCCTATGACGCGATGGAACCGGCAGCCCTGCAAACGCTGATCGACGCATTCGAGATCAAACCCATTGCAGCTGGTGATGCGATTTACGCATTGAACGCGCCTTTGGATGGTCTGTTTGTCGTCTATCAGGGTGACGTCGAAATCCGCGATGAACATGACGTTGCGATTTCGTTGCTGGGTCCGCGCAATTCCTTTGGCGAACGCGGCCTGCTGCGCGACGGGAATAGCCTGACGTCGGCGCGGGCCGTGACGGACAGCATTGTGATTATGCTTCCGGAGACCCGGTTTCATCAGGCGATGAACGAAGACCCGGCGTTTCGGCGTTTCTTCAACCGCAGTCGGGTTGTACGTCCCAACACCGCGAACCTTGCCACCACGCGGGTCGAGGCGCTCATGGCGACCGCGCCGCTGACCTGCCCACCCGAAACCGATGTGCAGACCGCCGCCCGCCTGATGCGGGATGCGCGCGTGTCGTCGATATGCGTGGCTGTGGACAACGCCCTAAAGGGTATTGCCACGATCCGCGATCTGTCCGGCAAGGTGGTGGGCGATGGTCTTCCTTTTGCGACACCGATTTCCCGGATCATGACCCCGGATCCGGTCACCCTGCCCCCGTCGGCCATCGGGTCGGACGTGCTGCACATGATGATGGAGCGGCGGATCGGGCATATCCCCGTGACACAGGCGGGCAAGCTGGTGGGCATCGTCACGCAGACCGATCTCACCCGCTTTCAGGCCGTCGGTTCAGCAGAGCTGGTGTCCGAGATCGCCCATGCGGGAAGCGCCGAAGACATGGCCGTTGTCACCCGGCGCATCCCGCAACTGCTGGCGCAGCTTGTGGCGGGTGGCAATCGGCACGAGGTCATCACCCGGTTGATCACCGATGTGGCCGATACGGCAACGCGGCGTCTGCTGGCGCTGGCCGAAGTGCAGTTGGGCGCGCCGCCGGTGCCGTATCTCTGGCTGGCCTGTGGCAGCCAAGGGCGCCAGGAACAGACTGGCGTGAGCGATCAGGACAATTGCCTGTTCCTGGACGACAGCGTGACGGACGCGGACATGCCCTATTTCGAAGCGCTGGCGCGGTTCGTCTGCGATGGGCTGGACACCTGCGGCTATGTCTATTGCCCCGGTGACATGATGGCGACCAATCCACGCTGGCGGCAGCCTGTCCGCGTCTGGCGCGACTATTTCGCCAGCTGGATCAAGACCCCGTCCCCAGAGGCACAGATGCTGGCCAGCGTCATGTTCGACCTGCGCCCGATTGGCGGTGCCACGCGGCTGTTCGAGGATCTCCAGACCGAGACCCTGCGCAAGGCGTCGGTCAATTCGATCTTTGTCGCACACATGGTGTCAAATTCGCTCAAGCACACGCCGCCGTTGGGCTTGTTGCGCGGCTTCGCCACGATCCGGTCGGGCGAGCACAAGAACATGATCGACCTCAAGCACAACGGCGTGGTGCCGGTGGTCGATCTGGGCCGTATCTATGCGCTGCAAGGCAAGCTGAATGTGGTGAACACGGCGGCCCGTCTTGAAGCCGCCATAGCTGCGGGTGCGCTCAGTGCGTCTGGCGGGCAGGATCTGCGCGATGCTTATGATCTGATCGCCGAAACCCGGCTTGAACATCAGGCAGGTCAGGTTCGCGCTGGCATCATCCCCGACAATTTTCTAAGTCCGACGGACCTGTCGGATTTTGAGCGAAGTCATCTACGGGATGCGTTTGTCGTGATAAAGTCACTTCAGTCGGCATTGGGGCACGGGCGCGGGATGTTAGGCTGACACGCGTCGTTTGGGAGGACGATCTATGTTTCTGGAACTGATCGCTGTGATCGTGGCCGGCATTGCCGGGGCGGGTGTGATGATGCTGGTCGCACGGGTGTCTGGTGGCCGCATCCCGAAATGGTTCATCCCGATTGCAGCGGGGGCCGCGATGCTTGGCACAACGATCAGCAGCGAATACAGCTGGTTCTCGCGCACCTCTGACGCGTTGCCCGAGGGACTGAGGGTGGTGCAGACCGCGGACAGCACGGCATTTTACCGACCCTGGACCTACGTTGTCCCCTACACCGACCGGTTCATCGCGCTGGATACGGGCAATGTCCGCGCCAATTCCGACGACGCCGATCTGTTCATGGCCGATCTTTACTTCTTCCAGCGCTGGGGCACTGTGCGGTCAGTCGAAATGATGGTGAACTGCCAGACCGGCCAGCGTGCGGATCCGGCCCTTGGGGATGGTGGCGACCCTGTCTGGCGGGATGGCGGTGCAAATGATCCGATTGTCACCGGCGTCTGCAACAAGGGCTGACGGTATGTTCACAAAGCTGAGCCTGCGTCTGCGCATCTTTCTGTTCTTCTGTTTGCTGGGCCTTGGGGGATTGCTCTCGGTTGGCGTGGCGCTGTGGTTCGGGTATGGGCGCGCGCTGGACACAACGATCGGCAATGGCTTTACCTTTGCGGCGATCCTTGCGGGGTTTTTCATCCTTGGACTGACCGTCGCCGTGTGGCTGCTCTTCGATGAAAACGTCGCCAAACCGATCGAACGGCTCGCTGCCGAGATGCGCACCCGTGCCCATGCGGGTGTGGATGGGGATCTTGATCTGACGGCGGCGCGCTATCTTGGTGATCTTGCTCCTGCCGCCTTTGCGGTCACCCGACAGTTGAGCGAAACAACCCTGAACACCGCACAGGCCGTGGCCCAGCAAACCGCGCGGCTGACGTCTGAAAAGGCGCGGCTGACTGCCCTTCTGACAGAAATTCCGGTCGCCACCATCCTGGTCAATCCGGACGGCCAGATCGTGTTGTACGACGGACAGGCGGCAGAGGTTCTGGCGCAGTTGGGCGTTGCCCGGCTTAATGCAGCAATCACCGAGTATTTCGAGCCGAACTCCGTGGCTGCCGCAGTGGGGAAATTGCGCAAGACCGGTTTGGATGTGGCATTCACCGCGAAATCACATGACGGCGCCCAAAGCTTTGACTGCACGCTCAAGCCGATGGACGGGGGTGGTTACCTCATGATCATCGACAGCCAGACGCTCAACATCTCGCCGGATGCGGCGCGCCCTCTTGTCTACGATTTCGACCTGCTGGACCGGCGGTCCGGGGCTGCAGAGAAGGACATCCATGACCGTCCGCTGCGCGATCTGTGTTTTTCCGTCTTTGACACTGAAACCACGGGGCTATTGCCGCACAAGGACGACGTTGTGCAACTGGGCGCGGTGCGGGTTGTGAACGGGCGGATCATCGAAGGCGAAATCATCAACCAGCTAGTCGATCCCGGCCGCCCGATCCCGCCGGCTTCGACCAAGGTGCATAAAGTCACCGATGCGATGGTGCGCGGAAAACCCGATATCCTGTCGGTCGCAAAACGGTTTCACGACTTTTCACGCGATGCGGTGATTGTCGCCCATAACGCGCCGTTCGACATGGCATTTCTGCACCGTCACGCAAAAGAGACCGGCGTCACATGGGATCATCCCATCCTTGATACGGTGCTTTTGTCCGCGGTTCTGTTCGGCGCCAGTGAGACACATACGCTCGATGCGCTGTGCACCCGCCTGAACGTCAGCATCCCGGCCGCACTGCGCCACACGGCCCTGGGAGACGCCACCGCCACGGCCGAGGTTTTGGTGAAGATGTTGCCAATGCTTGACGCACGCGGTGTGACCACTTTTGGACAGGTGATCGAAGAGACGCGCCGCCATGGGCGTCTCCTCGAAGATCTCAACTAAGCGGCACCTTCTTGCGCAGGGTGCTTCGGGTGATGGCGAACACCGTCACCCCTGTCAGCAGCCAGAAGAACCATGTGATCGGCCCCCGGAACAGGATGATCGGATCGCTTCCCGACATCAACATCGACTGGCGGAAATTGTCCTCGAGCAGCGGACCGAGAATAAACGCGATCAGGAACGGGGCTGCCGGAATGCGGTTGCGCATCATGATATAACCGACCCAGCCCATGACGAACATCACACCCACGTCGAAGATATTGTTGTTCACCGCAAAGACACCGTAGATGCACAGGATCAGCACACCGGGCATCAGGATCCGCTTGGGAACGTCCGCCACAAACCGGAACCCCCGGATCGCCACGGACCCGACAAACAGCAGGAACACCGAACTGACGATCAGTCCGATGAACAGGCCATAGATGATGTCCACGTTCAGGATGAACATCATCGGCCCCGGTTGCAGCCCGTGGACCATAAACGCCCCGATGATGATGGCGGTGATCACGTCGCCCGGCACACCCAGCGCAAGAAGCGGGATCAGCGTCGCCCCGGCGACCCCGTTGTTGCCCGCCTCGGAGGCCGCGACGCCCTCAATCTCGCCCTTGCCGAAATTGGCCTTGTTCTTGGAGGTGCGCCGCGCTTCGGAATAGCTCAGGAAGGCGGCGGGGGCGGCACCGATGCCGGGGATGGAGCCAAGAAAGACACCGATCATGCTGCCCCGGATGATGCTTTTGAAGCTCTTGGAATAGTCTGCCCAACTGCACCGTGACTTGCCCAGCGCCCGCGTGCGACCCAAATGCGCCACCGGGTTCCAGGCCATCGAGATGATCTCGGGGATGGCGAAGAGGCCGATCAGAACCGCGATGAAGTTCAACCCACCCATCATGTTCGGATTGCCCAGCGTAAAACGGTTGGTGCCGTAGACCAGATCAAGCCCGATGGTTGCGAGCAACAGACCGGCCAGCGCCGACAGCGCGCCGCGCAACAGGCTTTCGCCCGACACACCCGCGATGATGGTGAGCGAGAACAGGATCAGCGCAAAGAATTCCGGTGGACCGAAATTGAGCGCGAAGGACGCGAGCCACCCGGCAAAGAGGATCAGCGCGAGGTTCGACACCGCGTCGGCCGTGCAGGACGCATAAAGCGCCATGCCCAGCGCACGCCCCGCCTCGCCACGTTCGGCCATCGGGTGGCCGTCAAGGATCGTGGCCGAAGACGCGGGTGTTCCCGGTGTCTTGATCAGGATCGCGGGGATCGAGCCGCCAAAGATGCCGCCTTTGTAAACGCCCAGCAACAACAGGATCGCGTTGATCGGCGTCATCGCAAAGGTAAAGGGCAGCGTCAGCGCCACCGCCATCGTCGCGGACAATCCGGGGATCGCACCGGCGACCACTCCGACGACCAGACCGATAAACAGCATGAAAAAAGCTTCGAAATTGCCGACCAGAGCAAATCCGGCGGCCAGAGAATCCATCAGGCTCATGGCAACCTCACAAAGTCACCCTGGGGGATCGCCACTCCGGCGACATGGGCGAAGAACGCATATAGCAGCAAGGGGATGATCACGGCACAGACCAAGGCCGCAATCGGGTGACGGGTGCGAAACAGGAACGCACAGGCCGCAAAGGCAAGCATCGCCGTCCAGACCATGCCAAGCCGCGGCAGAGCGACCATGACAAGAACCATGATCAGCGCCAACGCACCAAGCCGCAACCACGGCGCTGATCCATCGGCTTGGGCGGTTTCTTCGTCTTCAAAAGGCGTGTCCTCGGCAGACAGGAACGCGTTTGCCAGCAGGCTCAGGCCAACGATTCCGGTCAGGCCAGCCAGGACATAGGGCCAGAATAGAGGCGACAGGATGATATTGCCGACATTGGACGGCGAAAACACAAACGAAGGAATCGCATAAGATACAAGGAACAACGCCAGCAGGGACACAACAATCCCAAGGCGAACATGCAAGGATTTCTGAGACATGGACAGAGACGCTCCGCAGGTGGAAACGCCGAGGCCAAAAGGCCCCGGCGCAAATCATGTCTGGGTGATCGGATCGTGGCTCAGCCTTCGACCCGCATTCCCAACTCGTCCACAAGTTCTTTGAACACAGTGTATTGACCGTTGATGAACTCGATAGCCTCTTCCGGGTTCATCACGTCAATGACAGACCCCATGGATTGCATCGTGTCCGCAAACTTGGCGTCCTGTGCAGCCTCGGTGATCCAGTCGCCCCATTTGGCACTGACATCATCCGGCAGACCTGCGGGGCCTGCAATGCCGGTCCAGCCCACCAGCGCGTTCAGGCGCGGTTTGCCAAGATCGTTGGCGGTCGGTGCGTCAAAGCCGACAACCGGCTCTTGCGTGGTGACCATCAACGCCTTCAGCTGATCGTTCGCGACGAAGTTCGCCAAAGCCGAGGTATTGGTGCAGATAAACGTCACCGTACCGTTCAGAACTGCTGTCGCTGCTTCACCACCACCCTTCTGGGGAATATGGGTCGCTTCGGTCAGCGGATTCTCGACACCGAATTCCTTGAGCACCATCGCGCCCGCCAGATGCAGCAGCGATCCGACACCGGACGAGCTGTAGCTGACGCCACCTTCGGCCACCTTGGCGACAAGATCATCCATCGAATCGATGCCACTGTCAGGATGGACAGCACAGGCCACCGGATTGATCTCGTAGACCGTGACGAAACGGAAATCGTCCAGCGTATAGGGCAAGGTCGCCTTCATCGCCGGGTTGACCGAATGCGATCCAACGCGTGCGAACAGCATTGTGTAGCCATCGGGCTTCGCGTTCTGCACAGCGACCGACCCGGTTGCGCCGCCGGCGCCAGTGACGTTCGCCATGATCAGGGGCTTGCCTGCGGCAGTGCCCAGCGCTTCGGCAATGGTGCGCGCGGAAATGTCCGTCGCGCCGCCCGCGCCGTAAGGAATGATCATGTTGATCGGGCGTTCAGGGTATTCCGCCATTGCGGTTCCGGCCAGCACACTCACTCCAAGCGCCAGAACAGACCCAAATGTACAAAGTTTCATAGTATCCTCCCTTTCTAAAGTTTGGCCCTGTCACAGGCTCTTGACTCACGTTAACCTTAAGTAGAGCTTTGACGAAGAAATAAAAAATTACAAGTTCTGTAAGCAAAACACACATAAACGGTCAAATGTCCATCAGATTGCTCAAAACGCTGGTCGCGGTTGCGGACCATAGAACCTTTAGTGCGGCAGCGGATGCGGTGTTCATCACCCATGCGGCCGTCAGCCAGCAGATGCGCACCCTGGAGGCAGATTTGGGAATTGCGCTGTTCGATCGGAGTTATCGCACCCCCGAACTGACGCCGCTGGGACGCGCCGTGGTTGCGCGCGCCCGCACCCTGGTGATGGATTACGACAACCTTGTTCCATCGGTCCTTGGGGATGACGGCCTGACCGGTGAGGTCATGCTGGGCGCGGTACCCACCACGCTGATCGGGCTTGCGCCGCTGTCCATGTCGATCCTGCGTGCGAAATACCCGGATCTGCGGATTCGGATCACCCCCGCTTTGACCGCTGCCCTGTTGTCGGGCATTGATCGCGGGCAATATGACGTGGCCATCGTGACAAAGCCGGTTCTGATGCCGCTGGGCTTGGTGTTTCTCGAAATCGCCGACGAACCGCTCCACCTGATCACCGGCGCAGAGGTTACGGAAACCGACCCGATCAAGATATTGGAAAAACAGCCCTTTATCCGCTTCAACCGGGACGCTGTTGTCGGCACGGTGATCGAAACATGGCTGCAGGAGAACAACATCCGCGTCAGCGAAGCGATGGAATTGGGAAATCTCGAAGCAATCTCAAGCATGGTACATGCCAACCTTGGGGTTTCGATCGTGCCCCGGTCCTGTGTCGCCAGCCGGTATGCCCTGCCGCTCAACCATTTGACGCTTGGCCCGGAGGCGCCTTCGCGGATTCTGGGTCTGGCCTATCGCAAGGAACATCCCAAGTTGCGGGTGATCGAAGAAATCCATGCAGCCCTTTTGCGTGCCGTACATGAACACTCGCCAGACGGTCAGGCCGGAGGCACATCGTGACCTGGGTCTCGATCCTGTTCATTGTCCTGGGGGCGCTTGCCGGAGGTTTTGTCAACGGACTGGCCGGAACCGGCACAGCCTTGTTCGCGCTTGGCTTTCTGCTTGTCGCGCTGGACCCCATCAGTGCTGTGGCTGTGGTGTCGCTCATGTCGGTTGTGACCGGGATACAAGGGCTGTGGATCGTGCGAGAGGCTCTGACAAGAAACGTACCGCGTCTGATGCGTTTCATCATCCCCGGCTTGCTGGGCGTACCTGTGGGAATCTCGTTCCTGTCTTTCATAGATGCCGACACGCTGAAGCTGATTATCGGGGTGCTTCTGATCGTTTATGGCGGCTTTTTCAGCTTTCGCGCCAATCTGCCCAAATTCGAACGCCGGACGCCGGTTCTGGATGCCGGAATAGGTCTGGCGGGCGGCGTCCTTGGCGGCATGGCATCCCTGTCCGGTGCCTTGCCGGTGATCTGGTGTTCGATGCGCCCCTGGCCCAAGGCAGAAACCCGCGCCGTGTTGCAGCCCTTCAACATCGGCGTCCTCTTTACGACGACAGTGATGCTCTGGTGGCGGGGGGCTTATACATCGACAACACTCACCGCCTTCCTGATCGCACTGCCGGCATCCTTGATCGCGGCACAGATCGGCATTGCCGTGTTCCGCCGCATTTCGGACAATACGTTCCGACGCTTGCTGATCGGACTGTCTTTGCTTCTGGGTCTGGGCATCCTGATCCGGGCCCTGTTCTAAACGCTCACCCAACCGGAGGACTTAGCGTGCTCACACTTTACTACGCCAAAGGCTCATCTGCCCTTGCCCCTCATATCCTGCTTGAAGAGGTCGGCGCGGACTATGCCGTGCATGAAGTTCCGATTGCGCATGGCGCACATCACGAGGCGTCGTTCCTTGAGATCAACCCGAAAGCACGGGTTCCGGCCCTGATGACGCCAAACGGTGTGATCACGGAAAACCCGGCCATCCTCACTTATATCGCGGCAACCCATCCGCAGGCACAGATGCTGCCCGACACGCCGTTCGCGCGCGCGGGGGCGGATGCGCTGAACGCCTATCTCTGCGCGACCGTTCATGTGGCCTTTGCCCATCTCCAACGCGGTGCGCGCTGGACCGACAGTGAAGAGGCCCAGGCGGCCATGAAGGCCAAGGTAGCAGGCAACATGGCAGAGTGTGCCGCCATGATCGAAGCGCATTACCTGACAGGGCCGTGGGCAATGGGGGATCGTTACACGATCTGCGATGCCTACCTCTTCCTTGTGCCGCGGTGGATGGCCAAGGCTGGTGTAGACCTTGCGGACTATCCCAAGCTTGAGGCGCATCACAATGCGATGCTCGAGCGCACCGCGACCCTCGCCGTAATGGCGATCCACGGTATATAGCCAGGTCAGGTCACCACTGGCGCAGGCTGACCGTCGATCATCACATTGAGACAGGCTGGCTTGCCTGACGCAATCGCCCGGTGCAGCGCGTCGGGCAGATCGTCCAGCGTGGTCACCAAAGCCCCAAATCCGCCCAAGGCGCGTACCGCCTCATCATAACGCGCCCCGCTCAGGGCGCAGCCATGGAGGCGGTCATTGCCAAAATCACGCAGCTGGATCTGGTGCTCTGCGTTCCAGCGCTGATCGTTTCCGATGATGGCGACAAAAGGAAGGTCTTCCCGAATCGCGGTTTCGAATTCGGCAAAGTGGAATCCGGCTGTTCCGTCGCCCATCAGGGCGATCACGGTCGCTGTCGGGTCCGCCGCCCGCGCGGCCATGGCGTAACACAGCCCGCCGCCAATCGCCCCAGACACCCCGTTGATGATCCGACGCGGCGCAGTCACGCCAGCTTGCGCCCATTGACCAAATTCCCCCCCGTCACAGACAAGAACCGGGGATGGTGCATCCGCAATCACCGTCTGAACCGCCGCACATAGGGCATTCGGATGGATGGCTTTTTGATCAGCAGTCGCAACCCGGCGCGCACAGACCTCTTTCACCCGCGCCGTCCAATCCGGTTCACGCGCAGGCGGACCGCCAATTGCCAGTCCACGCGCGACATCCAGCGGATCTGCATCAAGGCTCAGCGTCAAACGCTCGGCGCAGTTCAGTTGCGCCCGCGCCCGTTCTTCCGGGTCCGCGTTGACCACAGCCCAACCGGCACGCGGAGCCGCATCGCCAAACTTCAGGGTGAAATCCAACGGCTTGCCCAGTAGCAAGATCCGATCCGCCTCGGCAAAGACCGACGACACGGCACCAAGCGACGGATCATTCAGCCCCCTTGGGCTTTCCATGGCGATCACGGGCGCACCCGTTGCGGTTTCAAGCCGCGCGGCGAGTCCCGGAGCCCGCGTGTCATTCAACGCGGGGCCCAACACGATAATCGGCCGTTTCGCCGCATCCATCCAATCGCGCAACCTCGCCACGTTGGTGGGGTCGCTTGGATCAGCGGACTGTCCCGCGACCACATCTGTCTTGGCCAGCAGAACGTCGGCGGGCAGCGACACATGCACCGGTCCGGGCCTTCCTTGCAATGCGACGCGGGCTGCCTTGGCGATCACTGCACCCAGATCATCCACGCGTGTCACCCGCACCGACCATTTGCTCAGCGATTTGGTCAGCGCGACCTGATCCATCTCCTGAAACGCACCCTGTTCGTCGCGGGCGACAGGGCTGTCACCGCTGAGCAGCAGAACCGGCGTGTCCGACGCGCGCGCAGTCAAAAGCGGCCCGATGGCATTGCCAAGCCCCGCCCCCGCCGTCACCAACGCGACACCCAGGTTGCCGGACAGCTGGGCATACCCTTCGGCCATATAGACCGCGGCTGCCTCGTGCCGGGTGTGAAACAAGCGGATGCCGGCATCGAGACTCGCGTCAAAAAGCGGCATGATCTGGTTGCCGGACAGCGCAAAGATATCCGTCACGCCCTGCGCGGCCAACGCCTGCATCACCACGTCCGCGCCGCGCGTCATGTTGCGGCCTCGGCCACATGGACCCGAACGCGATGAACTGAATTATTGGCAAATCCTGCCATGTCGAACGGTGCCTCCAGTGGTTGCATGTTGCCCTCCGCATCCGTTGCGCGACAGGCCAGATCGTAAACTCCAGGTGTTGCATCCCAGTCGATGCGCCAGCCCGTCCAGGCATAGCGGTCCCGACGGCCTGTCAGTTCGGCTGTGCGCCATGTGTCGCCCAGCAGAACCTCAACCCTGTCAATCGGCACTCCGCCACCCGACCACGCGCGTCCCTCAATCGTCACACGCCCCGCCTGCAACCAGCGCTGCCGCGTGACCCAATCGGGCACACCCGGCGGCTTCATCAGCGATTTGACCCGGATTGTCGTGATCGGCGTGCCGGGGTCGTCCTCGTCCTTGCGCAGCCGGTAGGTCTGCACCTGCTGAAAGCCTTGATAGCGTTCGGTCAATGCCTTGATCTTCGTCAGCCACTTGACCGAGGCCATCCCGTACCAGCCCGGCACGACGATGCGCAAAGGCGCGCCGTGCTGCGGCAAAAGTGGATGGCTGTTCATGCCCCAGACCAGCATCACGTCGAGATCCGCGATCTGATCCGGCGTCAGGCTGCGGCCAAAGAAATGCGGCTGCCCCTTGTCAAAGCCATAGTCGGCACCGAGGAAGGCGAAATCCTGCACCCCCGCCTGCGGCTTGGCCCGCGCCAAAAGCGGCGCAAGCAGCGTGCCCGTCCACTCCGACGTGCCCACCGCCTCGTACATCCACGGCATCGAGAAACAGCGCGGGCTGACCCCTGCCCGCCCGTTGCCCGCACATTCCAGTGTGACCGGCCGCGTCACCTGTGGCAGCGCGCGGATCTCGTCCATGTTCAGGGAAAAAGGCGCATCGAACGCGCCCTCGAAGCGCAGCATATGTTCGGAGTCGGAAAGCACCGGCACATCGAAATGATTGAGCAGGTAATGCGTGCCCGTGGGTGTGATGTCGAGGCCCAGAGTTTCCAGCAACGCCCCCGAATTGCGGTTTGCCAGCGCCACTTCCTCGGGCGAGAACACGCCTTCGGTCACGGGCGGCCGCTTGGCCCCCGGCGCAAACGGATTGTGGGTCATATCACCTCGTCCGAGCGATCATCACTTTCACCGTAGCGTTTCAGGACGGCGGGTTTGGTGCCTTCGTAGACCCGTTCGATGTTCTGCGCGATCTTGGCATTCTCCCGTTCGAACAGGCAATCGCCATTCAGATCCGAGGCCACGATGAACGGCCCCATCTTGTTGCACTTGATGACCCACATGGCCTGCGCAAGGCCCAGCTCCTCGTTCCAGTGCACCGCTTCGACGTTTTCCACACCGCGCCCCAGAAGCGCGCCAGTGCCGTAGCCAACGGTCGACAGGTAGACCGCGCCGTTCGGAACGAAGTAGCTCTTGTAATCCCTGGATGTCATGCCCCCCTTGCCGATAATCAGCTTGGCCCCGGTCTTTTCCATCCATTCCGGCAACCATTTGGCAAAGCGGAACGACGCGGTTGCGGTTACCGCGCCCATCTCAAAGCTGCCATCGGGGTTGATGCGGGCGGCAGGGGAACAGTGGAAATTGGCGGCACTTTCCGAAGGAAGTTCCATCGGGATATTCGCCTGATCCTCGAGCGCGCGCATGTAGACCCCTTCGCGGGCGGTATACATCAGCCCGTCAAGGTACACGATGTCGCCCAGCCGCAACTCGGCGATCGCCTCGGGTGTGGGGGTGGTGGACAGTCGGATCTCACGCGGGCTCATGGGGTGACCTTTTCTGACGGGGCGGAAAGGATGTCATCTGTGTGTTGGCCCAGCGTCGGCACCGGCCCAAGACTGTCCGGCCCCCAGGGCGCATCAAAGGGCAAGGCCGGAGCGCGGACGGTCAGGCCCAGTTGGGGCACCGCCAAGGGCAACCATGCGCAACTCTTGGCCATCTGAGGATGGGCAAGCACCTCGGCAAGGGTCCGCACACGCGCGGCAGGCACATTGGCGGCAGACAGCCTGTCCTCCCAGGATTGCGCATCATCGGTGAGAAAGACAGCCCTCAGCGCTTCGGCAATACGGGTGTCATCAGGCTCGTCCGCCAGATCAGGCCGCGCGACCGCCGCACACAGCCGTGTGGCCTGCGCAGGCGTGTTGGCAGTGATCACAAGCGCGCCCTCGGCGGTATCGAACCTCCCGGAAAACGGCGTGTCGGCAAAGGCCCTGTTTCCCTCTAATCCGCGCAGTGTGCCGGTTGTCTCGTGGTGGATCGCATAGGCCCCCATGAAGGTTGTCATGGCATCCAGCATCGACACGGACAGGCGCTGCGCCTCATCCGGCTTGCGCGCCTTTTGCAGCAACGCCCCCAATATGGCAGCAACAAGGGCCTGACCTGCGACGTAATCGACTATCGGCAATCCAACCCGCATCGGTCCGCTGCCGGCCTCGCCGGTCATCGCCATGAGGCCGCTGATCCCCTGAAGGATATGGTCATAGGCGGGGCGGTCCGACAGGGGGCCAGACTGTCCATACCCACTCAGACTTGCGTAGATGATCGTGCTGCGTTGTGTGCGGATGTCCTCGAATCCGACACCAAGCCGGTCCACCACGCCGGGGCGAAAATTCTCGACCAAGACATCCGCTGTCCGGGCGAGCTCGTACAACTTTTCCCGGTCGCCGGGCGCTTTCAGATCCAGTGTGACAGACCGCTTTCCGCTGTTCTGGCTCAGAAAGGACGCCCCAAGACCCGCATCTTTCATGACTTGGGTTCCACCGTGGCGGCGCACGAAATCATCGCCGTTCGGACGTTCGATCCGGATCACGTCCGCCCCCATAAGAGCCAGCTGCCCAGTCGCATATGGCCCAGCCAACACATGAGTCAGATCAAGGATCCGCACGCCGCTCAGGGGGCCGTCGTCACTCATTCCGCTGCCTCTTGCATCGGTTCCCACTCCACGGTCTCGCGGCGCTGATACGGCGTGAACCAATCCGGATCGGTGCGGTGTTCCACCCGCCCATCCGGATAGATCCGCGCCACGGCGCGCCGCGAGGACAGGCAGAAGGCGTGAACCGACATCGGCATCCCGCCGGTGTGGCAGTAGCCCACCTCGATATTGCAATCGACCACCATGTTCTTGCCGACAAAGCCCATCGCGCCCATGCCGATGGAGTTGCCAAGTTCCTTGAACTCGTCCTCCATCTCGGCGATGCGCGGATCGGAATTGCGGCTGCCCACGGTGCGCAGCACCGAGGCGCGCTTGCCCAGCGTCATGCAGATGTCCTTGCTGCCGCCCAGCCCGATGCCGATGATCGCGGGCTGACAGGCCAGACCGCGTTTGCCGAAGGCCATCAGGCTGTCGAGGTAGAACCGCTTGATCCCCTGTATCCCGTCGCTCGGGAACAGCATCCGGTAATCGGTGCCGAACAACCCGCCTTTGTGCACGGTGATCAGGTCGATCCAGTCGCCCTCGGGTTCGAACCCGTATTCGATCTCGGGCGCGCCGATGCCAACGTTGTTGTTGTGGTCCGTCCGCCAAAGAGGATGCACCCGGTTGGGGCGCAGCGGCACGCCGTTGGTCGCCGTTGCCGTCGCCCTTCGCAGCGCGGTTTCCAGCGCGCACATGCCCCCCTGAACCTGTGCGTCATTGCCAAGCTTCACGAACCAGCGGGGCACGCCCGTGTCGCCGCACATCGCGCGGCGGTCTTCCTTGGCGGCTTCGTAATTGTCGAGCATCGCCTTGAGCACAAAGGACGACAGGTCGCCATCCTCGGTCTCGGCGGCTTTCTGCAACCCGTCAAGGTAATCCTCGGGAATCTCGATGGCTGCCTTGTCCATCAGGGTTTCGGCGGTTTTCTGGATCAGGTCTATCGGGATCATTGCGCGGCCACCAATGTCTCTGGCTCCCCCTCGGGAAGCACGGTTTCGCCGGGGCGCACGATGGTGAACATCACGTCTTCGCGCCCCACCTCAACCGCGTCGCCTACCTGCCGCGCGACGGTGAAATAACTGTCCTCCATCGCGCCGGGTTCCGGGAAATCCTCGCGGTAATGCGCCCCGCGCGAGTTTTCCCGCGCCAAGGCCGCCTTCGTGATCACCCCGGAAATGTCACAGAGCGACCGCAGGTTCAGCCAGTCGTGCCATGTCAGGTTGAAGGCCAGATTGTCGGCGGCGACACCTATATCACCCAGCGCGTCCGAGATTTCGGCAATCCGAGTCAGACCGCGCTTGAGACCCGCTTCGGTGCGCATCACGCCCACCTCGTCCCACATCGCCTCTTGCAGTTGCTTGCGCAGCGGCAGCACCAGTTCCGGCTTGCGCGTCAACGGGTGACAAGCGCGCAGCAGTTCCGCCTCCATCACGTCCTCGTCGGGATCACGCAGCGCGCTCATGCCGCGAATGTCAGCGCTCATCACGTCACCCGCGATACCGCCATAGACCGTCGAATTGGCCACGCCATTGCCGCCCAGCCGGTTCGACCCATGCGCGCCGCCTGCGTCCTCTCCGGCGACATACAACCCCTCCATCGCCGTGCGCGTATCTACATCGACCACGACGCCGCCCATGAAGTAATGCGCCGTCGGAACAACCTCGACCTTTCCCGCCGCAAGATCGAACCCGCTGTCGGCACAGCGTTTGACCATGCCTTTGAATTTTTCGCGCACGAAATCCGGCCCAAGATGGGACATCGAGATGAACACGCCCTCTTGGTCTGGATTGTTGTTCTTGCGCATCTCGGAATAGATGCCACGGCTCACCACATCGCGTGTCGCGCGTTCACCCTTGCCGTCATAGTCAAACATGAAGCGCTGGCCCGCGTGGTTCACCAACTGACCGCCCGCGCCGCGCAAGCCTTCCTCCAAGACGGTCCCGGTCATCCGGGTGTGATCGCCCGCGAGCAATCCCGTCGGGTGAAACTGCACCATCTCCATATCGCGCAGCGGCAGGCCGACGCGCATCGCCATGGCAAGCCCGTCCATTGTCTTGTCCCCCGACGGCGTGTGGTACTTGTACATGGTGGGGCCACCGCCCGTCGCCATCAGCACTGTCTTCGCGCGCACGAACCGGAACTTGCCCGTCCGCATGTCGATCATCAGCACTCCGGCCAAAGCCGATCCGTCCTTCGTCGGGATCAGGCCAATCGCGCGGTGCTCCTGAAGCTTTTCGACCGGGCGCGACAACACCTGTTCCATCAGACGGTTGATGATCTCGATGCCGGTCAGGTCGCCCTTGTGAACGGTGCGGTCGGCGGTCTGCCCGGCAAATGCCTTTTGGTGCAAAGACCCGTCGCCGTTGCGGTCAAAGAAACAGCCG
>NZ_JBHYFV010000052.1:0-20049 GCF_051859345.1 Marivita sp. | reverse complement strand
CAAGTTCGAGGTCGAGCTGATCGCCCCGATCGCGATGGAAGACGGCCTGCGCTTCGCCATCCGCGAAGGTGGCCGCACCGTCGGTTCCGGCGTCGTGTCCAAAATCGTCGCGTAAGCGGCGGGTTTCTGAATTGCGCGGGACGGCGTTGCGCCGTCCCGTATTCGGTTCGATGAAGCGGCAGGGTGGTCCTGTGTCTTCCTCTCAACCGCAACGCCAATAAAGGCTAAGACCAATGCAAAGCCAAAATATTCGCATTCGGCTCAAGGCGTTTGATTATCGTGTGCTCGACGCGTCGACACAGGAAATCGTAAACACCGCCAAGCGGACGGGCGCCACAGTGCGCGGCCCGATCCCGCTGCCGAACAAGATCGAGAAGTTCACCGTTCTGCGTGGTCCGCACGTCAACAAGAAGTCGCGTGACCAGTGGGAAATCCGGACTCACAAGCGTCTGCTCGACATTGTTGACCCGACCCCGCAAACCGTTGATGCGCTCATGAAGCTCGACCTCGCCGCCGGCGTTGATGTCGAGATCAAGGTATAAGGAGAGTATCCCATGATGCGCTCTGGTATCATCGCGAAGAAGGTCGGCATGACCCGCCTCTTCATGGAAGACGGAAAGCAGATTCCCGTGACTGTCCTCCAACTCGACAATCTTCAGGTGGTCGCTCAGCGCACGCCTGACCAACACGGCTATTCGGCGGTTCAGCTGGGCACCGGTTCAATCAAGGCAAAGCGCGTCTCCAAGGCGATGCGCGGGCATTTCTCTGCCGCCAATGTCGAACCCAAGCGTAAAGTGGCTGAATTCCGCGTCGCCCCCGAGAACCTGATCAATGTGGGTGAAGAGATCACCGCTGACCATTACTTCGAAGGTCAGTTCGTGGATGTCTCCGGCACGTCGATCGGTAAAGGTTTTGCCGGTGCCATGAAGCGTCACAACTTCGGTGGTCTTCGTGCCTCGCACGGTGTGTCGATTTCGCACCGTTCGCACGGCTCCACCGGTCAGTGTCAGGATCCCGGCAAGGTCTTCAAAGGCAAGAAGATGGCTGGACACATGGGCGCTGTCAAAGTGACCACTCAGAACCTTCAGGTTGTGAAGACCGACGCAGAGCGTGGGATCATCATGATCAAGGGCGCCGTTCCCGGCTCCAAAGGGGGCTGGGTCACGGTCAAGGACGCCATGAAGAAGCCGACGCCGGACAACATCATTCTGCCTGCCGCGTTGCGTTCGGCTGGTGAAGAAGCCAAGCGTCTTGCCGAGGAAGCCGCCGCTCAGGCCGCAGCTGAAGAAGCCGCCGCAGCAGAAGCTGCAGCAGCAGAGGCAGCCGCAGCTGAAGAAGCCGCCCTGAAAGAAGCCGAGGCTGACATTCAGGCTGATAAGAAGGAAGGCGACGAATGAAACTCGACGTGATCAAACTGGACGGCGGAACTGCCGGGTCGGTCGAGCTGACGGACGAGATCTTTGCTCTCGATCCGCGCGCCGACATTCTGCACCGCGTTGTTCGCTGGCAGCGCAACAAGGCGATGCAGGGAACCCACAAGGTGAAAACCCGGTCCGAAGTCAGCTACTCGACCAAGAAGATCTATCGCCAGAAGGGCACCGGCGGCGCACGCCACGGCGCGCGGTCTGCTCCGATCTTTCGCGGTGGTGGTATCTACAAGGGCCCGACACCGCGCAGCCACGCGCATGACCTTCCCAAGAAGGTGCGCAAGCTGGGCCTCATGCATGCGCTCTCCGCCAAGATGAAGGACGGATCGCTTGTCGTCATCGAGAACATCGAATCCGATGGCAAGACGTCTTCCCTGGCCAAGCAGGTCAAGAACCTGGGCTGGAAGCGCGCGCTGATCATCGACGGGGCAGAGGTGAACGAAAACTTCATCCGCGCCGCAGCCAACATCGACGGTCTCGATGTTCTGCCGTCGATGGGGGCAAACGTCTATGACATCCTCAAGCGTGACACGCTCGTGCTCACGAAGGCGGGTGTCGAAGCACTGGAGGCTCGTCTGAAATGAGCGCGAAAGCTGAACATTACGATGTGATCCGCAAGCCGATCATCACCGAGAAAACCACGATGGCGTCCGAGAACGGCGCGGTTGTGTTCGAAGTGGCGATCGACGCGGCCAAGCCGCAGATCAAGGACGCCGTCGAGGCGCTCTTTGGTGTGAAGGTCAAGGCGGTCAACACGACGATCACCAAAGGCAAGACCAAGCGTTTCCGCGGGACCATGGGCCGCCGGAAAGACGTGAAGAAAGCCTATGTGACGTTGCTCGAGGGCAACACCATCGACGTGACCACGGGTCTGTGATCGGGTTGGGCTTAGGCCTGGTTTGAGAGAATGAGAAAGCCCCTCGCCAGTGATGGTGGGGGGCTTTTTTGACGCTCATAATTATCAAATAGCCATAAAGGTTTGAAGAACGGAAGTAGGAGAGTGAATTGAATTGGGCAAGCCAATTGAAGGAGATCATCGACTTTAGCGCGAAGGCCGTTTGGTTGGTTTTTTCGGCTTTGGTTGTCGCTTTATTGGTTGTGCACTATTGGCCAGCACTCTTTGTCGGACTTCCAAACTGGACGCTTCCGGTAATTCGCCTATCCGCCGTTCTCTTCGGTGTATTATCGTTTGCGTCCGTACTTCCGATCGCTTGGGGGATAGCAAAAGGTTTTTTTGCCGTGGTAGCCGCTCCATTAAGGCGAAGGAACACGCGGCAGAAATTGCTAGCGCTGGATTTTTTTGAAGTAGTGGTCTTGGTGAAAGCGCTCGAAGAACAGGACCGTGTGTTATGGGTAAACGCCGATTCCGGCACGATAATCGGATTAGAGGATAAAGGTTTGATCAAGCGCCGCTTCTTTGGTGTGATCAGAAATGATGGGAGCAGCAGTTTTGAGATACCAAAGGACACGTGGAAAATTCTTCTAGCGAGCGAAGAGTTTCAAGTCGAAGATCGACAAGCGTGGCAAAGGCTTAAGAACGGTGATCTGAGTGCCCAATCGATTTCCCGGGCTCTACCCAAGTCGCATCCCGCAATTTCAGCCGCGATGGACGATCTTCAAAGTGAATCAAAAGGTGAGTAAATCACTCTACGTTTGCCTGGCGGAAGTCCATTTTCTTCTTTCCGTCTTGCCAGAGTCGAAATAGTGGACCACCCCTCGGCCATGGCGGTGCGTGTGAACATGCACCCTACGGCCCGTTTGCCGACGTCATCCTCGGGCTTGCCCCGAGGATCTGATTGTCGAGAGGTCCTCGGGGCAAGCCCGAGGATGACGGTGTATTAACGCACGACCAAGGTGCACTAATTCAATCCACAGCGCTTGACGCCATGCGCCACACCGCCTAGGAACACCCAACCGCGCAGCCCCGGATTCGTCCGGGGCTTCGTTGTTGCGCTAATCGGGCACCTACGGGGGCCTATACCATGGCGGATGCGTCCGCCCAAACATAGCGGGTCGTCAAAGACCTGCACTGCTAACGGAAGACAGAAAGCATGGCACTCAAGTCGTATAAGCCGACGACGCCGGGCCAGCGCGGGCTGGTGCTGATCGACCGTTCGGAGCTGTGGAAAGGCCGTCCGGTCAAATCCCTTACTGAGGGTTTGACCAAATCGGGTGGCCGGAACAACACCGGACGTATCACATCCCGTCGTCGCGGTGGTGGGGCGAAACGCCTCTACCGGATCGTTGATTTCAAGCGGAACAAGTATGACGTGGGCGCGACCGTCGCGCGTATCGAATATGACCCCAACCGCACCGCCTTTATCGCGCTCGTCCAGTATGACGATGGCGAACAGGCCTATATCCTTGCCCCGCAGCGACTCGCCATCGGCGACCGCGTGGTTGCGTCGCAGAAAGCCGACGTAAAGCCGGGCAACGCGATGCCGTTCTCGGGCATGCCCATCGGGACAATCGTTCACAACATCGAACTGAAGCCCGGCAAGGGTGGCCAGATCGCACGCGCCGCAGGCACCTACGCCCAGTTTGTGGGTCGTGATGGCGGCTACGCTCAGATCCGTCTGAGCTCGGGCGAACTGCGTCTGGTCCGTCAGGAATGCATGGCCACCGTTGGTGCCGTGTCCAACCCCGACAACAGCAACCAGAACTTCGGTAAAGCCGGTCGTATGCGCCATTATGGCAAGCGTCCGTCGGTCCGTGGTGTCGTTATGAACCCGATCGACCACCCGCACGGCGGTGGTGAAGGCCGGACCTCTGGTGGTCGTCACCCGGTGACACCGTGGGGCAAGCCGACCAAGGGCAAGCGCACTCGCAACAAAAACAAGGCGTCGCAGAAGCTGATCATCCGCTCGCGTCACGCCAAGAAGAAGGGGCGGTAAACCATGTCGCGCTCTGTATGGAAGGGCCCGTTCGTCGATGCCTATGTCTTGAAAAAGGCAGAAGCGTCGCGTGAATCCGGCCGCAAAGAAGTCATCAAGATCTGGTCGCGCCGCTCGACGATCCTGCCCCAGTTCGTGGGTCTGACGTTTGGCGTCTACAATGGCCAGAAGCATATCCCTGTGAACGTCAGCGAAGACATGATCGGTCAGAAGTTCGGTGAATATTCGCCGACACGGACCTACTACGGTCACGCAGCTGACAAAAAAGCGAAGCGGAAGTAAGTCATGGGCAAGGAAAAGAACCCCCGCCGCGTGGCTGACAACGAAGCCATGGCGAAGCTGCGGATGCTGCGCACCAGCCCGCAGAAACTCAACCTTGTCGCCGGTTTGATCCGCGGCAAGAAAGTGGATCGTGCGTTGACCGATCTGACCTTCTCCAAGAAGCGGATCGCGGCAGATGTGAAGAAGTGTCTTCAATCCGCGATTGCAAACGCCGAAAACAACCACGGTCTTGACGTCGACGAACTGGTCGTCGCCGAAGCCTATGTTGGCAAGAACCTTGTCATGAAGCGTGGCCGTCCGCGGGCACGTGGCCGGTTCGGCAAGATCATGAAGCCGTTTTCGGAGATCACCATCAAGGTGCGTCAAGTTGAGGAGCAGGCCTAATGGGTAACAAAACCAATCCGATCGGCATGCGTCTTCAGGTCAACCGCACCTGGGACAGCCGCTGGTACGCAGACAGCAAGGACTACGGTGACCTGCTTCTTGAAGATATCGCCATCCGTGCGTTTATCGAAAAAGAGTGCAAGCAGGCGGGTGTGGCCCGCGTGATCATCGAGCGTCCGCACAAGAAGTGCCGCGTCACCATTCACACCGCACGCCCCGGCGTCATCATCGGCAAGAAAGGCGCGGACATCGAGACGCTCCGCAAGAAGCTGGCCGCGATGACCGACAGTGAGCTGCACCTCAACATCGTTGAAGTGCGCAAGCCGGAACTTGACGCGCAGCTGGTTGGCGAAAGCATCGCCCAGCAGCTCGAGCGTCGTGTCTCCTTCCGTCGTGCCATGAAGCGCGCCGTGCAGAACGCCATGCGTATGGGTGCCCTGGGCATCCGTGTGAACGTGGCGGGTCGTCTTGGCGGTGCCGAGATTGCGCGGACAGAATGGTATCGTGAAGGTCGTGTGCCGCTGCACACCCTGCGCGCGGATATCGACTATGCCAACGTCGAGGCACTCACTGCCTACGGCATCATCGGGATCAAGGTCTGGATCTTCAAAGGCGAGATCATGGATCACGATCCTTCAGCGCGTGACCGCAAGGCACAGGAACTCCAGGACGGTCCGGCCCCACGTGGCGCTGGCGGCCGTCGTTAAGGGGGAATGACAGATGCTTCAACCAAAGCGTACAAAATTCCGTAAGATGTTCAAAGGCCGGATCAAGGGCGACGCCAAAGGCGGGTCTGATCTGAACTTTGGCACTTTCGGCCTCAAGGCGCTTCAGCCTGAGCGTGTGACAGCACGTCAGATCGAAGCGGCCCGTCGTGCCATGACGCGTCATATGAAACGTCAGGGCCGTGTCTGGATCCGGATTTTCCCGGATACACCCGTGACATCCAAGCCGACCGAAGTCCGTATGGGTAAAGGTAAAGGCTCCGTGGATTTCTGGGCAGCCAAGGTCAAGCCGGGCCGTGTGATGTTCGAAATCGACGGCGTCGGTGAAGACATTGCCCGCGAGGCGCTCCGTCTGGCGGCGATGAAACTGCCGATCAAGACACGGGTTGTGGTTCGCGAGGACTGGTAAGCGGTTCGGTGCGTGCAAGCACGCACCCTACGAGATTGGAAGCCCCCGGCGTGAAAGCGCCGGGGGTTTTTCGTTTCAGACGCCGGACATGAGAACGTCTACTGCGCGTGTGATTTCATCTCGTTGGCTCTTTGCCGATCCAACAAGTCTTAGACTCGCCCGTCTCACCGAAGCGATCATCCGCGTCGCCAAAACATACTGATTTTGCTGAAAGTGTATTGTCGGATTCAGTTTGGACACCGCCGGGTATTCACGGATCAAGGGGATCACGACGATTGCCGTGTCTGGCGGCAGAAGGTCGCTTTCGACGACGACCATGAACTGGTTGCCAAAGCTGACGATGTCATACGTGGCTATCGCTTCCACGTCTCGCTCGCAAAGCCGACCATGATGTCAGCCAAGGGGTGGCCGTGTATATCATGCCATTCGGACTGCGCTTCGAAGGCCGCGGCGTTTTCTTTCAGCCAATTTTCGCGACGGGCGTCATCGACGGCTTTGGTTAAAGCCGCTTCAGCAACAGCAGACACGTTCACGCCGTACTTTCGCGCCTCGTCCAGAGCAGTTGCATCAAGCGTGAGGGACGTCTTGCGTTTCGTGGCCGTTGTCACAAACTCAACTCCTTATGGCTTATACCGCTAATATATACCGCAATCATTGTTCTTTCAAATCATCGTGTCGCTTTTTGCGTTTGATCAGGAAGAACACAGAACCGAATGTCACAATGAAGATGATGGCATACACCATGCCAGACCGAACACCGTCCGAGCACGCCAGTCCGGGACATCGATGATATGCATCGGAAAAAGCGGCAAGGGACGCTATGCCTGTCGATATCGGCACCAGTGAGAGCGCGATCGCTGAACCCAGACGAAAAGTTTGGCTCATTCCCACCGATAATTGAAACTCACCGACACGCGTTCATCTTCGGACTGGTTCATCACCACCTCGTGGCGCAGCCAGCTTTCCCAGAGCAGGACGTCGCCCACCGCCGGTTTGACATAGATGAAGTTCCGCATTTCCGCGCGCGCGTCTTTGCGGCGGGGTGGGGCGGCCATCATCATGGCGTGGCGGGGGTCTTCGAGTTTCAGGGCTGACGCGCCTTCGGGCATGGAGACATAGGTGGTGCCGGAAATCACCGAATGCGGGTGGATATGCGCGGCGTGAAACCCGCCTTCGGGCAGAATGTTGATCCAGAGATCCTCGAGCACCAGCTTGCGCCCGTCCAGATCGAAGGCCAGATCTCCGGCAAATGCGGCGACATGGGCGTCCAGTGACGTAACAAGATCGGCGAAGATCGGAAAGCGCCAGGGCAGGTCGGAAAGCGACGCGTAAGACGTGTAGCCCGGATAGGCGTTGTCCTCGCACCATTGCTGGCCCGCTTCGTCATCCTCGGCGATGGTGAAGCAGGAGGTTTCCATTTCCCCCGCGTCAATCGCCGGTGCGTGCTCGGACAGGGGCGCGTGGTAGAGGCGGGTCACGAAGAGAGAGGATATTGTGCTCATGGGGCGGTTTCTACGCCGGTCGCGCGGCTTTGGCGAGAGCCCGATTGCGGAGAAACGCATGCTTCCTGCGAAGTGGCGGGAAACATGGCAGCGCCCCTTCCAACGGGATCAGAAGGGGCGCTGTGAAGAGGTGTCCTGACAGTATTGATCCAGAGGGTGCCGGACAGTCCGGCGGCCTGTCACTCCTGCGCAGACTCTACGCGGTCGACGATGCGTTGATTCAGGGCAGCATCCTGCTGCGCCAGTTCTGCAATGGCCACATATTCATCGACGCTGATGTCGGGCGTGGCGTCGATGGTGTCGGTGATCGCGACATTGGCGACCTGGATCAATTCCCGCTGTTCGGCCTCGTCTTCGGCGGCCTGAATCTGCGGAACGTAGGTTTGACGTACCGCATCGACTTCCGCCAGGGCGACAACGAAGGCATCCAGCTTGGAGTCGCTGAATTCTGTCTGGGCAGCCTCTGGCGTGTCACTCTGAGCGAGAGCCGGGGTCACTGCGCCAAGACCAACGAGCGTTGTCGTGGCCGCCAGGGCAAAAGCGCGCGAGGTCTGGTGCAGGGCATTCTTGATCGTAAAGGTCATGTCTTCTCCATAGGTCATGCATTCCATCGAGACCTGTTCGGTCCCATGCTTTCTAGATGCGGTCCTGATGGGACTTTCGCAAATCCCTCGGCGAAAACCTGCTGGAAACTGCTGGAGCGATGGTTTGAAAAACGGTATGATTAGTCCGGCGGTCGGGCTGTATCCGGGGATGAGTGCATCGATTCCAAGCGGTCTGAAAGCTGGCCTGACCCCCTTGCGCAGTTAGGCCTTGCGTGAACCGCGCATCCGACCTATACGCGCCACTTCATCCACCTCCACCGGGAATCGGGGTGACCCACATCAATGATGGGGCCCGCCGGTGATGTTGATAGAAAGGAATGGCGCATGAACGCCAAGGAACTGAATGACAAGACGCCGGATCAACTCCGGGATGAGCTTGTTTCGCTGAAGAAAGAGGCGTTCAACCTCCGCTTTCAGCAGGCCACAAGCCAGCTTGAGAACACCGCGCGCATCCGTCAGGTGCGCCGCAACGTGGCACGCGTGCAAACCGTGCTGAACCAAAAGGCGGCTGCGGCTGCCAGCGACGCGTAAGAGGGAGCCAGACAGATGCCCAAACGTATCCTTGCCGGCACCGTGACGTCGACAGCCAACGCACAGACCGTAACCGTGTCCGTCGAGCGCCGCTTCAAGCACCCGGTTCTTCAAAAGACGATCCGGAAGTCCAAGAAATATCGCGCCCATGACGAGGCCGAGACATTCGCAGTAGGGGACGTTGTCCGCATTCAGGAATGCGCCCCCAAGTCGAAGACCAAACGTTGGGAGGTTATCGCTGAGTAAGCGATAGCCTTTCGGCATTTACGAAACCCCCGGGCCAATGCCTCGCTCTGAGCGGTCCGGGACGTCGGGAGACAAAACATGATCCAGATGCAGACCAACCTGGATGTTGCTGACAACAGCGGCGCACGCCGTGTTCAGTGCATCAAGGTTCTGGGTGGGTCCAAGCGGAAATACGCGTCGGTGGGTGACATCATCGTTGTATCCGTGAAGGAAGCCATCCCGCGCGGTCGCGTGAAAAAAGGGGACGTCCGCAAGGCCGTCGTCGTACGCACCGCCAAAGAAGTCCGTCGCGAAGACGGCACAGCCATCCGCTTTGACCGCAACGCCGCCGTGATCCTGAACAACGCAGGTGAGCCGGTCGGTACGCGTATCTTCGGACCGGTTGTGCGTGAGCTGCGCGCCAAGAACTTCATGAAAATCATCTCGCTTGCTCCGGAGGTGCTGTAATGGCTGCGAAACTCCGCAAAGGAGACAAGGTGGTTGTTCTTGCCGGTAAAGACAAAGGCAAGTCGGGCACCATCTCTTCCGTCGATCCCAAGGCCGGCAAGGCTGTGGTCGATGGTCTGAACATGGCCATCCGCCATGTGCGTCAATCCCAGACGTCACAGGGTGGCCGCACGCCGAAAGCGATGCCGATCGACCTGTCGAACCTGGCAATCGTTGATGCAAACGGCAAACCGACCCGCGTTGGCTTCAAGATCGAAGGCGACAAGAAGGTCCGTTTCGCGAAAACCACGGGGGACGTGATTGATGCTTGATACTGCAACATACACCCCGCGTCTGAAGACAATCTTCCGCGACACGATCAAGCCGGCCCTGAAGGAAGAGTTCGGATATTCGAACGACCTGATGATCCCGCGTCTTGACAAGATCGTGCTCAACATCGGGTGTGGCGCCGAAGCTGTCCGTGACAGCAAGAAAGCGAAATCCGCCGTCGAGGATCTGACCAAGATCGCTGGTCAGCAAGCCGTGACCACCAAGGCAAAGAAATCCATCGCGGGCTTCCGCGTTCGCGAGGAAATGCCACTGGGTGCCAAGGTGACGCTGCGTGGCGACCGGATGTATGATTTCCTTGACCGCCTGATCACCATCGCGATGCCCCGTATCCGGGACTTCCGTGGCGTGAAGCCGTCCTTTGACGGCCGTGGCAACTTTGCCATGGGCATGAAGGAGCACATCGTTTTCCCGGAAATCGAATTCGACAAGGTCGATGAGGTTTGGGGGATGGACATTATCATCACGACGACCGCGAAGACCGATGCGGAAGCCAAGGCGCTGTTGAAGCATTTCAACATGCCGTTCAACGCCTGAGGGGACCCGAACCATGGCGAAGAAATCAATGATCGAACGCGAAAAGAAGCGTCAGAAGCTGGTGGAGAAATATGCCGCCAAGCGTGCTGAGCTGAAAGCTATCGCAAACGATGAAGCCAAGCCGATGGAAGAGCGCTTCAAGGCGCGCCTCAAGCTGGCCAAACTGCCGCGCAACAGTTCAGCCACCCGGCTGCACAACCGTTGCCAGCTCACCGGGCGTCCGCACGCCTATTATCGTAAACTGAAGGTCAGCCGGATCGCGCTTCGCGAGCTTGCCAGCAATGGTCAAGCCCCCGGTATGGTCAAGTCGAGCTGGTAAGGAGGGCATAGTATGAACGATCCTATCGGCGATATGCTCACCCGTATCCGCAACGCTCAGATGCGCGGTAAGTCCACAACCATGACACCAGCATCCAAGCTGCGTGGCCGCGTTCTCGCGGTGATGGCGGACGAAGGCTACATTCGCGGTTACGAAGAAACCAAAGATGTAAACGGCCACCCCGCTTACGAAATCAGCCTCAAGTACTACGACGGCACCCCCGTGATCCGCGAACTCAAGCGCGTGTCCAAGCCGGGCCGTCGTGTGTATCTGGGTGTGGATGACATCCCGCAGGTCCGTCAGGGCTTGGGTGTGTCGATCGTGTCCACGTCCAAAGGCGTCATGACCGATGCAAGTGCCCGCAGCCACAATGTTGGCGGCGAAGTACTTTGCACGCTCTTCTAAGGAGGTCTGGTAATGTCTCGTATTGGTAAACAACCGGTCGAGCTGCCCGCGGGTGTCTCTGCATCCGTGTCTGGTCAGACCGTCGAAGTGAAGGGACCGAAAGGCACCCAGAGCTTCAAAGCAACCGATGATGTCACCATCACGGTAAATGATAACGTCTTGACCGTGGAGCCCCGTGGTAAATCCAAGCGTGCCCGTCAGCAGTGGGGCATGTCCCGCACAGTTGTCGCGAACATGGTTCATGGTGTGTCCAGCTCTTTCAAGAAAGAGCTGGAAATCCATGGCGTTGGTTACCGTGCTCAGCTTCAGGGCAATGTCCTGAGACTGAACCTCGGTTTGTCGCATGACGTTGATTTCCAAATTCCGGACGGTGTCTCCGTCACATGCCCCAAGCAGACCGAGATCGTGATCGAAGGTCACGACGCTCAGCTGGTGGGTCAGGTGGCAGCGAACATTCGCGACTGGCGTCGCCCAGAGCCCTACAAGGGCAAGGGCATCCGCTATAAGGGCGAATTCATCTTCCGTAAGGAAGGCAAGAAGAAGTAAGGACGCGGAAAAATGGCAAACAGTAAACGTGATCTGTTCCAGAAACGCCGTCTGCGCGTTCGGAACAAACTTCGCAAGGTCAATGCAGGGCGCGTGCGTCTGAGCGTTCACCGTTCCAACAAGAACATCAGCGTTCAGCTGATCGACGATGTGAACGGTGTGACACTGGCAGCGGCGTCGACGATGGAAAAAGAGCTTGGCGGCAAGAATGATGTCGCATCGGCCACCAAGGTTGGCGCGGCGATTGCCGAGCGGGCCAAGAAGGCCGGCATCAGCGAAGCCTATTTCGATCGTGGCGGGTTCCTTTTCCACGGTCGCGTCAAGGCTCTGGCCGACGCAGCCCGCGAAGGTGGTCTGAAGATTTGATGGGTGCGGTGCGTGCAAGCACGCACCCTACCGCTTGATCCTGTGAGGTGCGTGATGTCACGCACCTTGCTTTGCGGAAGGGCCCACCCCTTCCCGATGATCCGGGAGCACCGAAAGGCTCACCTGGATTGGACAATGGGCAAATCGCCCACAGTACAAAGGATGCCTACATGGCAGAACGTGACAACAATCGTCGGGGCAATCGCCGCGATCGTGAAGAGCAGGCACCGGAATTCGCGGATCGTCTGGTCGCAATCAACCGGGTATCCAAGACCGTAAAGGGTGGTAAGCGTTTTGGCTTCGCCGCTCTTGTGGTTGTGGGTGACCAGAAAGGCCGTGTCGGCTTTGGCAAAGGCAAGGCCAAGGAGGTCCCCGAGGCCATCCGCAAGGCGACCGAGCAAGCCAAGCGCAAGATGATCCGCGTGCCGCTGCGCGAAGGCCGCACGCTGCACCACGACATCGAAGGCCGTCATGGCGCCGGTAAAGTTGTGATGCGCACAGCCTCGCAGGGTACTGGTATCATCGCCGGTGGTCCGATGCGTGCCGTGTTCGAAATGCTGGGTGTTCAGGACGTCGTCGCCAAGTCGATCGGCTCGCAGAACCCTTACAACATGATCCGCGCGACTCTGGACGGTCTGGGCAAAGAGTCCAGCCCACGTTCCGTTGCGCAGCGTCGTGGCAAGAAAGTGGCCGACATCCTGCCCAAGCGTGAAGACGCGCCGCAGGAAAGCGCCCAAGTCGCTGAGGAGGCCTGATCGACATGGCTAAGACAATTGTAGTCAAGCAGATCGGTTCCCCGATCCGCCGCCCGGGTATCCAGCGTCAGACGCTGATCGGCCTGGGCCTGAACAAGATGCACAAGACCCGCGAACTTGAGGACACACCCGCCATCCGTGGCATGGTCCGCAAGGTGTCGCACATGGTTGAGATCATCGAAGAGCGCGGCTGAGCCAAAACGCCGGTCCATCCTTCGACGGATGGCCACATCGCTTTGATTCGATGGCTGCTGAATACTGAAAAGCCCTCCGGTTCTCCGGGGGGCTTTTCTACGTTCATGCGCAATGCCTTGTGCGCCTGCGCGCGCTCCGAAAGTGGCCGTTGCGCGCCAGCACACTAGCTATTGGGTAGCCGACACACAGAGGGAGACAGATATGACCCAGACACGACGCACATTCCTGAGCGCGGCGGCTGCCGCAGGCACAATCACCTTCCTGCCCTTCAAGGGCCGCGCCGCAGGACATATGGCAAACGAATTTGAATCTGACGTGGGGCCGTTTACGGTCCATCCCGTGGAACATGCGTCAGTGGTCCTGGAAACTCCAATCGGCACAATCTATGTCGACGCAGTGGGCGACCCCGCGCTGTACAGCGACTTTCCGGCGGCTGACATGATCCTGATCACGCACGAACATGGCGACCATTACAACGCCGAAACGCTTGCGGCGTTGATGGGCGATGACACGATGCTGCTGACCAATCCTGCGGTCTTCGACATGCTGTCGGATGATCTCAAGGCCAGGGCAACCGTGCTCGCCAATGGCGAGACATCCGAGCAGGACGGCATCAGCATCGCCGCAATTCCGGCCTACAACACGACGGAGGGGCGCGAGAACTTCCATCCGGAGGGACGCGACAACGGGTATGTGCTCGATTTCGATGGGTTTCGGATCTATCTGTCGGGCGACACCGAAGACATTCCCGAGATGCGCGCGCTTGAAAACATCGACCTGGCGTTTGTCTGCATGAACCTGCCGTTCACGATGGATGCGGAATCGGCAGCGTCGGCGGTGTCGGAATTCGCGCCGACCTATGTCTACCCCTATCACTTTCGCGGCCGCGATGGCGGCACACAGGACCCGGCAGAGTTTGCCGAAATGGTGACAGGCGATGTCGAGGTCAAAATGGGTGGCTGGTACAGTTGATATTCGTGTTTCTGCGGGACAGGTCGCGTTTCCTGTTCCGCAGGCACGTCAGTGTGGGTGAAATCCGGCGAAAGGCCATATTTATCCGACCATCGGGCATCATGTGTGATCGGGCTTGCATGTAACTTGGCACTGCACCACGGCCCCCCTTGATCGACCCGCCGCAACCCTCTATACGCCCCCGGTGGGCCTAAAGGTCCGCGACTCACAATCAAGAAAAGCCGCGTTCGTCCCACATCGCTTCGGGGGCGTTTCCGGCAAAGGAGAAGCGATATGAAACTGCATGAACTCAGCGACAATCCCGGCGCAACCAAACGCCGCAAGCGCGTTGGACGTGGACCCGGCTCTGGCATGGGTAAAATGGGTGGCCGTGGTATCAAAGGCCAGAATTCCCGTTCGGGCGTGGCGATTGCCGGCTACGAAGGCGGCCAGATGCCGCTCTACCAGCGTCTTCCCAAGCGTGGCTTCAACAAACCCAACCGCAAGGCGTTCGCCGTGGTCAACCTTGGCCTGATCCAGAAATTCGTCGATGCAGGCAAGCTTGACGCGAAGGGCACCATTGACGAGGACGCGCTTGTCGCCTCCGGTCTGGTGCGTCGCAAGCTTGACGGTATCCGGGTTCTCGCCAAGGGTGATGTCACCGCGAAACTGACCCTCGCAGTCACCGGCGCGTCGAAATCCGCTGTTGATGCGGTGGAGAAGGCTGGTGGGTCACTGACGGTCACAACCGCGCAGGCTGCCGAATAAGAGGTTGTGAGCGGCCCCGTCGCCGCTTACATAGCCTCGAGAGCTTTCCAAACGCCGCCTGAGCCGGACCGCTCATGGCGGCGTTCATCATAAAAGAGACCCGCATGGTATCAGCAGCAGAACAAATGGCCGCGAACACAAGCTGGTCTGCGCTCGGTAAAGCGACCGATCTGCGCAACCGCATCCTGTTCACGCTTGGCCTTCTGATCGTCTATCGCATCGGCACGTTTATCCCGGTTCCCGGAATTGACGGCATTGCCCTGCGCGACTTCATGGAACAGGCCCAGCAGGGCATCGGGGGCATCCTGACGATGTTCACCGGTGGTGCTCTGGGTCGGATGGGGATCTTTGCCCTTGGCATCATGCCCTACATTTCAGCCTCGATCATCGTTCAGCTGATGGCGTCCATGGTGCCAGCACTTGAGCAGTTGAAGAAAGAGGGGGATGCGGGGCGCAAGAAAATCGCGCAATACACCCGATATGGCACGGTCTTCCTTGCCACGTTCCAGGCCTATGGCCTGGCTGTAAGCCTTGAGGCGGGTGATCTTGTCACCGATCCAGGCTGGTTCTTCCGTGCGTCCTGCGTGATCACCCTCGTGGGCGGTACCATGTTCCTGATGTGGCTGGGTGAACAGATCACCGCACGCGGCGTCGGCAACGGCATCTCGCTGATCATCTTCGTCGGCATCATCGCCGAAGTGCCCGCCGCTTTGGCGCAGTTCTTTGCCTCCGGTCGCTCGGGTGCCATCAGCCCTGCGGTGATCGTGGGGGTGATCCTCATGGTCATCCTGGTGATCATGTTCGTGGTCTTCATGGAGCGGGCGCTCCGGAAGATTACCATTCAGTATCCGCGTCGCCAGATGGGCATGAAAATCGCCGAGGCGCAGAACAGCCACCTTCCGGTCAAGGTCAACCCGTCGGGCGTGATCCCGGCGATCTTTGCCAGCTCGCTTCTGCTGCTCCCAACGACGGTCAGCACCTTCAGCGGTCAGAATTCCGGCCCGGTAATGTCGACGATCCTCGCCTATTTCGGCCCGGGTCAGCCGCTTTACCTGCTGTTCTTCGGCGCGATGATTGTCTTTTTCGCCTATTTCTATACGTTCAACGTATCGTTCAAGGTCGATGACGTGGCCGACAACCTGAAGAACCAGAACGGCTTTGTGCCGGGTATCCGGCCGGGCAAAAAGACGGCAGAGTATCTGGAATACGTCGTCAACCGCGTGCTTGTTCTGGGGTCGGCCTATCTCACCGCAGTCTGTCTCTTGCCGGAAATCCTGCGTGGCCAGTTCGCCATCCCGTTCTACTTTGGCGGCACATCGGTTCTGATTGTGGTGTCGGTGACGATGGACACGATCCAACAGGTGCAGAGCCATCTGCTCGCGCATCAATACGAAGGTCTTATTCAAAAGTCGCAACTGCGCGGTAAGGGTAAGTCCAAAGGGAAAAGAAGGACGCCAGCGCGCCGATGAATATTATACTATTGGGACCGCCTGGCGCGGGAAAAGGTACACAGGCGCGCTTTCTTTGTGACGAACGGGACATGATCCAGCTTTCGACCGGGGACATGTTGCGTGAAGCCAAGGACAGTGGCACCGAAATGGGCAAGGTTGTGGCTGACGTGATGGCCCGTGGTGATCTGGTCACGGACGAGATCGTGATTGGCCTGATCCGCGAAAAGCTGGAAGGCGACAAGAAGGGCGGTTTCATCTTCGACGGCTTCCCGCGCACCCTGGCACAGGCCGATGCCTTGGCGGAATTGCTGGCCGAAGAGGGCGAGACCCTGGATCATGTCATCGAGTTGCAGGTCAATGACGACGTTCTGGTTCAACGCATCGTCGGGCGTGCCGATGAAGCCCGCGTCGCCGGGCAGCCTGTACGCGCAGACGACAACGAAGAAAGCCTCAAGGTGCGTTTGATGGCCTATTACAAGCAGACATCACCCTTGATTGGCTACTACCATGCCAAGGGGCAGCTTGCGACGGTCGATGGTCTGGGTGAGATCGACGAGGTCAAGGCAGACATTGCGAAGGTTGTGGACGCCTGAACTCCGCAAGCTCTGCGGTTAACCTCAATGACGAAAGCCGATGTGATTGGCCTCGGCAGCGTTCTGGTGTTCGCTGTGTTGGCGATCTGGATCGTGCGTGACCTGCTACACGCGGATACCTATATCGACCTATGCATGGACGAGACATCAGGTCGTTTCATTCGGGATGAAATCGAGCGAAACAGTGCCTGTGAAAACTGGTGCGACTGAGGGTTGACGCCACCGCCAATCACTCCTATCTACCGCCATCTCTTAATCGAGAATCACCATCGCATGGTGGGTCGCCCCCATCTGCGGATCACCTGATCAGCTCAAGGCCCCAAGGGTAAAACCGACGGGCCTTATGTTGTGAAAAAAGGGTCTGGAGTTACGGACCCGCAACGAAAAGGAAGATATACGTGGCACGTATTGCTGGCGTGAACATTCCCACCGGGAAACGAGTTCCAATCGCCCTCACCTACATCACCGGTATTGGCCATACCTCCGCAAGAGCGATCTGCGAGGCCGTCAACATCGACCCGACCCGTCGTGTCAACGAACTGAGCGATGCCGAAGTGCTTGCCGTTCGCGAACATATCGACGCCAACTACACCGTCGAAGGCGACCTGCGTCGCGAGACACAGATGAACATCAAGCGTCTGATGGACCTGGGCTGCTACCGCGGCCTGCGTCATCGCCGCAACCTTCCGGTGCGCGGTCAGCGGACCCACACCAACGCACGCACCCGCAAAGGCCCCGCAAAGGCCATTGCCGGCAAGAAGAAATAAGGGAGGGCTGATATCATGGCACGCGATACACGACGCGCAGGCAAGAAGAAGGTCTCCAAGAACATCGCAGCAGGCGTTGCGCATGTGAATTCTTCGTTCAACAACACCAAGATCCTGATCTCTGACGTGCAGGGCAACGCCATTTCCTGGTCGTCCGCCGGCACCATGGGTTTCAAGGGGTCGCGGAAATCCACACCCTACGCCGCCCAGTTGGCGGCCGAGGATGCGGGCCGCAAGGCGCAGGAACACGGCGTCAAGACGCTCGAAGTCGAAGTTCAGGGTCCGGGTTCGGGTCGTGAATCGGCGTTGCGCGCCCTGGCGGCTGTCGGTTTCAACATCACCTCGATCCGTGATGTGACCCCGATGGCGCACAATGGGTGCCGTCCGCCGAAGCGCCGCCGCGTCTAAGCGATACCGATTTTCAGGCATGGCTCTGTCCTTTGGCAGAGCCATGCTTTCGTCATTTTAACCTCGGGCGTTTCGGCCTTTAGGACATGGGGCAGGAACAAGAATGGAGGGACGCATGATCCACAAAAACTGGGCTGAACTGATCAAGCCGACACAGCTTGATGTCAAGCCGGGCGCTGACCCGTCGCGCATGGCGACGCTGATCGCGGAACCGCTCGAGCGGGGCTTTGGCCTGACGCTTGGCAACGCGCTGCGTCGCGTGCTGCTGTCCTCGCTTCAGGGCGCGGCCATCACCAGCGTTCAGATTGACAACGTGCTGCACGAGTTCTCAAGCGTCGCTGGCGTGCGTGAAGACGTGACAGACATCGTTCTGAACCTCAAGGGCGTAAGCCTGCGCATGGAAGTCGAAGGCCCCAAGCGCGTCTCGATCAATGCCAAGGGTCCGGGCGTCGTCACCGCCGGTGACATTTCCGAAACCAACGGCATCGAAGTGCTGAACCGCGACCATGTGATCTGCCACCTCGACGAGGGCGCGGATTTGTACATGGAGCTGACGGTCAACACCGGGAAGGGCTATGTGTCCGCCGACAAGAACAAGCCGGAAGACGCGCCCATTGGTCTTATGCCGATCGACGCGATCTATTCGCCGGTCAAGAAGGTCGCCTATGATGTGCAGCCCACCCGCGAGGGCCAGGTGCTGGACTATGACAAGCTGACCATGAAGATCGAAACCGACGGCTCCCTGACGCCCGAAGACGCGGTCGCCTACGCGGCCCGTATCGTGCAGGACCAGCTGTCGATCTTCGTCAACTTCGACGAGCCGGAATCGGCCCGCCCGCAGGACGACGACGATGGTCTCGAGTTCAACCCGCTTCTGCTCAAGAAGGTGGACGAACTGGAACTGTCCGTGCGCTCGGCGAACTGCCTGAAGAACGACAACATCGTCTATATCGGCGACCTGATCCAGAAAACCGAAGCCGAGATGCTCCGCACCCCGAACTTCGGCCGCAAGTCTTTGAACGAGATCAAGGAAGTGCTGTCCGGCATGGGTCTGCACCTTGGCATGGATGTCGAGGATTGGCCGCCAGACAACATCGAAGACCTGGCGAAAAAGCTGGAAGACAACTTTTAAGCGCGTGGCGGGGGAGTCCCCGCCATTCGCACACCGGGCATCCCGCCCCAAGGAGAGTCGCTGACACGCATCGGCGGCCGGACAAAGCAAAAACGCCCGTAGAGGGCACATTAGGAGAAGACACATGCGTCACGCACGAGGCTACCGCCGCCTGAACCGCACACATGAGCACCGCAAGGCGCTTTTTGCGAATATGGCCGGCTCGCTCATCGAACATGAGCAGATCAAGACAACCCTGCCCAAGGCGAAAGAACTGCGCCCGATCGTCGAAAAGCTGGTCACGCTGGCAAAACGCGGTGATATCCACGCCCGCCGTCAGGCGCGCGCGTCGCTCAAGCAGGACATGCACGTTGCCAAGCTGTTCGACGTGCTTGGCCCGCGTTTTGCCGAACGCAAGGGTGGCTACATCCGCATCCTGAAGGCCGGCTTCCGCTATGGTGACATGGCGCCGATGGCCATCATCGAATTCGTCGACCGCGATGTCGATGCCAAGGGTGCAGCTGACAAGGCGCGCATCGCCGAGTTCGAAGGCGCTGACGAAGATTAAGTTTCGCGCTCCTGTGGCACGATCCCAGCCCCGCCCATGTGGCGGGGCTTTTGCGTTTTGGGATACCGGTCATCCTCGGGCTTGACCCGAGGACCTCAGGTCACACAGATCCTCGGGTCAAGCCCAAGGATGACGGCGCTGTATTCTCACCAACGGCCCGTAGGGTGCGTGTTCACACGCACAGCTCGCACGCTAAGTTTCTGATACGATTTCTATACCGGCTTCCAACACTTGGTCCGCTAGTGCTCTGAGTCTGACACTTGTTACCTGTTTCCGCGGATTTCATCGAGCGCGTCCAGCGCACGGCGTTCCCGGATGAGGATATCCTCGGCGGTTTTGGTCCATTTGAAGGGCTTGGGCCTCTCGTTGTGGTGCGTCAGATAATCGTAGATTGCGGCCTCAAGATCATCGACGCTGGAATAGCTGCCGCGCCGGATTTGCTTTGAAGTGATCTCGGCGAAGAACCGTTCGACCAGGTTCAGCCAAGACGCGCTGGTGGGCGTGAAGTGGAGCTTGAAGCGCGGGTGTTT
>NZ_JBHYFV010000051.1:18114-20930 GCF_051859345.1 Marivita sp. | reverse complement strand
CCGCGCCGGAAGACACCGGTTTTTGCCTATTTCAACAAAAAATGCTTGCCAAATTCCCATTCGTCAAATCATATTACGAACATATGTTCGATATGCGAACATAGCCAACGGGAGATTTTACATGACTTCAAAGCCATTCAAGACGCCGGCGATGCCTCGCAGAACGGTGCTGGCGGGTCTGGCAGCTGCGGGTGCAACCGCGGCCATGCCCATGCGCCTGCGCGCCCAGGAACAGATCACCCTGCGCTGGTGGTCGCCACAATCGTCGCCGGAACAACTCGCTGCCTACCAGACACAAATCGCCAATTTCGAAGCCCAGCACGAGAACATCAAAGTCGTCTTCGAAAAGACGTCGGATGAAGGATATGCCCCGCAGCTTGCCGCGGCTTTTGCCAGCGGCGACGTGCCGAACGTGGTCACGCACCTGCCGTCCTTCGCCGTTGCCACTTATTGGACCAATGGCCTGCTTGAGCCGTTCAATGACGTGATCGAAATGATCGGGACAGACAAGTTCTATCCGGGTGCGAATGACATTTACGAAATTGATCCCGGCCAATATGCTGGCACCGGCATTGGCAACTCTGCCGCCAACGTGATCTGGCTGCGCACCGACCTGATGGAAAAGGCCGGCATCGACAAGAATCCGCGCACCTGGGATGAATTGCTGAGCGCCGTGCAGAAGATGCAGGGCGGTGGCATTTACGGCGCACCCTTGCCTTATGGCCGCAACTCGATGACCTCCCTGGTGTTCATCGGCATTATTCATCAGGCCGGTGGCCAGATTTGCGCCCCCGATCTGAGCGTCAACATCGACTCTGACGCGACGCGCGATGCGCTGGAATTCTACAAGGCGATGCGCGAATTCTGCCCACCGGGTGCGACCAATTACAGCTGGGGTGAAAGCCTGACCGCCTTTGTCTCGGGCGCTTGCGCCACCGGACTTTATACAGGGCGTGTGCTGACAAACGTCGCCAATCAGAACCCGTCGATTGCCGATCACATCACCTGCGACCGCTATCCGACAAAGTCGGTGGATATCGATCACTGGACGTTCAATGACTTCCCGTCGGTGTTCATTCCGAAGCAGGCGCAGAACATGGAAGCTTCCAAGCAGTTCGCAGCCTTCCTGTTTGATCCCGAAGGCTATATCCAGCAACTTCACGCGGCGCCGGGCCACGTTCTGCCGGTGCTCAAGACGATCAGTGACGACCCCGCGTATCAGGATAACGAGATTATCCAGAAGTACTCGGCTGAGGTGGAACTGATGTCCGAAGCAGCGGCGAACGGGTTCAACCTTGGATGGGAAAGCCGCGCGCACATGCCAAACGCCAAGGCAGGTGAGATCGTAAACTCGGGCGCGATTGCCGAACTTGTACAACGCGTCGTCCTGAATGATGAAAATGTCGATCAGGTCCTGGGTGAAACCACCGCCCGGATCGAAGAGATCATGGCCAGCTGACGGCTCGTTTCATCCGCGGGCGGCGTGCCCTCCCTGACGCCGCTCGCATTTTCCTGTCCGCAGAAAGACATCATGACCGCAACCGTTACCAATACCCCGCGACTCGAGCGGAGCTATGCGCGCCTTGGCGTGCTGCTCATCGCGCCGACGATCCTCGTGTTCTCGCTGGTCATCGTCTATCCGCTCCTTGCAGCGATCTATCTGAGCGTATTCTCGATCTACACCCCGACGCTTGAAGGCGGCTTTGTCGGAGCAGACAATTACATCAAGCTCTTGACCGGCAAGGCGTTCTGGAACTCTTTGCGTGTCACTCTGATCTGGACGGTCGGCACGCTGACGCTTCAAATCGTGTTCGGCGTGGGCATGGCGCTGCTCTTGCACCAGAACATCTGGTTCCGCAGCCTTGCGCGCAGCCTCGTGCTCTTTCCCTATTTCCTGTCCACCGTTGTGGCCGTTCTGGTGTGGCGTTGGCTTTTCAACGATCTATATGGCGCAATGAACCACGGGTTGATGCAGCTTGGCATCCTCGACATGCCGCTTGATTGGCTGGGGTCCATGCCCAACGCGATGATCGGGGTGATCCTCGTGGGTGCGTGGAAGTACTTTCCCTTCGTCGTCATCGCAGTTCTCGCACGGCTTCAGACGATCCCAGAACATCTTTACGAGGCCGCCAAGATCGACGGGGCCGGACCCATCGCCCGCTTCTGGGACGTGACGCTGCCGCAACTGCGCAACGTGTTGGTGGTGATTGTGCTTTTGCGCGCGATCTGGGACTTCAAGGAATTCGACCTGATCTATCTGCTGACCGGCGGCGGTCCAGTGACCTCGACCCAGACGCTTTCCCTGCTGGTCTATCAAGAGGCATTCGGCCTCAACCAGATGGGACAGGCAGCGGCCTATTCGGTGGGCATGATGCTGGTCATGCTGGTCTTCATGGTCGTCTACATCCGCAAGACCGGGAAGGAGGGCTGAGATGCAAAGATCGACCTTGCAAGGCGTGATCGTCAATCTGGTGACATGGACGCTGGTCCTGTTGATTGCCTTTCCGCTGCTGTGGATGATCATCACGTCTGTGAAGCCGCAAACCGAGCTGTTCCGCATCCCGCCAACGTGGTTTCCGGAAACCATCACGTTCGAACACTACTGGCGGCTCCTGACGGAAACGCCGTTCCTGATCTACTTCAGAAACTCCGTTGTTCTGGCGACGACCACCACGATCTTTGTTGTCGCGCTTGGAACACTTGGTGCCTACAGCCTCGTGCGCTTCAAATATCGCGGTCGTGAAACGCTGGCGATGCTGGTGCTTTTCACCTACCTGCTTCCCTCGGTCGTGCTCATCATCCCGCTTTACCTGATG
>NZ_JBHYFV010000051.1:0-18104 GCF_051859345.1 Marivita sp. | reverse complement strand
ACACTGGTCAGTCTGATCCTGGCGCATACGACCTTTGCCCTGCCCTACGCCCTATGGCTGCTCCGGTCCTTCATGGAAGGTGTGCCCGAGGATCTGGAATCCGCCGCGCTGGTGGACGGGGCGTCCCGCATGGGCGCATTCCGGGACATCATTCTGCCGCAGCTTCTACCCGGCATCATCTCGACCGCGCTTTTCACCTTCATCCTGTCGTGGAACGAATATCTTTACGCGCTGGTGCTGGTGAATTCGGACAGCGTCGCACCGCTCACCACGGGCGTGATGTCGATGCTCATTTCGGCCTTCAACATCGAATGGTCCCTTCTCATGGCGGCGTCCGTGATGATGAGCCTTCCGCTCATTATCGTCTTCGCCTTCCTGCAAAGCTATCTGACCAGCGGCTTCGGTGCCGGTGGCGTGAAAGGATAATCTCTCTTGGCTGATGTCACCCTCACCAATGTCCGCAAGCAATTCGGCACGTTCGTCGCGTTGGAAAATCTGGACATCGAAATCAAGTCAGGCGAATTTGTCGCCTTGCTGGGCCCGTCGGGCTGCGGCAAATCCACGACGTTGCGCATGTTGGCCGGGCTGGACTTTCCGACCTCGGGCGACATTTCGATCGACGGGCGCGTGGTCAATGACGTGGCCCCCGGCAAACGCGACATCGCGATGGTGTTCCAGTCCTACGCGCTTTACCCGCACATGAGCGTGGCCGAGAACATCGCCTACCCGCTCAAGAAACGCGGCGTTAAAGCGGCGGATCGCAAGGTCGCGGTGCAGAAGGCCGCGGAGTTGCTGCAACTCGAACCGCTGCTGGATCGCAAACCCAAGCAATTGTCTGGTGGCCAGCAACAGCGCGTTGCCCTTGGCCGTGCGCTGGTTCGCGAACCCAAGGTGTTCCTGCTCGACGAACCGCTGTCGAACCTAGATGCCAAGCTGCGCAGCTACATGCGCGCCGAGCTGATCGAGCTGCACCGCCGCCTGGGCAAGACGATGGTCTACGTCACCCATGACCAGCTTGAGGCGATGACGATGGCCAACCGCATTGCTGTGATGCATGGCGGCAAGCTGCAACAGTTCGACACGCCCGACGCCGTCTACAACCGACCGGCCAACCGCTTTGTTGCCAGTTTCATCGGAACGCCGTCCATGAACCAGCTTGAGGGCCAAGTCGAGGGGTCGCGGTTCCTGTTTGCCGGTCATGGCATCGAGATCGACCGCAACCAGTTTACCGACGATCTGGGCAGCGGCGCGTTTGTGCTGGGTGTGCGACCTGAATTCGTGTCGATTGGCGATGGCGATGTGCCCGCCAAGATCAGGCTTGTGGAAAACACCGGACACGAACAGATCGTCACATTGGAATTGACGGACGGCACACGTCTTCTGGCGCGCACGGATGCCGGACGACGCCTGGATGTGGGGCAGACTGTGCAGATCGGATTTCACCCGGACGCCATTCACCTCTTCGCTCCCGGTGAAGAAGGCCCAAGGCTCAATAAGGACGACGCGGCTTCGGTGATCCCGATGCGGTCGCGATAGGAAAGGACCAAACATGGCGCATATCAGGGATCTTGACCGGAATTACGTCTTCCACCCGTTCAGCATGGCAAACGCACACGAGCAAAGCGGAGCCGCCATGATGGCGCAAACCGCACAGGGGTGCTGGATCACCGATGACGCGGGCAAGCGGTATTTCGATGCGATGGCGGGCCTGTGGTGTGTGAATGTCGGCTATGGCCGCGACCGCATTGCCGATGCGATGGCCGACCAGGCACGCAAGTTGTCCTACTTTCACGGGTTTTCGTCGATGGCGACGGAACCGGCGGCGGTGCTGGCCGAACGGGTGATCTCGAAAGCGCCCAAAGGGTTTAGAAAGGTCTTCTTTGGTGCGTCCGGGTCTGACGCAAATGACACGCAGGTCAAGCTGGTCTGGTTTTACAACAATGCCCGCGACATGCCGCAGAAAAAGAAGATCATCTCGCGGGATCGCGGCTATCACGGCGTGACTGTCATGACGGGTGGTCTGACCGGGCTGCCGGGGCTGCATGCGGGTTTTGACTTGCCTCTGCCGATGATCCGCCATGTCTCTGCGCCGCACAATTTGTGGACACGGCTGCCCGACGAGACCGATGCTGCGTTCAGCGATCGCCTGGCGCAAGAACTCGAAGACCTGATTGTTGCCGAAGGTCCAGACACGGTCGCGGCCTTTATCGCAGAGCCGGTCATGGGCGCAGGGGGCGTGATCGTGCCGCCGGACGGCTATTTTCCGAAAATCCAGGCAGTTCTGGATCGGTACGATGTTCTTTTGATCGCCGACGAGGTGATCTGTGGCTTCGGACGTCTGGGCACATGGTTCGGGTCCGAAAAGATGGACATGACACCCGATCTCATGTCCGTGGCCAAGGGCATCACCTCGGGGTATGCGCCGCTGTCTGGTGTTCTGGTCGGTGAAAAGGTCTGGTCGGTGATCTCTGGTCAGGGTGCCGCCAAGTTCGGCGCGTTCGGGCATGGATACACATATACGGCTCATCCGGTGATGGCGGCCGCCGCGTTGGCCAATCTGGATATCCTGGAAGAGGACAACCTTGTAAGCCGCGCAGGAGAGATGGGAACCTATCTGAACACCACCCTGAAACAGGCCTTTGCCGATCTGCCCATCGCCGCCGAAGTACGCGGACTTGGGCTAGTGGCAGCGGTGGAATTTGCCCAGCCCACGTCCGAAGGTTGGCGCAAGTTCGACCCTAAACTTACCGTCGCCGCCCGCATCGTTCGCGCCGCACTCGAAGATGGGGTGATCGCGCGTGCCTTGCCCAACGGCGACGCGGTGTCTTTTTCTCCACCATTCATCGTCACACATGAAGAGATCGATCTTGCCATTTCGACCATTCGACGCGCCGCCGAACAGATTTACAGCGCGTTGAAGGCCGAAGGCCAACTTACCACCACAGCAGCCTGAGGTCAGACCAGTGAACAAAACCAGCATAGACTGGACGGGTGCCATGCCCGCGATTACCACCCCCTTCACCCAATCGGGAGAGGTGGATCACGAAGGGCTCGCCAGGAACATCCGCCGCATGTTGTCGGCCGGATCGACCGGCGTCATTGCCGCCGGGTGCACTGGCGAATTCTGGAGCCTGACCGAAACCGAACGAGCCGCAGTTTACAAGACGGCGGTCAACACTGTCGGAGACAACGGCACCACCATCGTTGGTGCCGCTGCGATCACACCGTCGGGTGTAATCGAGGCGCTTCATGCCGCCAAGGAGTCCGGATGCAACGGTGCGCTCGTTCTTCCCCCGTACTTCGCCCATCTCACCGAACGCGAGGTGATCCGACATTATGAAACGGTTGCGGCCGAGGCACCGCTGCCGATCATGCTGTACAACATTCCCGGGAATGCCGGGAACGCGCTGACGCCTCAGATCGTCGATGTCCTCGCCAATCTTGATCCAGTTGTCGCGATCAAGGAAAGCTCTGGCGACTGGATCAATTTCCAGAAAACACTGTATGTCTGCAAGGGGCGGATCAAGGTGTTCTGCGGCCCGTCGTCGACCATCGGAGTGCCCGCGATGCTGGCGGGGTGCGACGGGTTGATCGACTGCTTCCCGAACGTGTGGACGGGATGTATCGACATGTGGTCCCTGTACCAAGCTGGCAAGATCGAAACGGCTTGGGAATATCAGGCGCGCGCGCAGGCGCTGACAGATCTTTTTGTCAGCGGCGGGCGTACCTTGTATCCGGCAACCAAGGCGGCGATGGATCACCTGGGCTTTCCGGGTGGCGGAACCCCTCGCGCTCCCCTGCAACCTCTTGAAGGGGAGGCTTTGCAGGAGTTGCTGCAAGGGCTGAACCAGATACTCGACCGCAAGGACACAGCGGCCTGAGCGCCGCTACACTGAACTCGAAAGGAAGACAAACACATGGATTTGGGGCTCAAGGGACGCAAGGCAATCGTCAGCGCGGCAAGCAAGGGGCTTGGCCGTGCCTGCGCCATGTCACTGGCCGGAGAAGGGGTTGATCTTGTTCTGAACGCGCGCTCCGAGGATGCGCTCGAGGCCACTGCCGAGGACATTCGTCAGGCGCATGGCGTCAAGGTCACGACCGTGGCTGCCGATTACAATACCGATGAGGGGCGCGAGGCGGTGTTTGCCGCGGCTGGCGAACCGGACATCCTTGTCACCAACCCCGGCGTGCGCCAGATCCCCGGCGATTTCACTGAATGGGACAAGGACGAATGGCAATACTGGCTGGACGTGCATTTCTTCTCGTCGCTCCAGATGATCCAGACGGTTCTGCCGGGGATGCGCGATCGCAAATTCGGACGGATCGTTAACATCTCGGTCAGCTTCATCAAGTTCCCGCAACAGAACTTCGCCCATTCCCACGCCGCGCGTCTGGCGCTGTCGGGCGCGATTGCGTCGATGGTGCGGGATGTGGCCCCGGACAACGTGACCATCAACACCGTCTGTCCCGGTTTCTTTGATACCGACGCGCTGACCACGAACCTGCACAACCACGCGCGGCGCGGCAACACAACCTACGAGGCGATTGTCGAGAACCGTCTGCAAAGCGTACCCGCAGGCCGGTTCGCCGATCCGTCGGAATGCGGTGATCTGGTCACCTTCCTGTGCTCGGCGCAGGCCGGGTTCATCCTTGGACAAAACATCATCAACGATGGTGGCGTTTATCAGGGTCTCTTCTGATGGAGCCACGTCTGGTCATGGTCTCGGGCGGCGCGCGTGGTCTGGGCGCGGCGCTGGTCCAGCGGTGTCTTGCCGACGGCTACCGCGTGTCCGTCGGCGCGCGCAATCCCGATGCGGTGCAAGAAGCATTTGGAGACAGCGTGACCGCCCATAGGTTCGACGCGGACGACCCCGGCACAGCGCAATCGTGGGTCGATGCCACGCTTGCGCAGATGGGCGCGCCCGACGCGCTTATCAATAACGCCGGTATCCTGCGCATGGTAACGTTCGAGACAGGCGACGAAGACGATCTCGACGCCATGTGGGGCGTCAACGTCAAGGCTCCCTTTCGCCTGATCCGCGCCGCCCTGCCCCATCTCAAGGCTTCAGGCCGAGGGCGCGTGGTCAACATCGCCTCGACCGATGGCAAACGCTACCGCGATGCCAGCGCCTCCATCGGCTACGTGATGACCAAGCAGGCGCTGATCGCCATGACCCACGCGGTGCGCTTTGCCGGTTGGGACGACGGGTTGCGCGGCACAGCCATCTGCCCCGGTGCCGTCGATACAGACATGATCGCCGATTTGCCGGGCGTCACGCCAAAGGCGCAACGCCTGCAACCACAGGACGTGGCCGAGATCGTGTCGCTGGTGCTCAGGCTGCCCAATCAGGCGAGTATCCCCGAAATCGTCGCCAACACGCGGTTGGAAAGCACGATTTGAAATCAAACTTCGCTGGCGGTTTTGCAGATTTGCAGGCAGGGTTGGGCATGTTGGAAAAACAGACCCTGTCCCTGACCGATATCCGCGTGCCGGCGAAACGCGCAAAGACGCTTGATCCTGCAAAAGTGCAAAGCCTTGGCGAAGACATTTTGCAAAATGGCATGACCATACCCATTCAGGTCCGCAGGGACGGAACGGGTTTTATCCTGGTCGAAGGTCTGCACAGGCTTGAGGCAATGCGCGCGCTTGGCGAGACCTACATCGAGGCGTATCTGGTGCGGGCCCGCCTTCACTGACGGGCCCTGCTTTCGCTATTCCGCCGCCAACCGCTTGGCGTGCTTGCGGGTATAGGCCCGCCACGTTGTGGCCCATTGCGCAGGATCCGCCATATCGGCCCCCTTGATCTGGTGGATCGGCGCATTGTGAGGCGCGGTCTTCACCACATCCGGTGTTTCGTAGGCTTCGTGGATGACATGCTCCATCACGTCGATCCAGTAGTCGATATCCTCGCGCGACCACAATTCTCCGGCCTCGGGCGTGAAGGGTTCGGCCACCAGCCAAGGCTCATGGCTCAGCCACAGCGCGTCGATGCCGAAATCGGTCATGCGGTTGGAAATGTCGACGATGGTACAGCCGGTGTCTTTCGTCACCTGTTCGACCGAATGGCGCGTCATCTCCATGCGCGGCGCGGTCACATCGGGGTTGGAGCGGCTGACGCCCTTCACTTCGGACAGCCGCTTGTCCATGTAATTGTTGGCCAGAACCGACACATCGGCAGCGGTGCGCAGCCCCTCGGCCCCCATCGCCCGTGCCCAGGCATAGGCCTTGAGCACCTGCGGTGCGTTGCCCCAGAATTCACGCACCCGCCCGATGCTGTGCGGGCGGTCGTCGTCGAGCGTGTAGCGGTTGCCATCCTTGACCACCAAAGGCGACGGCAGGAACGGCACCAGATGTTCGGCGCAGCCATAAGCACCGACGGCCGGACCACCGCCGCCCTTGGGTGCGCCAAAGGTCTTGTGCAGCATGTACATGCAGGCATCGAAGCCCAGTTCCCGTGCCCGTAGGCGCGTCATCACGCCGTTGAAATTGGCGTGGTCATAGAAGCACAAACCACCGGCCTCCTTCACCAACCGCACCCATTCCTTGATGTCGGGATTGTAGATCCCCATGTCATCGGGGTTGTTCACCATCAACGCTGCCGTGCGCGGGCCGATTACCGATTTGAGCTGTTCGAGCGACGGATACCCTCCCTCCTCAAGGCTAAGCGTGATCACCTCGAACCCGGCAGTGTTGGCCGTGGCGGGCGAACAGGGATGCGTCTGGATCGTGGTGATGATCTGGTCGCGTTGCTCCAGTTCTCCGCGAGAGGCGTGATAGGCGCGGGTGACGCAGGCATGGGTATAGGCCGCATCGGCCCCGCCACCCGCCTGGAACACGAACTGGTCCATGCCGCTGACTTCGCACAGGAAATCGCTGAAGTTGTCGTAAAGCTCCAGCACACCTTGCAACGTGTCCGGGTGCTGCAACGGGTGCAGGTCCGCCAGATGCTCCATCGCCGCACGTTCGCCGATGCGTGGGTTGTATTTCATCGTGCAGGTGCCAAACAGCGACACACCCATCATGCCCAGCGTCATCTGGCTCAGATGCAGATAGTGGCGCAGCGCATCATGCTCGGTCAGTTCCGGCAAGGCGGGCGCGGTCTTGCGCATCGCGCCTTTGGGCAGGTCCGGCGCAGGTGCATCGTCGAACACCACGCCCCGGCGACCGGGACAGCCCATTTCCATGACGACGGGTTCCGCCCAGCGGGGGGCCTGAAAACCGTTGAATTGCGCTTTGGTTCTGTTTGCGATGGGGGCGGTCATGCCAACACCTCCTTCAATGTCGATACAAGTCGGGCGATATCACCCTCGGTATGGGCTTCGGTCACGCAGACCAGCATGCACTGTCCGTCGATACCCGGCTCGCCACTGATATCCTTGCCACCGAAAATCCCGCGCTTGCGCAGCGCGTCGTTCACATCGGCAACCTTGGCGCTGTCGAACGTGACAACGAATTCCTTGAAGACAGGGCGGCCCAGATCGACGGAACACCCCGCAAGCCCGTCGATGGCCTCGGCCGCGTGACGCGACCGGGCCATGATCAGCCGCCCGATGTCGGCAAAGCCTTCTGGCCCCATCGCGCTCATGTAGGCGGCATTGGCCAGCGCCCAGAGATAGACCGAGTTGCCGGTCCAGTCCTTGCCTTCCTCGCGGCTGCCATAAGATGTTTGATGGAACAACGTCAGGCCGAACCCGTATTCGCCTTCCTTGATCGTTTCCCCGATCGAGATGTTGAGCGTGTTGTATTCGCGGGCGTACCGCTCTTCATCCGGGCTGGCGATAAAGCCGCCGACCCCGCCGCCAGCGTTCATGTGAACACCCATCGGCTGTGTCGGACCAACAGCGATGGTGGCACCATAAGCACCGGGCGCCTCCAGCAGGCCCAACGACAGGGGATCGACACCGACGATGGCCTCTGCCCCAACCTTGCGCGCCATGTCGCAGAGTGTGCTGGGATCGTCGTCAATCACGCCATGATAAGACGGGGTTTCAAAATACAGGGCCGCGACGCTGTCATCCATCTTGGCCGCCAGATCGTCCCGGTCAATGCAGCCGTCCGCACCCACCGCAATCTCGACGATCTCGATATGCCGGGCCATCTCGCGCGGTTCGCAATAGTTGCGCAGCACCGACAGGCGTTCCGGGTCCATCACCGCCGGGATCAACACCTTGCGCCGCCCCGTCATGCGCGATGCCATGCGCACCGAATGGCCAATCGCACAGCCCCAAGAATAAACAGGTAAACCGACGAAATCCATTTCGACCAATGCGCCAATCTGGCTGCAAAATTCGAACCACGCCTGATTGCGGCCGTGATCCGATGTCGGCGAACCAAAAACCGAGGTCTGCCATTCATAGCGGTTGGCCACCTCATCACAGATCGCGGGTACATAATGTGGCCAAGCCCCAGCACCCAGAAAGGACAGGTTGTCCTTGCAGGTGACATTCTTGCGCATCAGGTCGTCCAGATGCCGCGACAGCGCCACCTCGGAGGCCAGTTGCGGAGGCAGGTTGAACGGCTTGGCGTACAAGTGATCCTCGGGGATCTGCGAAAACAGGCTGTCCACCGAATTCAACCCCAGCGCTGACAGCATCTCCTGCTGGATCGACGGGACGGAATTCGCCATCCACGGATGGGCTTTGGTCATGTCTCGGCTCCTCGTTTTGTCATGTCTCATGTCAATGCACGACCCGGACGACCTGACGTCGCCCCGGTCCTGTAGTGACCTGCCAATAGCCGGCCAGTCGCGCATCAAGTGCGACATCGCCGGTATCGACGGTCAATTCCTGCGGGTTGAGCGCGTTGAGCTTGTCGGCCGCGCAGATCACATCGATCCGGTCGGGTCCGACGCGGTTGATCAACCGTCCGGAAATCTGCTGGTTGCCGCGCCCCAGAATGAAACCCTGGCCGCCCACAACCGTCAGAACGATCCGCGCCGGTGCGCCGTCCGCAAGTGCAGCAAGCAATTGCTCCTCGCTCAGGTCACGGTCGACAATTGCGCCATCCCGTGCCAGATCGACCCCAAGCAGCCTCCCACCGCCAAGCCGGTCCTTGAGCGCATTCATTGTCGTGCCCGGACCCAGTATATAAAGGCAGCCGGGTTCCATCCGCCGCACATACTCGGCCAGCGCCGCATCTGTTTCGGCCAGGAGATCTCCTCCTCCGGCCTTGGGGTTTTGCCGCACCCCGCGTGCCACAGGGCTGCGTGCAACGGAAAACAGTTGTGCCGACAATCGGCCGGCGCGACGTTCCGCTTCGTCGATATCAAGGATCTCCACCAATTCGACCGGGTGATCGGGATCTTTCAGAAACGCGGCGGCGGCCTGTCCTGCCCGTTCGGGACTGCGGGCAAAGACCCCGGAATGCATCTTGACGCCCGCCGGGATGCCAAGGATCGGAACTCCGGATATGTTGGCAGCGGCCACATCACGGGCTGTACCATCGCCACCGCAAAACAGGATGAGGGACACCTTGCCTTGCATGGCAGCAACCAGCGCGCGCGTGTCGTCGGGAGAATAGGACAGCGCGTCAACGTGCAGGACCGATGCCATCGGAGCAAGCTCCTGTCCAAGCGCCTTGGGACCAGTAAAGATGGATGCCGCCGGAAAAGATTGCAGAAAGGCAGCCAGCGCGCGCTCTGCACGCACAGGTGAAGTAAGCTGCCCACCTTCGGAGCGAACGCGCGCTGCAAGAGCAGGATCGTCGCTGCCTTTCCAGGCCGCAGGACCGCCTATCCCGGCATAGGGATTCACAAGGAATCCGAGCGAGTTCATATTCTGACCAGCCTCATGTCATTTTCGGACTTTTGTTCGCACTTCGAAACAATGCACACGGAAGAGCCGAGGAGCAACAGGAAAACTGCATTTCCCCCCGATCATTTTCCCCGGCTGTTCTGATCTTTGACTGGCTTTGATGATGGCAGCCATCGTCACGCCGTGGCCCACACCGAAAACGTCAGGAAACCAGACATTCGCTGCGGACGAGACGGCTTCAAGACTCAGCTTTGCAAGCAGACACTGCCGACGCGTTGGCGCCTGCTCGCACTACTCGAAGGGCAGCAGTGGTATTTTCAAAGCGGCTGAACTCCGTCGGTTGAAGCATTCCCGAAAACACGCGCCCAACCGACTTCGATAACGACCTGCATTGCGTCCCTTGCCGCAACCTCGTCCCTTGCCGCGATGGCATCGACGATACGCTGATGATCGTTGCAGATTTTCACCTGCTGGCCCGGCTTTGGTTCAGGTGATGATCGCCGGAGCAGTGAAAGCAGGGCCGCACCGACCAGCGACACAACGGAAAAGAAAAAGGCGTTGCCCGCAGCATCGAAGATGGCCTGATGAAACTCAAAATCAGCCAGCGAGAATTCGGCTTCGCCTTCGGCCGAACGCATCACCGCCACACAGGCCTGGATGCGGGCGATGTCCTCGGTCGTGGCATCGCGCGCGGCGAGCGCGGCTGCGTGGGGCTCGAAGGCCAGCCGCATTTCGAAAAGCTGCTCGTAAAAGCTGTCGCTCGGCTCTCCGTCAAGATGCCAGCGAAGCACCTGGGCGTCGAACATGTTCCATTCGTGCCGGGGTTGGATGCGTGTGCCGACCCGCGCCTTGGGGGCAACCATGCCCTTGGCGGCCAGCGTTTTCATCGCCTCGCGCAAGACGGTACGCGAAACGCCGAATTCCTCGACCAGTTCCTCGTCCCGCGGAAGCAGGTCGCCGGGCGGCGGTTTTCCTGCGACGATGGAGCGACCGATCCCCTCAACGACCCGTCCGTGACTTCCGCTGGTCTCGCGCTGTCGCGGATCGATCTGGCCGAAAAGTTGCTTCATGTCAGGTTGGCGAGCTTCGCTGTCGTTGTCCTAGGGTCAGGAGACCCTTTTGAAGCAGAATAAACAGAAGTAAAAGCATTCCAATGACGATTTTGGTCCACCAGCTCGAAAGCGATCCATCGAACACGATATAGGTCTGGATCAGGCCCATCGTGAGGACGCCGATCAATGTGCCGAAGACATAGCCGGACCCTCCGGAAAGAATCGTTCCCCCGATGACCACGGTGGCGATTGCGGTCAGTTCGGTGCCGACGGTCGCCAGCGGGTAGCCCGATCCGGTGTAGACCGAGAACACGATGCCCGACAGTCCGGCCATGAAGCCCGAGAACGCGTAGATCTTGACAGTCGTGAGGCCGACGGAAACGCCCATCAGCCGGGCTGTGTGCTCTCCTCCGCCCAACGCAAAGACGGAGGTGCCGAACCGGGTGCGGTGGGCGATGATCATGCCTGCAAGAACGGTCAACAGCATCATGACGCCGATCAACGTCAGGCGCCCGCCGCCGGGCATCCGGTAATAGCCGCCCAGCACATCGTAGAAAGCATGGTCGATGGGCACGCTGTCGATGGTCAGCATGTAGGCCGCACCGCGCGCCAGAAACATGCCCGCCAGCGTGACAATGAACGCAGGCATCGCCAGCCCGTGGATCAGTGCGCCCATCGCCGCGCCGAAACCTGTGGTGATTGCAAGCAGCATGGTAAAGACGATCAGCGGATGCAGGCCGGTGTCGCGCAGCATCACGGCGACAAAGACCCCGGAGAAGGCGATGACCGACCCGACGGACAGGTCAATTCCGCCCGACAGGATCACAACCGTCATTCCGACCGCAACGATGCCCAGATAGGCATTGTCGGTCAGAAGGTTGCCGACCACGCGCGTCGACAGCATCGCCGGGAACTGGATGTAACAGATCAGGTAGGCAATCAGGAAGATGACGACCGTCGCATAAAGTGGAAGAATGCGCGCGTTCATTCTGTGGCCTCCTTTGAATCCCGTGACGTATCCGTGCCACGCGATCGTCGCAGCTTGCGCGACAGATGCGGGCTCAGCTTCGGCGATTGCAGCACGAGAATGACAACGACGAGACCGGCCTTGATCACGAGGTTGAATTCAGACGGAAAGCCCGCAAGCAGGATGCCGGTGTCGATTGTCTGTATGATGAGCGCACCCAGAAGCGATGCGGCGATGGAAAAGCGCCCACCCAAAAGAGACGTGCCGCCAATCACAACCGCGAGGATCGCGTCAAGTTCGAGCCAGAGACCTGCGTTGTTGGCGTCGGCGCCTCGGATATCCGCAGTCACGATAATCCCCGCAAGCGCCGCACAGAGTCCCGAGGCGACATAGACGGCGATCAGAAGAACCTGCGCATTCACACCGGCCAGCGCACTGGCGGGGCGATTGATCCCGATCGCTTCGATCAGAAGGCCAAGCGCAGTCCGCCGGACCAGCAGGCCAAAGGCGATGCCGGTGCAGATCCAGATTACGATGGGCGTGGGGATGCCCAGAACGTCTCCGGCACCGAAAAAGGCAAAGCCCTCGTGGCTGAAGGTCAGGATGCGTCCTTCGGTGATCATCTGGGCAATGCCGCGCCCGCCGACCATCAGGATCAGCGTGGCGACAATCGGCTGTATGCCGAAAACGGCAACAAGAAAGCCGTTCCACAGACCGCAAAGCAGGCCCGCGCCCAGCCCGACGGCAAGCGCGGCGGCCACTCCGAAGCCGCTGGCGATGGCCCATGCCGATGCAGCACCGCAGATCGCCATGACCGCACCGACACTGAGATCGATGCCACGCGTGGCGATCACCAGCGTCATTCCGACGGCCAGCAAGGCCACCGGCGCGCCGCGTTTGAGAACGTCGATCGCACTGCCGACAAAGCGACCGTCAGAAATCTCGACGGACAGGAAACTGGGAAAATAAGCGGTCACCAGCGCGATGACCGCGATGAGGGTCAGCAGTTGCGGGGCAAGGCGGCGCAATCTCCGGCTCATGACGTGGCCCTTTCGGCGTCGTCGCGCGTGGCGATCGCATTGATGATCCGATTGGTCTCGATCTCTTCGCCGACAAGCTGCGACACGTGCTCGCGGTCGCGGACCACGATGACCCGGTCGGAGGCCGCGATCAGTTCGTCGAACTCCGAAGAGATCAGGAGAATGGACATGCCTTGATCCGTGAGGTCGCCGATCAGCCTGAGGATTTCGGCATGGGCGCCGACGTCGATTCCGCGCGTCGGCTCATCAAGAATGAGAAAGCGAGGGTTCATCGCGAGCCAGCGGGCCAAAACGACTTTCTGCTGGTTCCCGCCCGAGAGATCGCCCACTGCCTTTTCCGCGCTTGATGTTCGGATGTCGAGCCGGCGGATATAATCATTGGCCAGCTTCTTCTGCTCGGCTTGCGGGATCGGCCTTGCCCAGCCGCGCCGGGCCTGAAGCGCCAGCGCGATGTTCTCGCGCACGGACAGATCCGCGACGATCCCGTCGGTCTTGCGGTCTTCGGGCGCATAGCCAAAGCCCTCTGCGATAGCCATGCGGGGCGTGCTGAGGTTGAGCTTGCCCTGCGTGTCCCAGGCCTCGCCCCGATCGGCGGGTGTCCTGCCAAAAAGCACGTCGGCGGTTTCGGTGCGGCCAGAACCAAGCAGCCCGGCCAGTCCGATAACCTCGCCCGCCCGCACGTCGAGATCGAAGGGTTCGATCTTGCCGCGACGACTGATCCCCTTGAACGTCAGCAGATCGGCACACCCCTTGCGGGCGGCATGGCGTTGTTCCGCCTCCACGAGTTCATGGCCAAGCATGTGATGAATCAGCTCGACGCGGTTGGTCTTGGAGGTCTTTTCAGTCACGATGTGCTGGCCGTTGCGCAACACGGTCATCCGGTCGCTGAGCGAGAACACCTGATCAAGAAAATGCGAGATGAAGATGATCCCCAGCCCCCGTTCGCGCAGGCCGCGCACAACCTCGAACAGGGTCTCGGTCTCGCGCGCATCAAGGCTTGCGGTGGGTTCATCGAGAATAAGGACCTTGCCTGACAGAGCCACGGCGCGGGCTATGGCGACGATCTGCTGGACTGCCACGGAATAGCTCCCCAACTCGCGCGAGACGTTCACCTGATCAAGGCCGTAGCCTGCCAGCATCTCTTCCGCATCGGCGCGCATGCGGCGGCCCGAGACCATGCCGAAGCGCGTCGGTTGGCGGCCAAAGGTCAGGTTTTCTGCCACGGTCAGGTTGGGCAGAAGGTTGACCTCCTGATAGACGGTGCCGATCCCGAGTTCTTGGGCGTCGTGGGTCGAGGCGGGCGAAATGGGATGACCGTCAAGTTCGATTCTACCGCTGTCGCGTGCGTGAACGCCGGTCAGACATTTGATGAGTGTCGACTTTCCAGCGCCGTTCTCACCCAGAAGCGCATGCACTTCGCCTGCGGCAAGATCGAGCCGCACATTGTCAAGCGCCAGTGTTCCTGGGAAAGTCTTGGTCAAGTCGCGGACGGTAAGGAGCATCCGGTGCCTTTCTGAAACGATCAGTGCGGCGCCCCAACGGGGCGCCGCTTTCGGGCAGTCATGCCCGCTGGTCCGACAAGATCAGTAGCCGAGGTCCTTGCGGGCCTCGTATTCGGCCATCGGATCGTCGTCCTGCGTGTAAAGCGCGGACTCGGTCTGGATAAATTTCTCGGGCTCGGTGCCGTCGGCCATGTAGGCTTCCAGCGCGTCAAAGGCCGGGCCCGCCATGTTCGGTGTCAGTTCAACCGTCGCGTTGGCATCCCCCTCCGCCATGGCCAGGAAGATGTCCGGGACGGCATCGATGGAGACGATCAGGATGTCGTCGCCCGGGTCGATCCCGGCTTCCTTGATCGCCTGGATCGCACCGATCGCCATGTCATCGTTGTGGGCATAGAGTGCGCAGATGTTTTCACCGCCACCTTCGGCCTGAAGGAAGCTTTCCATGACTTCCTTGCCGCCGGAGCGGGTGAAGTCACCGGTCTGACTGCGTGCAATCTCGATCTCGGCGTTGCCTTCGATCGCATTGCGGAAGCCGGTCGCACGGTCGATGGCGGGCGACGACCCGGTGGTGCCCTGAAGCTCGACCACGCGGCAGTCGCCCTCGGGCTTGTTGTCGACCAGCCACTGACCGGCAACCTGACCTTCGTGAACCAGATCAGAGCCGACGGCGGTCAGATATAGATCGTCGGAACTGTCGACCCGGCGGTCCAGAAGAACGACGGGGATTTCGGCCTCTTTGGCTTCTTCCAGCACCGAATCCCAGCCTGTCGCCACGACAGGCGCAAGCAGGATCGCGTCGACGCCCTGGGCGACGAAGGACCGAATTGCGGCAATCTGATTCTCCTGCCGCTGCTGGGCATCCGAAAAACGCAGATCAACGCCGCGCGCCTCGGCTTCCTGCCGGGTCACGGTCGTTTCGGCTGCACGCCAGCCCGATTCCGATCCGATCTGCGAGAACCCGATCGTCTGAGCGGTCGCACTTGTCGAGAGCGCAGCAATGGCTGCACCTAGCAATAGTTTGTTCATGGTTTCCTCCCTGAAACGGCCGAAGCCTGAATCGATAAAGTCATATAGTATTACTTAATGCAAGAGGGACGAATTCCGTTTTGACCGAAAATTGACGTGGGGAAAGCCTACCCATTGAATCGCGACGTTACAAAACGCACCTGCCGAGCAAGGTTTGCGACACCACCTCTTCCTTTGGTATCTGGGAAATAATTGGTCAAAGGTCTTAGAACTCCGTCAATCGATGTGAAGACTCCAGCCTGGCCGGATCGCAGCGGGCGCGACGACCGGATCCAAGATTGAATCTCTGCCGCACGGCGTTGTCGATTTGTCTATCGGCTTGGGGATCTCCATTTGTCTGGTGGCTGTGACTGGTCTGTGCAAAAGGATGACAGATTGAAACGGAGTGCAAAGCTTGCAGACATTTCACTTCATCCGACACGCCCAGTCGTTGCACAACGCTTTGCAGGAACCGGGTCAGCCCGATCCGATGGTGCGCGATGCTGCACTGACTGAATTGGGGTTGAAACAAGCTCAGACACTGGGTTCCGAGATGACTGGCGGGCCTGTCTTTGACCTTGTGGTCATTACGCCCTTCACCCGCACCATTCAGACCGCGCTACGCGCCTTTGCCCACAGCCCCGCGCCCCGCGTCATTCTTGATCTCCACCGCGAACATCTTGACAGCTATTGCGATGTGGGCCGCAGCCCTTCGCATCTTTGCAAGCTTTTTCCGATGTTCGACTTTGATCACTTGAATGATCCCTGGTGGTTCATTGATCCCAGTTCTGATGCGCCTTACGATAAGGAACCCATGGATGTCTTGATGAAGCGGGTGGAAGACTTTAGTGCTTGGCTCAAGGCGCGGCCGGAACAAACCATCGGCGTTGTCGGCCACGGCACCTTCCTGCGGGCGCTGACCGGCCATCAATTCCAGAACGCAGAGCGTCTGGTCACTAATCTTTAGGCGCGAAGCCGTGGTTCCACGCTGCTGCCTGTCACTGTGTCAGGGCGTAACAAATGAAGACCGCCTTCTATGATCCCCAAGGATACATTTTGTCCGGGGCATAATCCTGCAACATCTTGATCGGGCAACAAGGCAGTTACGGCACCAATCACCGTATCGAATTCGACTTCCGTGGTAGCCCCAAGAAACGACACCGCCGTGACAGTTGCGGCCAGTCCCTTTTTCGCCGGACGCAAAGATTCCGGGCGCAACACGACCGATACTGGACCGGGCGCTATGTCCTGACTGTGCGGAAATTTGGCGCCGTCAAGAATGACATCCGTGCCATCCCACTCTCCGGACACAATATTCGCCGAGCCGATGAAGTCGGCGACAAACCGTGTGGCAGGTTGGCGATAAAGCTCGCGTGGAGTACCGATCTGTTCGATCCGCCCGGAATTCATCACCACAACTCGATCCGAAATCGCCAAAGCCTCTTCCTGATCGTGCGTGACGTAGACGGCGGTCAGTCCCAGACGTTGCTGAAGTGCGCGGATCTCGGCGCGGACATGGTGGCGCAGTTTGGCATCGAGATTCGACAACGGCTCGTCAAACAGGATAACGCGGGGTTTCATCACCAGCGCCCTCGCCAGCGCAACCCGCTGCTGCTGGCCACCCGAAAGGGCATCGACCGCCCGTTCCGCGTAGTCGCCAAGCCCGACAAGAGACAGCGCCTCTGCCACGCGGTCGGCGATTTCGACGCGGGGACGGCGCGCCACGCGCAGGCCGTAAGCCACGTTCGAAAACACGTTCATATGCGGAAAAAGTGCATAGGATTGAAAAACCATCGTCACATCGCGCTTTTCGGCAGGCAAATGGGTCACATCCTCGTCCCCGATGACAATGGCTCCGCTGGTCGGGTCTTCCAGCCCAGCGATCATCCGAAGGGTTGTGGTCTTCCCGCAACCCGACGGGCCAAGCAGCGTGACCAGTTCGCCGGGCGCAATGGTCAGACCGATATTGTCGACCGCCAATGCACCAGTTCCAAAGGATTTCATGACCGATTGCAAAATCACCGCCGCCGATGTGACCTTGGCTCCGATGTTCATAGCGACATTCCTTTTCCACGATTGCGTGCATCGACGCGGCGCGAGACGACCAACAACAGCAGGATCAAGATCAGCAAGCCGAAGATCAGCACTGTCGCCATGGCCGCAGCGCGCCCCAACCGTCCCTGTTCAACCCAGGACAACAACAACACCGTGGCAAGGTTGTTGCCTGCACTGACCAAAAAGATCACCTGGCTTACCGATGTCATGGCAGACACGAACGCAAATATCAGTCCCGCCAGCAGCGGATAGAGCAACAGCGGTGCAAGCACGCGCACCATCGTTACCCCGGACCCGGCCCGCAGCGTCGCGGACGCCTCTTCAAGCGACTGGTCAATCTGGGACAGTCCCGCCATCGAGGCCCGGATCGCAACAGGCATATTGCGGAACACCAGTGCCAGCACGATGATCACCGATGTGCCGGTCATCAGAAGCGCACCATCATTGAACGCCAGAATATAGGCGAGCCCCATCACCGTCCCCGGCGTCGCGAATGACAAAAGCGATCCGAACTCCAGATACGAGCGCCCATAGAACCGGTGCCGCGTGACCAGATAGGCGATCAGCCCACCGATGATCATTGCAGGGACGGCGCTCGCGGCTGAAAGCTTGACCGTATACCAGACGGTCGGCCAGCCCTGATTCCAGAAATCGACATAGTGGCTGAAGGTGATGGCATTATTGATGCCCCAGATTTCAACCAGCGAACCGTAAACAATCGCTGCATAAA
>NZ_JBHYFV010000050.1:0-24452 GCF_051859345.1 Marivita sp. | reverse complement strand
CCCCACCAATACGATGCCCTCACTGTGAAAAGCTCATCGAAGAACGCCCAGATGAAAATCTGCCAAAGTAGTGCTAGTCACGCGAATCTTGAGTTCGGCACATGGGATTCGTAGTGTCCGCTGGCAGAACCGCTTGACGGATGCGAGGACCGCGTCAGCAGATTTGAACCATCGGTATGGTTTGGGATTGCCGTTGTGCGCCTCAATGAAAGCCGTAATTTCGGCCTCCAGTTCGGCGGTGGATCGGTGGACACCCCGTAGGAGTTGCTTGCGTGTCAGTTCGGCGACGCTTGCAGATCTAGAAACTCTGCTAACCGACCTTTGTTCAGATAGATAAATCCGCGGTCAAAACTGATCCAGCTGCCGTGTTGACATCCGTGCGTCTTGGCACTGCGCAGGGGCAGGGGGGCTGACGTATCGGCAATGAATATCCGCGGCTAGATATCAGGCGAAGGCTGCGGCATCCGGGCCCTAGCAAACGAGTCGGGCCTTTCGAGAGCGACGGTCATGAAGTGCCTGAAGGACGACGCGCGACCGTCAAACCGGAGGCGGCAACCGCACAATGTTCAAAAGCTGAACGCGCAATTCGCCCAGCGCCACCGAGAGTTTTTCCAGCGCGTTCTTCACGGTCATGATCCGAGGTGCCGTCAGGTCAGACCTGAAAATTGTGAATTCAATGCGCGCATCTGCTGCAAGACTTCGATCAACGAGCCCTGCACCTAGCTTTCTTTTTCGTCCGCCGCCCAAGGGTTTTCCACGAGAAACTCGCGCAAGTGATCTTTCACGAGGGTCACGAAGCTTTTGGCAAGTTGCGTGGATTCGCGATTCACCGGAAAGGCCAACCCATAGTCAAAGCGCAATCGAGGCTCGAACGGCCGCACGACGATGTTGGCGTTCTGAAACGCCACTGCATTGAACGGATCAACGACCGACACACCCATGCCCGCTCCGACCATCTGGCAGATCGATGCGCTTGACTGGGTTTCCAGCAGCATCTTCTTGCGCTCGATCCCAAGGGACTGAAACGCCCGGTCCACCCGCGAGCGCAGCAAGGTATCCGGCGCGATCGAGATATAGGGATAATCGGCTAGATCGGCGGCGTGGATGACGTCCTTGCGTGCCAATGGATGTCCGCGCGGCAAAACACAGGATGCATAGACGCTGGCAAGTTGCACGGTGCTGGCGACGGGATATTCGATTGGCAGGCTCAGCAGCGCAAGATCGAACTGCTGTGAGTCTAGCCATTTCTTGGCCTCGCGCTTGACGACAATCCGCAACGAAATCGACACATTCGGATGGGTTTCCTGAAACAGCGCAAACACATCGGGCAGGAACCGCTGCGCCATGGGGGTCGAGGCCACGATCTGGATATGGCCGTAGCCTGCGGGTCTTATGTTCTTCATTATATTCGAGATATGGTCAAAGCTGTGGTAAAGCTGGTCCAACTCATCGAACAGCATTTCCGCCTCGCGCGTGGGAACAAGTCGTCCGTTGCGCCGGAGGAACAATTCATACTCGACTGCGGTCTCGAAGTTCTGCAACGAACGACTGACGGCAGGTTGCGAGATGTTCAACAGCGCCGCGGCCTCTGCCGTCGAGCCCGAGACCATGACAGCCCGGAATGCGTCCAGTTGTTTGAGGTTAAGCCTGTTCGTCATTCGCGCTCCGAATATTTTGAAGGAAGATGAGACGCAGGAACCGCCGCCGAGAAGGCCGGTAAGTCCCCTTGTTTTCGGTCATACCGACGCCCTTGTCACCGGATGCAGCGTTTCGCAGGTATCGCTGTTCCTTCCCCCGGCTAGCCCCCGGTTCCGAGCTCTGACCGATAACTTAGGCTATGCAGAAAAGACATAAGGACATACTCAATTGATGTTGGACCAAATAGGATGGACGGTCAATGCTGGGCCCACTCGCTGAAAGATAAACTCTGTGCAAGTGTCCTGGAGGGGGATCACGGAGCGAAGAATAACCTGGCGAGGATTACGTTCAGGAGGAGACAAATGAAGACACTCGGAAAAACCATAGCCGCGTTCCTAGCGCTTGTTGCGCCTGCGATCGGCAATGCGCAAGACATCTACCCATCGCGGACCATCGAAATCATCACCCCATTCGGGCCCGGTGGCAGCACGGACCGCGCTGCACGTCTTTTCGCGTCTGTTCTGGGAAAATACCTGCCCAACCCGGTTGATGTGATCGTCGTCAACGTCCCCGGTGGCGCCACGACCATCGGGATGACAGCCACGATGAACGCCGATCCTGATGGCTACACTGTCGCGCTTACATCCAACAGCCCGGTTACGATCCAGCCGCATTTCGACACCGCCGACTACTCTTATGACAGCTTCGAGGCGATCATCCGCCTTGTGGATATTCCACAGGTCCTGCTGGTTCAGAAAGGCGCCCCGTGGCAAACCGCTGAAGAATGGGTGGAATATGTAAAGGAAAACCCCGGTATTTTCACGTACGCGACGCCGGGCAACGGCAGCATCTCGGATTTGGCAATGGCAGTGCTGAACGAGGCAGCCGAACTCGAAACCCGCGCAATCCCTTATGACAGCGGTGGGCGGGCAATGGCTGCCATGCTGGGCGGGAATGTCGGCGGGGTTGCCACTTTCCAAGGTAATGCCGACCCTGACCTGACCCGTCCCTTGATCAACTTTTCGCAAAACCGGTCATCAAGACACCCAGATGTGCCGACACTCGCCGATATCGGCATTTCTGCCTACAAAGACGCTTTCAGCGGGATTGTCGCACCCTTGGGCATTCCTGAAGATCGGCTTGAGATCCTTCACGATGCCTTCAAGCAAGCGTTGGAAGATCCAGAGATTCAGGAAGTCCTAAAAGGCCAATCCTTCGAAATTGCCTATCAGGGGCCGGACGACTATGCCGAGGCTCTGAAGCAGGATTTCGAACAGAATGGACGGCTTCTGCGCCGCGCCAACCTGATCGACTGAAGTCTTGAATGAGCGCGCTTGCAGGCTCACCAACCTGTTAGCGCGCCTGTTTTTGTACGCCGGAGGGGGGACCATGAGCTACAAGAAAGCATCCTATTTCGCTTTGGCGTTTCTTGTCTTGCTGGCAGCAGGATATCTGTGGACCGCATCGGGGCTTCGGGACCCACGCACGCGGGGCTCTATCGGGCCGGGGTACTTCCCTTTCATCTTGAGCGTGTTGCTGATCTTCCTGTGCGGTTTGTCGTTTGTACAGACACTGAGGCGACCCGAGGATGAGACACTCACCGTGCCGAACCTCGGGTATGTGCTGGCGGGTATTGGGGCAATCGCGGCCTTCATCACCCTCTGGGCATTTCTGAGCGTGTTCTACCCCCTTGTCTATATCTTCGTCGCAGGCCTGATGCTGCTGTTTCAACCCAACTTTGAGTTGCGCCGACTGGCCATTATCCTGGTCACGTCGCTTGTCCTGACTTTCATGATCTATGGCTTGTTCGAACTGGTCATGGGCGTGCGTTTCTGATGGAAGGATCCTTTGATGGCGGTCTTTGATTTCGACTTTCAAAGCCTGTTCGAAATTTCGAGCTTGATCGGAATCGTGATTGGGACGCTGGTTGGTATGTTGATCGGCGCACTGCCTGGCCTTGGCGCTACCGTCGCCATCGTGCTTTTGCTGCCCTTCACCTACAGCATGGACCCCCTGGCCTCGATCCTGATGCTGGTGGCGGCCTATCAGGCGGCCGAGTACGGCGGGTCGATTTCGTCCATCATCCTTGGTATTCCCGGCACGCCTGCGGCAGCCGCGACCATGCTGGACGGCAATACGCTGGCGCGCAAAAGTTCGCCTGGCAAGGCCCTTGCCTATTCGCTGGCGGCCTCGACGATCGGCGGACTGTTTGGCGGGGTCGTTCTGCTGTTCCTGTCGCTGCCACTGTCCGCTGTCGCTGTACGCATGGGCGACCCGGAGTTCTTTCTGATTGGCGTTCTCGGGCTGATCGCCGTGGCTGGCCTGAGCGCGCGCGACGTAACGCGCAGTTTTATCTCGGTCGTGCTGGGCTTGATGGCCGGAACCATCGGGATAGACGTGATCTCCAGCTCCCAGCGCTTCACCTTCGGGCAGGCCGAACTGCTGGACGGGTTGCATCTGATCGCGGTTCTGGTCGGGATTTTCGCCATCGCCGAGATCCTGTCGATGATAAGCACCGACTTGTATCGCACTTTTGTTACTGACAAGCGCGGACTGAGCACACATATCACTTTTCGCGAGTTCTGGGGGACCGGAAAAGCGATCAGCCTTGGTTCAATGGTCGGCTCGATCATCGGGATCATTCCGGGCATGGGCGCTGGGGCGTCAGCGTGGTTCGCCTATAGTCTGGCACGCAATACGTCAAAGGATCCCAAAAGTTTCGGAACCGGGAACCCGGAAGGCATCGCTGCCCCTGAATCTGCCAATAATGCCACTGTCGGCGGCGCGCTGCTCCCGCTCATCACGCTGGGTATTCCGGGTTCGGCCTCTACCGCGATCATTCTCGGCGCTTTCATCATCCACGGTATCCAGCCCGGTCCGTCGATCTTCACGACAAATCCGACGCTGGTTTACGGCATCTTCTACGGTTTCCTTCTTGCCTGCTTCGCGATGTTCGCGGTCGGCAAGCTGCTGACGCCGTTCTTTGCCTACGTGCTTAAGACACCGAACCATCTGCTCGTGCCGATCATCCTGATTCTCGCGCTTATAGGGGTCTATGCCTCAAACCGCATGATCTTCGATCTGTGGATTGCGCTGGGGTTCGGCGTATTATTCTTCCTGCTCAACAAGCTGAATTTTTCGGCCCCTGCCTTCATCCTCGCCTTCGTTCTCAGCCCGATACTCGAAGAAAGCCTGCGTCGCGCCCTTCTCATCTCGGATGGGACGTACGTGATGTTCTTCACGCGCCCATACTCGATCGGGATCTTGTTGATTATCCTTGCGATCGTTGTGGTGAGCCTGTTGACACACATGAAGCGAACCGCGCGGAAATAAACGACGGCATCGGAAAGCGGCGCCGCAAGAGCAGGAGAAGTGCGGGTCTTGAGACGACTTCAGAGTATCCCCCCGCTTCCGATGGCGACCTTCTTTTTCGTCATGGGGATTACGGGCACGCGTCCAATCGTCCCGCTATATTCCATCGATATCGGCATCAGCCCCGAGGAGCTGGGGATCCTGGTGGCGGTTTTCGCCTTCGTGCCGCTGCTGCTGGCCTCGTTCGCCGGGTCACTGATGGACCGGCACGGGATGGGGCGCGCGCTGGTACTGGGTGGCGTTGTCGGTGCTATCGGGTTGGTCCTTCCTTTCATCGCAGGTGGCAGGACGGGGCTCTATATTTCGCAACTGGTGGCCGGGACCGGCTTCACGATCTTCATCCTTGCGGCGCAAAATCAAAGCGGCAGATTCGCCACCTCGCCCTGGGCGCGCGAACAGTCGATCGCGATTTTCAGCATGGGCGTCGCGCTGGGCAGCCTGATCGGCCCCTTTATCGGTGGCTTTGTCGCGCAATATCTGGGTTATGACTGGGCATTTCTGATCCTTGCACTGCCTGCTCTGCTTTCTACTGGCTTTGTCATACCGCTCATAGCTCAGGACAAGACCTACAACGCCCGGCAGCCTGCATCGGCCCACAGCGCCAGCTTCGGGAATCCGCGCAAGATATTCGGGTATCACCGCTACATGTTCCGCGCTTTTCTGGTCAGTTCGCTGATTCTGATGGGCAAGGATATGTTCGTCGCATATTTCCCGCTCTATGCCCTGTCGCTTAGCATCTCTGCGGCGTGGGTAGGTGTCATAATCGGGTTGCATAACGCAGGCGGGGTGGTGATGCGGTTCTTCCTGCTTCCGATCGTGCGTTTGGTTGGCAAGAACAAGGTCATCATCCTGTCAATCGCCTTCGCGGGGATCAGTTTTCTGGCCCTCCCGTTCACCGAGAGTGTGGCCGGTCTTATTATTGTTTCGGTAGCTATCGGTTTGGGACTGGGGCTTGGGCAGCCACTGTCGATCACCCGCACGATCGCGCTGTCGCCCCAGAGCAAGGTCGGCGAGGTTCTGGGTTTCAGGCTGGCCTGCAATCGCCTGACCCAGGTGTTGACGCCGCTGGCAATCAGTGGAGTTGTGGTGTTGACCGGTGTGAGCGGGGTGTTCGTCTTGCTGGGGCTTGTGCTTAGCTTCGGCAGCACCCGGATTTCCGTACCCGAGCACGAGGAGGAGCGCGCAGGCTGATACCGCCCGGTCGACCCCGCAGCCGCTGCGCAGGGCCGGCTGCTGTTCTCTGGACCAGCGGGTCCGCGCGATGCGCAATTCTAGTTCAGGGTTTCGGCCAGCTTTCCGCCAATGATCTCTGCTGCTTCGACCATGATGCGGTCGATCAACTCGGCCACGGTCGGGATATCATCGATCAACCCGGCGACCATGCCGCAACTCCAGACGGCGGCGTCCATCTCTCCGTCCTGAATGACGCTCCGGTTGGCCGCGCCAGCAACGAGATGGCGAATATCACTGATGTCGATCGTGTCGCCCTTCTGCGTCTCGATTTTCTGGATCGCCGTAGAGGCTGTGTTGCGCAACACCCGCTCAGTGTTTCGCAGGCTTCGCATGACAAGCGTGGTTGACCGCTCATCCGCGTCCAGCAGGGCCTGTTTTACATTGGGATGCACAGGCGCGTCCCTTGTTGCCAGAAACCTTGTTCCCATGTTGATGCCATCTGCCCCCAGCGCCAGCGCCGCCACAAGGCTGCGCCCGTCCGACATCCCGCCCGAGGCGAGGAAAGGGATGCGCAACACCTCTGCCGCGCGCGGTAACAGGATGAAATTGGGCACGTCATCTTCTCCGGGATGACCCGCGCATTCAAAACCGTCCACGCTGACTGCATCGCAGCCAATCGCTTGCGCCTTTTCTGCGTGCCGGACAGAGGTACATTTGTGGATAACACGGACCCCAGCCTGCTTCAGGTCCGGCAGATAGTCTTCTGGGTTGCGCCCGGCGGTTTCCACGATCGTCACACCCTCGTCGATGATGGCGGCGATATAGTCCATATAGGGCGGCGGCTTGAATGATGGCAGAAAGGTCAGGTTCACACCGAAGGGCTGGTCGGTCATCGCGCGGCAGCGCCTGATTTCGCGCGCCAGATCAGCAGGTGTCGGTTGCGTGAGAGCCGTCAGGATGCCAAGACCCCCCGCGTTCGAAACGGCCGAGGCCAGCTCGGCATATCCGACATGGTTCATACCGCCCTGCATAATGGGATGGCGCACGCCGAAGGCTTCGGTGAAACGTGTTTTCATTTGTGTGGTTTCCCGTCGTTCAGGCAGGTTGTCCAGATAGAAACGCGCGTGGCGCCGGCCCGCCAAACATCGAACCGCCTGTAGCTGGCCAATGCAAGGTCCCTACCGCATCGTCCGCTGCCTCAGGCCCGTTTGCTGCTTTGTCAGCTCGAAGGCATCCTCGACCCAACCGCACAGCACCTGACGCGTTTCGGCGGGCCGTATGATATCTACGATGCCAAATTTTTCGGCCGTCCGGAAGGGTGAAGCAAGCTCGTTATAGTAGTCTTCCAGATCGGTGCGGTACTGTTCGGGATCTTCGGAGTTGGCGATCTCTTTCTTGTAGGCGGCGGCAACCCCACCCTCGACCGGGATCGACCCCCAGCGCGCCGAAGGCCACGCAAAGCGATGGTTCAGAGAACGGCCTTCCGGCCCGTGTTTGGGACCATGCGCCCCGCCGCCCACGCCAAAGGCGCGGCGGACGATGATCGAACACCAAGGAGTTTCGGCCTGCTCTATCGCCCCAAGTAGATCAATGGCCGCGCTCAATGTTCCCGACGCCTCGGCAGAGGGGCCGGTCATCACCCCCGGCTGATCGACGAAGTTCACGATCGGCAGGTGAAATGTGTCACAAGTGTCGATGAACCGGGCCATCTTGCGCGCGGCCTGAAGCGTCAATGCACCGCCCATGACGGTCGGGTCGCTGCTGATCACGCCTACGGCGTAGCCGTGCAGCCGTCCATAGGTGGTGATGACCGAAGCGCCGAAGCGTTTGCCGACCTCAAACAGGCTGCCCTCGTCCATCACCAGCCGCACGATATCGCGCGCGCGGTAGGCCTTACGGCGATCTCGCGGAATGATGCTGTCAAGGGCGGTCTCGGCGCGGTTCGGATCATCCTGCGATACTGTTCTCGGTGGCGTTTCCCAGACATTGCGCGGCATGTAGGACAAGAAGCGTCGCACCTGGTCGAAAGCGCCTACTTCGTCCTTCGCCTCGTTGCTGACGACACCGCTGCGCGTATGCACCCGTGCGCCGCCAAGCTCTTCCTTGGTGACATCCATTTTCAGACCCTGCTTCACGACCGGCGGACCGCCCGCGAAAACAAAAGCCGTGTCGCGGGTCATGACCGAGAAATGCGACAGTCCGACCTTGATTGCACCAAGCCCCGCGCAAGCGCCTAACCCCATCCCGACGACAGGCACGCGTCCCAGCAACGAGATCGACGGCCAGCGTGCATAACCGGGGATTTTGGTGGATTGGCTCTGCTCCAGAATCCGGACGCTGCCGCCAGCGGTATCGACCAGCCTGACCAGCGGCATTCGATATTCATGGGCTAAACGCTCTGCATAGACCCATTTGTCCGACACTGTCGATTCCGAGGAACCGGCCCGGATGGTATAGTCATCACCAGATACCACCAGCTTGCGCCCAGCAACCTTGCCAGTGCCGATCACTGCGTTCGAGGGGACAAAATCATTCAGACGTCCTGCCTCGTCATAGGCACCTTTGCCTGCGATCTTCCCAAGCTCGTGGAAGCTGCCGGGATCAACCAGCATCTCGATCCGTTCGCGCACGGTATTCTTGCCACGACTGTGCTGAAAGCCGACGGCATCCTCGCCCCCCAGATCATCGGCCTTGGCGCGCCGGAACGAAAGTTCCCGGTATTCGTCGGACCAATCGGTCGGGTGTTCGGACTCGCTCTTGTCAGATGTCAAACTGTCGTTCCTCCACTCTTCAGCCCATTGCCGCCCGCAGGTGTAGCGTTTGCCTTAGGGTTCATGCGTCAATAATCGTCATCATGCTCACCCAGCAGCGGGGGTGGCGAACTGCGCCATGTTTCGTAACTGCTGAACCGGAAGGGATTGTTGATCGTGCGGATACGTCCCGAATGCGGATGCTCCAACGGCAGTTCCATCTGCCGAAACTTGAAATGCGGGTCGTCCATTGCATCTGCCAGCGAATTAATCGGCGCAATCGGCAGCCCCACCTCGGACAGGCGGTCAACCCATTCCAGGGCAGGCTTCTGGCGGAACAAGGGGCTCAGGATTTTCCGCAATGTCTTGCGGTTCTCGATACGCAGGTCGTTGGAGGAAAACCGGGGATCGTCGATCAGTTCAGGCTTGCCCAAAGCCGTGCAGAAATTGGGCCAAAGCGCGTTACTACCGCCCATGATTTGCACGAAACGATCATCTTTGCACTGATAGCTGCCTGTTGGGCTTCGACCGGGGTTTTCCGACCCGGCCCGAGAGGGCACTTTTCCGATTGCGAGGTATTCTGCGGCATTGGTCGAATACAGGCTGAGCAGTGCATCCGCCATCGACAGGTCGATATAATTCCCCTTGCCAGTCTTCTCGCGTGCGTAAAGCGACACGAGAATCGACGAAAACCCATACATCGCCCCGCTCAGGTCCGCGAACATCAACCCGCTACGCAGAGGGGGGCCGTCAGACTCTCCTGTGATGGACATGACACCCGCCACGGCCTGAATGATGGAATCGTAGGCCTTGCGGTTGCGATAGGGTCCGGTCTGTCCGTAGCCCGAGATCGAGCAATAGATCAGACTTGGGTTTTCTCTGCTCAGCGATTTATAGTCCAGCCCCAGTTTCTTCATTGCCCCCGGAGTGAAATTCTCGACGACCACATCCGCGCTTTTTGAAAGCGTGATCGCCCGCGCAAGATCCTCAGGGTCCTTGAGATTCAATACAATGCTCTTCTTGTTTCGATTCATAGGATAGAAGTAATCCTGATCTTTTTCACTGCGGCCCTGAAACTGGCGCATTCTTCTATTTTCATCCCCGACAGCCGGGCGTTCGACCTTGATCACCTCTGCGCCAAGGTCGCCCAGAAGCATCGTGCAATGGGGGCCGGACAGAACATGGGAAAAGTCCAGAATGCGCACACCCTCCAGCGGAAATGGTCTATCCGTCGCAGTTTCATGAAATTGTTTCTCGAAAGTCATTGCAGACTCCTTCAGTTCAGGGCGGATCAGAATCCGGTTGGCCAGTTGTGCAGCATGTGCTTTCCAATGCCGCCGGAAAGACCACACTCATACACTTCGAGCATCTGCTTGAGGTACTGGCGCGTCTCGCGCGGGTCGATTACAGCCCGCGCACCATTTATCGACGCCAGATCATACGCCGAGGTGTCACGCGACATCTCTTCCATTGCCTGAGCATAGGCTTCGGGGTTTTCGTCGTACGAAACGCCATGCACCACCGAGACCCCCGACCGCGGGTCCATGAAACTGACTTCGGCCGACCACCATGCCGCAACTTCGTCGGCATTGTTGCTGCCGCCCATGTTGCGCACGGCCAGACCATAGCTCTTGCGCATGATGATCGAGATCTTAGGCACAGTGCACAGCGCCAGTGCGTTCAGCCAGTTCATCACCTTGCCCGGGATACGCCGCTTTTCCGCTTCCTCCCCGATCAGGAAACCTGGCTGGTCCACCAGTAATACAATCGGGATGTTGTAAGAGTCGCATTGGACCAGAAAGCTGATCGCCTTGTCACAGGCATCTGCGTCAATCGCGCCGCCCTTGAAATAGGGGTTGTTCGCGATGATGCCGACGCTGCGCCCGTCAATCCGCGCAAGACCAGTGACAAGGGTTTTCGCGAAACGGGCCTTCAGCGGAAAGAAACTATCCTTGTCCGCAACGCGCTCGATCACCTTGCGCACATCATAGGTCTTGCCGGATGTTTCGGGAATAATTTCCAGAATATCCTCGGCCAAAGCGTCCGACCCTTCGGGTACGGCTACACGCGGCGGGGCTTCATTTGCGTGTTGCGGCATATAGCTCAGATAGCGCTGAATAGCCTCCAACGCTTCTTCATCCGTGTCCACGGCAAGATCGGCAAGCCCGGTGATCTCGGTATGCAGCCGCCAACCGCCCAGTTCCTCATAATCGACCTTCGCCTTTGTCGCCATGGCCACGAGGCGCGGGCTGGAAACGGCAAGACATGACCCTTTGCGCATGACCGTGAAATCGGCCATTGCGGAATACCAGGTAGCCGAGCCGAAACAGTATCCCAGAACCCCCGCAGCCCATGGGTTCGTCCTCAGCCGCATGTATTGGCGCGGATTGTTGTTCACGCCGATAATGCCTTTCGCACCCATGATATCCGGCATCCGGGCGCCGGTGGATTCGCCAAGAAAAACAACCGGAAATCCGTTTTTCGCCGCCACGTTCTTGACGTGCTCCATCTTGTTCGAATTGACCGGGCTGCTGGATGCCCCCTTCACCGTAAAATCATTCGAGACAACAGCCGTCATCCGCCCCTTTATCTTACCGAAGCCAGCGACTTTGCCGTCGGCGGGGGTGGAGTCACGATCTTCGGGGAGCATGGAGGTCGCAAACAGACCGGATTCAAGGAAACTGCCCTCGTCCATCAGGTATCCGATGCGTTCGCGCGCATTAAGTTTGCCCGCCGCCTTCACACGCGCCAGCTTTTCGTCCCCGCCCATGGAAAGCGCGTGTGACTTGCGCTTCTCATGCTCGGATATCTTGTCCTCGAATTTCATTTGGTCTTCCTCACATGCAAGCCGGTACACCAAGGAACAAGGTCGATGCGCACGTCTTGTGACGTGAACACTTGTCTTGTCGGGGTCCGCACGAAGATTTCCTTATTGCTTAAAGTACTATAGAAACTGCGACCTTATGCAGTCGAATACAATTTCAGCATCACTCTACACCTAAAATTTATATCGTCTTCGGGGTGCAATGCGCCGCGTGGCAACAGACATCGCGTCACTTGCCGTGATATTTAGGCCTGCGCTTCTCACGGAATGCGGCCAACCCCTCTTTCTGGTCGGCGCTCGCGAAAAGTAGCTGGAAGGCCTTGCGTTCCAGCATCAGCGCGGTCGCCAGCGGTGCATCGGCCCCGGCGAGCATCACTTCCTTGATCTGCGCAACGGCAATCGGTGGCATCGCGGCGATCTGCGTTGCGATGGTCGTTGCCTCGGCGATAGCGTCGCCGTCCTCGGCAAGCTTGCTGACCAGCCCCATTTCCGCCGCCTCCGCGCCCGTGATCATCGCTCCCGTCAAGCACATGAGCATTGCCCGGGGTTTGCCGATGGCACGTTGCAACCGCTGGGTTCCCCCCGCGCCCGGCATGACGCCCACGCGCACTTCTGGCTGGCCCAGTTTAGCAGCTGGATCGGCCACGATGATATCGGCGTGCATGGCCAGTTCTAGCCCGCCGCCCAGCGCATAACCCTTAACAGCCGCGATCACCGGCAAGGGGCAGGCCGCGATGGAAGCCCAAAGGGTTTCCGTGTGACGCAGGTACATGTCGATAGCCGTGATATCGGCCATTTCGTTCAAGTCTGCGCCACCGCAGAACGACCCGCCGGTGCCGGATAGCACGATGGCCCGCGCATCGGGGCTCTGCGCGACTTCCGTGAAAGCCATGGCAAGCTGGGTGCGGACCGCGATGTTCAGGGCATTGCGAAAATCAGGGCGGTCGATCTGGATAGACACCACACCGCTAGCAAGATGCGCCAGCTTCAGGTCGGGATAGGTGTCAGCATGCATGGCGGTCTCCAATGTCTGTTGATGCAGGGGGCAAACCTTTGCTGCCAGTCTAATCCGGCTGGCGGATAGGCAATCCAAGCTGCACCCGTCGCCGCAGCCATGAACAGGGTCTATATCGGTCGTCCCCTGTCAGGCGCTGAACTTCACCGAGAATGGTGAACACGGCGTCCGCCCCCAGGACATCGGCCAATTCCAGCGGCCCGCGGGGATAGTTCAGACCAAGGCGCATCGCGGTGTCGATATCCCCGGGCCGTGCCAGTTGCCGTTGCGACATTTCGCAGCCAAGATTGGCAATCATCGCGACGATGCGTTGGCCGATGAAGCCGGGCGAATCCGCGATCAGCGTGACCTGCCGATCCTGCGCGAAAATGGCCACGACGCTATCGCGGATATCCGAGCGCACCCCCGGTGCGGCCATCAGCGTGACCCGCGTTGCCAGTGACCCGGTCGTGTCCAGCGCCACGACCCGGTGCGGGTCAAGCCCAGTGCGCGCACAAAACGCACTGCAATCTTCGCCGAGCGGGGCGGCGAGGATCGCGCATTCCCCGTCGTCCTGTTGCAGGATCTGCGCCCGGCTTGCGACCAGATCAGCGGTTTCGACGTCTACACTGTCGGCAAGATAGATGGCGCGCGCAGGCAAGGCATCGACTTTGGTGTCTGGCGAGGGACGCGTCGCCCCGTCGCTGTAGTCGTAATAACCGCGCCCGGTCTTTCGTCCAAGGTGGCCGGTCTGGAACTGGTATCGATGCCTAAAGGTCGAACGAAGCCGCGGATCGCCGAAACTGCTATGATGTATGAATTCCGTGACGGCAAGATTTATGTCCGTACCGGTCAGGTCCATCAACTCGAAGGGCCCCATGCTGAAACCCCAGCAATCGCGCATCACCGCGTCGATCTGGGTCGGTTCAGCGACACAGTCTTGTAGCAGCGCCAATCCTTCGGTCAGAAAGGCGCGCCCCCCATAATTGACCAGGAAGCCGGGAGTATCGCGCACCTGCACCGGCGTATGGCCCAGCGTGCGCGCAAAATCCATCAGACATGCCACCACATCAATGCGCGTGTCGGGACCGGGGATCACCTCGACCAATTTCATGACCGGAACAGGGTTGAAGAAATGAAGACCGGCAACGCGCTCGGCCAGTGGGTTTCCGGCCGCAATCGCGCCGATGGGCAGCGAGGATGTGTTGCTGACAAGGATAGTTTCTGGTCCAGTCATCGTGGCAAGCGCGGCAAAGAGGTCGCGCTTGATGTCCAGATCCTCGACAATCGCCTCGACGATCAGGTCGCAGGGCGCGAGGTCGGCAAGGTCATCCTGCGCTTTCAGATGCGCGCTGATTGTCGCGCGGTCGTCTTCGCTCAACCGGCCTTGTCTGACCCGCCTGTCGAGCCGTTGTAGCACCGACTCGCAGGCCTGTTCGGCAGCGCCTGGCCGTTGGTCGAAGAGCAGCACATCATAGCCGGCGATGGCGGCCACCTGCGCGATGCCGACGCCCATGGCGCCAGCGCCGACAATGCCTATGGCCTTGATCCGGAACGAGTGCGTAGCGTCAAGCGGCATTTTGTCTGGCGCTGTGCCCGAGAAGTCCGCACGCCTAGTTTTCATTGCATTGCCCTGTGCCATTGTGAAGGTTCTAGCGACGCCGCGCAAGAGCACCATGCGCTGACGCCAGCAGAACGGCCACGGTTGCTGATTTCAGGATGTCGCTCAGCACGAAGGGCAGAACGGCAACCTGCAAGGCCGGGGCCAGACCGAGATGCAGGGCAAGATAACCTGCGCCCATCGTGTAGATGATCACACACCCGACAAGCGCGGTAGCGAATGCACCGGGCAGCGTTTTCGCGTATCCCCGATCCGCCAGCCAGCCCACGGCGACTGATGCGGTAAGGAACCCGACCAAGAACCCGGCTGTCGGACTTGCAAAGTACGCAATGCCGCCCCCGGTGGCAAAGACTGGCAGCCCGATTGCACCTTGGAACAGGTAGAAGCCGAGCGTGACGCCCGCCAACCGTGCCCCCATCGACATCGCCAGCAGCAGGACTGCGAAGGTCTGCATCGTCATCGGCACGGGCCACATAGGAACCTGAACGCGCGCGCTCACAGCGATCAGAAGCGTTCCAGTCAGCACGATCAAGGCGTTGTGCAGCAAGGCCGCGTTGGGGCTGGCGGGGCTGGCAAAATGCCCCAACAAGGCGTTGGATTGGGTTGTGGTGCCATGGGTCATTGCAGAGATCCTTCTGAAAGTGCGGAAAGAAGTTGTTTCATATTCTGGTCGATGAACGAGGTGTGGACATGTCCACACTGAAATTGCGGATCGTTCAGGCAGGCGATAAGGAAGTCGCGGTTGGTCTTGATCCCCTCAACCTCGATCTGGGTCAGCGCCGCGATTGCGCATTTGCAGGCGGCTGTCCGGTTCGGGCCATGGGCGATGATCTTCGCGACCATGGGGTCGTAAAAAATGCTCACCTCGTCCCCCTCGCGATATCCGCAATCAATCCGCAGATCTGGGGCGTCGGGCGGCAGGCGCAGCCGACGTAGGGGGCCGGGAGACGGCATGAAGTTTTTTTCGGGCTTTTCGGCGTAAAGTCGGCATTCCACAGCATGGCCGGTGGTGGTGATCTCGGACTGGGGAACCGGGTCAAGCCTGCCGGCCGCGAGTGCAATCTGCATGGCGACAAGATCAACGCCCGTCACCATCTCGGTCACAGGATGTTCGACCTGAATGCGGGTGTTCATCTCCAGAAAGAAGAAATCCTGCGTTTCGGCATCGACGATGAACTCGACCGTACCTGCCCCCGCGTAGTGCGTGGCCTTGCACATCGACAGCGCAGCGTCTGCCATTCTTGCTAGAACGTCGGGGCGCAGGCCGGGGGCGGGACTTTCCTCGATCACCTTCTGGAACCGGCGTTGCAACGAGCAATCACGCTCGAACAGGTGAATCGCCGATCCGTCCCCATAGCCGAAGACCTGAATTTCCACATGGCGCGCGTGCTTGACGAAGCGTTCAAGGAACACGGTCCCGTCGCCAAAGGCTTTTCGTGCCATGTTCTGCGTCGCCTCAACCGTGCGGCTCAGCTTGTCCTCGCGCTCCACCAGCCGCATCCCGATGCCGCCGCCGCCGGCCGCGGCCTTGACAAGTAGAGGATATCCGACGGCCAACGCAAACGCCGCGATATCCAAATCCGATCCGACACCGACCCTGTCACTGCCGGGAACGACCGGCACATTCGCGCGGCGCGCGATGGCGCGGGCGCGGTCCTTGTCGCCCATGTCGCGCAGCGTTTGCGGGTCCGATCCGACCCAGATCAAGCCCGCCGCTATTACTGCCTCGGCAAATTCGGCATTCTCGGCAAGAAAGCCATAGCCCGGATGGATTGCATCAGCCTCGGTCTGCTCAGCGGCCAGTAAGATCAGGTCTGCCCTCAGATAGCTGTCCGAAGCCCGCGACGGCCCGAGATAAACCGAAGCATCGGCCTCTTCGACAAACAACGCGGCAGCATCCGCATCTGAATAGACCGCAACAGTTTTCAGGTTCATGGCCTTGCACGACCGGATAATCCGGCGCGCAATTTCGCCACGGTTTGCAATCAACACTCGGGTCATATCTCTGGGCATCGGCTTAGACTTCCATCCGGGCGATGATATCCCCGTCAGCAACAATATCGCCTTCGGCCACCAGAACCTCGACCAGCTTGCCATCTTCCGGCGCGATAATCGGGATTTCCATTTTCATGGATTCGAGGATCGCGATTGCGTCATCCTCTTCAAGCATGTCGCCTATCGCGGCTTCGATCTTCCAGACATTTCCGGAAATTTCAGCCTTCACATCAATGATCGCCATTTTTGTCCCCTCCAAGTCCTAGCCTTACCGCAGCCCATTGCTGGACCGAATGTGCGCCCCTGTGATCTTTAGGGTTAGGCCCGACCGGGCTATGCAGTCGAATATAATTTCTGCATCAAGCTATGCACTGACCGAGGTACTTGCCCCAGGCGTCTGCCCCGCGCCGGGCAGAGTTTCGGGTGCGCCCTCTTCACTGTTGCTTCCCTGGGCGGTTCGTTCCGCTACCCCGGCCCTTCGGACGGCGAGGCATAACAGCGTGATGCGCCCGCACAGGCAATCCGAAAAATGCATTCCCGAATACCGAAATTCTATTTGATAGGCCCTGCACCGGTCCGTATCGATGTGGGCACAACCCGTCAGTCAGCCTGTGGAACTGCCGACCTGGCGGTCGACTTGGTCAGGCGCAGCCGCACCCCCATGGCCCCAGAGAGCATGATGACTCAACACGTCTTTGATCCTTACACTGAAGACTTCGACGAGGCGTTTGATGTCGTTGTCGTCGGTTTCGGCTTCGCAGGGGCTGTGTCGGCCATCTCGTCGCATGACGCTTCTGCGCGGGTGTTGCTGATCGAGAAGATGCCGGATCCCGGTGGCATCTCGATCTGTTCGGGTGGCGGGCTGCGCCTTGCCGAAGATGTTGCGGCGGCGCGCGCCTATCTGAACAGCACAAACGGCGACGCTACGCCTGAGCCGATCAACACTGCCTTTGCAAATGCGATGATGGAGCTGGACGCTTATGTAAATAGTCTCGCACAGGCCTGCGGCGCCACCACAGCCCGCGTGGAACGCCTTGGGAACTACCCGTTCGAAGGGTTTGACCGTCTTTATTTTCTTGAGATCGACACGATTCCCGGCTTTGACTCCAAACACGATTATCCGGCGGTGAAAGCGTTGCGCGGCGGGCCAAAGATGTTCCGGGTTCTGCAAAGCAATGTCGAGATGCGCGCCTTTGACGTCCGCTATCAGACCCGCGCGCATAACCTGATCTTTGGCCCAAAAGGCGAGGTGCGGGGAATATGGATCGAGTCTGACGCAGGCCCGCGCGCGGTGGCCGCCCATAAAGGCGTCATTCTGGCCTGTGGCGGGTTCGAGAGTGACCCCGAGATGCAGCAACAATTCTGGCAGATCGGTCCTGTTGCGTCGGCGGCCTTTCGGGGGAACACAGGCGACGGCGTGCGGATGGCCACTGCAGCGGGCGCCGACCTCTGGCATATGTGGCATTTCCACGGGTCTTACGGATTTCGTCATCCAGACCCCGCGTTTCCGATGGGCATTAGGTTGAAAAGCCTTCCCGCATGGACACCAAAAGCTGCGCCAAGCGCCGTCCCGATGAGCTGGATCCTCGTGGATCGCGATGGCCGACGGTTCGCCAATGAATACCAGCCCTACATGCAGGATACCGGGCACAGGGCGTTAGAACTGATCGAGCCGACGACAATGGATCACCCCCGGATGCCATGCCACCTAATCGTGGATGACATCGGGCGGCAGATGTACCCGCTGGGCAGCGTCGTCTACAATGACCGGGACGTGACTCCGCTGGAGTGGAGCGCGGACAACCTTGCAGAGGTAGACGCGGGCCTGCTGAAACGCGCCGACAGCATCGACGAACTAGCCGACCTGATCGGGTGTGACGCCAAGCACTTGACCGCTACACTGACACGTTGGAACGACTTGTGCCGCCAGGGCAAGGATACCGATTTCGGTCGCCCCGTGGCGTCGATGATCTCGGTGCAGACCCCCCCGTTTTTCGTCGCGGATATCTGGCCTGTCGTGTCGAACACTCAGGGCGGCCCCCGGCATGACGCGCAGCAACGCGTTCTGAACGGATTTTCCCAACCGATCCCCCGACTCTATGTGGCGGGCGAGTTGGGCAGTATCTGGGGCTTCCTGTATCTGTCAGGCGGCAACCTAACCGAGTGTTTCGTCAGTGGTCGCAAGGCCGGAGAAGACGCGGCCAGCCTCACACCATGGCGATAGCTGTCAACGCGGGCGCTGCGGACCGGGCATCGCGCCGATCCATTCTGGCGCGATCAGTGTTCTTGCACCAACGGCGGAGGGCGCAGGCCCGCACTCTGATAATTAAAAACCCAAGCGCCGGAGATGGCCCATGACCCACGTCTATATCTGTGACTACATTCGCACCCCGATCGGACGGTTCGGTGGCGCGCTCTCCCCGGTTAGGGCGGACGACCTTGGCGCGATCCCGCTGCGCGCACTGGCGGCCCGCACGCCCACACTCGATCTGGCTGCGATTGACGAGGTGATCTTTGGCTGCGCCAATCAGGCAGGCGAAGATAACCGCAACGTCGCGCGCATGTCCCTGCTGCTTTCGGGCTACCCCGACACTGTCCCTGCGACCACGATGAACCGCCTGTGCGGGTCGGGTATGGACGCGGTTATCACCGCCGCGCGCGCCATCAAGGCCGGAGAGGCCGATCTTGTCATTGCAGGCGGCGTCGAAAGCATGTCGCGCGCACCCTTCGTGATGCCCAAGGCCACCGCCGCTTTTTCCCGCGCGAACGAGGTGCATGACACCACCATCGGCTGGCGCTTCGTGAACCCTGTGATGCAGGCCGAATACGGTGTCGATTCGATGGTCGAGACAGCAGAAAACGTAGCGTATGACTATAGCATCAGCCGCCAAGACCAGGACGCTTTCGCCTTGCGCAGCCAGCAAAAGGCGGCAGCGGCCATGGCAAGCGGGCGCTTGGGCCGCGAAATTACGCCTGTGGCAATCCCGCAGCGCAAGAGAGCTCCATTGATCGTTGATCAAGACGAACACCCGCGCCCTGAAACCACGGCAGAGGCGCTGGCCAAGTTGCGCGGTCTGGTGCGCACGGAAGGTAGCGTCACGGCAGGGAATGCTTCCGGCGTCAATGACGGAGCTGCGGCCTTGATTGTCGCCTCGGAAGCAGCGGTGAAAGCGCATGGCCTGACCCCCATCGCCCGCGTGCTGGGCGGGGCCACGGCCGGGGTTCCGCCGCGCATAATGGGCATCGGGCCGGGACCGGCCGCAAAAAAGCTGATGGCGCGCCTGGGCCTGGGGCAGACGAATTTTCAGGTGATAGAGTTGAACGAAGCCTTCGCATCCCAAGGTATCGCAACCCTGAGGATGCTGGGCATTTCCGATGATGACGAGCGGGTTAACCGCAATGGTGGCGCGATTGCCCTGGGACATCCCCTTGGCATGTCGGGCACGCGGATCACGGGCACGGCCGCGCTGGATCTTCGACCGGGACAAAAGGCACTGGCAATGATGTGCATCGGCGTCGGCCAGGGCATCGCCATCGGATTGGAAGCTGCCGCATAATCCGCGGTGTCAGCAACGCCTGCCGGAGCACATGACCTTGGCGGCAGGTGCCGGGCTTGCCCCCGCTGTATAGGCCAGCAGAGTGCGACCGTGGTCGCCTGCAGCGGGGTTTGCGAAACAAGACCGAGGGTCGCCAACTTCGCCGCATTTCCGATCTGCCAGTTCCGCAGCAGGCGTGGCGCAATGGCCGCACGCATCTTCGCAAGCTCGGCCAGATTTTTGGGCGCGAGCCCAATCGTATCCAGATCGGGGCTGCGCGCGAGTCATTGGCTTCAACCGCTTTGGCTCCAACGGGTCAACAAATCTTAACCGACATGCTTGTAAGACCTAAAATCCTGGTATCTGGAATACTCCAAGACGTATTGCCGGTGAGCTGTACAGACGCAAAATTCAAGGCATAGTTCGATCAAGATTTATCTTGTCGTTTTTCGGTGTGCAGAACTCCGACAACAAAATCATACAACCGTGCAGATAACTCCGCTCGTTCCTTCGACGTATCCATCCGGCGGTAGGAAGCGTCCAAACCTTTCAACGAGTGATCGCAGAACGCGTCAGCGATATGATCTTGCACCGGCGGCTCAGCCTTACGGCAAAACTCCTTGATCGCGTTGCGGAAACCATGGTTGGTCAGCTCCGGGTCGAACCGCTTGAGAACCTTGAGCAATGCGTTGGCAGATACATTGCCCTTGGTGGTCGGGCTCTCGAAGACGTATCCGTTCCGCGCATTGACGGATTTTAGGCGGCTCAACAAACCATCTGGCAAACGCAGCGAGTACTCGCGGCCTGACTTCATCCGGCCTTTCTCTTGCTTGTTTCTGCGCGCGGGGATAGTCCATGTGCCGGCCTCGAAATCGATATGCTCCCACTTTGCATGAACAACCACACCGATGCGGTGCCCTGTGACCATCGCAGTCAGGATGGCGAGCCGCGTTGACAAGCTTGCGTTGCCTTCGGTGACAGCCTGCCAAAGCTCTGGCATCTTTTCGTAGGGCAGGGTGCCGTGCGATTTCTTGGGTGTGGTGCGTTTAGGGAATTGCGATCGCGGCGGGGTTGGATTTTCTTCACGGAACTCACGCGTGATCGCCAGTTCGAAGACTTTGCTCACATGCCCAAGCGCATGCCCGGCAGAAACTGGGATCTCGCGGAACATCGGTAGCAACATGTCGTACAGTTCCCGACGCCTGATCTCGTTGATCGGGCGTTTTCCGATAGCAGGATTGATGTGCTGTTCGTGGATCGCCCTAGGGCGACGACGACTTGGACCCTCCTGCAAATGTGGCTCGATGTCAGAGAACCACTCTCTCCAAATGTCATCATAGGTCGGAACCCGCGCATCTTCGTCTGAAACGCCGCCCAACACTTCGCCGCGGACAACCTTTTCGAAAGTCGATGCATCCGCGGAGTTTGCCAGACCCTTTTTAATCGACGCTGTGCCGAAACCTTCGTTCCGAAGCCGTTTAGCAACTAGGGCGATCTCGCGAGCGGAAGCCAGCTTAACGGCGGGGTAGTCCCCAAGTTTCAGCCATGTCGATTTGTCCGGTCGCAGATAGAAAGCTTTGGCGCCCGATGGAGAGCAACGTACGTAGAGTGCGTCACGTCCACCAACGCTCCGTGTCTCACGAGACTTTGTGGGCTTCCATTTTTTGATTGCGATGTCGGTAGAGAGTGATGCTGTCATAAATACACTTGGGATACACTTGGGATACACTTGGGATACACTTTTAGCAGAGATTTGGTGATGCGGAGTGATCTTGGATGAGATTAGAATATCCATTCTATACTGATAAAAATAAATAAAATACTAAAAAATTCCCTTCGTGGCAAGGAGGGTAGTGCTCCCTTCCTGTCCGCCATTTGCCCGCGCGAAAGCGTTCTCCAGATCCGGATGCGACCGATTTTTGCGTTGTTTTCGAGGGTTATGTGGGAGGGGCTGAGCACTGCCCCCGGCGCAGGGAGACCTGGAAGCGGTCTCTCAAGCCGTTGCCATTCCGCGCAACCTTCAACCATCCACCCAAGGATTCCGTCGCGCTCGGACTTCAGCTTGGACATCAATTGAGGATCGCGTTTTTCAGGTGAGATCGTCACTTCGAACGGAACAAGATGAAGGCGGCGACGCATGGCCTCTCCATGCCCGGATAGTTGAGGACGGTGGTTTCCGGCAATGATCAGTTTGAACTGCGGAACGTATTCGAAATGATCCTGGCGCATGAAATTGGCTCAGATCGCTTCCCCGCCGGTCACAGACTTGATGCGTGCTTCTGCCCAGCTGCAGCCCTGTTCCGTCTCGGGTACGATCACGAGGCGTGCGGCCTTCAATCCGGCCAGCTCGGTCAGGTGTCGAGAATTTCGCGATGCCATGAACGTGTCGAGGGTCGCTGTGGCGGAGTAGTCGCCCAAAACATGCGCGATCGTGGACAAGAAAACCGATTTTCCGTTGGCACCATCGCCATGAAGGAAGGAAAACACCTGCGCCGATGTGGACCCGGTCAGGCAATACCCGGCGAGGCGGGCCATATACGTGGTCAATTCCGGGTCGTTTGCGGTGATTTCGTTGAGGAAGGCGTCCCAACGCATGCGGTTATTCCCCAAGGATGCGGACGTCATCTGCGAAATCAGCAACCCGGGATCATGTGCGAGGATTTCGCCCGTTTCGAGATCAACGACGCCCGTCGGTGTATTCAGAAGCATCGGATGGGCGTCCCAATCGGCGGTGCATGTTGCGATCCGCGGATCGCAGGCCGCGATGCGGAGGCAGGCGGACATGGTCTTTTCGCTTTCGATGGGCCGCGCGTCGCCCGGTCTATCCGATTGTTGTGCAGCTTTGCGGCAGACTTGCCGTGCGCGTTCTCTTACCGCGCCGGTTTCATCGCGCGACCACTTGCGGCCATCCCAGTACATCCATGCGCCCCAGGCAGGGACATATTTCCAGGTTCTCGCATTTTCGATAGCGAACCGGTCCACTCGATAGCCATCGTTCTGGAATGGATCGTTTCACCGGAGGCAAAGAGAACGTCGGTACTATAATCCGTGTCAAAATCATGCGCTTCGAAGCCGTGGAATACGCAACGCTCGAATGGGTCGACTGGTTCAACAACCGCCGCCTGCTAGAACCCATCGGAAACATTCCGCCAGCAAAGGCCGAAGCAAACTTCGACGCAACTCTGGAAAGATCAGAGATGGCTGCGTAGCTTAAATCAAACGGCCTCCGGAAAATCCGGGGCGGTTCATCGGCTGGAAGTTTGCGAATAAGGGCGCACAGTTCGATCCCGTCCATTCCCAGCATACTGATATCCAAAAGCAAGCATTGAAAGACCTCTGCGGCGCCATTTAGTATTTCCAATGCGGTCTCGGCCGATGACGCGGTTGACACATCTTCAAACCCAAGCCGGTCGGCTAGACTGACCAGTAAATCAAGTGCTATACGGTCATCATCAACGGCTAGAATTCTCGTCTGCACCCCGACTTTGCTTTCTTCATCCTACTTTCCCTCTGGCAATCGTTGGTTTCGAACGCAGCTATTCCCCGGCTCAGGGAAACTCCAGTTTCAGAAATACTCCGAAAATTGCGCCTTCATGATCTTTGCTGGACACGTTTGATGCGTTTCTGATGTATCCGCCATAGGTCTCGATAGACAGATTGTCGGCAAGCGCGTATTCCAAACTGATCGCTCCCTGTAACCGTTGATCGCTCCTGAAATCGTTTGCGTAGCTTCTGTCGAACACCCCAACCCTTACAGATGTGGTCAATTTGTCCGTGAGCCGATACCGCGTAAGTAGCCGCGCGCCCGTTTCACCATAGCTGTAAATGTCATTTTGCGCGTTGCGTCGGTCATGATAAGTTGCCCCGAGAACATACCATTTCCAATCCGAGGACTGCCAAGAATAGCTGATGTCGGTCAGAAACTCCAACTGATCATATCCGTCAAATGTATTGCCTTCGTCCTGATCCCGATACCCCAACCGCGTCCGCACTTGCAGGACTTGGCGTTCGGGCAAGGCAACGCGATAAGCCGCGCTAATTCGGGCGCGCGAGAACACGCGATTTGACGGGTCCAGCGCGTGCGTAACATCCAGTTGCAATCGAAGCTGACGCCTTCCTTCTTCAGCTAGACCACATGTTCGCCTGAGATAGGGCGACCCGTCTCACAGTATGCTGGTTCGAGGGTTACGCCGGATGTCCTGGCGCAGAGCCTCTTGCATAGGAGACGGGCCATGGACAAGGGTATCACCTACATCGGTTTGGATGTTCACAAAGATACGATAGCGGTTGCTTTGGCGACAGACGGGCGCGGCGAGGTTTGTGCACAGGGACAGATTTCCAACACGCCTGCCGCTTTGACGCGCCTTTCGAGCAGACTCTCGCGAAACGGGTCGGTGCTTCGGTTTTGCTATGAGGCCGGGCCGTGCGGCTACGGTATTCAGCGGCAATTGGCTGCTGCAGGGCATGACTGCGTCGTCGTAGCCCCGTCGCTGATCCCACGCAAATCGGGGGACCGGATCAAGACGGATCGGCGAGACGCGATCAATCT
>NZ_JBHYFV010000049.1:0-28402 GCF_051859345.1 Marivita sp. | reverse complement strand
AAATCACCGAAATACTTCGTGATCGCCGCCGTCAGCGTCGTCTTGCCGTGGTCAACGTGACCAATCGTGCCAATGTTGCAGTGCGGCTTGCCGCGCTCAAACTTTTCCTTGCCCATCTCTTCAGACGCCTCGTGACTTGGGGGGTCCACCCGACCCGGTTTTCATCGCGGGCGATCTATGCGCAGAAAACCAGAAAATCAAGCCCAAACACACCTTCATGGGGCGGATCCCGCCCCAGCCGTGTCGAACCGGAACGTCAGCGGCTGGTCGACGCTGCAGAGGCTGCGGAATTCGTGATCGCCACCACCTCTGGAGGTACAACAACGCCCGCCTCGGCGTCATTCCCGGATGCCGGACCCGCCACAGGCGCCATGTCTGTGCCCGCAGGGGTCGTGAACCAGCCATCGCTGTCCTGCATCTCGCGCAGCCAGACCTCAACCAGGCGGGCCGCCTCTTCGGCAAGACCAGTCAATTGTTCATCGCGGTTCTTGGAGATCCGGGATTCGAACACCTTGATCACCTGGATCTGCTTGGGCTCGGCGTTCATCTTGGCCTGAGCGGCGTCGTCCCAAAGCGTGACGTTCAGCGCCAGGGCGGATTTTCCAGGTATGATGGGGGGTGGCAGCGAATAGGCTTCGACGCTCACCCCGAGGTGGTAATACCTGTCGCCATCAAAGCGGCTGAACCGCTGGCCCAGCGCATCGGTCATCGCCTCGATCCACTCTTCTTGTGTCGCATCGCGGGATACCAGCAGCTTTTGCAAATTCGGGGCAACAACGCCGACATGACCAAGTCGGAAATCCCCCATGGGATCTGTCGGTCCTTCAAGATCACTTGTCGAACTGGCACAGGCGGCCAGCGCCAGAAGCAGTGGAAAGGCAACTAAGAAGCGGCGCATCGCGTCCCCCGGAGGTGTCATCCGCCCTTGTCTAACCCAGCCCCCCGAAAGGCGCAACGCAACCGGACTGGTCCCCTGCGTCACATGCCCTAACGCTTTGGTGAGAATACCGCCCTGTACCGGCGAAACCGATGCAGACCGCCCTGTCTATCCGTCCCTTCGCAACGGTCTCCACATCTGCATCGGCGCCAGCTTTGTCCTGCAAGAGGTGGTGATGATCCTCGCCACCTTGCTAGGACGATTCCGTTTCAAATCGGTTAAGGGCGTCGTCCCCGACCCGGTGATCACCCTCGCCCTGCGCCCCGAAGGCGGTGTCCGGCTCGAAGTTGATCCGCTTTAGATCACTGCCTTCTCGGCCTGCGGCGCGCCGCTCAACAGTCGGTCAAAATGAAACCCTCCGAGATCAAGGGTCCGGTACGCGCCAAAGCACAGCCATTCCGCCAACCCGCGCCCCATTGCCGGAGCCTGCTGCAAGCCGTGACCCGAAAATCCGTTGATGAACAGATAGTTGCCGACATCCGGATGCGGCCCCAGTATCGCGTTATGGTCGAACGTGTTCATCTCGTAATGGCCCACCCAGCCGTGGGTCAGCTTGATCGCCTCGAACTGCGGAATGCGCGCGGCCAGCAACGGCCACACCTCGGACTCCCACAAGCCATGATCCATGTCGAAATCGTCAAATCCCACCGCCGGATCATCGCCGAAATACCCACCCGCCTGATAGGTGCCACCCCCGTTCTCGCGCACATGCAGGCCCGACGGATCAATGGTCAAAGGCAAATCCCGATCCAGCGGCACTTGCGCCCTGAACACCCAGGAATAGCGCTTGCGCGGCTCAACCGGCAGATCAATCCCCGCCATCGCCGCCACATGCCCGGCACGCGGTCCGGCGGCGTTGATCAGATGTCCGCAGGTGATCCGTTCACCGGTGGAGAGCGTCACCGACCGCACCTGTCCACCAGAGACATCCATCCCGGTCACGTCAGCCTCGACATACTCCACGCCGCGTTCGCGCGCCTGTCGCCGCAGCCATTCGAACACCGCCATGCTGTCGAAATAGCCTTCATCGCGCGTGTTGATCGACCCCAGAACGATGTCGTCAAGCGCATAAAACGGGTAGTCTTCGGCGATCTGGTCTGGCGTCAGCAACCGCGTCTCGGCACCCGCCGCCACCTGCACGGCCGCCCGCGCGCGCAGATCGTCGGCAAAGGATCCGGAGTCCGCCAGGTACATGTAGCCGAAATTGCGTATCGCGATCTCGGGCACGCGCGTATCGCACCCCATGAAACCGCGCAGGTTGGTGATGAACTCCGCGCCGAACTGGCTGATCTTCACGTTCAGCCCGGTCGAAAACTGCTGCCGGATACACGAGGTCGAAGTTGCTGTAGCGGACCTCTCAAAGCTCATGTCCCGGTCGATGACCAGCACCCGCCCGTCGAACCCCAGATCGGTCAGGAACCACGCCACCGCCGAGCCCATGATCGCCCCGCCGACGATCACGACATCATAGCTCTCCCGCTCACGCACAGCAGCCATGGCTCAGATCGCGGTTTTCAGACTTTCTTCAAGGTAAATCTCGCGCAACCGCAACGCACGCGCCCCCGGCGTTCCGTCGCCAAGCGCCACATTGTCGATCTCGACCACGGGCATCACAAAGGCCGAGGCCGAGGTGATGAACGCCTCATCCGCCGCTTTCGCCTCGTCGATGGTGAAATCGCGCTCTTCCACCTTCATCTGCGCCTCACGCGCGAACCGCAGAACAGCGGCGCGGGTGATCCCGTGCAGGATGTCGTTCGACAGCGCCCGCGTGATGATGGTGTTGCCCTTGATGATATAGGCGTTGTTGCTGGTGCCTTCTGTCACAGCCCCGTCCTGCACCATCCAGGCATCATCTGCGCCCGCTTTCTTGGCCATCATCTTGCCCATCGACGGGTAGAGCAATTGCACCGTCTTGATGTCGCGCCGCCCCCAGCGCACATCCTCGATCGAGATGATCTTGAGACCTTTCTTCGCTGCCGGATTGTCCGCCAGGCCCGGCTTGGACTGGGTGAAAAGAACCACCGTCGGCTCGGTTGTTTCGGGATCGGGAAAGACGAAATCGCGGTCGCCATCGGACCCGCGCGTGATCTGAAGATAGACCAGCCCATCCTCGATCCCGTTCACCTTCACCAATTCGCGGTGAATATCGAGCAGATCATCGAATGCCGCCGGTTTCTTGATGTCGAGCTCGCTCAGCGACCGCTCAAGCCGTTTTGCATGCCCCGCAAAGTCAATCAGCTTGCCACCCAACACGCTGGTCACCTCATAGACCCCATCCGCCATCAGAAAGGCGCGGTCGAAGATCGACACGGTCGCCTCGTGTTCAGGCAGGTAGTCTCCGTTCACATATACGGTGCGGGTCATGGGCGGGTCCTTATGGCGATGGGGATATGCAATCTGTCTGTCAGACCATGTACCGAAGCGCGCCTCCCGGTTTCAAGGCATTTCAATCCCGCGGGGGGGGGGGCGCATTGGAAAAATTCGTTGACGGGGCCAGACGATCTGATCATTCCCGATACATCCGCCTTCCGACAGGAGACCGACATGCAGATCCCGCAAGAACTGTCCAGCTATGTCCGCGACGCCTTTGAGGCCAATCAGGACGAGGCCGGGATTCGGACCGCCCTGAAGGCAGCCGACTGGACCGAAACCGAGATCGACGCCGCCCTCGCAGGGTGGATGCCACAGGACGGTGCCGGGGCCGTTCCCCGCCCCATGCGATCCAGCGCTGCCCGCGATGCGCTGTTCTACGCGCTGCTGTTCGTGGTCTTCGGCATGGTTGTCGGCAGCACCCTCACCCTGCTTTTTGCCCAGATCAATCTCTGGCTGCCCGAACCCGAGGAAACCCAGAATTACGGGCGGCTGTCCGGCCTGCGCTGGTCGATGGCTGCGCTGTTGGTTTTTGTTCCGGTGTTCTGGGTGCTTGATCGCAAAGACCGGCAAGCCACTGCAAAAGACCCTGCACGCAGACACGGAACTGTGCGCCGATGGCTGTCGGCCATTGCAATGCTCTGCGCCACGATCACGCTTCTGGGTGACGCGCTTTTCCTCATCTACAGCTGGCTGGACGGCCAGATCACCCTGCGATTCCTCGTCAAATCGGCAACGGTCGCCATGATGGCGCTGGTGGTGCTGGCCTATTTCCGCGAAACCCGCGATCTGCCGTTTCCCGGGATTCCGATCCCCGCCGCCTGGGTGCTGACCGCGTCAGCCCTTCTGTCGCTGGGCCTGTCCTTCTGGCTGGTCGGTGGCCCCGCGCAGGGCCAGATGGAACAGCGCGACCGGTGGCGCATCACCGATCTGCGCACACTGGCCAACGATGTCGCGGACTGTCCGGGCCTCGACCGCGCCGCGCTGCCGGAAACCCTTGATCCGATGACCTGCGCCCGCAATCCGGCGCGGCTCACCGGCTTCGCAAGTGCCATCACATACAACCGGATCACAAACACCGAATATACCCTCTGCACAAACGCAGAGTTCCCCCCGGCGATCAACGATTACGGATTGCGGATCGAAGATTCGACGGTCTGCCTGCAACGGCGCACCGACTGAAGCACCTCACCCCCAAAGCGCCGCTGCTGACGGGTGTACACCGGACTCGTCAAACTTCAGTGGCGCGTCGCGATCCTCGGCCAGCAAGAGCGGCCCGTCCAGATCGGTGATCGCCGCCCCCTGCGCCACCAGAACCGCCGGGGCCATCGCCAAAGACGATCCGACCATGCAACCGACCATGACGTCATAGCCCTCGGCCCGCGCGACATCGCGCAGCTTCAGCGCCTCGGTCAGTCCTCCGGTCTTGTCGAGCTTGATGTTCACCATGTCGTACTTGCCCTTGAGCCTGGGCAGCGACGCACGATCATGGCAGCTTTCATCCGCGCAAAGCGGCACCGGGCGATCCACCCCCAAAAGCGCCTCATCCTGCCCCGCCGGCAAGGGCTGCTCCACAATTGCAACACCCAACCGCACCAGATGCGGCGCCAGATCGGCATAAACCTCCGCTGACCAGCCTTCATTGGCATCCACGATGATCCGCGCGTCCGGCGCACCGGCGCGCACCGCTTCCAGACGCGGCATGTCGTCGGGCGTGCCCAGCTTGATCTTCAGAAGTGGGCGATGCGCATGTGTCGCCGCCTGCGCCTGCATCGCCTCGGGTGTGTCCAGCGACAGGGTATAGGCCGTCACCTCCGGCCGTGGCGCGGCCAACCCGGCAAGGTCCCACACCCGCCGCTCGGCCTGTTTCGCTTCCAGATCCCAAAGCGCACAATCCACCGCGTTCCGCGCTGCCCCGGCAGGCAAGGCCTCCTGCAACGCCGCCCGGTCGATCCCGGATGGCAAGGACCGGATCTGCGCCTCGACACTCTCCAGCGTCTCGTCATACCGCGCATAAGGCACACATTCGCCCCATCCGGTCACGCCATCCCGCGTGATCCGAACGGTCAGCACCTTCGCCTCGGTCCGACTCCCGCGCGAGATGGTGAACACCTGCGCCAACCGGAACACATCGCGCGTCACCTCGATCATGGGCACCTCCCCCTGCTTCTTCTTTTTCCAAATATGCAAACACCACGCCGCCAAAGGCGCTGTGTCCCGGATTGTCAGAGCGCCGCCAAGGCCTCGGCCAGACGGTCCGCCCCGTGACGGTAGGGATCCACCGCAGGCAGCCCCATGCGGTCTTCCAGCTCCCCGAGATACGCCACCGCCTCGGCCTCGCCCATATGCTGCGTGTTGATCGAAATCCCGGCCACGACACAGTCCGGGTTCGCCACCCGCGCCAGCGGCAGAGCCATGTCGCGCAGCGCCTCCAGCGACGGCAGATCATAGCCCGGCAGACCCCGCATGTGGGTGCGTGTCGGCTCGTGACACAGGATCAGCGCATCCGGCTGGCCGCCATGGATCAGCGCCAGCGTCACACCCGAAAACGAGACGTGGAACAGGCTGCCCTGACCTTCGATCACGTCCCAATGATCCGCATCATTGTCCGGCGTCAGCCACTCGATGGACCCGGCCATGAAATCCGCCACCACGGCGTCCAAGGGCACCCCGTCACCCGTGATCAGAATGCCGGTCTGTCCGGTTGCGCGAAACGTGCTTTTCATCCCCGCGTCGCGCATCGACTTGTCCAGCGCCAGCCCGGTATACATCTTGCCCACCGAACAATCGGTGCCGACCCCCAGAACCCGCTTGCCGCTGCGCTTGACGCCATCGGCGATGGGATACGCGACCTCGGGCACCCGCACATCATGCAGGCTGCGCCCCGTCGCCTTGGCCACCGCCACGAGGTCGGGCTCATCGCGCAAGAGGTTGTGCAAGCCAGAGGCAAGGTCAAAACCCTCCTCCAGGGCCATCACAAGCACCTTCTTCCAGGCTTGGGATATCTTGCCGCCCCGGTTTGCAACCCCGACCACCAGCGTCTTCGCACCCGCCGCTTTTGCATCTGCCAGCGTCATGTCCGGCAGGCCAAGATCAGCCTTGCAGCCGTCCATGCGGAACTGTCCGACACAATTGTCCGGTCGCCAGTCGCGGATTCCCTGGGCCACTTTCGCGGCAAGCCCGTCCGGTGCATCCCCCAGGAACAGAAGATATGGTGTCTCGATCATTGTGACCCCCTGATATTCGAAATGTTTGGTGGCAGGATGGCAGTCCGTCGGATCAATTGCATCGCCTGAACCGCCGGATTTCAACACCACTGCACAAAATATATCCACTTTTTCGCCCTGACTTCGAAGATTCTTGCACAGCACATCCATGCTGCGCAGCAGCGGTGATTCCGCAGGTGCAAAATGCACTTGCAGAAAGGCGCGTAATTTCATAACCCAAAGGCGACACGAAACGAAATATCCTTACCAAGAGGCCCTGCATGTCCTTCCGTATCCAGCCCACAGCGCCCGCCAGACCGAACCGCTGCCAACTTTTCGGCCCCGGCTCGCGTCCGGCAATCTTTGAAAAGATGGCAAAGTCGGATGCAGATGTCATCAACATCGACCTTGAGGACAGCGTTGCGCCATCCGACAAGGACTCTGCGCGCGAAAACATCATTCAGGCGATTGGCGATATCGACTGGGGCGCCAAGACCCTCAGCGTGCGCATCAACGGGCTTGATACGCCGTTCTGGTATCGCGACGTGGTCGATCTTCTGGAACGCGCGCCAGATCGTCTTGACCAGATCATGATCCCCAAGGTCGGTTGCGCCGCTGATCTCTATGCGGTTGACGCCCTGGTGAGCGCCGTGGAAGCCGCCAAAGGCCGCAGCAAACGGATTGCCTTTGAGGTCATCATCGAATCCGCCGCTGGCATCGCCCATGTCGAAGAGATCGCCGCCGCCTCGCCACGCCTTGAAGCGATGAGCCTGGGCGCGGCTGATTTCGCAGCCTCCATGGGCATGCAGACCACCGGGATCGGGGGAACGCAGGAGAATTACTACATGCTGCACGAGGGCCAGAAACACTGGTCCGATCCGTGGCACTGGGCGCAAACCGCCATCGTTGCCGCCTGCCGCACCCATGGCGTGCTGCCTGTGGACGGGCCGTTTGGCGACTTCTCGGATGACGAGGGCTTCCGCGCGCAGGCGCTGCGCTCGGCAACGTTGGGCATGGTGGGCAAATGGGCGATCCACCCCAAGCAGGTGGCGCTTGCCAATGAAATCTTCACCCCGTCCGACGCCGCCGTGACCGAGGCCCGCGAGATCCTCGCCGCGATGGAAGAGGCGAAAGCCAAAGGTGAAGGCGCAACCGTCTACAAGGGCCGGCTGGTTGACATCGCGTCGATCAAACAGGCCGAAGTGATCGTCCGCCAGTTCGAAATGATATCGACGGACTAAGAATTTTCGTACGAAAATTCTCAGGGTCAGTTTCTTCGTACGAAGAAACTGGTCCGTTCAATCGGGCCAGACCTTGCGCCCGTGCACGCCGGTCTCTTCAACCAGCCCACGGCGCTTGGCCTCGAAGTAATACCCCCGTGCGTACCACATCACCGCTTCGGCTTCGTCGCCGTCCGACACCATCCATGCGCCCCGCAGATAGCGCACGGCGTATTTCAGGTTGGTTTCCGCATCCAGAAGGTCCGTCGGCGCACCGCTGAACCCCATCGAACGGGCTGTGGCCGGCAGGATCTGCATCAAACCGTAATACGGTCCGTTGCGCGCCTCCGGTCGGTGGGTGCTCTCGCGAACAACCACTCTTTGTACCAAGGACACCGGCACATCGTTCTCGGCCGCCGCCTCAACGATCAACGCCCGCAATTGGGGCGTTTCGTTGGGGTAAAGCGTCCTCGTCGAAATTGTCGGTTCGGGCGGCGTGGCAGCGCATCCGGCAAGAACAGCCGACAAGGACACCACCAGACTCAAAAGGCGCAAACGTTTCATGCGCAAGCCATGCGATGAACGCCACCGCAAGGCAATCCTGTGATCTCTGGATCGGCGACGCTCCGCCCAAGACATGCCGCCCGCCCCCAGCCCCTTGTCAGGCCGCGTAATAGTCTTCGAACACCGGCGACGGTCGACTGTTCTGTTCGGTCACCAGCATCGGGCGCGGCGTGTAATACGCCCAGGCTTCGGTCAAAATCTTCAACGCCTCTTCAGGCGATGTGGTCTGCGCTGTAGGTGTTGTGATCTGTGTCATCGGGCCATTCCATTCATGATGCCCCTCCCTTGGGGCAAAAGCTAAGAGTCCGACAGCACACACACCAGAGTCATATACACAGTCTCGGCATGCGGGCAGTGCATATCTTACGCGCGGTCATCTTTGGGCGAGCCCATGACGACGTAAGAGGTGATCGCGTTGACCTGCGGCAGCACCCCCAGAACATCGGTGTGAAAATGCTTGTAAGCCGCAAGATCCGCCGCCTCGACCCGCAACAGGTATTCGACCGACCCGGTGATATTGTGGCATTCCTTCACTTCGGGACTGCTGGAAATCGCCCGCTCAAACGCCTCTTGCGCGGCCTTGGTGTGCTGGCTCAATCCCACCGTCACATAGGCGACAAACCCGATTCCGGTCTTTTCGGGGCTGAGTACGGCGCGATACCCCGTGATCACACCCGCTCTCTCGAGTCCACTCACCCGGCGCAGGCAGGCCGACGGAGACAGGCCGACTTTCTCGGCCAGCGCCAGATTGCTGATCCGTCCATCCGCAGACAGAACGCGCAATATCTGGCGGTCAATATGATCAATGTCGCTCATTAATTGTGATACATAGCGGAATTCCCACCACATTCACAACCAACAAGCGCGCCATTCGGCACATATTGCGCTCATGACACCGGATCTTTTTCTTGCCCTCGCCAGCTTTGCGCTTGTCACCGTCATCACACCGGGACCCAACAACCTGATGTTGATGACGTCGGGCGCAAATTTCGGCTTCCACCGCTCGCTCCCGCACATGCTGGGGGTTGGATTGGGATTTCCCTTGATGATCGTCCCCGTGGGCCTTGGCGTGATGCAGGTCTTTGACCTCTGGCCGCTGTCCTATACGCTTCTCAAGGTGCTGTCGGTGCTCTACATGCTCTACCTTGCCTGGCGCATCGCCAACGCGGCCCCACCCGACGGCGCACCGCAAGCGGGCAGCACTCCGTTGAGCTTCCTTCAGGCAGCAGCCTTCCAATGGGTCAATCCCAAGGCATGGTCGATGGCCCTTGGCGCCATCACCCTTTATGCCACGGGTCGCGACCTTGCGGCGGTTCTGTGGGTGGCGGGCACCTATGTGGCGATGGGCACGATCTCGACCACCAGTTGGACCATCCTTGGCCAACAACTGCGCCGCCTGCTGAACCGTCCCGAACGCCTGCGGCTGTTCAACTGGGCGATGGCCGCGCTGCTGATGGCGTCGCTGGTCCCGGTGATCTGGACCTGACACCAAGCGATGCGGGAACACCGCACCACACCGAAGTCACAACACATGTTCACCGGACCGCCGCCTTCAGATTGCAAAAGCCGAACGTCCCGGCCATATAGCACAGGGAAACAACAGGCAGACCCGCGATGACAAACTATCTCGATTTTGAAAAACCGCTGGCCGAGATCGAAGGCAAAGCCGAAGAACTTCGGGCCATGGCGCGCAAGAATGACGAGATGGACATCGAAGACGAAGCCCGCGCGCTGGACGTCAAGGCCGACGCGCTTCTCAAAGACCTCTATAAAAAGCTGACCCCATGGCGCAAATGCCAGATTGCGCGGCACCCCGAACGGCCACATTGCAAAGACTACATCGAAGCGCTGTTTTCCGAATACACCCCCCTGGCCGGCGACCGGAACTTTGCCGATGACGACGCGGTGATGGGGGGGATTGCCCGGTTCGATGACATGCCGGTGGTGGTGATCGGCCATGAAAAGGGCCACGACACCGAAAGCCGCCTGAAGCGCAATTTCGGCATGTCGCGCCCCGAAGGCTATCGCAAGGCCGTGCGCCTGCTGGATCTCGCAGACCGCTTTCGCCTTCCCGTGATCACGCTGGTGGACACCCCCGGTGCCTATCCCGGGAAAGGGGCCGAAGAACGCGGCCAATCCGAAGCGATCGCCCGGTCCACCGAAAAAAGCCTGCAAATCGGTGTGCCGTTGGTTTCGGTGGTGATCGGCGAAGGCGGGTCCGGCGGAGCTGTGGCTTTTGCCACCGCCAACCGCCTGGCGATGCTCGAACATTCGGTCTATTCGGTCATTTCACCCGAAGGCTGCGCGTCGATCCTGTGGAAAGACGCCGAGAAAATGCGCGAAGCGGCAGAATCGCTGCGACTGACTGCACAGGACCTGCTGAATCTCGGTGTGGCGGATCAGGTGATCTCAGAACCGCTGGGGGGGGCCCATCGTGGCCGGGAACAGACGATTCAGGCTGTCGGCAACACCCTGCGCGCGATGCTGGCCGATCTGTCCGAGATGAAGCCGAAGAAACTCATCGCGGATCGACGCCGCAAGTTTCTCGAGATCGGCAACAAAGGCCTCGCGGCGTAATCCATGCGCGCCTTGATCCAACGTGTGTCCGAAGCCTCTGTTACCGTGGAGGGTGCTGTTCTGGGCGAGATCGGTCCGGGGCTGCTGATCCTGATCTGCGCCATGCAGGGTGACAGCGAGGCACAGGCCGACAAGCTCGCCGCGAAGATCGCCAAGCTGCGCATCTTCAAGGATGAGGACGGTCGCATGAACCGCTCGGTCGCCGACATGGGCGGCAGCGCCCTTGTGGTCAGCCAGTTCACCCTTGCCGCTGACACAACGCGCGGCAACCGCCCCGGCTTTTCCACCGCCGCGGCACCAGAGGACGGGAACAGGCTTTACGAATACTTCACCGATCGGATGTCCGCGCAAGGCATCCCCGTCGCCAAAGGCCGGTTTGGAGCGGACATGAAGGTGCGACTGCTGAACGACGGCCCGGTGACCATCTGGATGGACACCGAGGACTGACCTCTGACGGCGCAGCTGGCGTTGCCCGGGCTCTTGCATATTTTTAAAAAGAAGAAGCAGGGGACGGTGTCCACCCCAGCCAAGGCACCGCGTTCGAGCGTGGCTCTTGGTCAGCCTTGGCGTGGGGCTTCTCCTTTTACGGTCATCGGCATGCCTGCCTGTACCGCATTTACGAGAATGGCCCATTAACGTTAATGCGCCGTTAATGGAGACGGGCGATCCACCAATTCTTCTTTTCAAAAATATGCAATCACGCCACCTGCCACCCGCGCAGCGCTGACTTTGGCGTCACGCTCCCGCACGCCCGAGCCGCAAGGCGCGTAAACCTGTCAGGACGGGCGCAGCCCGGCATGTCCTCAGGGTTCGCGCAGCGCCTCGCGGGATTTGTAAAGCGGCTTGAGCAGGTATTGCAGCACGGTCTTTTCGCCGGTGTGCAGCTCCACACTTGCCTGCATGCCGGGGCGGATTTCCAGATGGCGCTGGCGGTCGGTCAGGGACGTCTTGTCGACCCGAACAGTCACCTTGTAATGCGCAGGCGCATCGGGGCGGCGATCGTCCTTGAAGGTGTCGGCGGAAATCACGTCGACCCGGCCTTTGAGCGATCCGTAGATGGTGAAGTCATAGGCCGACAGCTTGATCGTGGCTTCCTGACCGGGGCGAATGCCGGCGATGTTTTCCGGCGCGACCTTGGCTTCGACGTACAGTTCTTCGCCCAGGGGAATGATCTGCAGGATCTCTTCACCGGGGCGCACAACACCTCCGATGGTGGTGACACCCAGCTTGTTCACCACGCCATGCATCGGGCTGGTCAGCACTGTCCGGTTCAGCTGATCCTGCGAAGACCGGAGGTTCTGGCGCAGCGTGGCCAATTCCTTGAGGGTTTCGGAGTATTCCTGCGCCCGCGTCAGTTCCGTCTGGGTGATGATCTCGTCCATCCTGATCTGCGCATCCGCATGCGCCTTGCGCGCGCGGGTGACTTCGATCAGGGCGACAACCTTCTTGTCGAGCAGGTTCTCCATCAGTTCCTTTTCGCGCGTGGCCTGATCCAGAACCCGGCGCGCGCCGTCGTGGCGGGCGTTGAAGTCAAGCTGGCGGGCGGCCAGCAGCGCCTGTTCGGATTCGGCCATCTCCGGGCTGCGTTCACGCAATTCCCACGGGACTTCGAACTGTACCAGCCCGGCAATCTCGGCTTCGATCCGCAAGCGGCGGATTTCAAGCGCGGTGATCTGGTCTTCAAGGTCATCCACCGAGGACCGGAACTGCGTCCCGTAAAGCCGCGCCAGCACATCCCCCTGCATGACCTCGTCGCCTTCCTTGACCAGCAATTCGGCCAAGATCCCGCCTTCGAGGTTCTGGATGATCTGGGGTCGCGAGGTCGAGATGAATTCACCATCGGCGCGCACGATTTCGTCGATCCACGCATAGGCCGCCCAGACGATGAACAGCCACACAGCTGCGCCGGACAGCCAGATGATCAGGGATGGCCCGCGCAGGCGGCGCCCAAGTTGCGCGGACAGATCGGTGGTGCTGACAGCCATGCTTTATGCTCCCTGACCGGCGCGCAGGTGATCCAGCACCTGGTCGCGCGGACCGTCGACCACCAGCCGCCCCGAGGCCAGCACACTGGTCCGGTCGGCAAGTGCAAGGATCGGCACCCGGTGCGTCGCCACAATTGCGGTGCGGTCCGCCAGCCAGGTTTCCAGCCGGGAAATCAGCGTCTTCTCCAGCGTTTGATCCAGCGCCGCCGTGGGTTCATCCAACAAGCACACATCGGGATCCTGCAACCAGAGCCGCGCCCAGCCGATGGACTGGCGCTGACCAACCGACAGGCCTTCGCCGCCATCGCGGATCGGCAGGTCCAACCCCTGCGGATGGCCTTTGATGAACGGCCCAAGCCCGGCGAAATCCAGCGCTTCGAACAGGCGGTCGTCATCGCGTTCCATCATGTTGAGGTTGAGGTTGTCGCGCAGCGTGCCGTGGAACAGCCGCACATCCTGACCCAGATAACCCAATGAGCGGCGGATATCGCGCATGTCGATCTGGTTCATGTCGGTGCCGTCGATCAGGATCGAACCGGACGTCGGCGCATAGAGCCCCGACAGCATCTTGAGCAGCGTGGATTTACCCGACCCGTTGGTGCCCAGCACCGCCAGCGTCTGACCGGGCTGGATCACGAGGCTCGGGATATCCAGAACCGACGGGCTTTCTGCGTCATAGCGAAAGCTGACCTCGCGCAGTTCGAACCGGCCCTGCAACTTTTCGCGGCGCAGGTATTTGCGGTCGTCGGACCGGTCCTGCGGCAGGGCAGCAATCCCGTCGAGCGCGTCCAACGCCGCCTTGACGTTGCCCCAACGCGCCATGATTCCCGACAGTTGTGTCAAAGGCGCCAGTGTGCGCGACGTGAGAATGCCCACCGCGATGATCGACCCGACAGTGAATTCGCCAGCAAAGACAAGGTAGGTGCCCGCGATCACTGCGGCGACATAGGTCGCCTGCTGCACACCCTGGCTCCAGAAGGTCAGCCCGGCGGACAGGCGGCGTTGCTCCGAGGATTTCAGCGCCTGCACCGAAGTCAGTTCTTCCCACTGGCGGGTAAAACGATCTTCGGCGCGCTGGGTCTTGATCGTGTCCAGTTCAGTCACGGTCTCGTTGAGAAGGCGCGATTGCTTGGTCGAAGCCCCCTGCATTTCACGGGTGATGCGGATCATCTTGCGCTGCAGGAAGAAACCTGGAACCACCATGAGAACGGCACCGGCCACCAGCACCCAGACGACGCTGCCCGCGATGGACCAGACCATCAGCAGGAACAGCACGATAAACGGAATATCGGCCAAAGCCCCAACGGTCGACGCGGTGAAGAATTCCCGCACCGAAGAGAATTCGCGCATCGACGCAAACAACTGCGAAGGCGACCGCCCCGCCGCATCCGACCGCATGCCCAGAAGTCGGGTCAACAGTGTTTGCTGCACCCCGGTCTCGATCTGCCGCCCCGCGCCGTCCAGAAGCGTGGACCGTGCAACCTTGAGAAACGCCTCCAGCATCAGCGCCATGGCCGCCCCGATGGCCAACACCCAAAGCGTGGCCGAGGATTGATGCGGGATCACCCGGTCATAGACCTGCAACGAAAACAGCGCGACCGACACGGCAAGGATGTTGGCGACGAATGACCCGACGGCGACCTCGCCAAACTGGCGGGTGTAATTCGAAAAGCTGCCCCAGAACCAATGCGCCTTCAGTCCGGTGTTTGTGTGACTGTCCACCAGCGTCTGAACCGGCGCTTCGCCCCGGATCAGCAGACCACTGTAGAACGGTGCAAATTCGGCCACATCCACGCGTTCGACCTTGTCTTTCGCAGAATCGTCCCAGATCGACAGCGTCATGCGGTCCTGCGACAGGACCAGCACCGCCTGCCCGTTGGTCATCACTGCAATCGCCGGCCAATGGTCCGGAGTCGGGCGCGGCACATGCAGTCCCTGCGCCAGCAGACCGGCGGCCTTGGCCCCCGCGATCAGCGCGGCCTCTCCGACCGTTCCATCAGCGTCCTGATGCAGGCCAATCGCCTCTTTCACATCACTCGCCATGGTGGTCAGGCCAAGACGGCCCGCATAGGTGCGGATCAGTTCGGTGCGTGCATGCACCCGATCCGAATAGCGCGGTGGGCGTTTGGGCTCGTTGGCGGGCTGGGCCGCCTGTGGCACCATCCGCAGGACCGCGTTTTTCGCGCGTCCCGACAGAAGGGTGATATTACTGACGCCGCTCAAATCTTTGCTCCATCTGCAAGTACACCCAAGCGCTTGGCTGCATCCAGCTCGGCGCGGGCGGCCCTAAATTTCAGGTCGAGTTGTCGTTCCAGCGACCTGAGAAACGTCTCGTAGACGCTCACAACATCCATCACCTGCCGGGTTCCGGCGTCATACTGACGTTGAAACAGGTCAAGGTTGGTCTTGGCCTGCGCGGTCAGGCCTTCGGCTTCGGCGGCCTGACGCTTCAGCGCGGCCGCTTCGCGCCGGTCGGCCTCGATCGCGCGTTCCGAAATGTCGCGCGCTTCGCTGACCTTGCGCTCTGCGGTCAGCTTTGTGGCCTCGATCGCCTTGAGAGAGGCACCTGTGCCGATCCCGAGCAACTGTTCAGTGCTCACGCTCAGCCCAAGACCTTCGCCCCCGTTGCGCAAGCTGCCACCTGCCGAGAGACCGGGCAAATGCTGGGCGCGGGCGATCCGGGCCTGAGCGATCTGGCGGTCGCGTTCAACCATTGCCCGAAGCACCGTCAGCGACGCGGTTGTGGGCGTTGCACCCATGCCGCGCAATCCGCGCTGGTCGGACAAGGGTGTTGCCGACATGGCGTTCAGTTCAGACAGCGCGCGGCTTGTCTTTTCGCGGGCCGCGCTGTCGCGGGCGCGCAGATCGGCCAGTTTCTGTTTCAGCACGTTGAGATCGGAAAAATCCGAAACGCCACCTTTGACGCGTTCGTTCATCACCCATTCGAACTGCCCCATATCACTTATCGCCTGACCGTAAAGATCGGCGGCCGCACGGCCTTCCTCGGCCTGCAGATAGAGCACCAGCCCTTCATACACGCGCTCATTGCTGCTTTCCGACAGCGCCACAGCGGCCAGTTCCACATCGGATTTCGCAAGATCGCGTTCGGCTTTCTTGCGGCCATTGTCGAACAGCACCTGATTGATCACCAGGTCCGTCACCAGATCGCCAAGCGAGGTCAGCGAAACGCGCGGCGAAAGTGTCGGCCACCAGTTCTTGGACGCCGCTTCGGCACGCAACTGCGCCACCTGCAACTCGGCCTCGGCAACGCGGGCATCGGCCGCCAGAACACCTGCCGCGACCTGCGCATAGGGACTTCCCGGCGCAAGGGCACTTTGACGGGCCGCAAGATCCGAAATGATCGGAGACACCGCGTCGCCGGGTTCAGGTCTGGTTTCCGCTGTTTTCGTGACATCGCCTGCAGGCACATCGGCACCCGGCTGGGCTTGCAGGAACCGTGATACGGTCCCCTGACCCATATCCTGCATACATCCTGAAAGAGCCGTCATCGCAAGCACTGCCCCTGCCATGGCCCTTTTGTTGTTCCTCATGTCGAATGAGCCCCCGCCCTTTGGCTTTATTGTTGTGTCGGGGCTCGGGCCGTCACCGCAACGGCCCGAACAGAACTATCCTTTTCCTCAGATTGAGACGTTGTTGATGTCGTCGTCGATCAGCACGGTCGCATCGCCCATTTGGTAGACGTCGAAATTCGTGCCATCCTCGAACCGCGTGCCTGTGCGCGTCGCGCCGGTGATCCGAACGGTCTCGTCGGAATTGCCCAGCACCTTGACGGTGTTGTCCTCGCCCGTGATTGCGACGATCTGCGCTTCGGTGATGGTCAGCGTCGCCTCTTCGGTGAATTCGAGGTCGATCATGTCGACTTTGCGACCGCCGATATTGCCAGCAAGGATCACGTTGCTCTGGCTGGTGTTCGGGTCGTCCAGAACCACATAGGTGCCGGTGCTGTTGCCCGCGTTGTCCGTGGCCGTGACCACAAGATGCGATCCGTCCGGAACAACCTGGTTGAAATTGTAGCTGGTTTCGCCGGTAAAGCTGTTGTCCTGCTCGTTGAACGCGACGTTCTGCGTTCCGCCGGACCCGACCCGGACGATGGACACGTCATGATCCGTCGTCTCGAGGATGATGCCGCGCGCGGCCTGGCTTTGATCCCATGTGATCGCGGTCATATCCGGTGCATCCGGGGCCACGTTGTCCACCACCATCGTCTCCGAGATCGACTTGGTGTTGCCCGCCCGGTCCGTCGCCGCGATCTGGATCGAGACGTTTTCGCCATCGACCGTGGGGATCACGCTTGGCGGAACTGCCACCGACCACGCGCCACTTGCGCTGACCTGTGCGTTCATCTGTTGGCCCGCGATGGTGACGACCACGCTTGATCCCTGTTCGACCTGGCCGGTCAGGGTAAAGCCCTGCGCCGCTTCGGCTTCGCTCAGGACGCCATCGCTGCCACCCGGCTGGCTGGTCGAGGTCAGCGGAACCACCTCGGTATCGACCTGGAAGGTCTTCGAGGTTGTCGCGGTGTTGCCCGCGCGGTCTTCGGTGCTGATCTGCGCTGTGGTGGTGTAGGTGCCATCCGGCAGATCGAACGCCGAGAAACTGGCTGTCCAATTGCCATTCGCGGCCACAGTTGCGACCCGGCTCACACCTTCGACCACAACGGTCACGGTGGCACCCGGTTCTGTGGTGCCGCTGAGCGTGACGCCCTGCCCCTGTTCGGCATCATTGACGATGTTGTCCGCAGTGACGGGGTTTGAGCTGACCGCAAAGTTGCGCACAAAGGTATCGACCATCACGGTGTCGCTGCGGGTCAGGGCATTGCCCGCCGCATCGACGGTATGCGCGGTGATTTGCGCCTCGTATTCGCCGGGACGGATTTCGGCCGCGGCATAATTCGCACGCCAGACACCGAATGAATCAGTCTGCACCGTCCTGGACACGCCATCCAGCGTCACGTCGACCATCTGGTTCGGCGTTGATGTGCCGGTGATCATCACGCCATCGGACGCTTCGACCTGGTTTACGATGTCATCGGTCTCGACCGGTTCGGGGCTGATCGTCAGAAGGCCTGCATCGGTGTCAAAGATCACGCTGCGGGTTTCGGTCGCGGTGTTGCCCGCAAGGTCGGTCGAACTTGCCGTGAGCGTCGCAGTCTGTTCTCCGGCCGGCAATTCTCCGGACAGGTAGGTCACGGTCCAGTTCCCGTTCGCGTCAACGCTGGCAGCCCGCGAGATGCCGCCAAGGGTCACGGAAACCGATGCGCCCGGTTCGGTTGTGCCCGTGACGGTCATGCCCTGCATCGCCTCATCGGCGTTCACAATGCCATCCGCACCGCCAGCCTGGCTGGTGATGTCAAAGTTGCGAACCCAGGTATCAAGCCGGACTTCGCCGGACGCGGCACTTGTATTGCCCACCTGATCGGTCGCCGTTGCGTTGATTGTCAGATCGCGTTCACCAACCGGAATCTCGGTGGCGATGAAGGTCACGTTCCAGTTGCCCTGTGCATCGACAAAGGCCGTCCGGGTGTAGCCATTCATTTCGACAACAACAGTCGACCCCGGATCGGTTGTCCCGGTGATCTGGACACCATCGCTGCGCTCGTCGGCGTTGATGATGCCATCGGTTTCGATTGTGGTGGTGTTCACCGTCACACCGGACACGGTGTCAATCTCGATGCCGTCATTGATCGTGGTCGAATTGTTGAAGCTGTCGGTCGCGATGACACGGATGTCCGAGATATACTCACCGCGTTCAAAGGTCGAACTGCTGAGTGTCACGCTCCAGTTGCCCTGTGCGTCCACGTCGGCGACATGGCTGACACCCCCTGCGATCAGAACAACAGAGGCTCCGATTTCAGTGGTTCCGGTAACGGTTGCGCCGCCGTCGAATTCGCTTTCGGTGATGATCTCGCCGCTCGCCGTGGTGCCGCTTGTGATGGCCAGCGGGGGCGGTGTGGTGTCGATGATGATGTCTGGTCCGGTCAGCTTGGTTTCGGTGTCACCGGTTACGGTCACATCGGCGATGTAAGTCCCGTCACTGGGGAAATTCGGACCCGTGAAGATCACTTCCCATTTTCCGTCCGACCCGGTGGTCGTTGTCTGTGTCTTGTCGCCGATGACCACCACAACCGTGTCGCCCTGGTTGGCCGTGCCGCTGACCAGAACCGTGCGGTCTTCGTCGGTCAGACCATCGCCACCGATCTTGAATTCGCCGTCATTGACGGTTGGGCCTTTCGGATCGCCGCTATCGCCGCCGGAGCCGACAAGACCGCCGCCACCGCCGCCGTCACCCTCGCCGCCGAGAACCGCCGCGCCGGTTGCAACTGCCGCACCGCCTGCCAGCCAGGGCAGCATTCCGCCGCTTGCCAGAAGACCGGCTGCCAGCATCGAAACGCCGCCCTCGTCTTCGGCGACAACCATGTCGGTTGCAACAACCTCGGCGCGGTCAAAGAAGATCAGCGCGTCATCCGGGCTCCATTTGCCCCAGGCCGCGACATCGCCGTACTGCGCAAACAGTGCGCCGCCGTCGCCTTCGGCAAACGCGACTTCGCTCAGCACCCCTTCAGTACTGAGGAACAACCGGCTTGAGGCCTCTGATCCAAAGTAATCCTCAAGGATGATCACCCGCCCGTCGGCCAGCGTGATCTGCAGATCGTTACCGGCGCGGTCGTAACTGCGCAGGTCCGTTCTGTGAAGATTGAGAGAGATTTCGCGGCCGCCTGCAGCGTCGATCAGGTATCCCTGATCATCTGCACCAACTACACCACGCTCGATCGCACCCGTACGGGTACGGACAACGAAATTAATCGCATTCATAACTACACCGCTCTACCTCAACGCCGCCCGTTTTCGGGTTCGGCTTATTTTTTTCCTCTCTTTCGATAGAACAGAAAAACTATCGGTCAAAGCACTGATTGTGGCGAAATTTCGTTTTTTTCCCCTTGCAAGCAAAGTGTTGCGAGAAAATTACGGTCAAAATGCGGCTAAAACCGGGCAATCACGGTGTGAGAAGACGCGGCATTCTGCGCCGCCAGCCCCATCCGGACAGCCCAGGCGCCATCCGAAATCGACACCTCGGGAACCCCGCCATTGCGCACCAGGTCAAGGAACCGCGCGTGCTGGTAAAAGGTTGATCCGTTGTGGTCCCCCGCCTCAAGAATCCTGGGGTCCACAGGGATATCCACAGCCTGCGGCCCCTTGGGATTGCGCGGGCTGACAATCACCTGCGGCACCGGCGGGGCACCCAGATGGGTCGGCCAGAACCGGCCCGGCCCCGGCACCAGCGCCTCGATCTTGCCGTTCGGTCCCACGGCGGTGATTTCTTCCTGATAGCGCGACCCTTCGGCATACATGCACAGTTCCAGCATCCCCCGCGCGCCATTGGCGAAATCGACAATCACATACGCGCTGTCCCAGATGTCGGGCACCTCACCGGCATAGGTCTCGTCCAGATGGTTCACCGATTGCCCGGCACTTGCCGTCACCTGGATCGGATCGGATCCAAGGATCAGCCGCATCAAATCGAAGAAATGGCAGCATTTCTCGACCAGCGTTCCGCCGGTGTTGCGATTGAAGCGGTTCCAGTCCCCGACCTTGGACAGAAACGGAAAGCGGTGTTCGCGGATGGTCAGCATCTTGACCCCACCGGTCGCACGCTGCACCTCGTGCGTGAACACCTGTATAGGTGGCATGTAGCGGTATTCCATCGCCACCCAGATCGGCGCGGGATAAGCCGCGCTGATCGCATCCACCCGCGCGATATCGACGGGATCTGTGTAAAGCGGCTTCTCCAGAAGCAGCGGCAGCGGGTTCAGTTCCGCAATCTGCTCAAGCGCATCGACATGGCAATGGTTCGGACTGGCGACCAGAAGGCAATCCAGATCATCTCGCGCCAACAGCGCTTCGATGGACATCTCCAACGTGGCGTTTGGCACAATCGCCTTGGCCGCGTTCGCCATGATAGTGTCCGGCTCAAAGATCGCCGCAACGCGCGCGCCGTCAAGCAAGGCGATGTTGCGCAGATGCTCCTGGCCCATCATGCCGCATCCGATGATCCCGTAATTGATGATTTTCATGGTGATCCTTCAAGTGATGTGCGCGACACAGCGCGGCTTAGGTAATCCGCGCGACGTAGCGCGCGACATCTGTATTGATCCAGTTCCAGGACGCCTCGGCCGCTTCGCCCTCGGGACCGGAACTGATGCGGGTGGCCCGCATGCAGAATTGCCCCGGCGACAGGCCGAACCCGACCGGCGCCCAGTCCGGCACCGTCGCCAGATCCAGCCGGTCCACCGCCTTGGTGATCCAGAGACCCAGCGATTCCCGGTAATAGAGGTAAAGCGACTCGCGCAGCGCCTCGGCGTCGATGACATCGGTGTACGACCCATCCAGCCAGATTTCCTCCAGCACTGCCGGCGTTCCGTTCAGCCGCCGCAACCGGCGAATCCGATGCCCCTCCTCGCATTTGCCGAATCGCGGCAACGCGTCAGGCTTGGGCAGCCGATCCACCGACAAAAGCTCTGCCGTCGGCAACCCGCCCCCTTCGATCAGTTCGACCCGGAAAAACGCGTAGACCGATTGCGTATCCTCTTGCGCGCAGATGTAATTGCCCGACCCCTGCACCCGCTCCAGCAGGCCAAGCGCAGTCAATTCATCCAGCGATTTGCGCAACGTTCCAACGGAAATCCCGAGGCTCGCCGCCATGTCACGTTCCGGCGGCAGGCGTTCGCCATCGACCAACCGGCCAGCCTGAATATCCCGGATCAGCAATTCGCTGATCTGGACATATTTCGGCAAGGCGTGGGTGTCGGACATTTTGCGCACCAAGAATTGATACACTATTGATCTACATTTTTGGGAGTGCTACGCAAGAGGAAATGATACGTCCCGGAGACACCTTATGACCATCGTTCCCATCACCTCCCCCGACCTTGACGCGGCAGAGGTGTCATGGTTCGCGGCGTTGTGTTCGGATGATTACGAATACCTCGGCGTGCCGGATGGAAAGCTGCGGTCAAGTTTCGCGCATTGCTCCGGCATCGTGAAAGAGGCCGAAACACAGGGTTTCCGCAATATCCTGTGCCCATCGTCCTACCAGGTCGGTCAGGACACGCTGTCCTTTGTCGCGGGCTGTGCGCCGATCACCGAAAAGATCAACATGCTGGCCGCCGTGCGCTGTGGCGAGATGCAACCGATCATGCTGGCCCGCACCATCGCCACGCTGGATCACATGCTCGAAGGACGACTGACGGTAAACATCATCTCGTCCGACTTTCCGGGCGAGAAAGAGGACAGCGCCTTTCGCTACCAGCGGTCGCGCGAGGTTGTCGAGATCCTCAAACAGGCGTGGACGCAGGACGAGATCACCTACAAGGGCGAGGTCTACAATTTCGAGGGCCTGACCACCGATCCCGCCAAGCCGTACCAGACCGGCGGTCCGCTGCTGTATTTCGGCGGTTATTCCCCCGCCGCGCTGGAACTTTGTGGCCAGCATTGCGATGTCTACCTGATGTGGCCCGAACCCAAGGATCAACTTGCCCAGCGGATGAAAGACGTGAACGCCGTCGCCGAACGCTATAACCGCACGCTGGATTACGGGTTGCGCGTGCATGTGATCGTGCGCGACACCGAAGCCGAAGCGCGCGAATACGCGCAGCACATCGTCAGCCAGCTGGACGACGATCAGGGCAAGACGATCCGCGACCGTGCGCTTGATGCCACCTCTCTGGGTGTGTCGCACCAGTCGAAGAACCGCGAACTGGCGGATATGGAAGGCTTTGTCGAACCGCATCTGTGGACAGGTGTGGGACGTGCGCGCTCCGGCTGTGGCGCGGCGCTGGTCGGCTCCACCGATCAGGTGCTCAGCGAGTTGGAACAGTACCAGAAGATGGGCATTCGCGCGTTTATCCTTTCGGGGTATCCCCATCTGGACGAGTGCCGTCATTTCGGCAGCCGCGTATTGCCGCAGCTGAAAACCGTACAACTGAACGAAGCATACGGGCGCGTGCCGAACGGCACCCCCGCAACCCCACTTGGAAATGGAGTCCGTCGCTAATGGATCGTGTCAAGCTGAACGAAGCCCTCGACCTGAGCCGCCTTGTCTATGGCATGTGGCGCCTGGGCGACGATGCCGACACCAGTGTGGACCATATCCGCAACAAGATCAGCGCGTGCCTCGATCAGGGCATCACGACCATGGATCAGGCGGATATCTATGGCGGCTACGAGGCCGAAGAGATCCTTGGCACGGCGCTCACTCCCGAGTTGCGCAACCGGATCGAAATCGTCACCAAATGCGATATCGTGGCGCCGGCGGGGCGCTATGCGGATGCGAAGGTCAAACATTACGACACCAGCCGCGCGCATATCATGTCCTCGGTGGATCACTCGCTGCGGCTGATGAAGATCGACCATATCGACCTTCTGCTGATCCACCGCCCCGATCCGCTGATGGATGCCTGCGAAACCGGGGCCGCCCTGGACGATCTTGTCGAAAGCGGGAAGGTGCGCGCGGTGGGCGTGTCGAACTTCCGACCGTGGGATTGGGAATTGTTGCAGGCGTCGATGAAAAACCCGCTGGTCACCAACCAGATCGAGATCAGCCTGCTGCATCACACGCCCTTCACCAATGGCGACATCGCCTTTCACCAGAAGAACGGTCAGCCGCCAATGGCATGGTCGCCGCTGGGTGGTGGAGCGCTGTTCGATGGCAAGAACGCCGCGGTGCGCACCGCGCTCAAGGCCCTCGGCGGCGATCACGGCGTTGATGAGGCCGCAGTTGCGGTAGCGTGGCTCTTGGCGCACCCCGCGCGCATTCTACCTGTCCTTGGTACCAACAATCTGGACCGTATCGCCCGCATCGGCGATGCTGCCAAGATACAGATCGACCGGGAGACATGGTTTGACCTCTACACCCACGCCCTTGGCCATGAAGTGGCCTGAGACACGCGATGAACGCCTTGACCCATAGTTTCGACCCCGCAGAGGACAATGCCCGCGATTTTCGCGCAGCCCTTGGCCGTTTCGGCACCGGTGTCACGGTGGTCACCTGCGATGCGGGTGATGGGCCGCTGGGCATCACCGCCAACAGTTTTGCCAGCGTGTCACTGGACCCGCCGCTTGTGCTTTGGTCGCCAGCCAAATCGTCAACCCGGTACCCGTTTTTCATGGCGGCTGACCATTTCGCGATCCACGTCATCGGAGCCGATCAGGTCGACATCTGTCAGGCCTTCGCCCGCGAGGGCAATGCCTTTGACCAGTTTCCCTGGAACCCCTGCGACAAGGGTGTGCCACTTTTGCACAACTGCCTGAGCCGGTTCGAATGCACCAAGACAGCCGAATATGACGGCGGCGATCATTCCATCGTTGTCGCGCGGGTGACCAAGGTGACGACACGCGATGGCGATCCACTCTTGTTTTACAGCGGACGTTACGGAGGCTTTAGCGAACCAACATAAACCGCCCCGATAAAACAAACATGGGGCCACCGACGGAGGAGGTCGGTGTAACAGGGAGGAGGCCAGCCATGGCCGTATTGCTGGGGCTACTTGCCCCGTTTCAGATGTTCAACGACATCGTCCTGCGCATCGGACGCAGCATTGCGATTTTCGCCATTGGCTTGATGGTCTGCGCGATCCTTTTGCAGGTTTTTTGCCGCTACGTGTTGGGAAATGCCCTGCCCTGGCCCGAAGAACTGGCCATTTTCCTCATGCTGTGGATGACCGCCGCCATCGCACCTTCGGCTTATCGGCGCGGTGGGTTTGTGGCGCTGGAAATCCTGTCCGCCGCCTTGCCAAGCCGGGGTGCCGCCGTTCTGGCGCTGGTGCTGCTGCTGATTTCGGGCGTGGTGTTGTACATCGGCGCACAGATGGGGCTGACCGAAATGTCGGGCCTTGCCGGCAAGTTCAAAAGCGCCTCGCTCAAATACCCGACGCTGGATGGCTGGGTGAAGATGCCCAACTCCTGGCAGATTGCGTCATTGGTCACCGGTCTGTGGCTGCTCTTCATCGTGAATATCGAACTGATCCTGCGCAACCTCATCACCCTTGCCGGTGGTGAAGACCGTTTGCGCTCTAACCTCGATGCCGAATTGACGGTGGAGTAGTCCCATGCTGGTCTGGTTCCTTCCCTTGTTCCTGCTGTTCCTGATGATCGGCCTGCCGGTCTTCTTCGGCATGCTGGCGGCCCCCGGCATTCTCTTGTGGCTCAACGGTCAGGACCGCGACCTGATCCTGCTGTACCGCAACGTCTATAACGGCATGGCGTCCTTTCCGCTGATGGCGATTCCGTTCTTCATGCTGGCAGGCGAATTGATGAACCGGGGCGGCATCACGATGCGGCTGGTGGAATTCAGCCAGGCGATGATGGGCCATTTCCGGGGCGGTCTGGCGCATGTGAACGTGCTGTCCTCGATGCTGTTTGCGGGGTTGTCCGGCTCTGCCGTGGCGGACACCTCGGCGCTGGGATCCATGCTGATCCCGGCGATGGAGAAAGAGGGCTATACCCGCAAATTCGCCGCCGCGATCACCGCCGCCAGTTCGGTGATCGGCCCGATCATCCCGCCTTCGGGCATCATGATCATCTACGCCTATGTCATGGGTGAAAGCGTCGCCGCGCTGTTTCTGGCGGGCATCGTGCCGGGTATCCTTGTGGGTCTGGGACTGATGGTCATGGTCAAGTTCATGGCCGACCGCTATGACTTCCCCGCTTCGCGCAGCAAGGCAAGCTGGGGTGAACGCGGTCAGGCGTCTCTCAAGGCTTTCTTTCCGCTGATGACGCCGGTGATCATCCTTGGTGGTATCCTTGGCGGTGTCTTTACCCCGACCGAGGCCGCCGCCGTTGCCGTCGGATATGCGATCATCGTCGGCATGTTCATCCTGCGCACTCTGCGCCTTGGCGACCTGCCCGACGTGTTCATGCGCGCCGCCATGACATCGGCCACGGTGCTGCTGCTGGTGGGGGCCGCGATGGCGTTCAAGACGGTGGTGTCGCTGTCGCACACGCCGGAGATCCTGGCCGAGTTCGTGCTGGGGCTCAGCGAGAACCCGTTGATCCTGCTGTTCCTGATCAACCTTCTTCTGTTCGTCGTGGGCATGTTCCTTGATGCAGGACCGGCTATCATCATCCTTGGGCCGATCCTTGGGCCGATCTTCGTGGACCTTGGCGTCGATCCAATCCACTTCGCCATCATCATGTCGGTGAACCTGACCGTCGGTCTGGCCACGCCGCCGATGGGACTGGTGCTGTTCGTCGCCTCAAGCGTGTCCGGTGAGCGGGTCGAGACCATTTCCAAGGCGATCCTGCCGTTCCTTTTCATCGAAATCGTGGTCATTTTCCTGATCACCTTCATCCCCGAAATATCCATGACCGTTCCGCGCCTCACGGGGTTTGCGGACTGACATCTGCGGGTCACAGGACCCGTGTAACCGACCCAAGAAAGCAACAGGGAGAACACCAATGCTCAAAGGTCTTACCACAGCGGCGCTGACAGCCGCATTGCTCGCCGGGAGTGCGATCACCGCAGCGGCGCAGGATTTCACCATCCGCGCGACCGCCAACTCGAACGAGAACGACGAAGATTACGACGGTCTTGTCGTCTTCAAGAACCATGTCGAGAACGCCTCGAACGGACGCATCGCGGTCGAGCTGTTCATCGGCACGCAGCTGTGTTCCGGCGGCGCGGAATGTCTTCAGGGCGTGTCCGACGGATCAATCGACGTGTTTGTGACCACCTCGGGCGGTGCAGCGGGGATCTTCCCCTACGTTCAGGTGCTCGACCTGCCCTATCTCATGTCGGATGACCGTGTGGCGGAACATGTGCTGTCGGGCGACTTTACCCGCACCATGCGCAACATGGCGCTGGAAGACAGTGGCGACACGATCCGCATCATGACCATCGGCAACACCGGCGGCTGGCGCAACTTTGCAAACACGCAGCGCCGGGTGACACAGCCTTCCGACCTCGAAGGGCTCAAGATCCGCACCGTGGTGGCCGACCTGCCGCAGGAGCTGGTCAAGGTGCTGGGCGCGGCCCCGACGCCGATCAGCTGGCCCGAGCTGTTCACCTCGCTCCAGACAGGTGTTGTGGATGGGTCGAAGAACGGCATCACCGATATCATGGGCATGAAGTTTCCGGATGCCGGGCTGGAGTACCTGACGCTGGACGGCCACGCCTACATGGGCGCGATCTGGGTGATGAACAACGAAAAGTTCATGGGCATGCCCGAAGACATGCGCCGCGTCGTGGCTGACGGGTTCTACGCGCTGCAACAGGCGACATTCGCGTCGCCCAAGCGCAAGTCGATCCAGGCGTATGAGGATTTCGTCGCCGGCGGCGGTGATCTTTATGTGCCGACCCCCGAAGAGAAAGAAGCCTTCCGCGAGGCGGCATCGCCGGTGTTCGACTGGTTCCAGGAGAATGTCGAAGGTGGTCCGGAGATCTTCGAGGCGCTGACCACTGCGGTGGAAGAGGCCGAAGCCGATCTGGCAGCGGAGTATGAAGCCGACCTGAACTGATCCGGTTTTGCAACGCGTGAAACGGCCTCGGAGGAAACTCCGGGGCCTTTTTCGTTTGGGATGCGTTGGCGTGCCGGGCTGAAGCCCCGGCCTACGCGTTAACGTCATCCTCGGGCGTGACCTGAGGATCTGGTTGGAACACTCCACTGTCGTTAGAGAAGAAGCGGCGCCGCCCTTATGGGCCTGACGGTTCTCTCAAATCCGCGATTTAACGCGTGACCTGTACTCCGGGGTTGCCGGAGCCTTGTAAGACCGGTCTCTCATGGTCAGCCTTCCGGCATATGAGAGAAGTGTCAGTATGGTGTCGCGGCATGGGAGTGACCCTTCCCGCTCAAAGCGCTTTGTGGTGTGGGGTATGGGGGACGGGTGGTTAACGAGTTGGAAATGGGGCGTGCGGTGGGGAGCCGCGCATCGACGACGCGCGCGGGGGCGATGCGACCGTCGATCCTCTTGGTTTATCCCGGCCATATCCGAAAAAGGCCGACACGTCGCGCTGGCCCCACCAAATCGCCGCCGCGTGGGGGCGCGCCGGCGATGCGCGGCGGGCTGCGCCCGCTATTTCGCGCGGCAGATTATTAGGCTCCACTTCAAAATCTATCGCGCGGTTCTTAACTCAACACGGATGGGTAATTTGGGCTTTGGCAAATGAAGAGACCTCGGACGCGGACAGAACGAAGCGGACCAATTGAGCCGCTAACTCCTCGCGTTACAGATTTCATTGAGAAGCGATTAAGAGGTCGCTCCTTAGACGACGAAGGAGATATCGAAAAACGACCAGATTTCGAATGCCTCAATGGCCTTCTTGTTATCGAGATTAAAAGCTTGGAGACTCCACCCTCAGATCGCATTGAGAACGCATTAGCTACTGAAAAATCTGATCCAAAGTGGCCTATGTTCTTTGGTGACTGGTCTACAGATAAGATACTTAAGCGTTTCCCAAACGCTGAACAAATCAATAAAAAACTCGTAGACCGCGTCGGTCGCACAATCGTCAACCATATGAAAAAGGCCA
>NZ_JBHYFV010000048.1:6317-29790 GCF_051859345.1 Marivita sp. | reverse complement strand
TATCACCAGCGGTCGAGAGAGGACCAAACCCTGAACAGAGCTAACTAATGAACGCGGACTCGATGGGGAGCAGGTCAGGTTCAAGGCGATCATCTTCGCCACGGTGGTCTTCAGCTTCTTCTCGAACCTTCTGATGTTTGTCGGGCCGCTTTACATGCTTCAGGTCTATGACCGCGTGCTGGCCAGCCGGAACGAACTCACCCTTCTGATGATCACCGGGATCGCGGTTTTGCTGCTGGTCACTTACGGTTTTCTGGAATTCATCCGCTCCAAGATGCTGGTGCGTGCCGGGTTGCAGTTTGACGACATGCTGGCCAATCCCGCGTTCAACCGCGTGGTGCGCAAGCAACTGGCGTCGCCGAACTCGGGCGCGCACGCGACCTTGCAGGATGTCGACCGGGTCCGCGAGTTCCTGACGGGGCAGGGGATCCTGGCGTTTTTCGATGCGCCCTGGGTGCCTCTCTTCCTCGCCCTGGTGTTCGCCTTCCATCCGTGGCTTGGCATGGTCGCGACAGCGGGCGCGCTGATCATCTTCATCCTTGCGCTGACCAATGAATTCGCCACCCGTAACCTTTTGCAGGAAGCGGGAACCGCCAATGCCGGGGCGTCACATTTCGTCAACACCACGGTGCAGAACGCCGAAGTGATCCGTGCGCTTGGCATGGAAAAGCCGTTGACCAACCGTTGGCTCAAGCAGCATGAGAGCGTGCTTGATGCACAGGCCAAGGCAAGCGGACGGGCAGGGGCCATCATGGCCTCGACCAAGTTCGTGCGGATGAGTCTTCAGATCGCGATCCTGGGCACGGGGGCCTATCTGGCCATCCAGCAGCAGATTTCGCCCGGTATCATGATTGCGGCCTCCATCGTGATGGGACGCGCGCTGGCTCCGGTGGAACAGGCCGTGGGGCAGTGGAAGCAGTTCGTCGGTGCCCGTCAGGCGCATAAGCGGCTGTCTGAAATCTTTGAAACGCTTGGCGACGAAGAGTCCCGGATGCAGCTGCCCGCGCCCAAGGGCAACCTCGTGGTGCAGAACCTGATCGCCATGGCACCCGGTTCCAAGGCGCCGATCCTCAAGGGGATCTCGTTCAATGTCGCGCAGGGTGAAGTGCTTGCAGTGATCGGCCCAAGCGGCTCGGGCAAGTCGACGCTGGTGCGACACATCGTTGGGGCGATGCAGCCGCAATCCGGCGCGGTGCGTCTGGAAGGTACAGAGCTTCATCATTGGGACGCGGACCAGTTGGGTCGCTTCATGGGGTACATGCCGCAGGACGTGAAACTGTTCCGGGGCAGCGTGGCGGAAAACATTTCGCGGTTCCTCGACAATGTCGACGACAAGGAAATCGTGGCAGCGGCAACCCTGTCCGGCGCACACGAGATGATCACCACCCTGAGCGAAGCCTATGACACCGATGTGGGGGATGGCGGCAATGGTCTGTCCGGCGGTCAGCGGCAGCGCGTGGGCCTTGCCCGTGCGGTGTTCCGCGAACCAAGCCTGATTGTCCTGGATGAGCCGAACTCGAACCTCGATGCCCACGGCGAACAGGCACTGGCCAATTGCATTCAGGAAATGAAGAAGCGCGGCAAGACCGTTGTTTTGGTCACGCACAAGGCCAACCTTCTGGCATTGTCGGACAAGGCCCTGATGCTGGTCAACGGCCAGATCGAGAAATTCGGCCCGACCCGCGAAATCTTTGCACAGGCGCAGCAACAAGCCCAGGCCCAGCAAGAGCAGCAGAAGAAAGCTCCCCCTCCCGAGTCGGTGCCTGCTGTTGTGAACATGACGGACAAGCCCCGCGCCTGATCCGGCAACAATTAAGACGAACCGCTCTTGAGGAGCTCGCACGCCAATGATCAAGAAACCAAGTCCCAAACCCGTCGCTTTGGCGGGCTATGTCCTGATCTTTCTCACCTTCGGGGTGTTGGGAAGCTGGGCTGCCGTGGCCAAGCTTGACAGCGCTGTGGTCGCGCCTGCGACGATCTCGCTCGAAGGGAACCGCCGCGTCGTACAGCATTTCGAAGGTGGCATCGTCGAGGAAATCCTCGTGACCGAGGCCAATTCGGTCGAGCAAGGTGACGTTCTGCTACGGCTGAGTGCAGTCGAGGCGCGGTCCAATCTTGAGGTTCTCTCCACCCGTCTGGACGTGGCGCGCATGATTGAGGCGCGTCTTCTGGCGGAACGCAAGCTGACCGGAGAAATCAAGTTTCCGGAGGACCTTGTTTCGGGTGAAAACCAGATTGTCGACATTGTCGACGCGGTCCGGGAAGACCAGCTTGATCTCTTCCGCGAGGGTCGCTCGATCCTCAAATCGCAGGAAGATATCCTGGGCGCGCGCATGGACCAGATCGAAGTGCAGATTGAAGGTCTGGAATTGCAGAAATCCGCTTTCCAGCGCCGTATCGACAATTACACGAAAATGCTGGACCGCATGCGCGATGGCGAAAGCCGTGGGCTCATTCAGGGCAATGTGCTCAGCCAGCGGGAAGACGATCTGATCGAGATTGAAGCCAATCTGGGTCAGGTCATCTCGGACATCGCACAGGCCCGTGCCAGCATCGGGGAAACCGAATTTCAGATTCTGCAACTGACGCAGGAATACCGTCAGAAAGCCAATACGGAACTTGAAAAAGTCCGTGCCGAGATCAGCGAATTGCAAGAGCGCCGTAAGGTGGCCGCAGATGTTTTGAACCGAACGGAAATCCGTGCTCCGGGCTCGGGCACGATCCAGAACCTCAAGGTGCATACGGTGGGATCGGTTATCCGACCTGGTGACGTTCTAATGGAACTGGTCCCAGAGGATGAAGAGTTGATCATCAACGCGCGCGTGTCGCCGATCGACAAGGACAATGTGGCACCCGGATTGTTGACGGAAGTGCGCTTCACCGCCTTCAAGACAAAGCTCACACCGATCATGCTTGGTTCGGTCGAAACGGTCTCCGGGGATGTCATCACGCCCGACAATCCGAATGAGCAGCCCTACTTCCTGGCGCGTGTGACTGTGGACGAGAACGATATCCCGGAAGAAATCAAGGATCGCCTTACAGCAGGGATGCCCGCCGATGTGATCATCACCACGGGTGAGCGTACCGTGGCGAATTTCATCGTGTCCCCGCTCATGGATGCAGTGCGCAAGAGCATGATCGAAGAGTGAGATAAAGGGCAGGGGGCCAGATCCGCTGTCATTCGGCCAAAACAGAAAGACTGGCGCTCTTGATCAGAACGCCGGTCTTTTTGTGTGCTGACGGCTTTCTGCGATCAGGCGATCATGTCAAATTGCTGGAAGTCCGCGGCGAGGCCGATAAAGGAAATGGTCCTGCCATCTTCGGCTTGCCACTGAATGAACTCTGTCTCACCACCTGTCACCGCAGTGCGGTCGATCATGATGACCTCGTTCTCCAGTTCAATAAAGCCAAGGTCCCCGTCTTTCGCTTCCAGGAATTCAATCAATCGCTGCGCCAAATTGTCGAATTCCCGGACATTTGCACTGCGATCATTTGCTGAAACATCAATCAGATCGAAGAGGGCAAAGGCGTCCATGTTGGAGACATCAAAGCTGGCCTTGATCATGGTCTGACCGAGCTGGAATTCCTGCATCAGCGGCTGCCATGTCTGAACGATCTCGGACAAGGTCAGCGGGAGGCTGTCCTGCGCCGCTTCGGCAGAAAGGGTGTCATTGCCGCTGGCCTGCGCGCTGTCTGTATCCAGTGCGGGGTCCGTGCGCAGTGCCTCCGGGGCGTCTTGATCCGGGTCACTGTTCTTGTTGCGGATCACTGCCGGGGCCGCCGCCTTGACCGGGACGATTGCGTCCTCGGCGACGACCTCTTCTGTCAGATGTGTCAGGTCCTCCTCGGCCCTCGCCGGGTCGTTGATCAACACCTCGGCCACATCGGTGCTCAGCGACAGGTCCAGACCAAGGAAATCCGCCAGCATGGCCAGAAGGGCATTGCCCTCGGCACCTGCGGGGATATCAAGTTCGGCTGTTTGCTGCGCCTCATCACTGTATTTGGTGAAGCCAAGCTCTTTCAGGCCTTCCAGCACCTTGCGCTGATTGTCGAGCAGGACCGTTTCGGACATGAAGCCCATCGCGATGGCGATCGTGCTCAGGCCCATGGTGAAGGCATTGTTCTGGACCGTCAGACCCTGCTGCTGTTGCAGTTGGGCTTCGCGCAGTTGCGCATGTGCTTCCAGCGCGGACGCCATGTGATCGGACGCGTTGGCGCCATCCCTGATCAAATGAGAGACGTCCACGGTGTCATCTTCAAAGACCATGTCGATATCGATGGTCCTGGCGGTCTCGACGGCAAACATGCCGTCGAAATCCAGCAGGGCATCGCTGTCACTGTCGGTTTCCTCTTCTGGGGCCAGCAGCACCAGCTCTTCGGAGGCAAGGAAAAGGGTCCAGATCAGCGCGGCAAGCATGGCCGATGGGTGCAGACGCACCTTGCCGCCCCGTTCGAGGCGGATCACACGACGCGTGGAGTCATCCTCAGAGCCGCCGGTGGGCAGAGCCTGATTGGTGAAATCCGCGATCAGCGCGTTGAAATCCGCGCCGCGCAGGGGGCGCAGGACATTCGGGCTGTCCAGCAGATAGAGACCGTCGATGCGGCAAAGATGGATGAACACCTCTCCGCTGGCATGACAGAAGACAAACCACGGATCGCCTTCGTCCGAGACGCCGCGATCGGTCTCGACCGGGACATTGGCTCCGCTGAGCAACTGTCGCACACGGAACAGATCCGCGAGTTCCTGGTTGCTCCAGTCTTTCTTTGGATCGGGAAACAGGGTCGGAAGGCCCGTTTTGCTAAGGCCACCAAGGCTGACCGCCCCATCCTCATTTGTGCGGAACGATAACGTCTGGTTCTCGTCAGTCAGGAAGTCCTGCCCCGAAGGAGCATGACCTTTGTTCCGGAAGGTGAGGATTTTCGCCATAGGGGGATCGTCCCGATCAAACTAAACCGTGTCGTACTGTACCGCTGATCGCCGTTCCGATCCAGAGAAGATGCACCGTTTTCGTGGCCCGCAGGCAGGCCCCGAAAATGCCCCGTACCGGAGGGGCGTCAGCCGGCGTCTTCGAACAGGATCTGGTAGGTCAGCGGTTCATAATAGCGCAGAAGTTCACGAACGAAGCTTCTTGGCTCCTGTCCAAGCGCCTCGGCCCATTCGCCGTAGCGATGTGCCGGGATCTTGCCGCGACCGTTTTCCAACTGCGAAATGAAGGTGTAATAATCCAACGACAAACGGTCGGCGAGATCGCGCTGCGACAGCCCTTCGGCTTCGCGCAGTGACTTCAGCCACAGACCCAAGGTCGCACGTTGTTCCTTGGCTTCCTCAGGCGTCGATTTGTGCAGCTCTGCAAGCATGGGTTAACCCTCAATTGGCAGCATCGGGGAAACACACCTGCCGAGTGGAGACAGGGGTGTTCAGTGAACCACTATATAGCAGGATTTCGCCGATGGCAAATGGTGTCGTGGGGTTGTGATCGAAAGTGATGGAAAAACAGTGTTTCGTTACAAATGCAGAGTGCAAGATGTGTTTAGGTCTCTGATAATGATTAAGAATTCGCCAGTTTTGGGAGCTTTGCGTGGAGCAATGCGAATCATCCTGCCGCGTTGAAAATTGTGTCCACCTGTTTTTGTGAGACAGGGTTTTTCTAGGTTACCAATGGGATTCTGCGGACTGGAAAAAGTGATACAGTCAAATGTGGTTTTTTCTGCACTATTGCCTTTTGTTGGGCGGGGATGTTGTGTTCATGGCTGACGTAGCTACAGGTTGAACAGAGTCATGACTACTTGCAGAGTTAACCTTACCATGAACCTGCTACGTGTTCCCAGGGTAGTGGCCGAGAATTTACTACTCCCGAGGGATGGATGATTCCCCGACAAAAGCGAAGTTCCACGTTCTCGGATTACCTTGCTCGTGTGCTGGTCCAGAATGATTTTGCGAGCTTTGCTGCGGGACTGCTAATCCTATTGTTTGCCGGGCTTGGGCTTCAGTGGTTGGTTTTCTCAACCGACAACCGGGATTTCTTCGGCACAAACAATCCTGAACTTCAGGCCGTTGAGCATCTGGAGGATGTCTACGCTCAATCTGATATTTTGCTCTTTGCTTTTGTTGCGGATCACGATCTGTGTACGCCTTCGTTTCTACAGGATCTCAGTAGATTTACCGATGACGCATGGCTGATGCCGGACGTTCTGCGCGTGGAATCGATCGCCAACTTTAACCATAGCTATAGCGAGAATGACGACATCATCGTTGAGACGCTGGTGCCTGAGGGTGGCAATTTAACCGAGGAGGATGCACAGCGGATACGCGATATCGTGCTGAACACGGATGAGCTCGTCAACCTTCTGGTCTCGCCCAATTGTCATGCTCTAGGTCTTTTTGTTGACCTCATCCCGAAAGATCTTGCCGCGTTGCCGCGTTCTGAAATGGCCAAGGTCGCTCAGGAAATGCAGGCGCAATGGCAGGCATCATTGCCGAATGTATCGGTTCACCTGACAGGTGACCTTTTGGGAGGAGTTGCAATAAACGAAGCGGCGTTGCGGGATCTGACGAGTCTGATCCCACTCGCCTTTGCATCGGTGATGCTCCTTATGGTGCTTGGGTTTGGCACACTCAGTGGCTGGCTCGGAACGGTGCTAGTCACTTTGGGCGGCACCGTTGCAACGCTGGGATTTGCTGGTTGGCTCGGCATCGCCTTGATCCCTGCAACCGCAATTAGCCCTTTGGCCGTTATGGTGCTGATTACGGCCTCCTGCGTCCATATCGTTCTGGGCTGGACGCGCCGCATCGCCAATGGCGACAATCGGTTTGAAGCTACGCAGGACACTTTTGCGGAAAACCTTGCCGCCATTTCCGTCACGAACTTGACGACGGCGATTGGGTTTTTGTGCCTTAATTTCTCGGAATCCCCGCCTTTGGCGCAGATGGGGACCATCGTCTGTCTTGGCATTCTCGTTGGATGGGTTCTCACTGCGTTATTCTTGCCGTTGATCTTGTGCCGTGCGCCGGATCGCCAGTTCAGGCCTTTACGCATCTCTCCGGATGCCATGGCGCGTCTTGCGCGTTTTGCTCTGAATCAGCGCGGGGTTTTGACCACATTTGTGCTACTCCTTGTGATCTCTATTGGCGGGCTGACACAGCTCCGCTTCAACGACAGCGCGCTGCGCTATTTCGATGAAAGCTTCACCTTTCGCACCGACAGCGATGCCATCGAAGAGTCGCTTACAGGGATGGAAACCGTGCAGTTTTCGTTGCAGGCCGGTCCTGGCGAAAGCGTCTTCGCGCCAGAATTTCTTGGTCGGGTTGAACGTTTCACCGACTGGCTGCATGCGCAGGAGGGCGTCGTTTTTGTGGGCAGCGTTACGGATGTCCTCAAACGCCTGAACCAGACCCTGAACGGCGGTGATCCCGACGCCTACGTGCTTGCCGACAGCCAGGAAGCCAACGCGCAGGCGATGATGTTGTACGAACTGTCCCTGCCGATGGGCATGAACATGAACAAAGTGCTCGATATCGATCGGACCTCTACAAGACTACTGGCAGTGCTCAGCGGTGTCGACGGGCAGGACGTCGCCCTTTTTGCTCGTGATGCCGAAGCATGGTTGCGAGAAAATGAACCTAAGATTGCCACGCAGGCTGTGGGGATGGGGGTTGCCTTTTCCAAGCTCACACAGCGCAATAACCAAGCGATGATCTACGGCATGCTCACCGTGATGGTGCTGGTCTCGGTCTTGATGATCGCGACGCTGCGGGACGTGAAGCTGGGGCTGATCAGCCTTGTGCCAAACGTGTTGCCTGCGATCCTGGGTTTCGGCATCTGGGGCTGGTGGGTCGGAGACGTCAATCTGGGTTCTACAGTTGTCACCACGATGACTTTTGGCATTGTTGTGGATGACACTGTACATATCCTGATGCACTACCAACGCCATCGAAAAACCGGTATGACCCGGGACGAGGCGCTGGAGCTGACCTTCCGAACCGTAGGGACAGCGCTGATGGTGACCTCGATTGCAATCTGCAGCGGGTTCTTCATCATGACCCTGAGCGGGTTTGCGATAAACCAGCATCTGGGCGGCTTGACCGCCTGTATCATCGTTCTGGCTTTGATGACTGACCTGATCCTGTTGCCGGCGCTTTTGAAAAGGACAAACTTATGACCCTGTTTCGCGTGTTTCTCTCGGCCCTCCTGTTTTGTGCCAGCCTTGGCAGCGCCTCGGCGCAAAGTGCCGAACAGAAAGGTCAGCAGATCGCGCAGGCAGCAGAGACCGCGATATCCGGCTATGCGGATTTCACCGTGTCGGGTGATATGACGCTTCAGACTGCGGGCGGGGGCACCAGTGCCCGGCGTTTCGAGATGAAAAGCGTCGAATTGAACGGAGGTCGGGAAACGCGCTCGCTTCTGGTGTTCGACTGGCCCGGTGACATTCGCGGCACGGCGCTGCTCACCCATGCCTTCGATACCAAGCAGGATGCGCAATGGCTTTACCTGCCCTCGGTGGGGCGGGTGAAGAAGATCTCTGGCTCTGGACGGTCGGGGTCGTTTGTGGGCAGCGAATTTGCCTATGAAGACATGGTCGAACAGGATGTGGCCAACTACAACCATGTCTGGGTCCGCGACGAGGCTTGCCCGAATGGTGGTGGCCAGTGCCACGTGATCCAGCGTACGCCGCGCCAGAGCTCAGGCTATTCCCAGCAGATCGCGTGGATCGACACCGCCGGGAAACGCTATCAGACGATCCAGTATTACAACCGTCGCGGCCAGCTGAACAAAACCCTCGTGATGAGCGGATACCGCACCTACAACGGCCGCTTTTCGCGCCCGTCCCGCATGACCATGGTCAACCACCAGACCGGCAAGCGCACGGTGCTGGACTGGAAGGACTATCGGTTCAATACCGGTCTGCAGCCCAGCGAATTCACCCAACAGGCGATGACACGCTGACGGGCTGCGGGTAAACGCGTGGTTGTCACCACACAGGGCCAAAATCTGTCACAAGACCGGGGGCATCTCTGGCCTGATCCATATCCGGGTCTGTAGTGTTTGCGGGACCCACTCTTTCTTTTGATCCGGAATCCAAGGCACAGGTTATGCAAACTCTTTTCAAGACATGTGTTCTCGGGGTCGGGCTGTGCGGGCCGCTTGCAGCACAGGCACAGGACCTGTCCTTTGAGGGCGACCTTGGCCTGACCGCGCGGACTTTCTTCGAGGACGGCGCGCTGGAGGGACAGATCGGCAAGGGCACGAGCCTGATCGGATCGCTCCGTCTGGCCAGTTCGGCCAGCCTGTCTTTCGGACAGGTTGTCGGTGAAATTCGAGGCCGCAAGGACGAAAAGACCGGAGCACAATCCTGGGATTTGTCCAAGGCATATGTCGCCGGGGAACTGGGACGTGTCCGGTGGCTTGTTGGCAGCGATGTGGTCTTCTGGGGGGTGACGGAATCCTACAACCCGGTCAACATCGTCAACCAGCGTGGCAATTTCACCTCCAGCGAAGAGGTCGAGCGGCTGGGTCAGCCGATGGTGTCGGTGTCCTTCGATACCGACAGGTTGGGCACGTTCAGCTTTTACGGCCTCGTGGGGTTGCGCGAACTTGACTACGAAGAAGCCGATCAGCGCCTGCGCTTCGATGTCGTGCCGGATAGTGACCGGGTGATGTTCGAAGCTGAGGATGATATTGATGTCGCCATCCGCAACAGCAATTCCATCAGCACCGCCAACGGGTCTCTGGACTATGCCGTATCGCTGTTTTCAGGCCGTGACCGTCAGCCTGTTTACCTGCCGGGCTGCGCCTTCAAGCAGGACAGCGTCGACGAGGCCACCTGCGATGCGGTGAATGCGAATGTGCAGGACGTCTATGAAGGGCTGCGCCCAAGCGATATCGGTGACGATCCGATTGCCGCTGCCTTTGACCGGCTGGACCCGGCATCGCAGGTTTTCCTTTTGTCGGGCAACAGCGTTGGTGCGGTTCCATATTATCAGCAGATGCGGCAGATCGGACTCGAGCTGGTCTATTCGACCGGCGACTGGCAACTGAAATTCGACGGCGCAAAGCGGTTCACGGACCGGGAAGACTACTTTTCCGGGGTGATCGGGGCGGAATACAGCTTTGGCGACCTGTTCAGCACCGGTGGCGGTCTGACCGGGGCGGTGGAATATATCTACGACGACCGTTCAGATCTGCAACCGCGCACCTTTCTGGACGACGATGTCTTTGTCGCGCTGCGCTATGACCTCAACAACGTGGCCAACACGTCGCTGTCCCTCAGTGGTCTGAAAGACCTTCAGACCGACAGCACATTGGTGAATTTCAACATCTCGTCGCGCCTGACCGACAGTGCCCAGATCGAGTTCTCGACCGTTTTCATCAATGCCGATGACACGTCCGACCCGCTGTCGGGTCTGGACGATGACGACTTCATGGAACTCAGCCTGACCTATTTCTTCTGACGCGACGCCTCAGACCGCAAACGGATTGTCCAGAATACCCACCAGCGGCATCAGGAATTCGCCTGAAGCCGGATCAAGCGCATCCAGGTAATAGCCGTCAATGGCGGCCACAGCGGCATTGACGCCGATGGATGTGCCATCGAAGAGGGCCATCGCGGCCGAGGCGTTCTCGACGCTGGACATGCCGTATGTGACCGCGAAATATCCCCCGATATCGGTTTTCGTGGCAAGGTATTGCTGGTCGGCCAATTGCTGGGCGATGAAATCATCCGTGGCGCCCTGCGGCGGGGGCGCTTTTGCGCCTTCCAGCACCGACAGGATGAACTGGTCGCGCCCGACACCGCCGGACTCCAGCGCGCCGACCCAGAACTCGAACCCGGCCTGATCCGGCACCCGGCCCAGCACGTTGTCGTAGACCGCACTGGCGAAATCCGCATTGCTCAGGGTGTCGGGATAGGTGGCGCGGGTCTCTGGCTGGTCAATGAAATAGCTGGCCGATTGTTCAAGCGTGACGCCATTGGCAAACGCCGTTCCCCAGAACGACAGGCCCACCGCATCCGGCGCGCGGTTGAAGTAGGCGATATAAAGCTCGATGAAGGTTTCCAGGTCGCTCCCGGAAAGACCGCTCAGACCGGCAAAGGTGGTCAGGTCAAACGGCTCTCCCAGAAGGTTGGTGTCGAAATCCAGGAACTCGATCCCGGTCAGCGTGTCGGTGCCGTTCCCTTCGGCGCGGCGGTCCTCGATGGTCATGCCGGAGGGGCCCAACGTCAGGGTATAGCTGGCCTGCGCGCCGCTATAACCGGCGGTGTCCGTGCCTGGCCCGCCATTCAGAGCATCATCGCCGCTGTCTCCTTCAAGCGTGTCATTGCCGCCATTGCCAGAAAGGCTGTCATTGCCGCCACCGCCGTTGATGAAGTCGGCAAAGCTGTTGCCGGCCAGCGTGTCGGCGGCACTGAAGGGATCGGAGAGAACCTGGATATCTTCGATGTTTGTCGCAAAGCTGAGAAGGGCCCCAATTTCGCTGCCTTCAACCGCAAGGTTGTTGTTCCTATCAAAGATGGTGAGCTTTTCAAGCCGGACATTGTTGCCTTCGGGCTCCAGCTCAAGTCGGCCGGAGAATGCGCCGTTGTCGAATACAATCGAGATGTTGATTGTGGCAGGGCCGCCAATCGTACCAAACTGCGTCACGTTCCCCAAGTTTCGAATGACACTGATCCAGTCACTGTCAGGCTGCAGATCAAGGCCGATGCCTGCGTTATCGTAGATTTGGATATTTGCCATGTCATCTCACAAGAAGTGCTACATCACCGATTGGTTTTACAGTGGTGGAACACGCCGGAATGCACAACTGGAATGCGCGCCAACTGAGGGCAAATCGCTCCCCCTGACCATAGATGCCTTATTGCGAAGATGGGATGTCATAGGGGTAAGAACCAAGATCAACGGCCGCCCGCACTACAAGGATTGGATTTGGCTGTCTGCCCTATTCCCTCGGTTTCGCCGCTCTGTTTCCACAGCCTTGCAGCAGTCAAATACCAGTCCCTCCCGGTTCGGCTTGGGTCTCAAAGACGTCTCTCGCCCGGAGAAATGCAACGAAATGCAACGCTATGTTGACAATTTGCAACGCCAAAGTGGCTTTTTCCGAGATTCGGCGAGAGAATTTCGTCTGATCCGTCCTGCGCCAGCGGGCCCGCAGCATCGCCATACGGCCCCACAGACGTCCTTCTATCATCGGGGCACATGCAAGTTCGCATGTGATTGCCCATTGAACTGAAGAGGACACTCCATGAGCCCTACAACGCATTCCCTGACGATGATCTTCCTGCGCAACGCGATTGAGGAAAGCCCCAAGACCCAGAAAGAGATCGCCCGGGACGCTGGATTTGTAAATGCCAATGCTTTGTCGATGATGAAGACCGGCGAAACCAAGGTGCCGATCTCGCGAATTCCGGCGTTGGCTGAGGCGTTGGACATCGAAGCAGGGTTGTTTCTGAAAACTGCGCTGCGCGAGTATCACCCCGAGATCTGGATGACGATCGAGGAGCTGATGCGCCCGAAGCTCCACGAGGTTCACGAGGAGATCTTCTACGCCTATGAATGCGCCTGCATGGATGGGCCCATTCCGTGGAGCCAAGGTCTGGGAGAAGCTTTGGGAGGGGTGTTTTATCTGGCCTGTCAGAAGCATGCCGAGGAAACGGAAGGGAAGGTGACGATCTGAAGGGCTCCCGCGATCAGCAGAGCAACATCAGCCAAGTCGTCACTCCCGACGGTCATATGGGACGCACTATGGCACCACATACTGCTCCGTGTGCGGTTGTGCGACTGTTGGATAGCTCCAAGCAGCGGAGGTGTTTCAAGATTGAGGGTCGGCTGTTGGCCGACCTTGTTTGGGTAAGCCTTAATAAGGTCTGGAGAAAGGGAAGCGGCCCAAGTCACTCCGCAGGGGGAGATGGCGCCCGACCTATACCCTGAAGGAACGGGGGCGTCTGCTTTTGGTGGGGGATGTGGTGATTGAAGGAGAGCCGCCCGAGCTCAGATGATTCGCCCCGGGAGCCTGTCAAGATGGAAAACGAAGGAGGGGTGCGGCATAAGGTATCGGTCGACGCTAGATCTAATATCCTCCCCTTTCCCTCTTATATCTCTCTTCCCTTAACTACTCGTGATACTCGTAGAGTTTAATAAGAAGCTTATTAGGAGTCAAGTATTAGATCTAGCGTCGACCGATACCTTATGTCACAGGCTTCCTTGTTGAAAACACTTGACAGAATATCGCGGGACGTCTCGATCCGAATCAGTTGTGGGTCTCGGGGGGCTTGTAAGCGAGCGGCGTTTGGCTGTTGCTCACACGAACAGTAACTGATCTCGCGGGAGGTCTTTCGGCGAACGCATGCTTGGTTCGCCCTTCTCGGGGCGAACCCGTCTCCGAGCGAGCTTCAAAGCCCCCCCACGGATTTCGTCTTCAGGAAACGCTCCTCGGCCTCGCAATGGCCGCGGTCCGGGATTGCCTGGTGACTCGGGGTGAAGTCCCTGCAATTGGTTGCGGGTGGCTCTTGCGGAATCTTGCCGGGCCATTTGGGTGCGGGTTTGGAGATTTCTCGGATTGATCTCGCTTTTATCCCGCAACCGGGCTATTCCCTTCGTTGTGCGGGCCTTGAGGCGGTTCTTTGCTCTCGCGCTGAAGCGCAGGCTGCAATCACCCCGTCCGGGAGCGTCTCACCTGCGGGTGTTGCTGCCCATACAGACCGCTTGCCCCTGAGAGCGCCAGAGAGCGTCGCTGAGTGGGGTTTTTGGTTTTCGCTTGGTTGTGGGCGGGTAGATATGCGAGCGCACTCCACGGGGCTCTCTGCGCCACTCAGGGCCGACCCGCTTCGAGGGTTCCGATCTGTTTCGTCTCCAAGACGGTCTTTGATCGCTTGCTCGGATTGATCATTAATTCTGAATTCGCTTCGTTCACAGGTCAAGACCACAACCAAGTCAAGTTCCTGCAATCGGGAAAGGCGGGGGTCTTGCCTACAAGGCACCTGTACCTTGGCAACACGGTTGCAGGAACCCTTACGTGGGGTGGGAGCGATATGCGGAGCGTTGGTCTGTTTGCGCCGCAACATAAGTGCCGGTCCTTGGATGAAGCTAGCGATAATCGTATTGGGAGCATTCACTAGAGTTGCATGGGACAGTGCACGCACTTGATCTGCTACTGCTTTCGACAGGGTGTGGGGCGTCCTGTTTGAGAACTTCTATACCCAATGAAAAGAAAGGGCTTTGTCCGGGCCGAGACAGGGGCTGACCTGACTGCCAAATCCCTGTAGACGCGGGGCGCGTGCCCTTTTCCGGAACCTTGCATGGCCCTGTCCAACCTTTTCTTCAAATCACGATCCAAGGACGAGCGTCCCGAAAAACGACCGATGTTTTCGGCGCTGGACCGCACCAATATCGCGTGGTTCTGGAACAGCTACCTGAAGTCGAAAACGCCCTGGCTGTTGCTGGTGCTTGGCATGATCACCATTCAGGGCCTTGTCTATCAGCAGTTCCTGGCGCTCACCGAAGACGGGCTCAGGGTGATCTTCGACAGCGGGGCGCTGTCCGACCTGGTGCGGGTCTGCGGCGTTGTCTTTGCGCTGTTCAGCACGCGGGCGCTGATGTCCTATCTCATCCCGCGCCTGTCAGTCTGGCTGGCCAGTGACGCGGTGATGAAGATGCGCCATGATCTGATCGACCATCTGATGACGCTGGACCTGGCGTTTTTCGAACGCACCCAGTCAGGCGAGATCATCCTGCGGTTGGTCAACCAGGCGCAGGGGCTGAGCCAGTTTGTCGGGCAGGCCACGGTGAACGCGGTGCGGGATGCCGCGACGATCCTGATCGTGTCGGGTTACCTGATCTACAAATCACCCACCCTGTTTCTGGCCGCGCTGATCATCCTGCCGACGGTCCTGCTGCTGTTGCAACACGTCTCGTCCACGATCAAACATATCCAGTCCACGGCGGAAAACGCGCTTGGCGCCTACATGACCGGCATCGACGAGATGTCATCGGGCATGCGCACGATCAAGATTGCAGGTCAGGAACCGGTGGAACGGGCGCGGCTTGTCTCGTCCACGGACAACATCCGCAACATCTCGATCCGGCTGCAATCGGCGCAGGCGCTGGTGATGCCGGCGATCGACATGATGGCGGCCTTTGTCTACGTGCTGGTGATCGGCGGCGGCGGCTACATGGTGCTGTCGGGGGATTTCGGGCTCGATGGGGCAGGGATCATCGCCTATCTGCTGGGTCTTGCGCTGATCTTTGATCCGGCGCGCACGCTGGCAAGCTTCTTTGCCAAGCTGCAGGCGAACCTGATCCTGCTCGATGGCATCCGCAGCCTTTACCGCGAAACGCCGTCGATCACCAACGCGCCGGACGCACATGAGGATTTTGACCGCGCGGGCGACATCCTGCTCGAGGATGTGCGCTTCAGCTATGACAAGGATCACCCGCTCTTTGACGGCCTGTCGATGCGCTTTGAAGGCGGCAAGATCAGCGCCATCGTGGGCGCAACCGGATCGGGCAAGACCACGGTGCTGAGCCTTCTGACCCGGCTTTATGACGCGCAGGGGGGCCGCGTGACCATTGGCGGGACGCCCATCGATACGCTCAGGATCAAGGCGCTGCGGTCGTCCTTTTCCGTGGTGGCGCAGGACATCGTGATCTTCAACAGCTCGCTCAGGGACAACATCCGCTATGTGCGCCCGGACGCGACTGACGAAGAGGTGCGCGCCGCCGCCGAGGCGGCCGAGATCGCCGATCTGATGGATGCGCGCGGCGACAAGCCGCTGGGCCCCAAGGGCAGCCAGCTCTCTGGCGGGCAGAAACAGCGCATCGCCATCGCCCGCGCGTTTTTGCGGGAATCCCCGATCCTGCTCTTGGACGAGGCGACTTCGGCGCTGGACCAGAAGACCGAGGACAAGGTCAAGCGCGCCCTGAACCGCCTGTCCAAAGACAAGACCACGCTGATCGTGGCCCACCGCCTCTCGGCCATCACCCATGCCGACTGGATCTATGTGCTGGACGCCGGAACAGTGGTCGAACAGGGCACCCATGCCGACCTCCTGGCGCAGGACGGGCTTTATGCCGGGATGTACGGCGCGCAGAAGCAAAGTTACGGCTAGGGCTGTCGTTGCGCGCACCGGTTCAAAAAACATCCTGATAACACCGAGGTTTGACCCCCAACCGATTGACACTCGCGCCCGGACGCTTCGTGATGGCGCGACGACAGGATCGCGGGTTTTGGAAAGTTTATGCGCAACGCAACATACGCAACGGCACTGACCCTGATGCTGGGCTGGCTGCTCTGGATCGGCAAGCCGATCCTGCTGCCGGTCTTTGCCGCCGTGATCTCGGTCTACATCCTGTCGACCGCAGCGGCGAGCATGCAGGCCGTGCCGGTGCTGGGGCGTCTGCCGGCCTGGGCGCGGCGCGGGTTGATCCTGATCCTCTTCACCATCGTCGTGGTCCTGCTGTTCATCCTGGTCATCAACAACCTCGTGCAGGTGGTGGCGATCCTGCCGCAATACGAATCCAATCTCGAACAGCTCATCACCCGCAACGCCAGTCTGCTTGGGATCGAGAACGAACCGACATGGGAAAACCTGCGCAGCGCGACGCTGGACCAGGTGGATGTGCGGGCGTGGATGACGCCGGCGCTTCTGTCGCTGCGCGGCTTCGGCGTCACCCTGTTCCTGGTGGTGCTCTATTCCAGCTTTCTGGTCGCCGAACGCGGTGTGATGGCGCGCAAGGTCATGATCGCCGTAGGGGACGAGCAGATGGGCGAGCGGGCGATCTCGCTGCTGTCGCGGATCAACGAACGGATCGGGCAGTACCTTTTTGTGAAGACCGTGCTCAACGTGATCCTTGGCGCGATCTCCTTTGTGATCATGCTGCTTCTGGGGATCGAGTTTGCACTGTTCTGGGCCGTGCTGATCGCGTTCCTGAACTACATCCCCTATATCGGCTCGCTCATCGGCGTGATCTTTCCGGTGCTGCTCAGCCTGGCGCAGTTCGGCACCCTGTCGATGGCGGGGGCGGTGATGGTGTCGCTGACGGCGGCGCAGATCTTCGTCGCCTTCGTGCTGGAACCGCGCATGATGGGCCGCGCCTTCAACCTCAGCCCCTTCGTGGTGCTGTTGGCACTGGCGTTCTGGAGCACGCTCTGGGGTCTGCCCGGCGCCCTGCTGGCGGTGCCGCTGACGGTGAGCCTGGTCCTTGTCTTCGCCGAATTGAAAACCACCCACCCGATCGCCGTTCTGCTGTCGGCGAATGGCAAGGTGTGATACTTCCCCTGACCGGTTGAAGAGCCGCTGAACAGCGGGGCCATCGCCTTGATCAGGAAAAGTCGAACCCGGGCGCACAGAACAATTGATCGGACACGCGATCCGCCGCACTATGGGCGCGCTTGCTCCAGATCTTTTTCGACGCGTCTGCTCAGGAGATTGAGATGTATAAGTTTGAAGAATGCTATAAAGCCAGCCGGGACGAACTGAAGAAATCATCCGCTTTCGAAAAGCTTCCCAGTGCGACGAAATGTATTGATTTGTCTATGGTATTTCCGACCGAGGGGCCAAAACGAACGCATTATTCCGCGCTGACACAACTGCGCGGCACCCTGTCTTCAAGTGCCAAGACATCAAAGCAGTCAGAAGGCGAACTGCTGGTCGCGGCCTGCGGCGCGGCGACCGACTCAGCGACGGACACGATTGTCAAAGGGCTCAACGACGAAGTGGCGGCGCTCAAGATGGCGCGGCACATGTACCTTGTTCACATGCGCGGCGGCCAGGATGTGTGGGTCTTTTCGCCGCCGGTTCACTATACCGAATGGCTTCAGGACGAATTCAAGGGATTGGGCAACAAGGGTCTGGCCACCTGGGCAAGCCAGACCGATGAGGTCTATTCCAAGGCCGACAAGAAAGCCATGGGAGAGGCAACACAGCTTGCCCTCTCATGGACAATGAAATGCATCTCCAAGCTGGGATCGCCGGATGATGCCACCAATACCGTCATCAAGCGGTGGTTCTGTGCCTCTGCCGCAACCGAGGACGAGGTCAAGACACTCGCCACCAAACTGTTGCGTGGCCTCAGCAAGATCGCGACGGTCCTGAACAGTGGCATGCTGGTTCTGTCTGACGAACCCATCGACCGAAACAGCGGCGGGTGGAAGGACTATGCCTTTGTTTACAAATCGGAAAAGATGAATGTCATCTACATTCAGAAAGCCACGCTGAGTGCCGCCCTCGGGAACAAGATGTGGGATGCGGCCCTGACCATCGTACACGAGCTTTCGCATCGCGAACTTGGCACCGATGATCACCGTTATGCCGATGATGGGCCTCTCAGCCCGGCCTCGGCGACCGGTCTGACCAAGGAACAGGCGCTCGACAATGCCGATACCTGGGGGTTCTTTGCTGCGGATCTGAACGGGGCGATCTCCAGCGGTGTGCGCAAGACGGCAAGTGGTCTGGCCGCCTGACGACGGTCGACACGCCGCATACTCGCAAAAGAAAGGCCGATATCATGACTGGACCTGCTGACGTGGCCCCGGTGACGCTCGACGGGGTGCGATACGAGGCACTTCACTGGGGCAAGCAGCGCGGACTGGGCCAGAACGGCGGCTTCGTGGCCGCCTATGACGCGGAAAGCGGAGAGGAATTGTGGGTCGAACGCATCTACGAGATCGTCTACGGGGACAAGTCGCCACAGAAATATGATATCTTCATCCGCGATCTGACACCGATCGATAACGGCACCGCGCTGCGCATCACGGACGGCACGGGCCGGGTCTTCCGTTTGATCCTGTCCACAAGAGATGTGCTTCTTGTGGCCGAGCCCGTCACGAGCCCGACCAAACCCAGCCCGATGAAGCCTCCCCCCGCGACAGAGTGATCCGCACAGCGGCTACTCATGGGACGGGCTTCGACACCGCCAGGTCGCGGAAGCCCAAGTCCGCATCGCCGTCATGAATGGCGACACGGCCCTTGGCATCCCCATCACACAAGCCTTAGGGTGAACCCGTCCGGGGGAAGGGGCCTTGGGCATCAGACGATTTGTGCAACAGTGCCACTCCAACCTTAAACGAACTTGAACTATTTCTCGGTATGTAACCGAACCGCTAAAATCAGTGCTATTGAAGTGCCTTTGTCTCTGCTGTGCTTATGCTGGCCATTTGATTGAAACCAAACAATAATGCGGGACAAAACCAAGCAACACTGCGCAGCTGCTCGCGCGCCTAGGATGAAATGGTAGATTTCTTGAATACAAATACCAAAGCCGCAACAGCCGGTAAGATTTCCAGCGATCCTCTCATTGCAATCGTAGGATGTGGTTTACGCCTTCCAGGCAATCTACATTCTCTTGAAGAGCTTTGGGACTTTCTTCTTATTGGTGGTGACGGGATCCGTGATCTGCCAGAAGGCCGTTGGCGGTACGATTTATATGATCCACAGCCACGGTCAGGCAGCACATATGTGCGCAGAGCTGGCTATGTCGATGGGATTGATCTGATCGACACTTCCTTTCTTGGAGTTTCTCCCAAGGAAGCAGCGCAGATTGATCCGCAGCAGCGCATGTTGATCGAAACGGCATTCGAGGGTCTAGAGATGGCAGGTCTGCCTCTTCACAAACTCTCGAAAACCCGAACTGGCGTCTTTGTTGGCATTTCATCCAATGATTACATTCAGTTGATGATAGATGATCCGAGGCATGGAAACGCCTATTCAAATACAGGTGGTGCGCTCAGTATCGCGGCAAACCGAATCTCCTATGCGTTCGATCTCCGCGGCCCCAGCATGGCAATTGACACCGCATGCTCGTCGGGGTTGACCGCCCTTGACTATGCCGTCCGTTCCCTGCGCCAAGGCGTCTGCGAGGTTGCGATCGTAGGTGCCGCCAACGCCTTGATTAGATCAGAGCCTTTTGTTGGATTTTGCGCTGCGACGATGCTGTCGCCGGACGCACAGTGTCGCGCCTTCGATGCTGATGGCAAAGGGTTCGTCCGCGCGGAGGGTGCTGTTTCCTTTATTTTGAAACCGCTTGATGTGGCTTTGCGGGAAAATGATCCCATCATTGGTCTTATTCAAGGCAGTGATACCAACAATGATGGCCAGACCAGCGGTCTGTCACTTCCCAATGGCGACGCGCAACAGGAGCTGTTTGGGCGGGTATTTTCCCAAGGCAATATCGACCCTGACAATATTGCCTATGTTGAAGCACATGGGACAGGTACAGCAGCCGGGGATCCCATTGAGGCCACCGCGATTGGCCGTGCCATCGCCCAGAAACGTAGCGGAGATGCACCTCTGCTTATGGGGTCGATCAAATCCAACATTGGTCACATGGAACCGGCATCGGGTCTCGCTGGATTGGCTAAGGCTCTTTTGTGCCTACGCCATAGGCAGGTGCCTCGCTCACTCCACTTCGAAACACCAAACCCTGCGATCGATTTCGAGACTTTGCGCATAAAAGTTCCACAAGAGACAATGCCGCTTGCCGACACAAAGGGGCCGGCAATGGTTGCCGTGAACTCGTTCGGCTTCGGCGGCGCAAATGCCCATGTCGTGGTTTCCGAAGCTCCCGCCCAAGAACATGTCACGCTAGACACGCCTTCTGCGCCTTGGATTCTAGTGTCTGCGCGGTCCCCTGAAGCACTGAAGAATGTCGCTTCGGATATCGCGACATATGTCGAAACGAATGCGGACACGCTATCCCTTGGCCATCTTTGCAACACGCTTTTGACGCGGCGATCCTGGCATACGCATCGCGCCGCAATCTGGGGCGACAGTCTTGCAGAGATCCGCGAAGGCCTTGTGGCCGTGGCACATGACCGCGAGCATAACCGCATCATGCAGAGTAACGCCATTTCCGGTGCGCGGACCGCCTTTGTCTTTACTGGCAATGGTCCCCAATGGTGGGCGATGGGCCGAGAGCTTTTGCAAGCTTCGGACATTTTTCGGGACACTTTAGAAGAAATCGATGCTCAATTTCGCACCGTCTCGGGACTCCGGCTTATCGACGAGATGTCGAAAACAGAAGAAACCAGTCTCATGTCGCAAACTGAGATTGCACAACCTGCGCTCTTTGGGGTGCAGGTCGGGATCGTGCGGTGCCTGGCGGCACAGGGGCTCTTCCCAGACGCAACAGTCGGGCACAGTGCAGGCGAGCTGGCGGCGGCCTATTGCTCGGGGCAATTTGATCTCGGTACAATCATTCGCATCGTGTCGGCTCGCAGCCAAGAGCAAGCGAAAACTGCCGGAGCAGGTGCGATGGCTGCGATCAGCCTCAATGTCGACGCGGCTCAGGCTGTGCTTGCGGACTACGACAGTCTGGTGATTGCAGGGGACAACGGGCCGGAGGCGGTGAGCATCGCCGGCAGCATCAACGAGATTGATGCGCTTGTTGAAGAACTGTCTGCGGAGGGTATTTTCGCCACGCGTCTGAAGCTCAACTACGCGTTCCACAGCCCGGCCATGGATCCGATCGAGCACAGTTTCCGGCACAGGATCGAGACTGTGCATGGTCGACAGGGTGAAACTGCATTTTATTCCACGGTAACGGGCGAACGTTTGTCCGGGACGGACATGGATGTTGAGTATTGGTGGCGCAATCTGCGCGATCCAGTTCAATTCCGCCCTGCGATCAACCGGATGATCGAGGACGGCTACAACGCCTTTGTTGAGGTTGGCCCGCATCCAAACCTTCTAGGATACGTTAAGGGTACCGCACGCGCAGTCAGTCGAAGCGTCCGTTTGGTCGAAACCCTGCGCCGTGAAACCGACGAGACCGATCAGCTCCGCCGAGCCGTCGCAAGCGCTGCGGTTTCGGGCTCAGCGATTGACCTATCCCGCCAATTCTCGATCCCGGCCCAACCATTGGCCCTGCCGCGGTATCCTTGGCAGCGGGAGCGCTATTTCAATGACGCACATGCTCGACCACCGGTTGCCGCATTGCCAACCAAGCACATGTTTCTGGGGTCTCGCATCTCGTTGGGAAAAGATGTCTGGCATAATGACATCACGCTGAGCCGACTGTCTTTTGTCGGGGATCACATGATACGGGATGCTGTCCTTTTCCCGGCCACGGGTTTTCTGGAAACGGCGATTGCTGCTGGCCGTTCTCTCAGTGGCGAAGACACGCTGGAACTGCGCTCGGTCCGTATCGAGAAGGCACTGGTTCTCCAACCGGATCGCGAAGTCGGATTTGAAACCTTCCTTGATCGCAATGATCACAGCCTTTCTATCAGAAGCCGCGCAATTTCAATTGAAGATGACCGCGACGGCATCTCAGAGCCATTTACTGAACATGTGCGCGCAGTATTGGAAACACGCCCGGCGACCCCAAAATCCGTCGATCTCGATGCGCTGCGCGCACGCATGACCCGGGGCCACCGCACAGCGGAAGAACACTATGCGCTAACCGCCGAACGTGGCCTGAATTATGGACCTCTGTTCCAGACCGTTGCCGGGATCGAGCTTGGCGATGGAGAGCTTCTTGCCGAGCTGAACCGGACCACGGGTGCGGGTTCGAACTTCACCATAGATCCAATGATGGCGGATGGTGCCTTGCAAGCGATGATCGGTCTGATTGATTCAGGGCAAGACCGTCGCCTGTTCTTGCCTGTGCAGTTGGAACGCTTGATTGTGCGTGGCAATCTCAAGGACAGCGAGGCGGTCTATGCCCATATCGTCACGCGCGGAGCCAACCGTTTTTATCTGAGTGCTGATATTGTTCTAATCAAACCTGACGGCACTGTTGTTGCCGAAATGTTCGGATTTCAAGTCAGGTCTGTCGGCACCGGAGCGAAGCTTGACGCGTTGCACCTTCGGCATGCTCTCAAACCGCTTGAAATGTTTGACACCTCAGTGCCTGAATTAGATCCTGAAACTCTTCTTCTTGTCGACGACATACACCCCGCTTTTGCCAAGCGGCGCACAGTGATGTCAGATTATGACCAAGCGCTTGAGCGCTTAACAGCCGCTTTCGTCGCCGACACGTTCTTCCAGCTGTCTGGCGGCAGAGATTTCAACATCGCCGACTTCCTGAAGCAGGGCCTCGTCGCGACCGAACATCGTCGTTATTGCGAGACCATTCTGGGTCAAGCTGTAGCTCATGGCACGATCACACGTGACGGCGATACATATTCTGCGCATCAACAAGCTGATCCGCGCCGCGACTGGGAAGAGGTGATCCGACGCTATCCCGGCTACAGCGCGGAACTCTTTCTAATGGCGCGGATCTGGAAACATCTGCCAGCCCTCTTGAGCGCAGAGCGCCAGTTGCTGGACATGCTGTTCCCATCTTCAGGCAGCCCATTAATGGAGCAAATCTATGAGCAGGGCTTTACGTCTGAGGAAGCGAACCACGCAATTGCAGCGGCCATTGCATGCGCCGTCGAAAAGATGCCGTCCGGGCGCCCGATCCGTATTCTGGAGGTGGGAGGCGGAACAGGTGGAACAACGGCGCACATTCTCGCGGCTCTTGACCACAACCGGGTCGACT
>NZ_JBHYFV010000048.1:0-6307 GCF_051859345.1 Marivita sp. | reverse complement strand
GGCGCTTTGCCCATATTCCGTCTTTCCGCACGGCTGTGCTGGATCTGACAGGGAAGATCGCCGATCAGGGCGACCTTGGCGGAGCGTTCGATATCGTCGTAGGCGCAAACGTTGTCCATACGACAGCAAATGTGCGTGAAAGCCTGCAAGCCATGCGTGGTTTGCTGCGCAAGAACGGCCTCATCGGGCTCGTAGAGATCGAGCGGCATGGCTATTTCGATTTCTTCTTTGGAATGCTTCCGGGTGTCTGGACGTTCACCGATCTTGAGGATCGTCCCGATCACGCGCTTATGGATGGCGCAACGTGGCGTGCAATGCTTACGGAAGAAGGCTTTGAAAACGTCGCGCTCTGGTCAGACGGCAGTGAAGCGGCCTCTGCAAGCTGTTCCGTGCTGCTTGGCCGAAACTCTGCAGAGCCCATGGCATATGCCTCCCGGGAGTTCGAACACGCTGATGCCACGAACTGGCTGATTATTTCCCCAACCCCGGCACATCCCCTGGCAGAGCGCTTGGCAGAGCAAGTGATTGCGGACGGAGGCAACGCAAAGATCGTGGTCGCCGCAGCTGGTTCAAGCGATGACTCGATTAATCCGGCAGACGAAGCCGCATGGGTGAAGCTCTGCAAGGGCCTGGCGGACTCCGCCCCGCAGCACATCGCATTCATCGCTCCGACAGGGGGGATTACCGAGCTGCCAAAAACAGATGACGGATGGTCTCTTGTCGCGCTGGTAAAGGCCGTGAATGCCGCCGATTGGCGGTCGGCACCGCGGATCAATATAATTACGCAGAACGTGCTCGGGGAGAGCAACATTGATCTTGCAGGCGGTAGTTATTGGGCCGTCGGGCGAACGATCGTCAATGAACAGTCAAACTGGCCCTGCCGTCGGATCGATTGGGATGGATCGGATCTCGCCATGGGTCACCTGGTGGAGTTCCTGGGAACGGAAGCCGGGACGCACACCGCCATTGCGGGCAATGTCGACGAATTGCGGATCACCAAAGCGGGCATCTTTGCAAATGTCATTGCTCCGATAAAACCCGTGGCAGAGCCAGTATCTGCAGACACTCCGTTTGCCGTGACCCTGAATGCGCAAGGCTCTCTGGACAATCTTCTGCTGCGCCGAACGTCTGAGCCCGAAGCTCCTGGGGAAGGCATGGTCGAAATCGACCTCAAGGCTGCCGGCCTCAATTTCAAGGACATCATTCTGGCCTTGGGGCTTCTGCCGCCAGAGCTTCTGAAGGACAGCGCGGTTGGACCGCTGATGGGACTCGAAGGTGCGGGAGTAGTTTCGCGCGTTGGTCCAGGGGTCACAACGCTGTCAGTGGGCGATCACGTCATGCTCATGTCGGAGGGCTGCTTCGCGTCCTCGATCACCGTGCCCGAGCATGCGGCGCAAAGGCTTCCAGAGGGATGGAGTTTTGCCGAAGGCGCAACACTTCCCGTTGTCGGCCTGACAGTTGTTTACGCGCTTGACCTCGTCGCCAGGCTGCAACCCGATGAAACCATTCTCATTCACGGGGGGGCTGGCGGTGTCGGACTTATGGCCATCCAGTATGCCAAGTCGATTGGTGCCAGGATCATCGCGACAGCCGGTTCAGACGAAAAACGCGACTTCCTGCGGTTGCTCGGCGTGGATTGCGTTTCCGATTCCCGCACGCTGCAATTCGAAGAAGATGTCATGACATTCACCGACGGCGCAGGTGTGGATGTTGTCCTGAACTCACTTGCGGGGGATGCGATGCTGGCATCTCTTGATGTCCTCAAGCCATTTGGCCGCTTCGTTGAGATCGGAAAGCGAGATTTCGAAACAAACAGCCGACTAAACCTTCGAGCGCTGGAACAGAATATCTCGTATTTCGCCGTCGACATGACGTTCTTGGCACGACAAAAACCACAGTTCTTTGCCCAGAGCTGGCGCAATCTGCTAGAAGCCTGCGCCTCTGGTGTGGTGCGACCGCTGCCCTTGCGCACCTATCCGATGTCTGGGTTGCGCGATGCATTCCGGCTCATGCAGGGTGGCAGACATGTTGGCAAACTCGTCCTGAATTTGGATGCGAAAGGCGCCTCACTGGAGCCACAACCCAAACCTACATTGTCGTTTGCCAACACCGGAATACACGTCATCGCCGGCGGCCTTGGCGGCATAGGGCTGAAAATCGGCCACTGGATGGTAAAGCGCGGAGCCAAAACCATTGCACTCGTTGGCCGCAGCGGGGTCACAACCACCGACCAGGCAGATGCCATCGCAGCCATGGAAGCCGCCGGTGCAACGGTCGTTGTCGTTCAGGCGGATGTCTCTGATGCGGAACAGGTCACTCAGTTAGTCGATGATCTGACCGAGACTTATGGTGCCCTTCGCGGCATCATCCATGCCGTACTTGTTCTTGATGACAGACTTATGGTCAATATGGACCACAATGCATTCGAAACGGTCCTACGGCCGAAGGTTTTGGGTGCCTACAACCTTCACCACGCATCATCCACTCAGCCGCTTGACTACTTCCTGACGTTTTCATCCCTTGCCAATCTTGTCGGCAACCCTGGGCAGTCGAACTACGTGGCCGCAAACGCGTATCTCGAACAGCTAGTACTGGCCCGCAAGGCGGCGGGACAGCCCGGGCTTGCGCTTGAACTCGGAGCGGTTGAGGATGCAGGGATCCTTGAACGTGACGCAGAGCTCCGCGCCAGTCTCAACAAAACCATCGGTGGCGCGATCCGGATGGCCGATATCTTTGTCGCGATCGACGACCTTCTGACAGACGGACCCGCCGTGGCGGCGGTCATTCAGTCCTCCGGAAAATTCGGCGGTCCAATCATGCAGACGGCTCGGGCCGAGGCGTTGCTTGGCCAGATGGAAGCTCAACAGGATGCAGGCGCAGACAAGATAGACTTTGCGCAAGTTCCGGTTGAAGACCGTGTAGAATTGATGGAGCAGGTCCTGATTCAGACAATCGCAAAGGTCATGGGAGCCAAAGAAAGCCAAATCGATCCTGATCGATCACTTTCCGATTCAGGTCTGGACTCGCTGATGGCGGTCGAGTTTGCGACAACTGTGGAAAGCCGGATAGGCGTTTCGATCCCATCTTCCGAACTGTCTGCAGACCGAAATATGCAGGAACTCGCTGTTCTGCTGCTGGGACGACTCAATCTCGAAATTGGCAGCTTGGCCGAGAACCCAGCTTCGCAAGACGAAGATGCTGAGACAAAGCTGATGCTGGCAGACGCAGAGTTGCCAAAAGGCTCTGTCTTCATACCCGCTCCCGAAGTGGCGATCTCCGAGCGCAACACTGTGTTGCTGACAGGCGCAACCGGGTTCCTTGGAGCGTTCTTGCTGGACGCTATCCTGCGCAAAGGTGCGCGACACATTATTTGTCTGGGCCGTGGAAAGGACCGCGCGCATGCCGAAGAAAGGTTGCGGGTCTCGCTCCGCAGGGCAAACCTTTTACAGGCTGAGGCACAGGTTGGTCAGATAATTGAGGTTTGGCCAAGCAATCTGGCAAAAGAAGGGTTTGGCTTGGAACCAGCCCAAATCAAACAAATCACCGCATCCGTCGATCTCATCATTCACAATGCAGCCGACGTGAATTTCCTCGGTGGATATGAGGACATGAGGGCGATCAACGTACAAAGCGTGCATCAAATTCTTGATCTGTGCCGAGAAGGGCCTCCTAAGGCGCTTCATTTCGTTTCGACGCTTAGAATCTATGCCTGCCTTAAACAGATCGAAAGCTCAGCTCTTTCAGAAGCGGTCGCGCCGCAAATGCCACCCTCTTCAGAAGGTGGATATGTCAAAACGAAATGGGTCGCCGACGCGCTTGTCCGCGCTGCACAGGAAAGAGGTTTGTCTGCCTCTGTTCACCGTCCATCTTTCGTTATCGGGAGGAGCAATGACGGTTATTCCAACATGTCGGATCTTGCTTCGGGGCTGTTCCGGCTGGCCTTTGACACCGGGATGCTACCAAAGCTCGAAGTCTCTTTCCCAGTCATTCCTGTGGATACGGCTGCAAACCGAATTGTAGCCTTTATGGACACTCCCGGAGAACAGGTGGGGGTGCGTCACATCACAGACTGGCCTGCGCTGACAACAAAAGACCTTCAGTCGATCAGCCAGAAACAGGGGCGCTCCGTCGATCTCTTGCCAGTTGAGGACTTCATCAACAAGGCACAAGCTTTCATGCAAAAACATCCAGGGCACCCTGCCGTGTGGGTCCCTTCATTCTTTATCGGGGATGCACCGAACAACAAAATGGGAGAAAAGCTGACCAAACCAGTATTGCCATCAACCGAATTGGACGCGGCTGGTGAAAGCCAACAGGCGCTCGCACGTATGGTACATTGGTTCCAAGATGAGTTCGAGCCGGGTGAATGAGCACTTCAGCAACACGACGGAAGGACTACCGAGAGCCAAATGCGTGAGATAGCAGCCGTTCCGCACGTTCCAGATCGCGGGGAAGGGTGATCTTGAAATTGTCTTCGGACCCTTCGACGACGCGCACACGCAACCCCGCCTGCCGCGCCGTTTCAACATCATCGGCGGCGGTGCCGTCACTCCGATCATGGGCGGCAAGGATCGCGTCATAGCGGAAGGCCTGCGGGGTCTGCGCCCGCCAGAGGCCATCGCGCGACACGGGTGTGACGGCCTCTGACCCGGCGGTTGTCCAAAGCGCATCGACCACCGGCAGAGCGGCAAAAGCACCGTCCACGTCAGCCAGCGGCGCCAACACGGCTGCGATCAGATCGGGTGGGCAGAAAGGACGTGCCGCGTCATGGATCAGCACATGCTCCGGGCTGTCATGCCGCAGCGCCTCAAGCCCAAGCCGCACCGAAGCGGCCCGCAACGCACCACCTGTCACCGGAGGGCCAAGCCTTGCATCCCTGACCCCGCCCACGGCGCTTTCATAATGCGCCTGATCATCAGGATGGATCACCACACGCACCACATGAATCCACTCCGAGGCGAGGAACGCCCGCACCGTATGCCACAGCACCGCTTGCCCGCCCAACGGCAGGTACTGCTTCGGCGTCTCCCGCATCATCCGGCTGCCCCGGCCCGCAGCAACAATCAGCGCGGCATTGGTCATAAAGGTCTTCCTTTCAGGCGCTCCGTGTCACAAGGCAGATCACAAGACCCTGACGGATCGGCAGGATCTTGTTTTTATGCACGATATGGCACGCGAACACACCGAGTTTGTCCCGCCAGTCCGCATTCACCCAAGCGCAGACCATTTGATCGTTTTCCGCATCGAAGAAGATCATCTTGCAATCCTGCGGGCCTTGGGATCTGGCAAGCCGTCTTGGCTGCGGTTGCACAGTAAGAACCAGCGTATCGCGGTGGGATGCGTTCCTGTGCTCAAAGACAAGCCGAGTTTGGGCATCTTTGAAACCTGCGGCTGCACAATCAAGTATATAACATAATGTTAGTTACGCGCGCTTTTAGCTATCAAAGGCGCGCGCTACCCTGAAGTGCGACTCCTATTAGAAAACAACATGTTATCTAATGGGAGAACATCGCATGGGAGCCGTGTATTCGCAACTTTCACTTCAGGAACGTCGCAAGATTGAAGATTGGTGGCACGCAAAAGTGCCGGTCATGGAGATGGCGCGGGTCTTGAAGCGCCATAAATCGACGATTTTTCGAGAGATCAAACGTAATTTTTGGGCGGATGAATCCCTGCCCAAGAACTATGCCGGATACTTTGGACACGCTGCACAGCTACAGACGCAGAAACGCCGAACCGTACAGCGCAAGCTCATAAGACATCCGGATCTGTGTAGGAACGTTGTGGCCCAGATCAAACAAGGATGGACGCCTGAACAGATCGGCAACCGGGGGATTCACAAACGAAGTGCAAATTCTGTATCAAAACAGAGAGTTGCACGGAGTATGAAGAATGGGAAGCCACTATTGTCACCTGAACCTGGACGAACGCCGCAAGCTCGCAAAGTGGCTTGAAGCTAAAATGCCGATTTCGGAGATTGCGGATCGTTTGGGTCGAGACCCCTCCACGATCTACCGAGACATCAAGAGAAACCGCTATACGGACACCGAGCTACCTGAGCTGAACGGCTACTATGCGCTGAACGCTCAGGACATGTACGAGAAGCGTCGGGCCATCCATCGAAAGATGATCGTACACCCGGAGTTAAAGGCCGCCATTGAAGACCGGCTCAAGGCCGGTTGGTCACCAGAACAGATCGCAGGCCGTATGCGACTTGAACGCCATCCGATCCGCGTGAGCCACGAGACGATCTATCGGTTTGCCTATTCCAAGGACGGTCGCGACGGACAATTCTATCGCCACCTTC
>NZ_JBHYFV010000047.1:0-30159 GCF_051859345.1 Marivita sp. | reverse complement strand
TATAGGTCAATTCCCCGACATGGGCATTCGCGCGGCGGTCCAGCCCGACCAACGCCAGCATGTGCATTGCATGGGCATCCGCCTCGGCCCCCCAGCGGCGGCGATGGCCGAACACGGCACCCGCGCGGACGTTTTCCAGCACCGTCATCGACGGCAAGAGCCGGACAAGCTGGAACGTCCGTGCAATGCCACGCCGGGCAATGTCGGCAGCGGAAAGATGCGAGATCGGCGTGCCGCGTAGCGAAATCGTGCCCTCGGTCGGTTTCAGCGCGCCCGAGATCAGGTTCAGGGTTGTGGACTTGCCCGACCCGTTGGGGCCGATCAGGCCCAGAACCTCGTGCTCGGTCACGTCGAAATCCATGTCGTTCACGGCAACAAGCCCGCCAAATCGTTTGGTGGCCCCGCGCAGCGACAGAACTGTGGGCCCGGTGGTCATGCAAACGCCTCCCGGTCCCGCAATTTGCGCTTGCCGCTTTCGATCAGGCCAACGAAGCCGCGCGGCAGAAGGTAGACGATCACGAGGAAGCTTAGGCCCAAGAGCAGCGTCGTCTGGTTGGGGAAACTGGCGGAAATCGCCTCCCAAAGCAGGGTGAAGGGGATAACGCCCACCAGCGGCCCCCAGAGCCGACCTGTGCCGCCCAAAAGCGCCATGATCACCACAAGGAAGGACAGCATCGGCGTGAAGGCGAGCGCGGGTTCGATATAGATATACCGGGGTGCCAGCATCGAGCCGACCACTGCCGCCGTGGCCCCCGACACCATGAACAGCAGGATCTTTGCGCGTGAGGTGTTGATACCGGAATGGCGCGCGACCTCTTCATCGTCCCCGATGATGCGCAGCGCAAAGCCAAGGCGTGACCGCCCGATGGCCCAGCCGGTCAGGTAGACAATCCCGGCCAGCGCGACGAGTTGCCAGTAGATGTGCACTTCGGTGATGTCGGTGAGGACGTAGAGGCCCTTTTGGCCCGACACGTTCTGCCCCCATGTTACGACCTGCCGCACCAGTTCGGCCAGACCCAGCGTGAAGATCACGAAATAGACCCCCGATAGACGCAGCGTGGCAAAGCCCACCAGCGCCGCCAGAACGGCGCCGAATATTGCCGAGATGGGCAGGGTGACCCAGTAGTCCAGCCCGTTCTCGATCCCGATGGCAGTGGTGTAGGTGCCAAGGCCAAAGAACGCCGCCGTGGCCAGCGAGATGTAATGCGTCGGTCCGGAAAACATTGCCCAGCTGGTCGCCAGCACCGCGTACATCGCGATGGTGATGCCGATGGACAGCATGTAGGCGTCGCCGGTTAGCGGCAGGCAGGCGGCCACCGCCAGCAGGACTGCCGAAAGGGTAACGGATTGCCAATCGCGCTTGGTCAGGCTCATGTCGTGCGCCTCCCGAAGAGACCCTGCGGACGAAATAGCAGGATCAGCACAAAGAGCAGATAGGCTGCGGCCAGCGTCAGGCCGGGGTCGATTAGCGTTGCCACGAAGGTCTCGAGGATACCCAGCAACAGCGCCGCCACGATGGTGCCGCGCACGTCCCCGACGCCGCCCATGATGACAATGACCAGCGCCTTGAGCGTGAACATCACACCCGTGGACGCATCCAGCGTCAGGAATGTGGAAATCAAGGCGCCACCAACAGCCGTCACAGCGCCGCCAAGCGCAAAGGCCAGCGCGGACAGCTTGGGCACGTCGATACCCACCAGCCGGGCGCTTTTCGGATCAACCGCGATCGCGCGGATCGACATGCCCGCGCGGGTGCGGTTCAGCCAGAGCCACAAGCCGCCGCAAATGATTACCGCCGCCACAGCCGCCGTCACGCGGTTGAGCGCATAGACATCGCCGATCAGGGTGATGGGCCGGGCTAGGTAGGAATAAGAGAAATAGTCACCGCCGAAGAGCGCCAGCATGATTCCGACCGACACGAAGGCCAGGCCGAACGTGGTCAGGATCGCATCTACCTCAAGCTGGCCCTGCGATTTGGCGCGGTTCACCAGCGGGCGCAGCATCACGACGTAGATCAGCCAGTTCAGCCCAAACGCCAAAGGGGCCACGATGAAGATGGTCAGAAGCGGGCTGACTTGCCCCGCCGTGTAGAACCAGAAGGCCGCAAAGCCGCCCGCCACAAGGAATTCCCCGTTGGCAAGGTTCATGATCCTTGCCATGCCGTATTGCAGGTTCAGCCCCATCGCGATCAGCGCATAGGTGCCACCCAGCAAGAGCCCTGTGATCAGAATGTCCATGTGGTCTCCGGGTATTGGATCGAACGGCCCCGAGCGACGCCCGGGGCCGAACGCGGTTTATTCCCAGCCGGTCTTGGGCTGTGCTGCAACCGCACCTTCGCGCCCGGTCGAGGCGACGCCCTTGAACACGCCACCTTGCCACTGACCGACAGTCCAGTATTCCGCGTTGGCGTTGTTCTCGTTCCATGTGATCGGACCGACAATCGTGTCGAAGTCGTTATTGGCGATATATTCCGAAACCGCCGCCTTGTCGGTTGTGCCCGCGCCTTCGATGGCTTGTTGCAGGATCTGGAACGACGCATAGGCTGCGGCAGAGGCCCAGTAGTCGGGCTTGGCTCCGGTCACGGCCTCGTGTCGCGCCGCGTACTCCTTGAACGCGTCGCCATCCGCATAGACGCCACCGGCACCCAATACACCTTCGGCAGCGGCACCGAACCGCGCGCCGTAAGACGGGAACCCGGTGGCCACGGCGGTGTAGAACGCCTTGGGCGCCAGCCCAGCGATCTGCGCCTGTTCGGTCAGTCCAAACGTGTCGGGCGGATAGGACCACGCGACAAAGGCATCGGGGTTCGCGTCCCGCGCACCGTTGATGACCGGGGACAGATCCTGCGTGCCCAACGGATAGGAGGAATCGTAAACGATCTCGAACCCGGCTTCCTCGAATTGCGGACGCGCAGCCTCGGCCAGTTCGATGCCGAAGGCGTCGGCCACGTTGACCATGGCAACCGAATTGCCGATTTCACCGGCCTCGCGCATCTGGGTCAGCACCTCGACCACACCGCCCGACAGGCCGGTGGCCCCGCCCAAAAGGAAATACATGTTGGGAAACTTGTTCGACAGATCTTCGATCTGGTCGGAAATCGCGGTGTGCGTGACCATCGGATAGCCGTAGCGTTCAAAGATCGGCGCGGCCGCGATGTTCAGACCGGTGCCATAGGGCGCGAGGATGAAATCCGCTTCGTCCTGTGTCGCCAGTCTCTGTACGGCCTTGATGGTTTCGCCGGGGTTGGTCTGATCGTCATACTCGATGATCTCGACCATCATCTTGGTTCCGCCCACGTCGATGCCACCGGCTTCGTTCACGTCGTGCGCCCAAAGCTGCACGTTCGGCCAGAACGTGACCGCGCCGCCCCCAGCCAGCGGGCCGGTTTTCGGGCCAACCGCACCGATCTTGAGCGTTTCCTGCGCGGCCAGCGGGCCGGTCAATGCGGTGGCAACGGTCAGTGCCGCGGCCAATCCGAAAAGGTTTCTGCGTTTCATGTGTCGTCCTCCCTTATTGATTTTTGGTTTCGCCCTCGGACGAGGGCTGGTCGTGAATGGCGATCCATTGGCATTCGGTGAATTCCGCCACGGCATCGCGCCCGCCAAAACGCCCATAGCCCGACGCCTTGACGCCGCCGAAGGGCAGGCGCGGGTCGTCGAAAACGGTCGATCCGTTGACATGGCCGATCCCGGTTTCGATCTGGTAAAGCATGTCCCGCGCCGCCTTGGTGTCGCGGCTGAACACTGACGCCACGAGGCCGAAATCCGTGTCATTGGCGATGGCGAGTGCTTCCTCGGCATCGGCCACACGGATCACTCCGGTTACCGGGCCGAACGCCTCCTCTTCGTAGAGCATCATCCCAGGGGCAACGCGGTCCAGCACTGCTGGTTGCAACCCACCGCCCGACAACTCGCCGCCGGTGACAAGCACTGCGCCCTTGGACACGGCATCGTCGATCATCGCGCGCACCCGCACCGCCGCCGCCGGGCTGATGAGCGCACCCAGAGGGCTGGGTTGGTCCGGGGCAAAACGCAAGGCTTCGGCCTCGTGCGACAGTCGCGCCACAAGATCAGCCGCGATGGACGTGTCAACGATCACCCGTTCGGTCGACATGCAGATCTGACCCTGGTTGAAGAAACTGCCATGCGCGATGGCACGCGCGGCAAGGTCGATGTCGGCATCTGCAAGAACAACTGCCGTGCCCTTGCCTGACAGTTCGAGCAGGCATGGCTTGAGGTGCTGCGCCGCGGTCACGGCGATCTCACGCCCAACACGGGTCGATCCGGTGAAATTCACCCGCCGCACGGCAGGGTGGGCGATCAGCGCCTCGACCACCTCTTCGGCATGATCGGGGGCGTTGGTGATGTAGTTGAGCACACCCGCAGGCAGGCCCGCGTTGCAAATCGTGTCAGCGACCCATTCATGGGTCTTCGGGCAAAGCTCGGATCCTTTCAGGACAATCGTGTTGCCGCAGGCAAGCGGTGCCGCAACGGCACGGGTGGCCAGTGTGACGGCAGCGTTCCACGGCGCGATGCCCAACACCACCCCGGCAGGACGCCGCCGCAGGATGTGACCGCCGATGGGAGTTTCCGTGCCTTCGAGACTGTCCACCAGATCGGCGGTCTGTCGCAGCATGCCTGCCGCCAGGAACACGTTGAACCGCACCCAGTCCGGGGCAGAACCAACCTCGGCGGATGCGATCTCGACCACCTCGTCTGCATGGGCAATCAGAGCGTCGGCCCCGGCTTCGAGTATGGCGACCCGGTCTCGTACAGGGGTCGCGGCCCAATCCGCAAACGCGCAGGCGGCCGCGGCGGCCGCGGCGCGTGCCTCGGCGGCGCGACCGGCAGCGGCACGGGTGACGACGGCATCGGACATCGGGTCGCGCCTCTCAAAGGCCACAACCGGATCAGGCGCGACGTGTCGCCCGGCAATTATCAAGCGGGTTTCGTACAGATGCTCCTCCCCAGGGTCACTGAACGTGGGCCGTCTCCTCACGGCATGACCATAAAATCGCTCTGACTTACGCAGAGTAAATGATATTCTGCGGCAATAAGTTTACATTCTGTGGGATTCTTGATGCCAGACCGACGATTCCGCGACTCTGCTACTGTCCGCGCGGGGGCTTTGACCGGGGATTTGCGCAGCCGCATCGTCGGTCTGGCCGAAAGTCTGCATGGCCCCTCTTGGTGCGCCATCTTGCTCGAGGATGGGGGGGCGATGCTGTCGGGAGAAGACGCGCGGATCAAGGCGCCTGTGCTGGCATGGCGCCCTTGGAGCGAGACATCGCGCCTGCGGTCCGATGCCGGGGCGGTCGGCGCCTATGTGCTGCTGAGTGCCAGCGCGCTGGGAAACACCATCGGGCACCTGCCCGAGGCGCGGGACTTGCGCGATGTGGCCGATCACCAGGTCACCGTGCCTTTGGCGTCCATGTCCGAGACCCGTTTCGCTTTGCGCACAGCCTTTGCCGGAATTCGCCGCGAATTGGAGGATGACGCCATCGCCGCACATGTCGTGGTCGAGGCTTATTTGCGTGTGATCCTGATCGAACTTCTGCGCGCGGCGCCCTCCTATTCGGACGGTCCGCAGGGGGCCAGCCCATCGCACCGCGCCTTTACCCGGTTCAGCACGTTGGTCGAACGGCATTTCCGGGATCGTTGGTCGGTGTCGCTTTACGCCGAAACGCTGGGTGTCACCCGCGACCGGCTGGGGGACATGTGTCGGCGGGTGAGGGGGCTTGGCCCGAAAGAGATTATCGACCGCAGGGTTATGCTGGAGGCCCGATTGTTGCTTGAAACGTCTGGCCGGTCAGTGAATGAAATCGCCGGGACTTTGGGTTTTTCATCGCCCGCACAGTTCAACCGGTTCTTCTCTAACCATGCCGACCTGCCACCGGGCGGATACCGGACGTCATTCCTTCGCGGGGTCGAACTCGGAGTTTCCGATCCGGCACGCCCGTTTGATTGGCCATAACAGTTTGGTCTCGTGAATTTAGGTTCTGCCTGAATCTGTGTGGCACAGCGGCAGCATGGCGGCCTGATCCGGGAGGTGACAGGGCAAAGACGCTTCCGCATGCGGCGGGCGAGAGACCGGAGGGGATGATAGACGAGAAGGAAGAGGCGGCCAGCAAGCGGCAAATCCCAGCGAGGTATCGCGCCATTCGCGGCAATGCACGCGATCCAGCAGTATCGGTGCGGACCCGACACCGGTTATCGGAGTTACTGCCAGACTGGCGAAAAGCCCCAACAGATGGGCGAAAGCGAGGTCAGTATGTCAAAGTCGTTTGTCCCGTTAAGTATTTGGGTTGTGTCAATCTTTCGCCAAGCCTCACCCTTGGCCGCTCCATTTCTCCAGCCGGGCGACGGTTCCCTGGGTCACCGATTGCAGGTCGTCCCTGGCATCCAGATTGGGGCAGGGGTCTTTCAGCCGCACGCGGACATCGCCCATGGTGACCCCGTTCGGGGCTTTGTGGGCCCACAACGCGTCCCAGGTCATCGGCATCGTCGGCGGTGCGCTACCGGGGGCACCGCTATTGGGTACGATCCTACCAACGCAAGTCGGTAGTTGCTCAGTCAGGTCTCCCGCGGCCAGCCAAGATTTGGTCTTATGTGGTCTCCCGATAGGACACGGATTTGCCGATGAGCGGCAACTGCCGGATCACTGCGGGCAATACCAGCAGAATGCCGATTATTGTGGGCCAGAGGCTGGGCACCACCAGCAACAGGGCCGAAATTGCCAGCAGAAGCCGCTCGTACCCGCGCAGCGGCGCGAAGAGCCAGCCGGCGAAAACCGAGGACAGCATCCAGATCCCCGCCATCGCGCCCAGCGTGGCAAGGAAGAATTCCGACCATGTGAAGCCTTCGGTCACCAGCAGCATAGATGGCGAGAAGACAAAGACGAACGGCACCAGCGCTTTGCCCATGCCCAGCCGGAAGGCCGTGTTACCCGCCTTGAAGGCATTGGCGTCGGCGATCCCGGCCGCCGCATAAGCGGCGAGCGCGACAGGTGGCGTTATGTCCGCCAGGACCCCGAAGTAGAAGACAAAGAAGTGCGCCACGATCGGTTCGACCCCGAGCAACCCCAGGATCGGCGCGGCGACGGCGATCATGATCAGGTAGTTCGCCGTCGTCGGGATGCCGCAGCCCATCAGGACGCAGACAATCGCCGTCATGATAAGGGTGAAGAGCAGCGTCAGCGACGTCACGGACATGACAGCGAAAGGCAGGAAGGCAAAGCCGGCGGAAACCGTCTCGGCCCATTGCCCGGCGACCGAGGTGACCATGTAGGCGATCTTGAAACCAACGCCGGTCAGAGTGACTACACCGATGACCACCCCGACGAGGGCGGCGGCGGCGGTCACGGAAAGCGAGTATTTCGCGCCGAGAACGAAGGCGTCCCAGAGGCCGACGACGAACTCGGTCACCGCGCCCTGGATGTTCGTTCCATGCTTGACCAGCGATTGGATCGCAAGGACGCCGATACAGGCGGTGATCCCCCAGAAGGCAGCAAGGTAGGGCGTCTTGCCGGACAGCAGGATCGCCACCAGCACGAAGAGGGGCAGGGTGGTCAGCCAGCCGGCCTTGAAGACGATCCAGGCGACCGGCAGTTCGTCCTTGGTCAGACCGCGCAGCCCCCGGCGGCGTGCCTCGAGGTGGACCTGCACGAGGACACCGAAGAAGTGCATGAAGGCCGGGACCAGCGCGGCCGTCAGGATCGTCGTCAGCGGCACGCCAAGATACTCGATCATCAGGAAGGCGACGGCTCCCATGACTGGTGGCGTGATCTGTCCACCAGTTGAGCTGGCCGCCTCGACCGCCGCCGCGAAGTGGCGCGGATAGCCGATCCGGATCATCGCCGGGATGGTCAGTGAGCCAGTGGTGACCGTGTTGGCGATGGACGAGCCCGAGATCGACCCCAACATTGCGGAGGACAGGACCGAGACCTTCGCCGGTCCTCCCGCAAAACGTCCCGCCAGCGAAGAGGCGAGGTCGATGAAGAGCTGCCCCAGCCCGATCCGTGTGGCCATCACGCCGAAGAGCACGAAGTGGAACACATAGGTCGAGATGACCCCAAGCGCGGTGCCGTAGATGCCCTGGCTGGTCAGGTAGAGGTGGTTGACGATCCCGGCCCAGTCGGACCCCGGGTGGGTCAGCACGCCGGGCATCGACTGACCGAAATAGGCATAGGCGATGAAGAAGCAGGCGATCACCGGCAGGGGCCAACCCATGGCGCGCCGGGTCGCCTCTAGCAGGGTGACGATGAGGATCGTGCCCATGATCACGTCGATGGGAAGCGGGTTGCCCACCCGGAAGGCGAGATCCTCGAAGATCCACGGCACGTAAAGCGCCGAGACGAGGGCCGCGATGGCGAGGACCCAGTCGATCAGCGGCAGGCCAAACGGGGCGAGGATGCCGGGCGTCACGGCGCGGGGCCGTCCGAAGGCCATGAAGGAGAAATAGACCAGCGCCAGCGTTACGCCCATATGGACGCCGCGGTGCGTGGTCGCGCGTGGAATGCCGTAGCCGGCTGTGTAGTAGTGATAACAGGCCAGCGCAAAGAGTGTCCCGGCGACGAGCCATCCCAGGAACGGCGGGAGTGGCCGAAAGCGGACCTCGGAGTCGAACTCCTCTTCGAGAGCCTTCATTTCCTCATCGGTCAGGCTCTCACTTCGGCTGGTCATGTCTGCTTACTCCGGTTCTCGTGTGCCGCGGCCAGTTCGCTGGCCGCGGCAGTCAGCTATCGGGCGGCACGGATGCCGCGCCCGGAGTCTTAATCCTCGAGGAGTCCGGCCTCGCGGTAGAAGCGCTCCGCGCCAGCGTGCAGCGGAATGCCGATCCCGTCGAGCGCCGTCTCTGCGGTGATCGCCGCGCCCTTCTGGTGCCCGGCGTCAAGCAAAGCACGGGTGCTGTCGTTCCAGAGGGCCGCTGTGATGTTGTAGATCAGCTCCTCGGGCTGGTTCGCGCTGGTGACCCATTGAGCGCCGACCGAGAGAGTGGTTACATCGTCGCTCACGCCTTCGTATGTGCCACCTGGGACCGTGTTTTCTGCGAAGAACGTGTATTCGCCCAGGATACCCTCGGCCTGTTCACCAGTGATCGGCACAATGGTGATGTCGGTCTGGCTGGCCAACTCGGCGATGGCGCCGGCGGGGAATCCGCCCACGAAGAAGAAGGCGTCCATGGCGCCGTCGCGCATCCGCTCGCCGGCCTGGTCGGGCTTGAGGTACTCGGCCTCGATGTCATCCTCCGAAAGCCCATAAGCTTCGAGGATGATGCGCGCGTCGACCAGGGTTCCCGATCCCGGTTCATCGAGCGACACGGTCTTGCCGGCGAGGTCGGCCGGGCTGCTAATCCCGGACTCCGCCGAGGCGACGAGGTGAATCGTCTCTGGGTAGAGGCTGGCGATGGCGCGCAGGCTGTCGACCGCGTCCCGATCTGCCCAGATACCGGTGCCAGTCTGGGCCCATGTCGCCACGTCCGATTGGGCGAAGCCCGACTCGAGCGTGCCGCCGGCGATGGCGTTGACATTGGCGACCGATCCATTCGCCGAAAGCGCGCTGGCGATCAGGCCGGGCACCCCGCAGGAGCCGCCTTCCTCGCAGGCGCGCGAGCCTGGCGGACTTGATATGGCGTTCGCGATGAGGCCGCCAATCGGGTAGTAGGTCCCGGCGGTGCCGCCGGTCCCGATCCGGAAGAACTGCGGATCCTGGGCCGTGGCCACGGTTCCCAGTACGGCTGCGGCGGCAGCGAGCATCGTTGTCTTGAAAGACGACATAATAGCCTCCTGATTGATTGGTGTGTGTTGCAGCTAATCAAAGACAGACTTGAAATACAACGGTCCACTCTTCAGGAGATATTCGTGGGGCAGGTCATACCTCATGACCGGTGACCGACCCGCACCTGGCGTCGAGCCTACAAAATCATCGTGACGTGTTCCCAATTGGCCCTATCCACCCGAGGAAAGCGCCAAACCTTTCACGCTGCGCCGCCTGTTTGGTGACGTCGCCAAAGACGCCTGATAGGCCTTGGTCGCACCCGCCTTATCGCCGACCGCCAGCAACATATCCCCCAAGAGTTCTCTGGCAGGCAAAACGTGACCTGGTGTCACCGGGGCCTTGCCTGCCTTGTCCTCCACTTCCGCGGCTGCGCGCATGAGGTCTACCGCTGCTTCGGTAGCGCCCCGTGATAGCGCAACCCAGGCCTCGATGGATTTGGTCTGGGCGTCGAGAAGCGCCAGCCAGTAGCCAAGGTCCCGATCCTTCATCACCTGGCCAAGCTCCGCAAGGTGATCCAGCGCGTCCTCGGCGTCTGGCAAATCGCCGGAACGGGCCGCACCGATGCCCTTGGCATACCAGCGAATCGCCACGGCCTGCGGAAACCTGTCCCAACTGATCGCAGGATTCAGATCGGCGGGAAGGGCTGCCGCACCGGCCCAGTCGTCCTGTTCCAATGGCACTCGGGCGGCCGTGGCCGCGTCGGCATAGGCGGAGCCGAAAGTGTTCTCCAGATCGGGATTCGCATGGACTTCGGCCAGAAGGGACTCGGCCGCCGCTATGTCGTCCGCTTGCAGATGGGCATAGACAGCGTAATCGATGGCGTGGGGGTAGTGATCCGCAATCACGTCGCGCTCGGATTGGGCCAGCACAGCAGCGGCACTGCGCGCGTTCCAGGCTGCCGATTCCTCCCAAAGACCAAGGCGGGTGAAGATATGCGATGGCATGTGCAATGCGTGGGGCACTTCGGGGGCGATCTTGTCATATCCCCTTGCCGTTTCCAGCGCCCGGTCGGCAAGAGCGGGGTGATCGTATGCATGAATGGCGTAGTGATAGCCTGCAGGATGCTGCGGAGCCTGCACGCGCAGGGCGTCCATCCGGGCACCGGCATCCTTCAGTTCGGGCACAGCATCCGGGCCGCGGGGGGCCATGGTGAGTTGGGCAAGCGCATCGAAAGCCACGGCGTCAAGATCTTCAGGAAAGGCTGCGTCGATCTCTCGTTGTTTCGCGGCCCAGGCGGCAAGCCGTTCGCGAAAGGTCTTGTCCTCACCGGCATAAAACGCCTGCACCGCCTCGATATAAGCCGCTTCGCGCGGCGTGCCGGGGTCCATCTCTGCCAAGTGCGCGACGGCTGCGCGACCGGCTTCGGTTTCTTCGGGCGATGGTCCGCCGGGCCAAAGCGGATGAAACTTGGTCATGGCGATTCCCCATTGGGCCATTGCGCAATCGGCGTCAGCCTCTGCCGCAGCTGCGAAGTGAATGGCGGATTGGCGGTACATCATGTGATGCAAAAGCAGCAGGCCGGTCTCGAAATTTGGCTGCGCTTCGGCACTGCAGGACGTGGCAAAGTTGACGTGACCCAACTCGCCTGCGTTCAGACCATTGAGAAGTGTATCGGGCGAATGTGCCGTCGACGCGGGCGCCAGCAGGATAAGCGCCGCCGTCGACACGGAAATTTTCAGGTTTGAAATTGTTGGCATTGAATGGTTCTCCTTGTTGAGTAAAGAGGCCGGACCTTTTTCGGTCGCGGAAAATAAATTCGGGGGAAAGGTCAGGCGTGCTATCCTGCCATCGGAGGCCAAACGTGTGCTGAATGGCAAACGAAATGACCTGAAATCTTTTGAAATCGACCTCGGTGTTGCGCGGTTCGACAAGTCGTCGGGCTATCTATTCGACAGCGATGGGCGTGAACTGGAACTGCGACACCAGTCGCGCGAAGTGCTAAAGGTGCTGGCGCAAGATCCCGGCAGAACAGTCTCGCAAGCCATGCTGATCGAAAAGGTCTGGGCGGGCCGCACAGTGTCGCCGGACAGTGTCGCGCAATGCATCGCCGAGATTCGCCGCGTGCTGGGTGACAGCGACAAGCGTCTGGTCGAGACCGTGCCGCGCAAGGGCTACCGACTGGTCCGACCCGCGTCTGCGCGCACCCCTCAGCGCAGCGGCACCCTTGTCGCGGCGGGCGCGATTCTGGTCTCTTGTCTGGCACTGGTCTGGACCTTGCAGAGCCGGCCGCCCGCAGCGCAGGAGCCGCCGGTTATCGCTGTTCTGCCGTTCGACGATTTCAGCGCGGCGCCGCATCAGGGCTATGTCAGCGATGCGGTCGCCGAGAGCATCATCACCATGCTGGCACGCTATCCGCAACTGACGGTGATTTCGCGCAGCTCCAGCTTTCAGTTTCGCGAGTCCGATCTGGGTACTTCGGAAATTGCAAAAAGACTCGCGGCAGACTTCTTGCTTGAGGGCAGTCAGCAATTCGACGGAACGCGCTTGCGGATCACGGCGCAACTGATCGACGGCGTGTCAGAGGCTCATGTCTGGGCGGACGAAATTGACGTACCTCTGGACGCGCTTCTGGAAGTCAACAGCCAGATCAGCGGGAAAATCGCCAATGCCGTCGGCCACAGCGTGATAGACACCTCTGAAGCGCGGATGACAGGGGGTGACGTCGGCGCGCTGATGATCGCGAACGCCGCGCAAAGCCGTATCATGCGCAGCTTCACCCGCGAAAACCTCATGAAGAACATTGAAGAACAGGAGCAGGCGATCAGGGACTACCCGAATTCCGCTTGGGGATATCTCGGCCAGGCTTTGTCGTTGCGCGTGGGACTGCGTTACGGCTGGATTGATGGCGACGAGGCGGCGACGCGCAAACGCATGTATGAGCTTGCCCGAATGGCTATAGAACTCGACCCGAACAATTTCATGGCCTACCACGCACTCGGACGGGTCCTGATCCACAACCGCGACGTCGAGGCGGCGATCGGCGCATTCCGGCGAGGCGTCGACCTGAACCCGTCGTCGTCGATCGTAACCATGGGGCTTGCCGATGCTTTGGTCTATGTCGGCAAGACGGACGAGGCGCTTGAGGTAATCGCACGACTGGAGCGCATTGATCCGCTTTACGGTTTCGGTCTGACATGGGCCAAGTCCTCGGCCCTGTGGCAAGCCGGGGCGTGCGAAAAGGCTCTTGATGCATTTCAGTCGACTCCTTCGATGCCGATCGCAGCCTACAAAGAGCTTGCCGTGATTCATCACTGCCTTGGAAATCAAGAAAAAGCGGCCAATGCGATGCAAGACTACCTTGCGGAAAATCCAGCCTGGACAGTCACCCACGAGCGGAAAATCAACACTGGAATGTGGACAGCCCCGGGCGTTTTGGAACGCTGGCTGACGGCACTCGAAGCCGCGGGCATGCCCTTGTGAAATTTCATCAACGAGGCAGGCATGAAAGTGTCGTGGCCCGTATGGATCAGAATGTGCCGTCGGCAACCAGCCGTCTAAGTGAAGACAACGCAGGTCAAGTGACGCGATGCCAGACCTCCTCCGCTGTCAGTCGCAACGCGCCACGTAGCGCCAGCGCCGACACTCCGCCGCCCTGAGCCCACTCCATCCGGGCCAGTGCCTCGGCCTCGCGCGGGTGGGGTGCGCCGGTCAAGGCCGCGCGCAGCAGGTGGGCCTTGCCACGCCATGTGCCGCCAAACGCACGCAAACGCTCCAGCGCCGGTAGCAGGACCTCTTCGATCTCCGTGAATTCGCTGCCGAACGGAAAATCCGGAAGATCGGCACGATGCGGCAGCAGCCAGTCCTGCACCTTCTGCGGGAAATTGCGGCGGTGCGCGTCCGGTATGCGGTGATCGTCGGGAAGCTTGCCCGCCGCCTTGGCCTTGTCATGCAATTCGCCTTGAAAGCGGCTGTCGGCAATGGCGAGCATCGCCGCGATGCATTCGGCGTCGCTGCGACCGCGTAGGTCGGCGATCCCGTATTCCGTTACCACGATATCGCGCATGTGGCGCGGCACGCTGACGGTGGCGACGTCCCAGCGGATGTTGCTGACCGTCTGACCGCCGCTTTCGCGCACCGCTGGCAGTGTCAGGATCGACCGGGCTCCCTCCAGCGCGAAGGCCTGCTCGACGAAGTTAAACTGCCCACCGATACCGCTGACCACTTGCCCGTTCTCCAGCGTGTCCGACATCGCGTCGCCCAGCAAAGAGACCTGCATCGTGGCGTTGACGAACCGTGCCGCCACCCGCGCGGCGCGCTTTGCGGCCTCGTCGCCATAAAGCGCGTTGGTAAAGCTCACCGGCATCATCCCGATCCGATCTCGATCACGGGCCGACAGGCCACGCAGCCGGGCATAGAAATCGTTGCTTTCCACGAAGAACCCGGCATGGATGGCGGCGCCCATGGCTTCGCGCCGTACGATCCCGGCCTCGAACAGCCGCAGCATCCCTTCGGTCAGCATCTCGGTGACGCCATAGAGCCCTTGGGCGAATGCGCCACCGGGCGGTTCTTGGACAGCGAATGGGCAATCGCGCTGGATCACCCCTACGCGACCCTCGTGCCGAAGGATCAACGCATGGCCCACCGCATCCCCCTGCGCGCCGATACCGATCTGAAGCGTACCACCATCCGAGATCAGGCGGGCAACGTGCAGACCTATGGCGTGGGCCTGCGGGCCCACAATGCGGCGCGGAGCAGAAAACAGCGCGCCTTGGGTATCAGGCACCAGTTCATGGGCGAACTCGCCAGCGTCGATCTCACCCTGCCCAGCCAGCAGCAAGGGCATATCGGGATGAACCTGGGCAATGGCGATGAAATCGGCGCGACCGTCGCGGCGGAACGCGAAGAGATCAGCCGAAATGTCAGTGTTGCCGCCCAGCGACAACCGGTCCCCGTCGCGCGCCAGAAGCTGCACCAGCACGTTGGGGTTCTTCGACATCAGGACATCGCGTGCATGTGTGTAATTGGCGGCGATATAGCTTTGTTGCGCCGCGGCGACGCCAACCCAGTTCCCCGCCTGAAGGAAGAATTCGGACACTTCGACGTTGTCGGGCAACGTGCCGTCGCGCATCATTCCGGCGTAGGCGGGCGCACGGTAGTCGCCGAAAAGGCGCGACATCGCCGGACCGAGGAACCGCTTTGCCACCTCGTTATCGGTCTCGGGCAATTCCAGCGTCAAGGCGGTGAAGATCGACAAATGCCGGGCGGGAGCACGAGTCGCTGCGCGGATCAATGCGTCGACAATCTCCACCGGTTTGCCGAGCCCCAGCGGCAGCGCCAGGCGAACTCTGCCGCCGCAGTGCTCAAATACCTCCTCCGCCAGCGCATCGGAGTCCGTCCATTGGCGCATGAGGGTCAAAGGTCCGACCAGCCCGCGTCGGGTTCGAACCGGGGGCCGTGACGTTCAGCCAGTTCGGTGAGCCTCTCCGCGACCTCCTGAGTGCCGCGGTGGCGCGCGTAATGCATCGGACCACCGCGGAAGGGTGCAAAGCCAGTGGCAAAGATCATTGCGGCGTCTACCTCGTCGGAACTGGCCACGACGTCCTTGCGCAGACATTCGACGCAGGCGTTCAACAGCGGCAAGATCAACCGGTCGGTCAGATCCTCGGGCGCGCCTTCCAAGGCGGCATCCGGATGAGGGGAACCGTCCGACCAGGCATAAAAACCCCGGCCGGTCTTCTTTCCCAGATCGTTCGCGTCTACCTTGTCGCGCAGGGTCGAGGAGATTTCCGCCAGCGGCGTGTCCAGTCCGGCATGGAGGCTTTCCGCCACGTGCAACCCAATATCGAGCCCGACCTGATCGGCCAGCGCCACCGGGCCAATCGGCATCCCGAAGCGGATCGCAGCGGTGTCGATCACCTCTTTCGAAACGCCTTCGTCCATCAGCACCATCGCTTCGAGCAGATAGGGCGTCAGCGCGCGGTTTACCAGGAAGCCAGGGTAGTCACGGACTTGCACCGGCAGGCGGTCGATGGCGCTACAAAAAGCGGCAAGGCGTCGGGTGATTTCGTCGTCGGTGCCGTCATGGCGCACAACCTCCACCAGTTGCATCTTCGAAACCGGATTGAAGAAATGCAGTCCGGCAAAATGCACGGCATCCGGGGCACCGTCGCGCAGATCGTCCAGCGACAGGCTGGAGGTATTGGTGGCAAGGATCGCGCCATCCTTCATGCGGTCGGCCAACCCGCCGTACATCTTCCTCTTGATTCCAACCGTTTCCGGCCCTGCTTCGATCACCAGATCGGCACGGACGATGCCATAGCCTTTCGGGTCCGGTATCAATCGGTCCATCGCATCACGGATCTCGATCTTCGACAGATGAGCGTCTTCGGCGACTTTGCGAGCCCGCGCGACGGCGCGCCCCAGCGGATCGGTTTCGACATCGCCCAGCGTCACGGTCTTGCCCTTGATCGCGGCCCAGCCAGCGATTTCGGTGCCCATTGCACCGGCCCCGATCACATGCACATGGTCGATACCATCCGCGCCGCGTGCGCCGTCCTTCAGCCGCTGACGCAGAAAGAACACGCGGCGCAGATTTTTAGACGTGTCGCTCTCCAGCAGCTTGGCGAAGCTCTCGATCTCGGCGGCCTGCATCGCGCCGCGGTCGTCGCCGTGCTCTTCCCAGATGTCGATCTGGCGATGAGGCGCGGGATACTTGTCTTTCGGAGCTTTCTTTTCGGTCTCGCCGCGCATCTGGCGAGCCGCGAGCGACCGCGCGCTGTCAAAGTCCAGCGCCTTTGCCTTGAGCCCACGCTCATGGCCGGCCTTTGTGTCCAGCATTGCAGCGACAGCGGTGCCGACGTGACGTTCGCGCACCACCTCGTCAGCGATGCCGAGCGACTTTGCCTTCCTGGTATGCGCCGTTTTTCCGGTCAGCATCAGTGTCATCGCCTCGAGAGGGTCGATCAGCGACGTCAGGCGGAATGTGCCGCCCAAACCGGGATGCAGGCCAAGCTGCACCTCGGGAAAGCCGAAACTGGCGCCTTCGACAGCGATCCGGTAGCCGCAAGCCAGCGCGATCTCGAACCCCGCGCCGAGGGCGGCACCATGCACCACGGCGATGGTCGGACAGGGCAAGGCTTCAAGCCGGTCCAGCACGTCATGGCCACGTTTGAGGAGATCCGCCGCCCCTTCGCCTGCCATGTCGTCGAAGCCATCTATGTCGGCCCCGGCCGCAAAGCCCGCAATCTTTGCAGAGCGAATGACGACGCCTTTCGGCACGTTCTCTTCCAGATCATCCAGCTCCCTGGCCAACCCCTCAATCACATCACGGGAGACGGTATTGACCGACTTGCCTTCGCAATCCAGCACCAGCCAGACGACCCCGTCGGCCTCGCCACGCCGCCAAGGATGGGCCTCTTTGGTAGCTGGGCCAAGCTCCAGCTTCGTTTCGCCCAGGTATTTCAGAACCGGTCCGGTCATCATACAGCCTCCAACAGCATTGCACCACCAAGACCGCCGCCGATGCATTCGGTCGCGATGCCGGTCTTGTGGCCCGCGCGCTGCATGGCGTTGGCCAGGTGCAGCACGATGCGGTTGCCGCTCGTGCCGACGGGGTGGCCCAGTGAAATCGCGCCGCCATCGATGTTGAGCATGTCACGATCAATCCGCCCGAAGGCACTGTCGAATCCCAGCACCTCGCGGCAGAAGTCCTCGTCGGACCATGCGGCCAGACAGGACAGAACCTGCGCGGCGAAGGCCTCGTTCAATTCCCACAGGCCGACATCCTCGACGCTCAGCCCGTTGCGTTGTGCGAGTGGGGTGGCGGCCAGAACCGGGCCGAGGCCCATGACCGCAGGATCAAGGGCGGCCCATTCGCTGTCCTTGATTTCGGCCCGCGGGGTCAACCCGTGTTTTTCCACCGCCGCTTCCGAGGCGACAATGACCCAGGAGGCGCCATCGGTGATTTGGCTGGAATTGCCCGCCGTGACCTTGCCATGGGGCTTTTCGAACACGGGTTTCGGCTTGGCCAGCCCCTCCATATCACTGTCGGGCCGCACGCCATCGTCGCGCACGAAGACTGTTCCGTCGGACGCAAAGGCCGGCATGACCTCGTCGTCCAGCCAACCTTCCTCTTGCGCCTTGGCCAAGCGGTGATGGCTTTCCATCGCATAGGCATCCGCCGTCTTGCGGTCGATGCCGAAGTGGTAGGCCAGCACCTCGGCGGTCTGACCCATGTTCAGCGTGGTGATAGGGTCGGTCAGCCCGTGCTCCAGCCCGATCACCGGTTTGAAGAAGTCCGGGCGCAAACCGGTCACTGCCTTGGCCTGTGCGAGCGGCCCCTTGGCCTGGCTCATCTCGCCGAACCATTCGACGGCTTCCTGCCGCAGCGTCAGCGGCGCGTGACTGAGAGCCTCGGTGCCCCCCGCCAGGATCATCTCGTGGCTGCCATCGCGGATGTAGCGATAGGCGGTGTCAATGCTCTGCATGCCCGAGCCGCAGTTGATCTGCATGGTAAACGCCACCATTTCCGCACCCAATCCCAACCGCAGCGCCGCAACGCGGGCCGGGTTCATCTCGTCGGCGATGACATTGACGCAGCCGAGAATCACCAGGTCCAAGGCGCGGGCATCGAACCCCTGTCGCAGCAATAGCGGGCGTCCGCATTGCACGGCGAGATCGACTGGCGTGAATGGGCCGGGCTTGCCTCGAGCCTTGAGAAACGGGGTGCGTGCCCCATCGACCAAATAGACTGGTCGGGTCATTCTGCGGCCTCCTCTTGTCGGGTGGGGGAGTCAAGTTCGGGGTAGAGCGTGGCAAGCTCTTCAGGTGTGTAGTCGTCCACCGCGACGACCTTGTCGACACGCGCCTGCATCTCGGCAATGCGCTCCGCGTCCGCCTCGGAAATGATTCCGGCGGCAAGCCCACTTTGCGGTGTGTGGTCCGCCTCGCGCAGTTTCTTCATCAGTGGCGCATTGAGGGTGACCGCGTCATAGGCCGCGTTGAGGTCGGCAATCCCGTCACGCGAGCACCCTTCGAACAAACGCCCGACGATCCGATCTCGGGTCGCGGAGGGGTCATAGATCAGTTCGGCACATGCCACTGTGCGCGCGTCGGACGGTCCACGGGCGGAACCCCCCGGCAGGATCATGGCCCAGAGCAGCCATGCGGCCCAGCGGGCAGGCAAGGCGTTCAGCACCTCGACCAACGCGATGCGGATGCGCTGGAACCCCCGATCGGCGGCAAAATGCACGAGCGGAAGATCGGCGTCATGGCGGCCCTCGTCTTCCCAGCGCTTCAGCGTCGCCGAGAGGACATACATCTCTGACAAGATATCGCCCATGCGGGCCGAAATCATCTCTTTGCGTTTTAGCGCGCCGCCGAGCGTCAAGAAGGCGAAATCGGCGGTCAGCGCATAGGCCGCCGACCAGCGCGAAAGCTGTCGGTAGAACGGTTTGGTCTTGCCCGCGCCCGCCGGGGCCGGCGCGAGGTAACCGCCGGTCCAGGCGCGCCCGATGGCCCGGCCCATGGTCTTGGTCGTGTGCTTGATGTGAGCCCAGACGCTGCGATCGAAGGCGTCGAGGCTTTCTTCGTCATCGGCGATCGACAGCGCTTCGATGTTGTCCAGCATATGCGGATGCGCCCGGATCGAACCCTGCCCGAAGATGATCAGGCTGCGGGTAACAATATTGGCGCCTTCCACAGTTATGCCGATTGGAACGGCGCGGTAGAGCGGCAGAAGATAGTTTGACGGCCCGTCAATCACCGCCTTGCCGGAATGTACATCCATTGCGTCGTTCACTGCATCGCGCATCCGGAATGTCGCGTGGGCTTTCATGATTGCAGAGATCACCGACAGCGCATGCCCCTCGTCCAGACCCGCGCAGGTCAACCGCCGCGCGGCATCCGTCGAATAGGCATCCGAAGCCAGCCGCCCCAGCCGTTCCTGAACGCCACCGAACATTCCGATAGGCAGATCGAACTGTTCGCGGATGCGCGAATAAGCCCCGGTGGTATGGGCCGAAAGCGCGATGGCGGCACAGCCCATAGACGGTAGCGAAATACCGCGACCCGCGGCCAGCGCGCTCATCAGCATCATCCAGCCACGGCCTGCAAATTCCGGCCCGCCGATGATGTGATCGAGCGGTATGAACACATCCTTGCCCGTCGTCGGACCGTTCATGAACATTGTGGAGGAGGGGATATGCCGTCTGCCGGTTTCAACTCCGGAAAGATCGGTGGGCACCAGCGCACAGGTGATGCCGATGTCCTCCACGTCGCCAAGATGGCCTTCGGGGTCGCGCAGCTTGAAGGCCAGACCCAATACGGTGCAGACCGGGGCCAGCGTGATGTACCGCTTGGCCCAGTTGAGCCGTATCCCCAGCACCTCCTCGCCCATCCACTGGCCCATCTCGACAACACCTTCGTCGCGCATTGCAGAGGCATCCGAGCCAGCATCGGCACTGGTCAGGCCAAAGGCGGGCAGTTCGGTACCATCGGCAAGTCGGGGCAGCCAGTGGTGCTTCTGCTCATCCGTGCCAAACATGTGCAAGAGCTCGCCCGGGCCCAGCGAATTGGGCACCATCACGGTCACTGCGGCGGAAACAGAGCGGGTCGAAAGGAAGCGTACAACCTCGGAATGGGCGAATGCGGAAAAGCCCAAGCCACCGTGTTCCTTGTCGATGATCATGCCGAAGAACCGGTGCTTGCGCAAAAAGGCCCAGGCCTCGGGCGACAGATCGGCGGCTTCCTTATTGATCTTCCAGTCGTCGATCAGGGCGCAAAGTTCGCGGCAGGGGCCGTCAAGGAACGCCTGTTCCTCTTCGCTCAGTTTCGGTTCGGCGACCGCAGCCAGTTTCGACCAGTCGGGATTGCCGGAAAACAACTCGGCCTCCCACCAGGTGTCCCCGGCCTTGAGCGCTTCGGCCTCGGTTTCGCTCAATGAAGGCATCGCCTTTCGGGCCCAACGGTGAAGGGGCTTGATGATCTTGTTTCGGCGAAAATCTGACATTCAAAGCGTCCCACATGGCGTAGTGATGTCGGATAAAACGCATCAGCACTCGAATATGTTCCTGACATTTGCACGACTGCTCGCTGAAGGGTCGTCTCATCTCAGCGCTCTTGGCCACTTTAGCCGCTTGGCGCGGTTTCCGGAGGTCGCACGGCACTCGCGGTCATCGTCGCAACGTTTGCAATTCAAATCGCATTGGGACGACAGCACATGTGGCCGCCGGATATCATCAAGCGCCGGTCCATTGACTGGCGCAAGTTGGACAAGGCAACCAGAAAGAAGTGGCCCAACGGAAAGAAGCTGCACCGATGGTGCCACAAGAGATTGCTCCCTGTTCACCAGAAAAACGGCCTTGCTTGCCGTGGCTATCGGTCTCGGCATGGTAGGCAGCGGCGGTTAACGCCGCCAGGTCGACGCCTGATCCTTTGGGCTCTCGATCGGGTCGAGGATTGCGCGGCTCATGGTGAGGTTCCTTTCGGTCGGTCTTCTCAAAAAGGGACGTAAATCGGGGATGGTTGTCAGGACCGTCGCCGAACCCTCTTCCGCAGCGGGTCCGCCACGGGATGACATCCGTCATATCCAGTAGGGATCGGCCCCATAACTGCGATGCGTCTGTTCTTCCCAGGTGCGATCGTTTTCCCAACCGCTCTGGGCGTCCGGCAGATTCAGTTCTATCATCCTGCGCCTCACTTGCCGGTCCAGGGTTCGATCTTTCTGGCCAAAAAATCTTTGGCGACTGCAACAAGGGGGCGATAATCAAATAAATTCATAGCGTTATCGGATGAACCTGTCCCAGCTTCCGAAACTGCTGTTGACCGTACCGCGCGGAATACTGAGCGCGATCAGCGCCAGACCGCAGAGCGCCGAGAACACCAGCCCCGCCCAGGCCGCGCCCGCCACCATCGGCGCAAAGAGCAGCACGATCCCCATCAACGCATTCAGGAACCGCGCCAGTCGCGCAACTGGAGCAAGTGCTGCGACCGTGACGGTGATCACCAGTGCGCCGACAATGTGGTTCGTCGCTGCCACCCCGCTGCCCCAGGCAAAGACCAGCGGCGACAGCATCAGGATCACGCCGACCGCCAAGGATGCCATCAAGGTCCACGGGAACGTCATGCCGCCCGAGATCATATCACGGGCAATCACCCGCGGGCTGCGCTCGAAATCTTCGACGTGGCGGTCATCGGCGCCGTCGTCGGTGTCGCCGGTAAAGAAGACCCGCAACCACGGCTGACCCGCCTTGTGACGTCGGCGCAGGAACTGGTAGCTGGCCACCAGTTCATCCAGCGAATAGGGGATCTGCCAGACCATAGCGGCGGCGGCAATCAGCGCCAATGTCGAATAGGTGCCGATCACGATGGGCTGGATCACGATAAAGAAGATCGAGACCGCACCCAGTGGCACGATCATGATACCGAACAGTACCACAAGCCACGGCATCGTGCGCCAGCGGCGCGCCGACCCCATGACCCCCACCAGGATTTCCAGCGCATAGGTCAGCGCGCCAAGGCCTGCATCCGGCACCGGCCACGCTTCGGACACCGAAGAGGAGATGATCTGCTCGGTGCCGTTCTTGTCGGCCAGTGTGCCGGGAAAGAACGGCTCCCACACACTATCGATGGATTCCAGTTGATATGCGGTCAGATAGCGCGAGACCAGCAGGCCAATGACTGCCAGCATGATGACCGGCAGACGCTGGAACCAGTCGGAAGGGGAATAATCCCAGCCCTTGGGAATTGTCGGCCCGGTCTGCGCGGCAACCGGCGATACGCCCGGCATCGGCGGAAGGCAAAGCGCAAAGGCGACCGCCAGCATGCCCACCAGCGTGTCGTTCAGATAAGCGGCGCCGTTCTCTGTCCAGAACAACAGCGGCGCGAACATGATCCAGCACCCGACGGCGGCGGCACCATAGCGCGCCCAGGGCATACGCCACGACAGCGACAACAACCCGAAGGCGATCAACAGCAGCCCTGCCAGCATGTCGCTGATAATCATACCCGGATGAACCAAACCCAGCAGCGGCGGCGACGTCAGCAGCCACAAACCCAGCCCGGCATTGGCCCAAGCGCCCCAGAGGTTGGCGCGGTGATGTTCACGGTATTCCGCTTCGTGATGCGCACGCAGTGCTTCAGCGTCCTCAACCCGTGCATCTGCTGATTCAAGCCAGGTAGGTGGCGTGATTCCGTTTTCCCGATACCAACTCAGAGGATCGTCTTTCAACGCCTCGATCAGCAGCGGCAGCTTGTCGTCGATACGCTGCTCCGGTTCCCAGTCAAGGAGACGCCGAGCCTTGGAAAGGTCGAGCGCAAAATGATCGCTTGCCATATCGATCATGAAGGGCCTGATGAAAGGTTTTTCCCCCAAGTCCAGCGCATCGGGCACCACCGGCTCGGCCGAGGTCTCCAACTTTGCGCCCAGCCTGGCCACCGGCGCAGGCAGGACCAGCGTTTCCCAGGTTTCCTCGCCATGGATCAACGCGCCGATGCGATCTTGCAACGCGGCATAGCTCATCGTGTCCGGCTCGCCTGCCAGGAATACCTCGTCGGCCGCCAGATCGGCGCGACGGTCCACCACGCGGACGAACAGGGCCAGCATGTCATCGCGATGAATGAACGCCTGCCCGGCATCGGTATTGCCAGAAAACACGTGGGCCTTGAAGTCGCGTTCATAGATCCGCGCGATCTGGTGGCTAAGCGTGGGCACGGCGGTTTCGTCGTCATAGAGTCCGGCAAGGTGCAGGAAAACGGTCGGTATGCTACCGGCCTCGGCGCGGATGATCTCTTCGGTCCGGGCCTTGGATTGCGGGTAGGCCCAGCCCGGCGCAAGAGCGGTGTCCTCGGTGATCCTCTCGCCGGGACGTCCCGGTTCGTGCACCAGCATCGTGCCGGAATAGACGAACTGCTCGACCTCGATGCCTTGCAACGCGCGCAACAGGTTCCGCGTACCATCCTCGTTCACCATCTTGTACTGCGGACGGTCCTTGCCGCTGAAGTCGAAATAGGCCGCCAGGTGGATGACCGACGCCACCCGCTTGCCGCTGATCGTGTCGTGCAACTTCTCCATCGCGCGCGCCACCGACGCAGGCTCGGTGATGTCGCAACCGATCATGTCGCTCCGGCCCTCGCAAGCCTCCGGCAAATCCAGTCCGATCACGCAATAGCGGTCCGACAACTCCTTGCGAAGTCTGCTCCCGATATTTCCCGCAGCACCGGTGATGACGACGATCGGCTTTGTCTGTTTCGTCATAGCTCCTCTTTCCAGCGCCCTGCTGACTGCCCTACATACGAAGGCCTAACGTTTGGGGCCGGGGAGAGTTCACTCGGATGTCCACTGACAGCCTACACCCACTGATCTGTTCATCCCGCGCGCCGGTTCTGAAAAGGTGTGGTGCAAACAAGTGCCTCCAGCGGTACGACCCGGGCGAGGGCGATGTTCGTGCCAATGCGCCGTGAGAAGTAAGCCCAGGCGACAAAGGCGATCCGGTCTCTTGATCGCGAACCCAGCACCAGCCAGAAACCTCGTCACGGTCTTCGGCGGATGGATCAGTGCGGGCAGAGGACGTGGCGTGTCGTCACGTCGTCCGATCCGCGTTTCGGGGAGGCAATAGTCCGGTTTGAGATGTGCCCACATCGACGCAGCAATGGAACGACTGTTATGGGACGGGCGTTCACCGGATGAGCCACTGTGTCCGGGAGGTATCCATGCTTTTGTCCTGCAACGACCTGATGACCTTTGTGATCCGTGCCGCCGACGGACGGACCGGCGGCGTCGATGATATCTATTTCGACGATTCCAGCTGGACCGTTCGCTATCTGGTGGCGCACACCGGGTTCTTTCTCACCGGCCACCAGGGTCTGGTCGGAACGGCCCTTCTCGGAGCCCCGGATCTGGTCAAACAGGAATTTCCGGTTGAACTGACCAAGGAGGAATTGAAGTCGACGCCGTCACCCGAGACCGACGCCCCGGTGGGAGATCAGGAAGCCCGCGCCGCATATCCGCCGGATGACACCATGTGGCCGCCGATTCTGGCTGGTACGGGTGTGCCGTTTTCGCCGGGCCTGGCCATGGAGCATTTGGGCTTCGAGCAGATGCCTGACGCCAAGCGGCGGGAAAAGGGGGCACGGGGCGATCCGCATCTGCGCAGCTTGGCCGAGGTTTCGACCTACGCGGTGGAGGCCAAGGATGGCGAGTTTGGTTCGGCTTCGGACTTTCTGATCAATCCCGATACATGGACCGTGCAATTCGTCGTGGTCGATACCGGAAAATGGCTTCCCGGTCGGCGCTTTGCTGTCACAACCGACTGGATTTCCGAAATCGACTGGCCTGCTGGCAAGATTCATGCCGATGTTGATCGGAAACAGATTGAAGACGCCCCGCGCCTGCGCGATGTCGAGGACTTAAAACTGAGCGATCAGAAGATGATGACCGAGCGTTACGGTGCCGTCGGCTATTGGCCGATCTGAGGCAGGTCGCACATCGGACCACACCAATGGCGGTCATTGCCTTAACCACCTTGACGAAACCCGCGACGATAGCGCCCAGCACCCGCTCGCTAACGCCTTCGTGATGCGAGGGTCGTAGGGAGGGTTCTACGATTGGCCGCCCCGGCATCGCACGGACTACGTCATGTCAACGTCAAAAAAGGAGGCCCCATCATGCATCGCAATATGACAACCTCGCCGGGCCAACCACCTCGCGAAATTCCGCCAATCCCGGAGCCGGACACGACACCGCCCGGTCCACCTCCAGAAACACCCCCGTCACCAGATTTGCCCGAGGACCCGCCTTTGCAACCGGAGGAAGTACCGGGCGAATCTCCACCCGAACGGGGACCGGACCTGCCGCCGGAAACGGCGGGACGGAATTTGCGGGCGACAGGATTTGGTTTGCCTTGGTGAGTGCGGGATCGCTCTTTCCGGGCAGATTTGGAACTATGACCCGTGTGGGGGAAGACGTCTGCGGGCCGATCTGGGCGCTGTTTATCCCGTCGGAGCTGCCGCGCGATGGTCGTGTGTTGCGGTTAGGACAAGCCGCGCTTTTGGGCCTGCCAGACTTGCTGCTGCCTACATCAATTACACGTCAGACCATTGGAGCATGCCGTATCAGCGCAAAACCGAAACGACCAAAGCTCAAAATACCCGATTGAGAAATTCCGGAGATTTGCAGCTATCGCCCTTTCGATTCCACAATCAGGGAACCCGCCCCAAGTCTAATCGTTGATCAGAATATGGACGGATCGTTTCTTCAAACATGGCATCAGTCGGCGATTACTGCGCTCGGGCTGTTCTGGATGGCGTTCTGGGCCTTCAGTTTCGGCTACGTCATTTCGGCGATGATCCAGGTTTTCGTCACCCGTGAGAAGATGCGGGACGCGATGGGCGACGAAGGTCCGAAGTCGGTCGCTTTGGGCAGCGTCTTCGGATTTATCAGCTCCTCGTGCAGCTTCGCCGCGCTCTCGGGGACACGCGCACTTTTTGCAAAAGGGGCGGGGCTGGTGCCGTCGCTGGCATTTTTGCTGGCCTCCACGAACCTGGTGATCGAGTTGGGGATCATCATCGCCATTTTCCTGGGCTGGCAATTCGTGGTTGGTGAATATGTAGGCGGAGTGCTCTTGATCCTGCTGATGTGGCTGGTCGTGAAGCTTACGCGCAGACTGGCACCTGTCGATGCCGCGCGGAAGCGCGCGCAGGAACAGCAGGGCGATGAAGGCGCTGAAAACTCCGGGATCGACTGGAAATCGCGCATGACATCGTGGAACGGGTGGGCGGACGTATCCAGACGCTATGTCATGGAATGGGGCATGGTGTGGAAGGACGTGACCGTCGGTTTCACCATCGCTGGTATCATCGCGGCCTTCGTGCCAAAGGCATTCTTTCAATGGCTGTTCATCGGGGGCGATAATCCGGGGTTTTTCGCCCTGCTCGCGCAGGCGCTGGTCGGGCCACTGGCCGCGTTCTTCACATTCATCGGCTCGATGGGGAACATCCCGCTGGCGGCGGTTCTCTACGGTAACGGCGTCGCATTTGCAGGCATCATGGCCTTCATCTTTTCCGATCTCGTTGTGATCCCGGTCTTGCGGGTGAACGCGAAATACTACGGCTGGAAGATGTCATTCTACATCCTAGGTGTCTTTCTCGTGGTGCTGGTGGCGACGGCGTTGCTGCTTCACTACGGTTTTGCGGTGCTCGGTCTGTTGCCGTCTGGTGACCAAGTCAAATCGGTGACGGATCGCATGTTTTTCGCGATCGATTATACCTTCTGGCTCAACATGGTGTTCCTCGCAATCTCGGTTGTATTTTTCGGCTGGAAATTCAGGCAGACGGGATTTTCCCTGTCCATGGGAACGGGTGTGATCGAGAGAACCCTGTTCTGGCTGGCGCTTGCGGCCTATTGCTGGCTCGCCGTCGGTCTTCTGATCGGGCTCGGTGGGACTGGTTGATGAGGTAGACCAAGACGAACGACGGACAGGAATTGAAATCTGTGCCGCATGACCAGAGCCATCTCGACCCGGACACCGGCGACAAGCGCGGCGGGATCTTCTTCTGGGCCAATGGTTTTCTGAAACGTCGCCTAGGCTGCGGGTGGTGTTCTTTCGGGCGGCCTGGCGCTGATTGCCGACGCAGAAGGAAAGCGTGAATATCAAAGCGCTCTTTCTGCACAATCTCTCGGGCGCGCTAGCCACTGTATCTTTCAGGTTTTAGGGGCCAACTGAGTACCATCGCGCCAGATCACGTTCTTGTGAGGAGGCATGTCTACGCCATAAACAGGGCTGGAGTATCCCATCGCGGCTCATTTCGATTTGTGGCTGCACTGGTTCGAAAGTGTGGCGGGGCCACATTCTTTCCATAGTTCTTGGTATAACGGTGTTGGGTCCCATTGCTGCCGGAGCGGGAACACTGACACAGCTTGTAGAATACGGCTTTCTGCCGCCAATTTCGCCTGATCTATTTGGTGGGAACTTTTTGGGACATCGCGATAGCGTGATGCCCAAAGATAACTTTGCCAGTTTGATCAACGCGTTAGATCTGTATTCTCTGCGGTTCCCGGGAGGCTCGGTGACCGAAACCTACTATTCGATTGAGGAACCGGATCGCACCGAGGCTATCGATCCCGCCACGGGCGAAGGAAAGGCGATCACACCGTTGTCAGATTTCTTCGCATTCGCCTATGGCGAAGGCGTCGGGGTCACCATAACCCTTCCGACTCGACATTACTTGTCTGCAATCGAAGACAGCAACGGCGATCGGTTTGCCGACATCGAAGAAGACTTGCTTCGGAACTTCATCAACGAAGTACTGACCGAAACGTACGGCAAGGCAAACGTCACGGCTTTTGAGATCGGCAACGAGTACTGGGGCTCGGGTCAGATGAGTGCGGTCGAATACGGCCGGTTGTCGTCAGAAATGTCTCGGATCATCAGCCAAACGCTGGATGAACTGGCCAAGAGCCCCGGGTTCGAACGTCCGCAGATATATATTCAGATGGGAACGAACTTCAACTTTTCGTCTCTGGATGAACAGTATCTTGGAACAACGGACGAAACCTTGGCGGAACTCTCAGGCGACTACGGGATCATGTTCACCGAGGATGCTGTGAAGAGCAATGGAGACATTGCCTGGACGCGCGTCAACAATCAACTGATCTTGAACGAATACGATACCGTTGTCGAGAGGAACTCAGTCAACGGGGTTATCGTTCATTTGTTTTCCCGCGACCCTGCCTTGCCAGGTCAGCGTGATTTTCAACTGAATGTTGTCAAGGAGATGTGGGTCGATAGCGGCTATTTTGAGAATTTGGATATTTATGTATCTGAGTGGAATTTGTCCGGAAGTTCCTCGGAATTCGAGCGGCGCTCCGATTACGGTCTCTATCAAGCGCAGGAAATGCTCAATATCCTAGAGGCGTTTAGCTATTGGGGTGTGGATCAGGCTGCAATCTGGCCCTTGGTCCAAAACACTCCGAACACCTTGGCCGCAGGATGGGTCTACGACAGTCTGACGCCAGCCGGTGAGTTTTTCCGCATCATGGCGGATACGCTGCCGGGCATGGCTCCGATTGATTTCAACGCGCAAGACGGGGTCGAGACGGAACTGCGAATTGGCGACGTCAGTGTCCATGGTTTCCACGCCAGTGAAACGCTTGTCCTTTTCGCCGTCAATAGTGGCCATGATACTACGAATGTGACCATTGATCTATCGTCATTGATCAGTGCCTCCGGAATCCCCAAAGCCGTCTTACTTGGTGTTTCTCCGGGAGACGCCCCGGGCGACAACGCGTCCTCTCCTGTTCTGACAAGATTGCAGGTTGTTGAGTTTCTGGATGGCGATTATTTGATCGTTGACCTGCAGCCAGGTGAGATTCTACAGGCGACTTTCGACGGGTACATTCCGACAATTGACTTTTTCGATGCAATTTCTGCTCATGAAGAAAGTATGGATAATACCGCAGTCTCCCCGGTCAGAGAATTGATTTCTGGAACGGACTCTGACGATCGGATCGAGGTTTTTGGGGCGTACCGTGTTGATGGTGGACCGGGTCTAGACACGCTGGTTCTGAGTGGGCAGCAATCCAATTATACCTTGTCATTTGCCGGCGACATGATCATTGTAGATGACCGTCGTCTTGATGCAAATGGACCAATTTCTGCGTCCAACGTGGAACGTTTGGAATTTGCGGAAGATCTGTCGACATTCGGTACTGATAGTATCCGCATCAGTGATTTTGACGGGATGGCCAATCTTCCCAGTGAAGCGATCGTTTCACTTGCCGAGCTTTACATTGCATATTTTGACCGGGCGCCAGATGCGCTTGGGCTGTTTTTTTGGGGGAATAAACTATCGGAAGGAATGAGTTTAGAAGACATCGCCGATGCATTCTTTGATCAAACCGAAACCAAAGAGCTATATGGCGAGGTAACGAACCTAGCCACTTTCATCACGTCCGTTTACCAGAATGTTCTTGGGCGCGACCCAGATGCTGCTGGCATGGTGTATTGGCAGAATATCATGGCGGGCGCGTCACAAATCTCAATACCAACCTTCATTCACGCAGTTTTGGGCGGTGCCAAAGCCGAGACTGGTGATATTGAAGATGCAACCTACCTCACCAGAAAGGTGGATTTGGGAATGCATTTTGCAATTGCCAACGGTTTGTCTGATGTTCAGGCGGCGCGCAACGTTATGGCAGTGTTCAATGGTACAATCGAAAGCTTGCAAAAGGGCATTGCCAGATCTGATGCCACTCATGCTGAGACACTTGCAGGGGACGGCTTCATTGTGCGGACTGTTGGATATGTCGATTATGACCTGACTTAACAGTTGTGCGAAACATTGCCTGAGTTGTCACACTTGGGCGTTTGATTCGGTGAGCGATCATCGCATAATGAAGATTATGTTAATTATTTAAGTTTTCGAACGGTCTATGCTAAATCGGCCCG
>NZ_JBHYFV010000046.1:0-30608 GCF_051859345.1 Marivita sp. | reverse complement strand
GCAAAATGCGCATCGCTACGGGCGGCTCAATCCATCAGCCAAATGCGCCAATGCCGCGAAGCGGCTTCGTCCCTGGGCCGTTTCCAGAACCCGACTCTGAGGTAAGACTCTTCAGAGTTTTCGCGGACATAAGCGCGAAATCCTTCAGTCTCCCGAATGATAGCTTCTCAGAATCATGTCACCCAAGTCGAAGGCTATGAGTAGCGAAAACCGCCTAGTTCTGCTACACACTTTTCTGCACAATTCGTTACACCCAAAAATCCTACGCCCAGCAAATTAAATAACTTAAGATACTGATATAAAACAACTTTCGGACTTCGTCTCCGCCATTTGCCCTAGAGAAAGCGTTCTCCGCGCACCGGCGCGGCCGGATTTTTCCGTGTTTTCAAAGGGGTTTGCGGATGAGGTTGTTCGCCTTTGGTTCGCCGTCTTTCCCGAATTCCGTTCTCTCTGCCAGGGTTCTCTGAACCTGGTGACTGCGCTGATTATATGAAATTCCCGTAGCTTTCTGAAGTTGTGACATTTTTTGCCGAGCAACCTGAACAGTTCGACCGAAGTCGCGTCCGCTCAGGTGGACCTGAAATCGGACGGTCTCTGGTCGATTGCCGCATCTTGGCACCGGCCTGTTTTCTGCGGTTGGGGCCGATATTGTTGATAGGCTTCTTGTCCGGGGCGGATGTAAGAATTTTTTCCGCTCATCGGGCCGATCAGTTCTGCTGATCGCGTATGAGACGCTCGACGAAATCGGCGAACGCAGGGTCGTTGATATGGGCGTCGAGTCGGTGGAGTCGGTGGGTCTCTGACCTTTCGAACGTCGCCTCCAGCGTGTCGAACAGAGCTTCATCCGCCTCTGGATCCCAAAAGGCCGCGCCTGGTGCGTCAAGCGCCGAGACGCCGCCAAGTGGAAGGACGAGATCGACGGGGCCGGGCGATGCGTTCAATTTGGACGCCAGCCACCGCGCCATCTCTGCGTTTTCGGACGGGGTCGTTCGCATCAGCGTGATGTTCGCGTTGTGGACGAAGAACGCACGGTCGGCATACTGGTCCGGCACCGTGTCACGGGGACCGAAGTTCACCATGTCGAGCGCGCCGCAGGACCCGATCCAGGGAATGCCGGTATTCGCCAGCACGTCGAAGCGGTCGGGTCCGGCAGAGCATATGCCCCCCATCAAGTGATCCGCGACTTCGGTGGTGGTGACGTCGACGATGGTCGAGACCATGCCACTGCCGCCGATGGCTTCCAGAGCCCTGCCGCCTGCACCATTGGCGTGAAAGACAATGCAATCGAACTCTTTGTCGAGCCGTGCGCGAAGCAGTTGGACGGCCGTCGTCGTCACGCCGAACATGGACAAGGCAAGCGCCGGGCGCGCGTCGCCCGTTTCGGCGGTTCCGGTGCCCTTGGCCATGCCCGCAATCGCATGCGCCGCGTTGGCCAGAATACGCCGCGAGACTGTGTTCAGCCCGGCGATATCGGTCACCGGGTACATCATTGTAATGTCCGAGACCCCGATATAGTGCGAGGTGTCTCCGGCAGCGACGGTCGAAACCATGAGCTTTGGAAGGCCGAGGGGCAGGGCGCGCATGGCGGGGGTGATCAACGAGGTTCCTCCGGACCCGCCAAGACCCAGGATTCCACCGATGTCGTCGCGCGAGGAGATGAAGTTGACCAAAGCTTCGGACATGGCGATGACTGCCTGGCCACGGTCAGGCGCGTCGGTGACCTGCGAGGCGCTTTGGGGATGACTGGCGGCCACTTCCTGCGCGGGAATGTCGGCCTCGGATGAGCTTTCGGTTGTGCCGACATCGACAGTGACCACCTTGATCCCGGTGTCCCGGACAAGTCGCGCAACGTAGAGAAGTTCTTCGGCCTTGGTGTCGAAGGTGCCGACAACGTAAACTCGTGCGTCGGTCACCGTTGCACCGGGCGTCCGTGAACGACGTCCTCGGCACCCTCGAAGGCAAAGCGGAACGTGTCCGAAACTGTCTGGTGCACCTCTGTCGCGTCAGCCTCGGCCACATCGTATTCCGCCCACCATTCTCCGAACGTCTGGCCGGTTTCGGTGATCGGCTTGAGTGTCATTTCAGAGACGTAGTTCTGCACCGGCAGTGTCGCTTCGAGGATGCAGTAGCAGCAGCGGTGCTCGCGGTCCGACAGGGTCAGAAGTTGTTCGCGGATATGCCCGCCATCATGTGTGAAGAAGTTGCGCACACATCCGATCTGGTCGGACGGCTTGCCGTCCTCGATCTCGCTTTTGCTGAAGAAGCGATGGTATTTCGGCAGGGCGTTGAAATCGCGCAGCACCGCCCAGGCCTCTTCGATCGGGGCGTCGATGATTGCACTAATGTAGACTCTCGCCATGGTTTCCTCCCTTTAGAATGTCATTTCAGCCGAAGCGCCTTGAAAGCCTCGATGTTCGACTTGATCGCGGTCTCGACCGGAAGCCGTTCGACGCTCGAAGCGCCATAGAAGCCGTGGCAGTGCTGGCTGTGTTCAAGGACGTAAGCGACATCGTCGGGAGTCGCTATGGGTCCGCCATGTGCGATGATGATGATGTCATTGCGCACCTTCCGGGCCGCCTCGGCGCATTCGTCGATCAGGCGCACAGAGTCCTCGAGGGTCTTTGACGTTGTGGCTCCGATGCTGCCGCCAGTGGTCACGCCCATGTGCGGCACGATGATATCCGCCCCGGCTTTTGCCATTTCGGTGGCCTGGTCGGGATCGAATACATAGGGCGTTGTCAGCAGATCGAACTCGTGCGCCTGCCGGATCATGTCGATCTCCGAGGCGTAATTGATGCCGGTCTCCTCAAGACTGACCCTGAAGGTTCCGTCGATGATCCCGACTGTCGGGAAGTTTTGTACCCCCGAGTAGCCAAGATCCTTCAACTCGCGCAGGAGGACTGGCATGATGACGAAGGGGTCCGTGCCGTTCACGCCAGCGATCACAGGTGTCGTCTTGCAGACTGGCAGAACTTCAAGCGCCATTTCCTTGACGATCTCGTTGGCATTGCCATAGGCAAGCAGACCGGCAGAGGACGCGCGGCCGGCCATGCGGTAGCGGCCGGAATTGTAGACGATGATCAAGTCGATTCCGCCGGCTTCTTCGCTCTTGGCCGATATCCCGGTCCCTGCGCCGCCGCCCACGATCGGTACTCCGTCCGCGATCTGTCCGTTCAGGCGTTCCAAGATCTTGGAGCGATCAATTCGTGGCATTTTCGCTGTCCTTATTGTCAATTGAAGCTTTGTTGCTGCGACGTGCCGCGAAGGCCGCCTGAAGTTCGCCCACGATCCCTCTGCGGAAAAGCAGGACGCAGCCGATGAAGATGCCGCCGACCATGATGGTCACCCATCCCCCGAGCGCATCGAAGTAGTGATAGAGCGATGAGATGAGCGCCGCTCCGAGCGCCGGACCGAGCACCGAGTGCATCCCCCCCAACAGCGTCATCAGGATAACGTCACCCGACATGCTCCAGTGCACGTCCCTGAGCGAAGCCACCTGGTAGATGATTACCTTGAGCGACCCGGCGAGTCCGGCCAGCGCGGCCGAGAGGGTGAAAGCGAGGATCTTGTACCGCGCCACCGGGAAGCCGAGTGATTTTGCTCGGGGCTCGTGTTCGCGGATGGCGCGCAGCACCTCGCCGAAGGGCGAGTGCACGATGCGGTGGACGAGGACCAACCCGGCCAGTGTCAGCACCATCACGACGAAGTAAAGCGTCAGATCGTTTCGCAGGTCGAGCACCCCAAACAGCACCCCGCGCGGGACTTGCTGCATTCCATCCTCGGCATGGGTCCATGGCAGTCGCAGGAAAAGGAAGTAGACCAATTGCGACAGCGCAAGTGTGATCATGGCCAGGTAGATCCCCGACCGCCGCGTCGCCAGCGCCCCGAAGACCGCCCCCATCAGCGCTGCGCTGGCCACTCCGGTCAGAAGCCCGATTTCCGGCGGCAGGCCCAGTTCCTTGACCATGTAGCCGCAAAAATAGGCGGCGCTTCCAAAGAAGGCCGCGTGGCCGAAGGACAGGATGCCGGTGTGTCCCAGCAGGATGTTGAATGCACAGGCAAAGAGCGCCAGGCACATCACCCGCATGACGAAAACCGGGTAGATTACCTGCGGATAGAAAGGCACGAGGATCAGGGCCAGCAGAAGGGCCGCGCCCAGAAGCAAGAGGAGTGTGCGGTTCATCTCAGCCCTCCTCGCGTCCAAAGAGACCCGCAGGCCGGATCAGCAGGACAATTGCCATGATGAGGAAGACGATGACGGTGGAGGCTTCCGAGTAGAAGACTTTGGTCAGCCCTTCGACCACGCCCAGCAACAGACCCGTTATCGCTGCGCCCGAGATCGAGCCGAGTCCGCCGATCACAACGATCGCAAAGACGATGACCACAAGTTCCGAACCCATGGAAGGGCTGACGTTCTGGATCGGTGCCGCCAGGACTCCGGCAAGAGCGGCCAGCGCCACGCCGCCGCCGTATGTCAGGGTCATCAACAATGGCACGTTGATGCCGAAAGCCTGGGTCAGTTGCGGCCGCTCGGTCGCGGCGCGCAGCTTGGCGCCCATCGTGGTTCTTTCGATCATCAGCCAGGTCGCCACACAGATCGCCACCGCCGCGCCGATCACGAAAAGCCGATAGATCGGCATGAACATGAAGCCAAGATTCACCGTTCCGCGCAATTGGTCAGGCGCGGTGTAAATCTGGCCAGACGACCCGAAGGCAACCGTAAAGCCGCCCTCTATCATCAGGACCATGCCGAAAGTCAGGAGCAACCCGTAGATTGGGTCGAGCCCATAGATCCGGCGCAGCAAGAGCCTTTCGGCGACGATCCCCAGGAGGCCCACAATGAGCGGCGCGATGAAGATTGCGCCCCAATACCCGATCCCGAAATAGTCGAGCAGCAGGAATGACAGGAACGCGCCCATCATGAAGAACGCGCCGTGGGCGAAGTTCACGACCTTGACGATCCCGAAGATGATGGCGAGGCCGAGGCTCAGGACGGCATAGAAGGCGCCGTTAACGATCCCGAGCATGATCTGCCCGGTCAGTGCGACAAGCGGCACGCCGAAAACCTCGAACATTGGACCTCCTCCTCGACCGCCCCTGGACAGCGCGATCGTTCGCGCCTTGCTTTTACTGTTACCCACTTTACTGTCGCGACAAATGCCAAAACAATGGTCGCCATGCACGATAAACTATTCGAAACCCACATCGTAGGCGAGGACACGCACCAGCAGATCGTCCGCGCCGAAGACTGTCCGCTGCTGGCTCACCGGCTGCTTTCGCATGTTGGCGTGGGTGATGCAGCGCCGCCCTACCAAGTGGTGCGGACGAATCTCAGCGGGGCATACCTGCACGCCTGTCTGGGCGGCGAAGGGCGGATGCTGCTGGACGGCCGATGGCGGCCGCACCGAGCGGGAATGGTGACGCTCGCGCCGGCCCATGTGCTGCATGCCTTTCACGCTGTACAGGGAAAGCGGTGGCAATACTGCTGGGTCCGCTACATGCCGCAGTCCCCCCGGTCCGCGATTGAAGGGATGACACCGCTGGTCACCAAGGTCGATCCCAAGCCGCTGTCGGACGCGATCCGAGGACTGTATCACGAGGTGAACAGCGGCGGCGACATCGCGGCGACAGCGCTCTGGATCGACCTGATCGAGCATTATGTAAAACGCTACACCGAGCCGCTTCGCAACGAGGAAAGGCTCAGCAAGCTCTGGGCCGAGGTCACAGCTGATCTGGGCCACCCCTGGACGCTTGACCAGTTGGCCGGGATCGCCGGCATCAGCGGAGAACACCTGCGACGCCTGTGCCAGACGAGGCTGGGCCGCAGTCCGATGCAGCAGCTGACCTACCTGAGGGTGCAGCAGGCGGCGCAGGTGTTGGCGACAACGGACAAGAGAGTGGAGGACGTGGCCTTCGAGGTCGGCTACCAGAACGCCTTTGCCTTTTCGAATACATTCAAGCGGATGACCGGATTCCGACCTTCGCGGTTCCAGCGCGGCCGCAAGCCGCCCGTGGCCAAGGGTGCCTGAGCGAATTCAGGCACTGAGCCACGAACTGATCCGGTCAAAATCGCTCAGGAGAGTGGCGTTGTCGAAGGTTTCCGCCACGTGGCCGCGGTCGATGACGTAGTGTCGGTCTGCAACGGTCGAGGCGAAGCGCACGTTCTGTTCGACCATCAGGATGGTGTAGCCCCGCGCCTTGAGGTCCGCGATGGCGGCGCCGATTTGCTGGACCACCACGGGCGCCAGCCCTTCGGTCGGTTCGTCCAGCAGCAGCAGTCGCGCGCCGGTCCGCAGAATGCGTCCGATGGCGAGCATTTGCTGTTCGCCCCCCGACAGCTTGGTGCCCGGGCTGTTCATCCGGTCCTTGAGGCCCGGGAACAGGGACAGGATTTCGGCCACGCTCATTCCGCCCTCGGCCACGATGGCGGGCAGGACGAGGTTTTCCTCGGCGCTGAGGCTGGCGTAGATGCCCCGGTCCTCGGGGCAGAAAGCGACGCCGGTGTGGGCGATCCGGTGCGAGGGCAGAGCCGATGTTTCGGTCCCGTTGATGACGATGGAGCCGGCCCGGCGCGAAACCATGCCGACGATGGAGCGCAGGGTTGTGGTCTTGCCCGCGCCGTTGCGACCGAGCATGGTTACCAGTTCGCCTGCTCGGACGGTCAGGGCGATGTCGTGCAGCGCCTGGCTGGGCCCGTACCAGGCTTGCAGGTTCGAAATGTCCAGAACGGTGCGCGCGGTGGTCTCCGTTCGTGCTTCAGACATGGCTGCCTCCCAGGTAGGCCTCGATGACCTCTTCGTTGGCGGCGACGCTGGCGTAATCACCCTGGGCCAGGATACGGCCACGGGCCAGAACTGTCACCTCGTCGCAAATCTCGGAGACGATGCCGAGGTTGTGTTCGACCATCAGGACAGAGCGGCCTTGGGCGGCGTCGTGGATCAGGCGGGTGATGCGGTCGACGTCCTCGATCCCCATGCCGGCGGTGGGCTCGTCCAGCAGGATTACCTCGGGGTCCAGCGCGAGGGTTGTGGCGATCTCGAGCGCCCGGCGGTGGCCGTAGGACAGATCCCCTGCGGCGACTTCTGCCAGGTGAACGATGCCGACGCTTTCCAGGTGTTCCATTGCCGCGCTCCGGTTGACCGACAGGGCGGATTTGCGGGTCCAGAAGTCGTAGGATTCACCGCGCCGACGTTGCAGGGCAAGCATGACATTCTCTAGCGCCGACATGCTGTTGAACACCGCCGAGATCTGGAACGACCGCACCAGCCCCATCCGCGCTATGGAGCCGGGGTCGAGCGCGGTGATATCGCGACCGTTGAAATGGATGGTGCCAGAAGTGGGTGTGAGGAACTTGGTCAGTAGGTTGAAGCAGGTGGTCTTGCCCGCGCCGTTGGGGCCGATCAGGGCGTGGATGCTGCCACGGCGAAGCGCGAGATCGACTCCGCCGACAGCGGCAAAGGTGCCGAAGGTCTTGGTGAGGCCCTTGGCCTCAAGCACGTTGGCGGTCATGGGTAAGTCTCGCAAGAGCGTGTGGGGATGCCGGGCCGCGCGGTTGCGGCCCGGCTTGGCTCAGGGACCGCGATCAGCCGTTGTCGCCCGTCACCAGGTAGCAGGTGCTCTGGTCCAGCGGGCGGAAGGCATCTTCGGCGGGGATGGTGGATACCGCGTTGAGATAGTCCCACTCGCCTTCGGCCTCGTCCGGCGACTTGACCTGCCACAGGTACATGTCGTGCATCATGCGGCCGTCTTCCCGAACGTAGCCTTCCTTGGCGAAGAAGTCATTGATCGGCATGGACCGCATCGCCTCGGAGACGGCATCGGGTTCGTCTGTTCCGGCCTGTTCGATGGCCCGCAGGTAGTGCATTGTGGACGAGTAGTTCGCGGCCTGGCTCATGTTGGGCATGGAGCCGACCCGGTCGAAGTAACGCTGGGCGAACTCGCGGGATTCCTCGTTCATGTCCCAATACCAGGCATTGGTTAGCATCAGCCCCTGTGCCGCCTCGAGCCCGATGGAATGGACATCGTTCAACCACAGCAGCAGCGCAGCCAGGGTCTGGTTCTGGGTCAGGCCAAACTCGGCAGCCGCGTTGATTGCGTTGACCGCGTCACCGCCGGTCGAGGCGATACCGACGATCTCGGCTCCGGATGACTGGGCCTGGAGCATGTAGGACGAGAAGTCGCTGGCCGAGAGAGGATGACGGGCCGAGCCCAGCACTTCGCCGCCCGCGTTCTCGACCACCTCGGTCACCTGTTCCTCGAGCCCGATGCCGAAGGCGAAGTCGACAGTCAGGAAGAACCAGTTCAGCCCACCGTCCTCGACCACCGCCTTGCCGGTGCCGTGGGCCAGTGAATAGGCGTCATAGGCGTAGTGGATCGCATAGGGCGAACACATGTCGTTGGTGATGCCGATGTTCGAGGCACCGTTCACGATGATGTGGCGCTGGGCCTCCTTGGCCACCGCCGCCACGGCCAGGGCCGCGCCGGAGTTGGAAAGGTCATTGATCATGTCGACGCCTTCGACATCGAACCATTCGCGGGCCTTGGCGGCCGCGGTGTCGGCCTGGTTGAGGTGGTCCGAGAAGATCACCTCGATCGGCGCGCCAAGCACTTCGCCGCCGAAGTCCTCGGCCGCCATGCGCACCGCCTCGACCGCGCCTTCTCCGGCGAGATCGCTGTAGATGCCGCTCATGTCAGTAAGCACGCCTAGCCGGACGACATCGTCCGAGACCTGGGCCTGCGCCGCCGTCGCGGCGGCAACAAAGGCACTTGACGCCAATAGACGCCCTATCAATCCACGCATTCTTTCTTCCTCCTCAGGTTGGAATGTCATATCAGTTCAGTAGTGTTTTCCACCATCTTACCGTTTCGGGTTCTCTTCACAATGTGCATTTCGCAAGATAAAATATCTGAAAAGCACATCCTGACCAAAAAGTTATCAAGAGGAAATGCGTCGATGGGCATTGTGAAAATCGGGGATGACCTGCACGAGGAACTACGCAAGTCCAGTTCGGTCATGTGCCGTTCGATCAATGCTCAGGCCGAATTCTGGATAAAGGTTGGTATGGTTGCCGAAGCAAACCCGCCGCGTGATCGGCTGGGCTTTCGGCAACCGGATGAAGCGTGATCTGGCGATCCGGGGCCCTGAAGATGGTCATTGCATTCAGGTGGCCGCCCAAAGGCTGCATCTTCCACAGCGATCGCGGCAGCCAATACTGTTCGCGTGACTACCAGAAGATCCTGCGCCAGTATGGCTTCTAAGTCTCCATGAGCGGAAAAGGTAATTGTTATGACAATGCGACCGTTTTGCGTCGGGAAAACAGTCCCCCAGACTGTTTTCTAATCCTCATCACCTTCTTCAAAACCATCAAGGCAGAGTTGATCTGGCGGCAGTCGTGGGCAACAAGACGGCAAGTTGAAATAGCGATCTTCGGATACATCAACGGCTTCTGCAATCCGCGTCGACGGCACTCAGCATTGGGCTGGAAAAGCCCGGTCGCCTTCGAACGGAAAGTGGCTTAAACGAGCACCTGGAGCGGTACTAAAGTGCGAAAGGTCCATTCCTTTCGCGATGCTCGACGGCCAGGCCAGTCATGATCCGAGCAAAGACGCCCTTATCGCTCCATCACTTCCATCAGTTGTGGAATGTCTTGTGAGGACCGTGTTCCCTGGGCGCATCGCGCCAGCGGAACCCAGCGCGGTTGATGAAAATAATCCCATTCAGCACCCTGCGGTCATCGACATGCGGTTTACCGTGAGACTTCGGAAAATAGGGCTTCAAACGGTCCATCTGCGCATCGCTCAACCAGAAAAGATCAGACATGCCACCGCTCGTTTTTCGGCGGTGAGTCACGACGCTCGGCTGAGATCAATGGGCCAGACCCTACTCGGCGCGCGGGGCGTTGTAATCCTTGTCCGTGACGTGTTCCATCCAGTCGGCCGTCTTGCCATCAACAGAGGTCTGCACGGCCAGATGTGTCATCGCGCAGTCTGGTGATGCGCCATGCCAATGCCGTTCCCCCGGCGCAAACCAGACGGTATCGCCCGGACGCAGCACCTGCACCGGCTGCCCCTCGGACCCGGCCAGCCCACTGCCTGACAAGACATGGAGCGTCTGACCGGCGGGATGGGTGTGCCACGCTGTCCGCGCGCCGGGTTCAAAGGTCACTGACAGGATTTTGACCGGCGAGGCGTCGTCACCCGATACAACCGGATCAAACCTGACCGTGCCGGTGAAATATTCAGTGCCTGGAAAGAGCGAAGGCCGGTCTCCGGCGTGGTGGATTAACATAGTGAAGTCCTTTGTTCGTTACGGTGTGGGGTTTATCAGAGTTCTGGCTGCAAACCCAGACACCAGAGAAACCAGATGCGGGTTTTAGGGGGCCGACTCACATTCCAGGAACATTGCTGATGACGAACGACTGGGACTGGACGAAGTGAAAAGGGACTCTGCGAGTTCCACCATCAGCCGCGTCTTGCACGTTGTCCGTGCAGTCTCGGATCAGCTTGCGTATCTTTCGGCAGTGAGACCGTCCATCGAGATGTCCGGGGTTTTGCCCAAGACAATGTCGGCAACGGCGCGACCGGAGCCGCATGCCATTGTCCATCCCAATGTGCCGTGACCGGTATTCACAAACAGATTGTCGTATTGGGTCGGCCCCAGAACGGGGGTGCCATCCGGAGTCATCGGGCGCAGACCGGTCCATCCTTCGGCGCGCGAAATGTCACCACCTTTGGGGAACAGGTCGCCAATGACGTGTTTCACCGTGTCGGTGGCGTGTGGGCCAAGGCGGTTGGAATAGCCTGCGATTTCCGCCGTGCCTGCAACCCGAATGCGGTCGCCCAGCCGTGTGATGGCGACCTTGTGGGTTTCGTCCATGATTGTGGATTGCGGTGCAAAGGCATCCTCCGTGACAGGCAGCGTGACGGAGTAGCCCTTGACCGGATAGACCGGCAGCCTGATGCCGATGGGGTTGAGCACGTTCACCGCATAGCTGCCCATGGCGCACACATATCTGTCACCGGTGATGCGCCCGGCGATTTCGGTATCCACACCGGCGATCTTGCCATCCTGAACGGCGATGGATCGGATGGATTGGCCGTATTGGAACTCTACCCCCATCTCGACGCATTTTTCGGCCAGGGCGATTGTGAACAACCGGCAATCCCCGGTTCGATCTGCGGTCAGGCGCAGGCCTCCGACAAATTTGTTGCGGACTTCGGCCAGTGCGGGTTCCACGGCGATACACGCGTCGCGGCCCAGCACTTCGAAGGGAGAATCGTATTCCGCCAGAATGTCCTGATCGGCCTTGGAGCCCTTCATCTGCTTGGCCGTGCGGAACAATTGCAACGTGCCCTGTTCGCGGCCGTCATATTCGATGCCGGTCTCGGCAATCAGGTCCGGCATGACATCGCGCGAATAGTTCGACACCCGCACCATGCGTCCCTTGTTGATGCGATAGCTGTCCTCGTTGCAGTTGCGGATCATCTGCGCGCCCCATTTCCACATGGTTGGGCTGATCAAGGGCCAGATGAACAATGGGCGGCGTTTCATGAACATCCATTTGACGGCCTTCATCGGGATACCCGGTGCTGCCCAGGGTGAGGTCATGCCGTAGCTCAGTTCGCCGGCATTGGCATAGCTCGTCTCGAGGCCGGGTCCGACCTGACGATCGATGACCACAACCTCTGCGCCCTGTTTCGCCAGATAATACGCGGTGGTCACGCCAATAACTCCGGCGCCCATAACGACAATCTTCATGACAGATGCCTTTCGATCGAGTTCAGGGCAGGATGCGATTTCTGATGATCGTGTACAAGGCGGCTGACGGAGCCGTTGCGGACTTGGCGGCAAATGCCAGGGACCGGCAGGGCAAAATGAAATTGGCGGTTGCTGCGTTGCAGCGACCTGTTCATGATGCGACCGAGGAGATCTCGTTCATGTCAATTACCGCAAGCATCTACCATCTGACGCATTACAAGTATGACCGATTGGTCACTCTTGGCCCGCAGACCATCCGGCTGAGGCCGGCACCGCATTCGCGCACGCGTGTGATTTCGCATAGCCTGACAGTCTCGCCATCCGGCCATTTCGTGAACCATCAGCAAGACCCCTATGGAAACTGGCTGGCGCGGTTCGTGTTTCCGGAACCCGTGCGGGAACTGAAGATCGAGGTCGATCTGGTGGCGGACATGTCCGTCTATAATCCCTTCGATTTCTTTGTCGAAGACTCCGTCAAGACCTATCCGTTCACCTATGACGATGACATTGCACCTGACCTGAGCATTTATCTGCGCCGTGATCCCGTAGGCCCACTTTTGCAGAATTTCATGGCGACCGTGTCGCGCGAACCGATGGTCACGATTGATTTTCTGGTGATGCTGAACAGTCGATTGGCCCATGAGATCACCTATGAAATCCGCATGGAACCCGGTGTGCAGACCGCCGAGGAAACGCTGGGACGGGCGGCGGGATCGTGTCGCGACACAAGCTGGCTTTTCGTGCAGATCCTGCGCAATGTGGGCCTCGCCGCGCGGTTTGTCTCGGGGTATCTGATCCAGCTCAAACCTGACCTGATCGCGCTTGACGGGCCTGCGGGGACGGAGACGGACTTTACCGACCTGCACGCCTGGGTCGAAGTGTATCTGCCCGGCGCGGGGTGGGTCGGGCTGGATCCGACCTCTGGTTTGCTGGCGGGGGAAAGCCATATTCCACTGGCGGCAACACCCCATTATCGCCATGCGGCCCCGATTTCGGGTGTCGCCAGTGCAGCGGATGTCGAATTTTCCTTCGACATGCAGGTCACGCGCACGGCAGAGCATCCGCGCATCACCAAGCCGTTTTCGGACGAGTCATGGAATGCTCTGAACGCGTTGGGTGAAGCTGTTGATAAACGCCTTGAGGCCGGGGATGTGCGCCTGACGATGGGGGGCGAGCCAACCTTTGTGTCGATTGATGATTTTGAAAGCGACGAATGGAACTCTGACGCGGTTGGTCCGGCAAAGCGCGGACTGGCGGATAAGCTGATGCGCCGGTTGCAGGGCAAGTTTTCGACCGGGGGCTTGCTGCATTACGGGCAGGGCAAGTGGTATCCTGGTGAAACGCTGCCGCGTTGGACCTTTTCGCTGTACTGGCGCAAGGACGGGCATCCGATCTGGCGGGATCCTGACCTGCTGGCGCGTGAAGACACGCATGAGGATGTTGGGCCGCAGGACGCGCAAGACCTGCTGACCCGGATCGCAGAGAATTTGTCTGTGCCACAGGAAAACGTGCTGCCCGCGTTCGAAGATCCGGCAGAGTGGATCATCAAGGAAGGCAATCTGCCCGCCAATGTCACACCCGAGAACTCCAAGCTTGCCGATCCCGAAGAACGCGCGCGTATTGCACGGGTGTTCGAACGGGGTCTGAGCACACCGGCTGGCTATGTCCTTCCCGTTCAGCGTTGGCAGGCGCGCGCGTCGAGCCGCTGGATGTCGGAAGTCTGGGCCTTGCGCCGCGGCAAGGTGTTTCTTGTCTCCGGCGACAGCCCTGTTGGGTATCGCCTGCCTCTGGGTACGCTGCCGCATGTGCCGGAAAGCGATTATCCGTTTATCAATCCACAAGACCCGACCGAGGCGCGCGGGCCATTGGCAACTCCGTCAGAGGACGTGCCAGAGCCCGAACATGCGTCTCCGGAGCAACATGTCGCGCATCGCACCGAAGGCACGGCAGGTCAGGAGCAGGTCGAGCAGGTCCTGGGCGATCTGAGCGGGCGTGTGCGTACCGCCATATCGGTTGAACCGCGCGACGGGCGTTTGTGCGTGTTCCTGCCGCCGGTGGAAACACTCGAGGATTACCTTGAACTGATCGCTGCGGTTGAAGCTGCCGCAAGAACGATTGGCCACAAGGTTCTGATCGAAGGTTATGCGCCGCCGCATGATCCCCGCATCGAGGTGATGCGGATCGCCCCCGATCCCGGCGTGATCGAGGTCAATATCCATCCCGCGGCAAGCTGGGCCGACTGTGTGAACACGACCGAAACCGTCTATGAAGAAGCCCGCCAGTGCCGTCTGGGGGCAGACAAGTTCATGGCCGATGGACGTCACACGGGAACGGGGGGCGGCAATCATGTGGTGGTTGGTGGTGCCACGCCAGCCGACAGCCCATTCCTGCGTCGCCCTGATCTGCTAAAGAGTTTGATCCTGTTCTGGCAGCGCCATCCAAGCCTGTCCTACCTGTTCGCCGGAACGTTTGTCGGCCCCACAAGCCAGGCACCGCGCATTGACGAAGCCCGCCACGATGGTCTGTACGAACTGGAGATCGCGCTTGATCAGATCTGGCCGCCCAGCGACGGAACGCCACCGCCGCCGTGGTTGACCGACCGTTTGTTGCGCAACGCGCTGATCGACGTGACCGGCAACACCCATCGGACCGAGATCTGCATCGACAAACTGTACTCTCCGGATGGTCCAACCGGACGATTGGGGCTGGTCGAGTTCCGTGGCTTCGAGATGCCGCCCAATCCGCGTATGAGCCTCGCGCAACAGCTGTTGCTGCGGGCGATCATTGCACGGTGCTGGGAAAGCCCGATTAGTGGAAACCTGATCCGGTGGGGGACAACCTTGCATGATCGGTTCATGTTGCCCGCCTTCATCTGGGAAGATTTCGAAGACGTCCTGAACGACCTGCGCACACATGGCATGGACTTTGATCCGGCGTGGTTCGCCGCACAGTCGGAATTCCGGTTCCCGTTCTGCGGCGAGGTCACCTATGAAGGCATCACGCTTGAACTGCGTCAAGCGCTTGAGCCTTGGCATGTGATGGGGGAAACGGGTGCCATTGGGGGCACCGTGCGCTATACGGACAGTTCGTCCGAGCGGTTGCAGGTGACGCTGACCGGGGCCAACCCCGAACGCTATACGATGACGGCAAACCGCCGTGTCGTGCCATTGACAGCGACGGCCACAAATGGCGTGCGGGTTGCTGGCGTGCGCTACAAGGCATGGAAGCCGGCAATGTCCTTACATCCTGTGCTGGAAGTCGACGCGCCATTAACGTTTGATATCTATGATACCTGGACCGGCAAGTCGCTGGGCGGGTGTCGGTATCATGTCGCCCACCCCGGCGGGCGCAATTTCGATACGTTCCCGGTCAATGGAAACGAAGCAGAGGCACGACGATTGAGCAGGTTTGAAAAGATGGGCCATAGCGCCGGAACGGTCCCGCCGACGCCGGAACGGACACATCCGGAATTTCCCATGACTCTGGACCTGCGCCGCAGGGCGGGCCTTTAGGCTGTGCAGACCCCGCACTCTCAGAGGTATGAACAAACCTACCGCGACTTGCTGGCCAGCTATGGCGCGCAAGTTGCCGGTGGCGCTGCGCATAGCGATGAGATGTTTGATCAAGACGGTGCCGTCAAACCCGTTTGGGAGTCGTTCTTTCAACACCTGAGCAGCTTGGCCCCAGAAGAATTGGAACTTCGCTTTACCCGTGGCGACCAATACCTTCGGGATGCCGGGGTGCTGTATCGCCAGTACGACGAAAGCCTGTCGACGGAGCGCGAATGGCCGCTGAGCCATATTCCGGTGATCATTGGCGACGACGAATTCCAGACAATCTCGGACGGGCTGATCGAGCGGGCCGAGCTTCTTGAATATGTGTTACGGGACTTTTACGGCGACAATACGCTGGTGAGCACGGGCCAGTTGCCTGCAACGCTGTTGAGTCAGAACCCTGCATGGCTGCGCCCGATGGTCGGTGTCGGCAATGAAGGGGCAAATCTGCTTAACATGGTGTCATTTGAAATCGGCCGTGGGCCCGATGGCAAATGGTGGGTGATCAGCGATCTTGTCGAAGCGCCCTCGACCGCCGGGTTTGCGATTGAAAACCGCATCGCCATGGGCCGGGTGTTCCCGAATTTCTTCGCGAGCGCAAATGTTCACCGGCTTGCGGGGTTCTTCAAGGAATTCCAGCAGACGTTGATGGATCTCAAGGGCCGTACGTCGGGTGAAGTCGCTTTGTTGTCGCCCGGACCAATGAACCAGAGCTATGCGGAACACGCTTATATGGCGCGTTATCTTGGCCTGTTGCTGGTGGAAGGCGAAGACCTCATCGTGCAGGACGGGCAGGCGATGGTGCGCACGGTTGCTGGTCCAAAGCCTGTCAGTCTTTTGTGGAACAGGCTGCCAAGCGCCATGTTTGATCCGCTCGAGCTTGATCCCACATCCATGTTGGGTGCGACCGGATTGGTGCAGGCGATCCGCGATGGCACGCTGAAGACCGTGAACATGGTCGGGGCCGGGGTTCTCGAAACGCGCGCGCTGATGGCGTTTCTGCCAAAGATCGCGCGGGCGCGGCTGGGGCGGGGTCTTGCGCTTTCCAACATTGCGACGTGGTGGTGTGGTCATGACGCGCAGCGCGATCATGTGCTTGCCAACAGTGATCGCATGATGGTTGGCGATGCCTTTTCGACAACCCCTTTGATGGCGGATCCCAAGACGATAGCGTTCGGCACTGTAGTTTACGGTCCCCATGTGGAGCAGTTGACCGAGCTGTTCAAAACCAATGGCCGCAACCTTGTCGGACAAGAAGCGGTGACGTTGTCGACGACTCCGGTCTGGGAAAAGGGCCGACTGGTCGCGCGGCCAATGTGTATCCGGGTATCGCTTGGGCGCACAGAGACCGGCTGGACGGTCATGCCGGGTGGATATGCACGGATCAGCGCTGGAAACGACGCCAAGGCGCTGGCCATGCAGCGCGGCGGGAAAGTGTCTGACGTTTGGGTGACAAGCCCACACAAGGTCCAGACACCGACCCTGTTGTCCGTGCAGAAAAACGCGGTCTCACGAAGCCTGACCCATGCCTTTCTGCCCAGCCGGGCAGCCGACAACCTGTTCTGGCTGGGCCGCTATGTTGAACGCTCTGAGCAGAACATGCGCATGTTCCGCGCCTATTTCGCGCGCATTGCCGATGGTGCCGATCACAGCGACACGATGCCGGCCTACATGCGCGACAGGATCATGAACCATGTGGACCCACAAGCACAGGCGATGGCCGAACGTTTTGGCGCACCGCTTGGGTTGGCCCTGCAATCGGCCTCGCGTATCAGTGACCGGTTTTCCCCCGATGGGATGATGGCGTTGCGTGGGCTGGTGACGCAGTTGCATATCCTGGATGGCAGACCCGTTCCCCTGGAAGATATCCCGCTTGAGATCAGCAGCCTGTTGCGCCAGATCACAGGGTTTGCGGGGCTGGTTCATGAAAACATGTACCGCTCGGACGGATGGCGGTTTCTGAGCATGGGCGCGTCGCTGGAACGGGCGGCTAACATGTGTGACCTTCTGGCGGCCTGTTTGTCCGAGGACGCGCCGACTGGCGCACTTGATCTGGCACTTGAGATTGGCGACAGCGTTGTGTCCCACCGTGCGCGTTTCCAGATTTCCGCCGATGCGATTTCGGTCATAGAATTGTTGGCGCTGGACGGGAAAAACCCGCGCTCGATCCTTTACCATGTCTCGCGCATGAAAGAGCATATTGCCAACCTTCCCTTGCAAAGCGCAGATCAAGCCATGACGCAGGTTGCACGCATGGTTCTGGTCCTGGAAACGCGATTGGTGACAAGCGAACCAACCGACATTTTCCCGGAATTCCTGATCGAGTTGAAGCGGGATATCTGGGGCATCTCGGACACGCTCAACGAATATCATCTGGCTTAGGGCATGATTTACAGCATCCGCCTGACCATCGCGCACAAGTACGATCAGCCGGCTGCGAACAGTCGGCATCTGATCCGCGTCCTGCCGCGAATTGTTCGGGGTCGTCAAAGTCTGACGACACATCTGCTCGAGATATTCCCCGAACCGGACTCGCGGTCAGAAGCTGTGGACTTTTTTGGCAACAAAACGACATCCTGTACGCATCGCGATTACCATGCCGAGATGTCCATTCGCCTGTCCTGCCATGTCGACATGATGTCGCCCCAACCTTGGCAGGACCTCACTCCGGACGTCGCGCAGCTTCGGGTGGAGTATGGCAGGCTGACTGACCTTGGACCGGAATCACCGCTGCACTTCCTTGGGCCAACGAAGCGCCTGTCGCCGGACCAATCCATGGCGCAGTTTGCACAGGATGTGTTCGACCCGAAGGACAGCACGGCCGCCAACGTCATTCGGATCGGCAGGGCGCTACACGACGCGATGACGTTTGATGCAACCGCGACAACGGTCGATACCGATGCATCAGATGCGTTTCGCCAAAAGCGCGGGGTCTGTCAGGATTTCACCCATATCATGATCATTGCGCTACAGGCCTTGGGCATTCCGGCAGGATACGTCAGCGGCTATCTGCGCACGCTTCCCCCAGAGGGTGGGGTGAAGCTTGAAGGGGTCGATGCAATGCATGCCTGGGTCAGGGCGTGGTGTGGCCCGGATCAGGGGTGGATCGAATACGATCCGACAAATGCCACGTTGGTGGGCACCGATCACATCGTCGCCGGCTATGGGCGCGATTATTCGGATGTCTCTCCGGTTCGGGGGCATTTACGGTCTTCGGGGGGGCAGAAAAACACGCAAGGGGTCGATGTTGCCATCGTTGGCTGATCCCGACCCCTGAACGCTTATTGGCGCTGGTAGCTTGGCAGATGCATCAGGGCCGCCCGCAACGCGTCACCCCAGCTTGCACTGATGGATTGATAGTAGGGATTTTCTGCCGTGATGCGGGGTTGGCGATCCAGTTCAAAGCTATCGGTTTCGTAGATCTGCAGGTCGAGCGGCAGGCCAACTGAAAGGTTGGCCTTGATCGTTGAATCGAACGACACCATCAAAAGCTTGATCGCGTCTTCAAAGCTTATATCGGGATCATAGGCGCGCACGAGGATTGGTTTGCCGTACTTGGCCTCGCCAATCTGGAAAAACGGTGCGTCCTCTGTCACCTCGATAAAGTTGCCTTCCGGGTAAACCAGGAAAAGGGTCGGCAAGCCGCCTTTGATCTGGCCGCCGACAATCACGGATGCCTTGAACGCGGACGTGGCGGACTGGCCATCCGACCCGCCGCCCTGGATCACCTCTTTCAGTGTTGCGCCGACAAAGCGGGCAACCTCGAACATGGTGGGCAATTCAAGGAGTGTCGGTTTGCGTTCGGTCGGAACCTTGGAGCGTTCTTCCAGGATGCTGATCAACGCTTGTGTCGTGGCGAGGTTGCCAGCGGTCATGATCGTGATGGCGCGATCACCGGGTACGTCCCACGAGAACATCTTTTTCGTGGTCGAAAAGTTGTCAACCCCCGCATTGGTTCGGGTATCCGACATGAAAACAAGGCCACGGTTCAGATATAGGCCAACGCAATAGGTCATCTTGGGTCCAGAACAGGGGCAGCGACCGACGCTGCACCACGCGTTTTTAGCGGCGAAAGATCGACTGCACAATCGTGGTTGAACGCAATTGGCAAACCGTCACACAGAAGTCATCATCGGCCGTTCAAGGCAGGTCGATCTAGCTGCCCACGCGGGTCACTTCAACGGTTTGCTCTTGCAGGTCCATGAAGCCGTAGGACGTCAGGAAAGACGCATCCGCAGCGTCGCGACCGACGCAGATGCGGACCGTGTTGGACGGATCCGACATGCCTGTGGGATCGACAAGATACCAGTCGCCGTCCAGAAAGACCTCGACCACGGCGTGAAAGTCCGGTGGGGTCACGTCCGGCGCATAGGCGCTGACGAACCGGGCCGGAATGCCTGCTGCCCGTACGAAGGCAATCAGGACATGCGCGTAGTCGCGGCACACGCCGACGAGGCTGGCAAAGCTGTCCACGGCCGTGGTTCCCGCATGGCTGGCCCCGTTGTCATAGGTGAAATTGGTATAGATCCAATGGCTCATGGCCTGCACCAACGCCCCGCCGGTCAGCCCGTCGAATTGTCCTGCGACGAAATCCAGAAAGAGTTCCGAATGACAATATCGCGACGGCATAAGGTATTGGATGGCCGAACCGGGGAGTTGAAAGCGCGGAGTCTCGCGAAGCTCTGCAAGATCCGGAATCCGCCGCGTGATCTCAACGCGGGTTTCATAGCGGCATTCCAGACGGGGCCCGACACTCAGCCATCTGCGCACGCCGATACCGTGTTCACCTGCCACTTCTTGCAGCGAAGAACCGGACGTGAGCGAGAACTGGGGATCCTGACACAGTTGAGCGCCATCGGTGTTGGACTCGATCTGCAACAGGACATCGCAGACCTGTGACGTCGTGTAGACAAGATGAGTTTTTACGGAAAGGAGCACTGTGGAATCCAAGCTGAGTGAGGGGAGAGTGGGGATCTATCGCAGGCCATGACGTTTCTGTCGATGCGATAATCGGGCAGGGCTCTTGCATGCCGCTAAAGTCCCGTGAGTGGTCAAGCGGCGATGCGTGTGCGCGATGCCATCTGACGCGGGAAAAAAGGCGCAGGCCCCTTGCCACGGCTTTCAGAGGTTGGCTTTCAGGCGCAACGCCCTGCGCCATCCCTTCGGGGGTTACTGACAGCCGCCAGCGGCCCATTGTCTGAGGTTGCGTTTGAGGATGCCGTTGAACGGGTGGGGTTTTTCAAGCGACCGTTGTCCGCTCAGGTTGAGGTAGACATTCGACTGATCGCACAGACGCTCGCGGGTCCATTCATGGCAGCTCGCGCATGTCTCGGATTTCCAGTATTCCTCTGGAAGACCCTCGACCGGTGGAAAGAGCGGTGACAGTTCGGTGATCTGTGACAGGATGATCCCGTCAATCACGGATCCCGGCGCGACAAGGGGCGCATCGAACCGAACCACGTTCGGGACGCTTGACCTTTCCTGTTCAACGGCCATCGCCAGTTCGGTTTCTTGCGTGGGTTCGCTCACACCTTCACCGACCGGGTCAACGCTGGTCTCGGATTCAAGGGCGGCCATTTCGCCTCTTGCGAATTCTGAATATGTCCCATCTGGGAACGCCTGAAGGAAGTCCTGATACCCCTCAACTGTCGGGTTGGCCTGAACCGCTTCGAACATGGATTGTTCGTTTTCCGAGGGTCCGGCGGGTTCCGGACGTTGGACCGCTGCGGTGTCGTCGGTCAGTTCGGCCTCAATGGCCTCTGCCAGCAGGGCGCGTGCGTCCTCTGCATAGGCGCTGTCAGGGTAGCCGCGCAGGAACAGCATGATCTGCACCGGGTCTTTGGTGGCTTGCACAGAGTTCCAGAGTTGGCGGGCTGCCAGATCTTCGGGATTCTCCGTGGGAGCATCCACAAAGGTGAAATTGTTGGTCAGCGACGAGGTGTCCCAAGGTGTCTGAAGACCGTTGGTCTGCTCGAGAACCGAAATGCGAACCTGCTTGAACATCTGTTCAACGGCGACACCGGGCTTGAGCATTTCATCGGCCAGAGCCAGCGTGAATGGGCTGTTCTGGCCGGTTCCGTCAAGCGCCACGGCACCCGGAGACGTGGCGTAGGACAGAAACGTCCCTGTTGGTGCTTTCATCTCGGCGAGACCGGGAGAGTCGAATTCAGCCATGTCCGCGAACGGGTTGTTGCGGCAGGCGTCGAGGATGACAAAGTTGGTCCGGTTGCGCGCAGAGGCCATCTGGCGAAGAACCGATTGGGCTTCGACCCCTTCGAGGTCCAGATCGGCGGCATCGTTCAGGGCAACGTCCACTGGCAGAAGATAGTTGTTCCCGAAACTTTGGACCCCGTGACCCGCATAGTAGAACAGACCGGTTGTATCGGCACCGCCATTTCGCAGGCTGCGGCCAAAATCCGAAAGCGCGCGCTTCATCTCGTTCTGGGTGGCGTCGATGAGCAGCGTCACCTGGAAATCAATTGCCTCAAGGGTTGAAGCGATCAACTGCGCGTCGCGCGATGGGTTATCCAGCGCAGACACGCTGCTGTAGCTGGAGTTGCCGATCACCAGTGCAATCCGGTCCTGTGCAACCGCTGGCCCCGCAGCCAACCCGAGAACCAAACACGCAAGAAATGCGTTTGTTTTGATGCGTTTGCCGAGTTTTGGGAGCGAATCGAACAAGGTTTCCTCCTGCTGGTGATTGAAGGCATTAACTAATATGTGGTGCCAGAAATTTTTGCTGCCACGTTTTTATCGCGTGTCCTATGCAAGCATGCAAGTTTTCTGTTAAACTGGTATTTTAATAGTTTGTACTGGCTACACCTTCTGGCGCAATTCATCTGCGAGGTATTTATGAAAATCGCTCTTCTTCGTGTTTTCTGTGTTGTCGCCCTCTTGATGGCAATACCCTTGGGTCAGGCTTCTGCGCAAAGCAGCGACCCGTTCGAGTATGGTTGGAATTTGGATGGTGACGCGTCCGAATTAAGGTTTTTGTCAGTCAAGAAGTCAAAAATCGCCGAAACCAGTTCGTTTGCAACCTTGTCGGGGCTGATCACCGAAGACGGCCAGGCCCAGGTTCGGGTACTTCTTGACTCGGTCGATACCAAGGTCGATCTGCGCAACGTGCGCATGCGCTTCCTGTTCTTTGAAACCTTCCGATTCCCCGAAGCGGTCATCACAACCGAACTTTCCCCCGAACTTTTGACCGATCTGCACATCACGCGCCGCAAGGAAATCGAACTTCCGTATTCCTTCACGCTGCGCGGCGTCACGCTTGATCGGACGACGGATGTGGCGGTGACCCTGATCGACAATGACCGCGTGGTTGTGTCTTCGATCACACCGATTGCGTTTACCCTTGAGGAACTTGATCTTGAAGAGGGGCGCAAAAAGCTTGAGGAGGCCGCGAATGTGGACATCACCCCGATTGGTGTGGTGAGCTTCAACTTCGTATTCGACCGGGCGCAGCAAGGCACGCCGCCGAACCTTCCCGAAGCTGTCTTGACTCCGGCTGCTGTTGCCTTGGAAGACAAGGGCGAGATGACGGAAGAAGCCTGCCTTGGACGGTTTGAAATTCTGTCCAAGACCGGGAACATCTTTTTCCCATCCGGCAGCACACGTCTGGATGACAAGAGCATTCCGTTGCTCGAAAACCTGTATGACATCGTGAACCGGTGCCCCTCGTTCCGGCTTGAGATTGCGGGCCATACGGATTCGGTGGGCAGCGATCAGCAGAACCAGACGATCAGCGAACGGCGCGCCGCGTCGGTTGTGACGTGGTTGCGCGACAAGGGCATCCCGACAGATCGGATGATTTCCGTGGGCTATGGCGAAGCGCGACCGATCGTTGCCAACGACACGCCGGCCAACCGCGCACGGAACCGCCGCATCGAGTTCACGGCGCTGGTCGACTGATCCGACGCACTATGTGCGAAGGCGGTTCGATCGCCGACACCAGGCCATTGACGGGGCATCTGCAAAAGGCAGGTGCCCCGTTTACGTTATGCAGCCGCGAATGGATCGTCGAGCACGCCCACAAGCGGCATCAGGAATTCCCCGTTGGCCGCGTTCAAGGCATCTGCAAGATGCCCGTCCGTTGCCGCCACGGCCGCTGTGATGCTTGACTGTGATCCGTTGAAGATCGCCATGACGGCGGATGCGTTCGCCACGTCCGACATGCCCTTGTGGACGGCAAAATATGCGCCGATATCGGTCTTGTTTTCAAGGTAGGCGCGGTCGGCCAATTGCTGATTGACGAAATCCTGGCCGAGTTCGGGTTTCAGTTCGGATTTAGCGCCGCGCAATGCATCGAGGATAAACTGGTCCCGTGTCACCTGACCGCCATCCAGCGCACCAACCCAGAAATCAATACCTGCCTGGTCCGGTGTGCGTCCAAGGACGTTATTGTAGACTGAGGTTGCAAATTCATTGTTCGAGGTGCCGCCGGGATAGGTTGCCCGTGTTTCATCCTGATCAATGAAGAACGTGGCCATTTGTTCGAACGTGGTGCCATTGGCAAATGCCGTGCCCCAGAAGTTCAGGCCAACCGCATCAGGTGCCCGGTTGAAATAGGCGATGTAGAGTTCGATGAAGCTTTCGAAATTTGACGCGCTCAGACCGGTGGCCCCGCTGTAAAGATTGAAGATCTCCGCCCCGCCGAAGTTTGTATCGAAGTCCAGGAATTCGACGCTGACCAGAGTGTCGAGCCCGTTTTCACCAGACCGCCGATCCTGAATCGTTGTGTTGTTGGCGCTGAGAGTCACGGTGTACGAGCTTTGCGAACCGCTGAATTCCGCGGTGTCTATGCCGCCGCCGCCGTTCAAAAGATCGTTGCCACGACCGCCTATCAGGACATCATTCCCGGATTCACCGAAGAGTGAATCATTCCCGCCTTGACCAGACAGCGTGTCGTTGTCGGCCCCGCCATTGATGAGTTCGGCCAAATCGCCGCCGCGCACATAATCATCACTTGCGCCGGCAAAAATCCGGCTGGCAGTCTCGCCCCCGCCATTCGGATTGATGCGGGCCACTGTATCGGGAACGGTTGTATCGACGATGATGACGTTTTCGTCGTTCATCGAATAGTTTGGCCATTGAGACAAGACTTCGGTCACAGACCTTGGCTGCTGGGTATAGTCGACCGAGAAAAGCAGGAGGCCGGTGCCCGAGCGTACTTCCATTGAATCGACGGTGCCGGCCAAGTTGTTCACCGTTGCCGGGTTGTTCTTCTGGAAAGTGCCTTTCAGTTCGACAATGAAATTCTCGCCAGTTGCGCCTTCAAGGAAGACGGCATTGGTTCCGCTGGCATCGAGAAGGTCGCTGTTGCCGCTGTTCAAGGTAAAGCTGGCGGGCTGTTCGGACAGGATATTCGCACGGGTGAAAATATAGGCTGCGCCGTTCGGGATCTCGTCGGTGTTGGGAAGGTCGGCAACAACGCGTTTAGAGGCAGCGCTTTGAGCTGTCGCACCGATCTCTTCGGCGGATCGTGCCTGTCTCGCAAACGCATTTTGCGCGAGGCTGAAGGGATCAGCCTCATCGTAGTCAACCTCATACCCAAGGTCGTCCATTGCCGCGATGGTCAGTTCGCTGAGGCGGTTGTCGGGCAGAAAGTTTGTCTTGGGGGCAGATGTCGGTGTGCGAATCTCGACCCTTGAGGTCATGAGCTCCACATCCAGCACACTTTCGCTCCAATACTCGCTCCGAAGTGCGCCATCCTCTCCGGACTCAAGAACGTTTTGCCCATCGAGGTTATCCGAGAGCTCGGCCATTTCGCGTAGCGCGTTGAGGCCGGTGTAGGTTGGAACACCTCCGATATCCCGGACAAGACCGAGTTCTTCCCACAAAGACCCGAAACCAAGCGCACGCCCGATCGTGTTGGCGGCGAATTCATCAAGGTTCACAGTCCGGGTCAGTTCGTCAGAGTTCAGAACGATGCGTGAGAAGGTGGGCAAATCGGCACCATTCCCGGTGCCGCCTGGCCGTTGGTCCAGTACACTGGAAATCGCGAGGATTGTCTGGTCGACACCTTCAAAGACAAGCTCGATGTCCTGAACAGAGACTTCGATCAGGAGGTCATCGACAAACCCGTACCCTTCGACAAACGCGTAAGGCAAATCGCCTGTGATGACTTCTTCCCACCGTTCGGCCGCGTCCGCGAATGCCTGAATGTACCTGTCTGCGGTATCGTCCGACGTAAATTCGACGGTGATGTCGAACCTGTCGTCATCCAAGGGGCCGAGATCGTTCAGTTCCAGACGGTATTGGCCAGTGGTGTCTCCAAAGCCGCCAGCGGAAAGGTAGAACGTGCCGGAAGTGTCGGCGACGAATTGAAGTGCGCTGCTTGTGCCTGTGCCGCCATCATCGTTCTGGGTGTTCTGGATCAGGACGCCGTTGCTGTCATACACACCCCGAAAGAACGGATCAGCGAGAGCATTGCCACCTGCGGTTGGCACAAGTTCGATTTCATAAAGCCGGTTGGCGGCCAGATTGACCTCGAACCAGTCTTCATCCTGCGCAAAGTCGATGCGTCCAAGGGCATTGCCGCCAGATATAATCGACCCGGTGGTGTCGATATCGGCCGCAAAGTCATCACGAATGCCGGTGTTGTCGACGGCAACCGTATAGGTTCCGGTTCCGCCGAATTCATCCTGGACCGCGATGAAATAGTCACCTGCGCTTTGCGGCGTGAAAAACGATACGCTGTCATCACCGACAATTTGCGTGTTGAGCGTTTGCACCGAAGTGACCGGCGTTCCGTTCAGATTGCTTGACGAAAACACACCCAACAGATCCGGATCGCGCAATGTCCCGTTGTTGGATTCGTTTCCAAGAATGCTGATTTCGTAAGTGGTATTCGCCTGCAAGGACACGCGGAAGCCATCCACGTCACCAACAGTTTCAATCTCGCCGGTTGCACGCCCATTGACGGAGAGACTGCCAAAGCCAGAAGAGAGGCCGGGGAGGAAATCGTCAACAAAACCGATTGCCGTGGTTGTCAGGGTATAGTCGCCGATCGCCGCGTTGTTGGCACTGGCAACTTCGATCTGATAGACACCGTCCGTTGCGACCACCACGCCACTTGCCAAGGCGTTAAATCCGACGCCGCCGTCATTGTTGCTGCTGCCGGCAACCAGGGCACCGTTGCTGCCATACAACCCAATGATCTGCGGGTTTTGAAGAGAACCGCCCCCCGTGGGCGCACCTTCAAGCGAGATTTCGTATTCCACACCGGCTTGCAGGGTGATGTCAAAGCGGTCGCGATCGCCGGCCCTTTCGATGGTGCCCTGTGTCGGGACATCAATCAGGGCGGTCCCGAACGTGGTTGCAAATTCGCCCGGCAGGTAGTCATCCGCCGCGCCAAGTGACTCGACGCTCAACTCATAGCCGCCGGTTCCGAAAGGTGTGTGGCTGCCCACCTCGATTTCGTAAATGCCGCTTGTCTGGACAAGGAACGCCTCAAGCAGAGCGTTGCGGCCTGTGCCGCTGTCATTGTCGGAAGAGTTCGGAACCAGAACGTTCAGGCTGTTGTAGACGCCAAAGATCTCAGGGTCGGCAAGTGTGCCGCTCGGGTTGGACGTGGAAGCAAGACCGATGGAATACAATTGTCCCGCTTCAAGCGAGACAATGAAGCGGTCGCGGTCTTCGGCACGTTCGATGCTGCCAAGTTCGGGCAGGCCTACGTCGATGGACCCAAGAGAAAGCGCAGTCTCGCCGGGCAGGTAGTCGTCCAGCGCAGCGCCGAATTCGATGATCTGTTCGCTTTCCGTTTGCGCTCCGCGGGCGTCGATTGCGGTGAAACGGACAACAAGGCTTTGACCGGGTGTGCCGACGGCATCGGTTATCAAGAGATCGCCGTTGGCGAGCAATTCTCCCGTGGCGGTATCGGTCTCGAACGTGAAGGGCACCGCCGTGAAAAGCTCTTCACTGCCATCCGCGAAGTTGGTCAAGACATTGCCAACGACCTCGGGCTCGGTGAAGGTATAGTTCTGGATGGGGTCGGGCACCCCGTATGGCGCAGAGTTGATGGAAAAGCTTCGGGTATAGTCGATGGTCGTCGGCACGATGAATCCGGTGACCGTGCCGCCGAGGAGGTTGGTTTCCGGAGAACCCATGGGATCCTCAACGATCCAGTCAACAGTACCGGTAACACGCACCGAAACGGTTTCATCGTCTTCGACCAGTTCATCCATCAACGCCGCAAAGTTCAGGGATTGCGTTTGGCCAAAGGAATAAGAAACCGTGAAATCTTCGCCACTTGTGGCATTTGCGGACGTCACGATTACGGAAATCTGGCGGTCCGCGATATATTCGTCAGGTGACCCGGTGTTCGGGAAGGGCAGCGGAATGTCCGACGGAATTTCTGTTGGGATTGAAAGCGTGATGTTGTCGCCTTCATTGATCACATCGGGCAGGCTCAGGTCGAAGTATTCAAGCGTGTATGTGCCGCCATTCGAGAACGAGTTCCCGGCTTCCCCTACAGAAAAATAATATGTTCCGGAAAAATCGGGGGAAAAGAACGCAAGACTGTTCTGTCCAACGCCGCTGTTGTCGTCAAACGTACCCGGAATAAGCATTCCGCCTGCGTCGTAAACACCGACAAAGTAGGGATCGGCAAGAGTTCCATCACCGGTTGCAGAACCCCTGACCTGAATCTCGTAGTTGTTGCCGGCGATCAGCGTGACCGCGAACCAGTCTTCTAGATCGGTGTAATCCGAAATGCCCCCTAGCGCGGGTACTCCGGCTGTTGCACTCCCATAGTTGGCACCTGATCCGATAAAACTGTCAAAGTCGGGAAATTCTTCCATGGTCTGTACATCCGTCTGGCAAAATTCAGGCTGTTGAAAAGCCGATTGAAATCCACGGTCGAGAGGCTAAACGCAGCAAAACAACACGATGTTCGACTATATCCAGATAGGGCCCCGCAATGCGTGGTTGACCCCTCTTTATCCCGACCCAGTTGGTTCAGTGTGGAGGCCAATCTTACCTCAAGTCAAGCATGGCTTACGAGACGCGTGGCTTTCAATCGGCTTGGGGAAGACTTGACGACAGAACCGTCATGCGATGCCCTAGTATCGGGTAGCTTGAGCTGCAGGCGTTTTCTTCGCAAAGAAGTGAGTGAAATCGTCGGCTTCACCACCTATGATGCGAACCAAATCACGGAACCAGCGAAAGGAACCAAACCATGAGCTGCATCGTCCGACTGCTTGTCATGCCTGTCTTACTGCTTCTGTCCAGTGTGACACTGGCCAGTGCGAGTCCGGATCGCGTCGCCCTAGTGCTTGGCATGGCGGATTATGAAACCATCACGCCGCTGACAAATACGCGCAATGATGCAGAGGCGCTTGCCGAAACGCTGACGGATATCGGGTTCGACGTTACACTTGGGATCGACCTTACCGAGGCAGACCTTCGTCAGGTGATGAAGGACTTCTCCTTCCGTTCGGAAACGGCTGATCTGGCGCTGATCTATTTTGCCGGGCATGGCATCGAAGTGCAGGGTGAGAATTTTCTGATCCCGGTCGATGCCCGTCCCAGATCAAATATTGATGTTCAGCAGCAATCGGTGTCGCTCAAGGAAATGCTGGCCGTCGTGGAAAAGGCCCGCGTGATGCGGATCGTCATCCTGGACAGCTGCCGGGACAATCCGCTGGGGGGCAATATTGATCCGGATGCCGTGCTTCAATCGGCGCTTCAAGCGACTGATGAGGCGACGCGTGGTGTGGGTGGGCTGGCCCCTGCCAAACCCGATCGGGGAACACTTGTCGCGTTTGCGGCGAAAGACGGGCAGGTGGCTTTGGACGGAACGCGCGGGAATAGCCCTTATGCACGCGCCCTGATGGAGAAAATGGCCAAACCCGGTCTGGAAATCAGCTTGATGTTCCGGCAGGTCCGCGACGCCGTTCTTGAGGAAACGCAGAACCTGCAAGAACCTTATACATACGGTTCATTGACGGGGACGCCGTTTTACCTGACCGGCACGCCCGACGGTGACACCGAAGTTGCCGAGGCCGAGCCTACGAAAACGTGGTCCAAACTGCGGCCCGATCAGGAATCGCAACTTTTGGCCCTGGCCAATCTGGGCGACACCCGGTCGATGCTGGGTCTTGCCTATATTCGCCTCAATCCCGAAGACACGCGGTTCGATCCGGCACAGGCCGTCAGCTTTCTCGAGCGCGCGGTTGAGCGCGGCTCTCCGGAAGCGCAGATGGAACTGGCCAAGCTATATGAACAGGGCATCGGTGTGACTGTTGACGAAGCCCGCGCGCTTGAACTGTACCAAGCCGCTGCGGATCAGGGTTTTGCCGATGCAATCAACGATCTGGGTTTTCTGTACTATCAAGGCGGATTGGGGTTGCGGCCAAATCCGACCAAGGCGCTTGAACTGTTCGAACGCGCGGCTGACCTGCGCCATCCAGAGGCGCAGTTCAACTTTGCGGCGTTGATTGATGATGGCATGATCGCGGACAAAGGCCCAAAGGATGCGGCCAGCTACCTCTACGCAGCCCTGCGCAGCGGCAGTCAGGATGTGCTTAACCTGTTGCTCGAACGCCCAACGATGTTTGCCGAAGAGACACGACGAGAACTTCAGTCCCAGTTGCAGGCGTATGATTTCTACACCGGGACCATTGATGGCGATATCGGGCCGGGAACCAAACGCGGGATCAGAGCTGCGTATGGTCTGGAATGAGTGTCGGTTGTCAGCCCATCACCTGACTGTTGCAATCAGCTTGAGCGCAGCAGCACCTTGTTTGACCCAACGGCGGCTGCGATGCGCTGAAAATGAATGGCGCGTGTCGCATCCGAGCTTGCGGACCGCAGAAGCACCGTTTCTGCCTCGGCGACGATATTGCTTGCCTGCTGATTGAGTTGCGGAGCGCGCGACGCCTGCAAGGCGCGCATAGGGGGGGTCGGAACTGATTGGCCGGTCTCAGTTCTGATCCGCGCCTGCAATGCGGGCTTCTGGCGGTCCAGGTTGTTTCGCAAAAGGGTGTCCAGCTTGCGCGCCGTATCCAGCAGGACTTCGCGGGTTTCCGCGTAGTCCCCATTCGCGGGAACGTCCTCTGCGAGTTGGCGATAGGTCGATGCGATACACGAGAGCTTGTATTCATCCCCCATGAATTCGCAAATCTGCTGGATCTGGTTCAATTGATTGACGATCTGGGTGGTGCGCTGCGTCGAGGCCGCAACGGGTGGGCCGCTGGGCGCAACACGCCGGTTGTCGTCACCCGGCGAGCTCGAGTTCCCGCCGCCGATTTCATCGCCGCCAACCTGAGCATAGCGCGGATAGATCAGTTCTA
>NZ_JBHYFV010000045.1:0-30883 GCF_051859345.1 Marivita sp. | reverse complement strand
GTCCTCCACAATGGCCGAATAATCACTTAATAAAACCGGGAGCAAACACCATGAAAACCCTTATCCTCGGCACCGCCGCACTGGCTCTGACCGCCTCGATGGCCCTCGCGCAGGACGTTGTGCGCCTTGGCACCGAGGGCGCCTACCCTCCGTACAACTTCATCAATGACGCCGGCGAGGTCGATGGCTTCGAACGCGAACTGGGTGATGAGCTTTGCACCCGCGCCGAACTGACCTGCGAATGGGTCACGAACGAATGGGACAGCATCATCCCCAACCTCGTCGCAGGCAACTACGATGTCATCATCGCGGGCATGTCCATCACCGACGAACGCGACGAAGTGATTGATTTTACCGCAAACTACACCCAACCTGATCCGTCAGCCTACCTCGCGCTCGACGGTGCGGAGGTGGATTTCGACGGCGGTGTGATCGCCGCACAGGCGGGCACCATCCAGGCGTCACAAATCGCCTCGTCCGGCGCGACGCTGGTCGAATTCGCCACACCGGATGAAACCATCGCCGCCGTACGCAGCGGTGAGGCCGACGCGGTTCTGGCCGACAAGGCGTATCTGCAACCCATCGCCGAAGAAAACGCCGACGTCGCCATCGTCGGTGACGACGTGCTTCTGGGTGGCGGCATCGGCATGGGCATCCGCGAAAGCGACACCGAATTGCGCGACAAATTCACTGCCGCGATCGAGTCGATGAAGGAAGACGGCTCGCTCAACACGCTGATCGAAAAATGGCTGCCGGGTTCGGCAACCTTCTAAAACCACAGCTCCGAAGGGGGCGGCCCGCCTGCCCCCTTCATCTTGCCAGATAAACTCAATTCCAAGCCCTCCAGAGGCACACCATATTCAGTTTTTGCACAGATCCTGACACGCTCGGCACGTTCCAGTGGATGGCGTGTTACCTCACAACCGGCAAGCATATGGGCTTGTACTGGTCGTTTGGCACGGTCCTGTTGCTGCTCGCGATCACCGCCCCGGCCGCGCTTGCCTTCGGGTTTGGCGGCGCCTCTGCCGCGCGGTCGAAAATCGCGCCCATCCGCTGGTTCGGCAAAGGCTATATCGCCATCGTGCGCGGCGTACCGGACATCGCGTTTTTCCTCTTCTTCGTGCTGGCGCTCGACATTTTCTTCGAATGGATTCGCCACGAGATCAAATGCCCCGACTGGGATCAGGAGATCTGGCAGGGCAATGATTTTGTGGTCTGCGACATCGCCAAGCTCCCCTTGGGCAACGCGCCGCAATGGATCCATGAAACCTACGGGTTTTTCCTGGCGGTGCTGACCTTCGCCATCGTCTTTGGCGCTTTCGCTGCCAACGTCCTTTACGGTGCCATGCGCGCAGTGCCGCACAACCAGCTTGAAACCGCCGAGGCGTATGGCATGTCGCGCCGCCAGGTTTATTGGCGCATTCTGGTGCCGCAGATGTGGGTCTTTGCCCTGCCCGGCCTGTCAAATCTCTGGCTGGTGCTGATCAAGGCCACCCCACTGCTGTTCCTGCTGGGTGTCGAAGACATCGTCTACTGGGCGCGCGAACTCGGAGGAGCCAAGACCCCGCGCTTTACCGATTATCCGCATGGTGACTGGCGGGTGTGGTACTTCCTTGGCCTGCTGGTGTTCTACCTCGCCTTCACCCGCGTGTCCGAGATTGTCCTCGACAAGCTGATGCTCAGATTGACCCAAGGGCAGGCCACCCTTGGCGGAGAAGCGCAGCGAAAGGCGGCGGCATGACACCCCTTTTCGCGATATTCCGACAGTGCCGGAACGCGCCCGCTTTGCGGACGCTGTCTTTGGCCCGACGCCTGTTTCAGAGGCACCGGGCATGAGCTGTTGGGAAACCATCGCGGAGTATGGTCTGCGCTCTGTCGGGATCGGTGAACGCCTGCTTCCGCGCGAAGGATTCACACTGTGCCAGCAATTCACCCTGATCGGGTCGGGCATGATCTGGAACATCTATTTCGGCGTTCTCGCGCTGGCCGCCGGTTTCTTTCTGGCAACCGCCGTGGCCCTGGGCAAGGCGTCCAACAACTGGCTGCTGCAGAAGACAAGCGCCTGGTTCATCTTTCTGTTCCGCGGCTCGCCGCTGTTCATACAGTTCTTCTTTGCCTATTTCCTGTTCCTCGCGCTCAAACCCGTCTCGCCGGTTTTCGATCCCTTCACCTCCGCTTGGCTCGGCGCGTTGATCGTCCTGTTCTTCAACACCGCCGCCTATTCCGGCGAGATCTTCTACGGCGCCCTGCAATCGGTGCCGCGCGGCGATATCGAAGCGGCGGACGCCTATGGCATGTCGGGTTGGGCGCGGTTCAGACGGGTCACATGGCCAACCATGCTGCGCCTTGCCTGGCCCGCCTACACAAACGAGGCGATCTTTCTCTTTCATGCCACGACGCTGGTCTATTTCTCGGGATTTCCCGCATGGCAACAACGCGGCGACGCGCTTTACTATGCAAATTTCTTTGCCGACAAGACGTTCAACCCCTTCGTGCCATACCCGATCCTCGCCTTCTATTTCATCCTGCTGACGCTGGTAATCATCAGCATCTTCGGGCTGATCAATCGCCGACTGAACCGCCATCTGCCGCAGGACGTGCGCGCAAGGATCAAGCTCAAGCTGAACGTGATCCGGTGAATTTCGCTTGCTAATCTGGGGTCAGCCCGCCTATTTCTGAATTTGATCAAATTATTCGAAACTGGCTCCATGAACGCGCATATCTCCAACTGGCTCCGCAAGAACCCGCAGGTCCGCACCATCCGGGTGGCGGCCTCTGACCTCAATGGACAGGCGCGCGGCAAACGTGTCCCGGCCCGCTTTGCCGACAAGACAATCGACGGCGGCACCCGCTTTCCGCTCTCGGTGCTCAACCTTGATATCTGGGGCGAAGACATCGACGACAGTCCGCTTGTGTTCGAGGCGGGGGACGCCGATGGCGTGCTGTTTGCCACCGAACGCGGCTTTGTGCCGATGCCGTGGCTGGAAGCCCCCAGCGCGCTTCTTCCTCTCTGGATGTATCGCGAAACCGGCCAGCCCTATGAAGGCGACCCTCGCCATGCGCTTAATTCCGTGGTGCAACGCTACAAGGCGCGCGGTCTGACCCCTGTGGTTGCGATGGAGCTGGAGTTCTTCCTGATCGACGACAGCACCCGCAACCTGCAAGTCCCCGCCTCACCCCGTTCCGGCAAGCGCCGCAAGGCGGGCGAGATCCTGTCCATTCGTCTCATCGACCAGTTCGACCGTTTCTTCACCGATCTCTACGACGCCTGCGAGGCGATGGACATTCCCGCCGACACGGTGATTTCCGAAGCCGGTCTGGGCCAGTTCGAAATGAACCTGATGCACAGCGACGACGCCCTGCGCGCGGCTGACGATGCCTGGCTCTTCAAGATGCTGGTCAAGGGGCTCGCCCGCCGCCACGGTTTTGCCGCCTCCTTCATGGCCAAACCCTATCCCGACTATTCCGGGTCCGGCATGCACACGCATTTCTCGGTTCTGGATGAAAACGGTGAAAACGTCTTTGACGATGGCGGTCCCCGGGGCACCGACATGCTGCACCATGCCATCGCCGGGTGTCTGAACGGCATGTATGACAGCACGCTGCTCTTTGCGCCGCACTGGAACAGCTATGACCGGCTGGTTCCCGAGGCGCACGCCCCCACCGGCATCGCCTGGGCCTACGAGAACCGCACCACGGCGATCCGCGTACCGTCGGGCAGTTCCGCAGCCCGGCGCATCGAACATCGGGTCGCAGGCGGCGACGTGAACCCCTACCTGACACTGGCCGCCATTCTGGGTGCAGCCCTTGTCGGGATCGAAGATGGGGCGATGCCACCCGACCCGGTCAAAGGCAACGCCTACGCGCTAGACCTGCCACAGATCCCCGCCGACTGGCCCACCGCCGTCACCGCGTTCGAGAACAGCACGGTGATGCCGCGCATTTTCAACGAAGAGCTGATTCGCAATCTGGTCCTGACGAAAAAGCAGGAAATCCATTACATGGACGAACTCACCCCGGCGGAACGGGTCGAAATATACCTAGATACGGTCTAGGGCCGTCTCTTGCTGTGCAGCGGTTGAACACATAGCTTACGAACACAAACACCTTGGTGCTTCATGAAAATCGGAATTTTGCAGACGGGACTCGCTCCGGACGAACTCAAGGGGTCGTTCGGCGAGTATCCCGGATTCTTTGAACGGCTTCTGGCCAACAAGGGCTTCACCTTCGAAAGCTGGTCCGTGGTCGAAAACGTCTTTCCCGATGGGCCGGAAGACGCGGATGGCTGGCTCATCACCGGATCGAAACACGGCGCTTACGAAGACCATCCGTGGATTCCTCCGCTCGAACAGCTGATCCGCGATGTCGTCGCCGCAGACCGCCCCCTGATCGGCGTCTGTTTCGGCCACCAGATCATCGCGCAGGCGCTTGGCGGCAAAGTTGAAAAATACGAGGGCGGCTGGGTTGTCGGCCAGCAAACCTATGATTTCGGGGGCGATCCCATGACCATCAACGCCTGGCATCAGGATCAGGTTGTGAAAGCCCCCGAAGGCGCGCAGGTTGTGGCATATGGCAGCCATTGCGCCAACGCCGCGCTGCTTTATCCGGGCAAGGCGTTTACCGTGCAACCGCATCCCGAATACGGCGATGACTTCATCAAGGGCCTGATCGAAACCCGCGGACCGGGTGTGGTTCCCGACCCGCTGATGCAGGACGCCCTGTCGCGCATGGGCCGCCCGCTCGACAACAACCGGATGGCCGATCAATTCGCCACATTCTTCCGTGAAGGAACGCTTCAATGACCGACTGGACAGACACCCTCCCCGATTCGGCGCGTGCCTTTCTCGAAGGGCGCCGTCTGGACGAAGTGGAATGTATCGTCGCGGACCTTCCCGGCATTGCCCGTGGCAAGGCGGTGCCGGCCTCGAAATTCGCGCGGCAGGAATATTTCCACCTGCCGGATTCGATCTTCTTTCAGACCATCACCGGCGATTGGGGCGAAGCCGCCGATGAGGACGATGGCGGCTTCATCGAACGCGACATGATCCTGCGCCCCGACATGAGCACAGCCACCGCCGCGCCGTGGACCGGCGACTGGACGCTGCAGGTCATCCACGACGCCTATGACCGCAAGGGCAAACCTGTGCCCTACGCTCCGCGCAACGTGCTGAAACGCGTGGTCCAGCTGTACCGTGATCAGGGCTGGGAACCGGTGATCGCACCGGAAATGGAGTTCTACCTGACCGCACGCAACCTCGACCCGGCCAAGGCGATCGAACCGATGATCGGCCGTTCGGGCCGCCCCGCAGCCGCGCGTCAGGCGTATTCGATGACCGCCGTGGATGAATTCGGCCCCGTCATCGACGACATCTACGATTTCGCCGAGGCGCAGGGATTCGAGATCGACGGCATCACCCAGGAAGGCGGCGCAGGACAGTTGGAAATCAACCTGCGCCATGGCGACCCGGTGAAACTTGCCGACGAGGTGTTCTACTTCAAGCGCCTGATCCGCGAAGCTGCCCTGCGCCACGATTGTTTCGCCACCTTCATGGCCAAGCCGATCGAGAACGAACCCGGCAGCGCCATGCACATTCACCATTCGATCATGGATATCGAAACCGGGCGGAACCTGTTTTCCGGTCCGCAGGGTGGAGAAACCGATGCGTTCTTCCACTTCATCGGCGGGCTTCAGACCTACACCCCCGCCGCCATCGCGGTTCTGGCCCCCTATGTGAACAGCTACCGGCGCTATGTGAAAGACCACGCCGCGCCGATCAACCTGGCCTGGGGGCGCGACAACCGCACCACCGGCATCCGCATTCCCCTTTCGGGCACGGACAGCCGCCGGGTCGAGAACCGTCTGGCCGGGATGGACTGCAACCCCTATCTGGGCATCGCCGCGTCGTTGGCCTGTGGGTATCTGGGTCTGATCAACGAAAAGTGGCCCTCCAAACCGCTGAAGAAAGACGCCTATGAAGGGGATGCGGATATTCCGCAGGTGCTGGGACAGGCGCTCCAGCTTTTTGAAGAGGCCACAGAGTTGCATGACATTCTTGGCGAGGAATTCTGTCGCGTCTATTCGATTGTGAAACGCACCGAATACGAGGAATTCCTGCAGGTGATCAGCCCATGGGAACGCGAACATCTGCTGTTGAACGTCTGACCGGGGTTTCGGACCGGCTGCGCCGGTCCGACCGGTTGGGGGGCCAGCCCCCCAAACCCCCCGGCATATTTGGAAAAAGAAGAAGATCAGGACCCCGCTTTGAACCTTCTCTTCAGCAATGACACACGCGGGGAATATCCCCAAAGCTGGTACGCCGCGACGGCCACACCGCTGGCCCCGTTTGCGCCGTTGCAAGGCGAGACCCGCGCCGATGTGTGTATTGTCGGGGCCGGGTATACGGGACTGTCCGCGGCGCTGCACCTGGCCGAGATGGGGGCGGATGTGGTGCTTCTGGATGCGCATCGCGTCGGCTTTGGCGCGTCCGGGCGCAATGGCGGTCAGTTGGGATCGGGCCAGCGGCAGGACCAGATCACGCTGGAAAAGATTGTGGGCGCAGAAGCTGCGCGCCGATTGTGGGATCTGGGTGAAGATGCCAAGACGCTGGTACGCGGGCTGATCGAGAAACACGGCATCGACTGCCACCTCAAGGACGGGATCGCCTGGGCCGGATCGACACGCGGTGATGTTGCGGAGTTGCACAGCTACGCGGACCACCTCGACACACGCTACGGCTATTCCCGAATCCGTGCGCTCGACAGGGATGCGTTTCAGGCGCTTTGCCCATCGCCCGACTATATCGGCGGAACGCTCGACACCGGCGCAGCGCATCTGCACCCCCTGCGCCTTGCGCTTGGCCTTGCAAAGGCGGCGGCGAGGGCGGGTGCGCGCATCCATGAGCGCAGTCATGTGCATGACATTCGACACGGGTCCAAAGTGACCATCCGCACCGATGCCGGACATGTGGTGGCTGATCAGGTCATCCTGGCGGCCAACGGGTATCTGGGGGGGCTTGACCGGCAGGTGACCGCGCGGGTCATGCCGATCAACAATTACGTCATCGCAACCGAACCTTTGGGCGAGGACGCCGCCCGTGTCCTGACACAGGATGTCGGGGTCGCGGATTCGCGCTTTGTTGTGAATTACTTTCGTCTCAGCCATGACAAGCGGCTGCTGTTCGGCGGGGGCGAAACCTATGGCTATCGCTTTCCCCGCGACATCCCCGCGCTGGTGCGCAAGCCGATGTCGGTGATCTTTCCACATCTGCGCGACGTCAGGATCGAGTATGCCTGGGGCGGCACTCTGGCGATCACGATCAAGCGGATGCCCTACCTGGCGCGAGTCCGGTCCAACATCCTGTCGGCGTCGGGCTATTCCGGCCACGGGGTCGGCAACGCCATTCAGGCCGGCAAGATCATGGCCGAAGCCACGCGCGGCCCGTCTGCGGGACTTGATGCGTTCAACACCATCCCGCACCTGCCCTTTCCCGGTGGCGGGCTGTTGCGCACACCCATCCTGTCGCTTGCCATGTCGTGGTACGCGATGCGCGATCGGCTGGGCGTCTGACGCCGGACAGCCCCACCCATGCGCATTTTGAATCGCCGCGTCGTCATACCTCTGTCATACTGACATGAGAGCGCGGAGCAATTGCGCAGGATTGACAGAGGTGCACATGACAAATCTTCCAAACATGCACGACGCAGAACCCATTCCCGAAGCCGCGCGACAAGAAATCGACCGGCTGATGCAATCCGGCGATCTGTTTCGCTACACGGCAGCCGAGGGCGCGCCCGTGTCGCTTCTGGAAGAAGAATTCGCAGCCCTGATGGGGGCAAAATTCGCACTCGCCGTCAGCAGCTGTTCGGCCGCCCTGTTCCTGGCGCTCAAGGCGCTTGGCCTGCCCCGCGATGCACGGGTTCTGATCCCCGCCTTCACCTTTGCTGCCGTGCCGTCGTCGGTCGTACACGCCGATTGCGTGCCGGTTCTGTGCGAGGTCGATGACAGCTATCGCATCGACATCGCGGATTTCACCGCCAAGCTGGACAATGTTCAGGCGGTGATGATCAGCCACATGCGCGGCCATACGTCCGACATGGACGCCATCCTTCGGCTCTGTACAGAGCGCGACATCCCCGTGATCGAAGACGCCGCCCATTCGCTTGGCACGCGCTGGGACGGGCAGCTCATCGGCACGTTGGGCCAAATCGGCTGCTTCAGCTTTCAAAGCTACAAGATGCTGAACGGTGGCGAAGGCGGCATTCTTCTGACCGATGACGCGGACCTGGTTGCGCGCGCGGTCATCATGTCGGGCGCTTACGAGCATAACTGGAAGAAACACGCGGTTCTCCACGACGCCTTTGCCAAGTGGCAGAACAAGCTTCCACTCTACAACCTGCGCCTGTCAAACCTGTCTGCCGCCGTCATCCGCCCGCAACTTCCCGAACTCGAACGGCGCGTGCGCGATGGTCGTCGCAACCATGACCACGTCGCTTCGCGGTTGCGCCAATCGCCCTGGATCACCGTCCCGCATTCTCTTCCCAAGGAAGAGCGCGCGCCGGATTCGCTTCAGTTTTCGCTGGTGGACATGGACAATCACGACGTCGATGCCTTTGTCGAGGCCGCCAAATCGCTGGGTGTGTCGATTCAGGTGTTCGGGCGCAGCACCGACAATGCCCGTGCGTTCTGGAACTGGGAATTCCTTGGACCGGTCCCGGATTTGCCGAAAACCCGAAAGATGCTTGCCCGCGCCTGCGATTGCCGTCTGCCCGCGCGGCTGAGCGTTTCGGACTGCGACTCGGTGGCAGACGTGATCCTGTCGGCCATCGACCACGTCATGCGCCCGGCGGTTCAGGCCACGGCCTGATCACTTGTCGAGTTTGGACAGCTTTTTCTGAAGCTCGGCCAGCTGGGTCTTTATGGAATCAAGATCATCGCCGTCCGAGGTGTCATCCGATTCCGTATCGGGCTCATCCGGCGATGGACCAGACCATGTGGCCCCCGCCCCGCCGGTCATGGCTTTCAGAAATGCCTCTTGCTGCGCCTGAATGACCTCGAATCCCGGAACGTTGGACATGGGATTTGTCTTGCCCATGTTCTCCATCCACTTGGACTGGCTGTCGCGAAACATCTCGAAACTGGCGGCCAGGAATTGCGGCACCGCGCTGGTCGCCGTGGTGGTATAGCTGCGCACCAGATCGTTGAGCACGTTTGTCGGCAGAACGCTTTCGCCGCGGCTTTCGTGTTCGGCGATGATCTGCAAAAGATATTGCCGCGTCAGGTCATCGCCGGATTTGAGATCGACAATCTTGACCTCACGCCCGCCGCGGATGAAGCCCGCGATATCTTCCAGCGTCACATAATCGGATGTTTCGGTATTGTAGAGACGGCGGCTCGCGTAGCGCTTGATCAGTAGCGGTTTTTGGTCGTCGGCCAAGGTGTTCTCTCCCCCGGTATGTCTATGCTGCATTGCAGCCTAAGCACATGCAGCACAAAAAGAAAGCACTGCTGTCACTGTGATCGCAAGCTGGGACAAAAAAAGGCCGGATCCACGAAGGGATCCGACCTAAGCATAGCGTTCCAATTTGGGAGGAGAGAACGCTAGTTCGCTAAAAGCTTACTTTGCAGCAGCAGTTGCCTTCTTGGCAGCTGTTGTCGCGTCAGTTGTTGCTTTCTTGACTGCGGCAGTTGCGTCCTCGGAGAGGTCTTTGCCAGCGGCCATCATCAGCTCAACTGTGTCCATCTGGACTTTCTTCGCGATCTCGGCGAATGCGGCCATGTTCTCGGCAGCAACTTCAGCCTGAGCCGATGCGAAATCGGTCATCGCTTTTGCGTAATCCGCAGGCTCGGTTTTCGCCTTGGACATGTCGCCCAGCTTGGCGAGTGTGTCTTTGGTCCACTTTGCGGAAATCTCGGACGACTTTTCAGCCGCTTCGATTGCAACGTGCGACAGCTTCTCGTTCAGAGTTGCTGTGGTCTTGAAAGCGTCTTCCATTGCTTTCGTGTCAACCGGAAACGCGCCCATCATTTCTTTCATGGTCGCTGTGTAATCAGGTGTCTTAGCCATCGTTCAAAATCCTTTCCTGCTCTGCGGGCCCACCCCGCTATCCTGTGCAGATGCAGAATATATACATGCCGCACTGCAGCATTTCAACCCTTTTTCTGCACTGCAGCAAAAAAGATGTCCTAGGGTCAGGCCGTCGCCTTGATCCGCACATATGCGCCAGGAGCAGGGCCAAGCGACGGATGGGATTTATCCCCTGTTTCCCGTGCGTTGACCCATTTGCCAGACCGTTTCGCCATCCAGGTTTCCCAGCGTGGCCACCACGATCCCTCGGTATATTCGGCGCTGGATTTCCACTCGTCCGCCGACATGGCCGCACCGTCATTGCTGTAATGGCCATATTTTTTCTTGGTTGGCGGATTGACGATTCCGGCAATATGACCCGACTCGGACAGGATGAACTGCTTGGATTTCGACCCCATGGTCTGAACCCCGCGATAGCAATCCTTCCACGCCGCGATGTGGTCGGTCTCACAGGCCACCGAACACAGGGGCACATCCACATCCTTCAGGCTCAGCGTGTGACCCATCAAGTCGAACGTGCCTTGTGCAAACTCGTTGGACTGGCAAAGCCCCCGCAGATACTGCATTGCCATGCGCCCCGGCAGGTTCGCTCCGTCGCCGTTCCAATATAGCAGATCGAAGGCTGGTGGGGTTTCCCCCATCATGTAGCTTTTGATCGCAGGCCCATAGATCAGGTCGTTGGACCGCAGGTAACTGAACGTGCGCGCCATGATAAAGGACTTGAGAATCCCCGTATCCCCGATCTCGGCCTCGATCCCGTCGATAAAGTCATTTTGCAGGAACGGCGTAAATTCCCCCTGGTCGGAAAAATCGGTCAGCGTGGTAAAGAAGGTCGCGGATTTGATCGACTTGTCGCCCCGCTGCTTCATCAGCGACAGCGTCAGACTCAGCGTGGTGCCTGCGATACAATACCCGATGGCATTGACCTTATCGACGTTGCAGATCGCCTTGACCTCATCAATCACCCGCAGATAGCCGTCCTCGATATAGGTATCGAGCCCGACATCCTTGTAGCTTTCATCCGGGTTGATCCAGCTGACCACGAAAAGCGTGTACCCCTGATCCACCACCCAGCGGATGAACGAATTCTCGGGTTTGAGGTCCAGAATGTAGAACTTGTTGATCCAGGGCGGAAACAGGATAATCGGCGTCACGCGGACCTTTTCGGTGGTTGCCCTGTACTGGATCACCTCCATCATGTGGTTGCGATAAACAACGTCGCCCTCGGCGGTGGCGATGTTGGTGCCAATCTCGAACGCGCCCTCATCGGCAAGCCGGACGACCAGTTCGCCGTTGTTCGCCTCAAGATCGGCCACAAGGTTCTCGAGCCCTTTGACAAGGCTCTCGCCTTCGGTCTCGAGCGCCTTTTGCAGCGCATCCGGATTGGTCGCCAGAAAATTCGTGGGCGCGAACATATCGACGATCTGCTGCGCAAAATAGCGGACCCGCTTCTTTTCGGTCGCGTCCATGTCCTCAATATCTTCAACCGCATTACGGATCGCATCGGCGTTGATCAGGTATTGCTGCTTGATGAAGTTGAAATAGGGATGTTCATCCCACATCGGGTTCTTGAACCGCCGATCCCTCGGACCGGGGTCTTCTGGCGCTTGCAGTTTGCCCTTGGCCAGCGCCTGCTGGGCCTCGACGTAATGGCTGACGGACTTGCCCCAAAATTCGATCTGATGCTCGAGAATCTTGGCCGGGTTCTGCAGCCATTCCTGCCAATAGGCCTGAATCGCGTCGCCAAAAAGCGCCGCGTCCGGTGCATGCAAGGACGAATTGATCTGCTTCTTGCTGGACAGGGCCGACATGAGCCGCTGAGTCAGCGAGTCTATCTTTTGCAAATTGGCCTCAAGTTCCGCGCTCATTTCCGGTGCGGCAACGTCGTTGGTTGTCATGGCCAATATTCCCCCCTAAGTATGCTGCCATGCAGAATACAGTCGCCTGCGGTGGGAGGCAAAGCGACGAATTGGCCCGGTTTCCGGACCGGATTTAAGGAGACGCCTCTATGCGCCACATGATGACATACGATCTCATGGAAACGTTTCGCAATACAAATCAATGGCTTGGCTCGACCGCGCGCACGATGGCATCTTACCCGGCTTGGGCGATGCTGCCCAACCCTGCGATCCAGTGGATGGCCGCCTGGGGCGAGGTGACCGAGCGCACCTTTGAACGTATGGTTGTCAAACCGGACTGGGGGATTCGAACATTCACCCACGAAGACGGCAAAGATCACCTCGTCGACATTAAGACTATAGTCGAACGTCCGTTCGGCAATCTGATCCATTTCGACGTCGTCGGACGCAAGGAACAGCCCCGCAAGATCCTGCTCGTGGCTCCGATGTCCGGTCACTATGCGACGCTCCTCCGCTCCACAGTCAAATCTTTAATCGTCAATTGCGAAGTCTACGTGACAGACTGGCACAATGCACGCGACATTCCTGTCAGTGCAGGCAAATTCGATGTCGAGGACTACACCCTCTACCTGATGGATTTCATGCGCGAACTTGGTCCTGAAACCAATGTCGTCGCCGTGTGCCAGCCGGTTCCCCTCACCCTCGCCGCGACGGCGTACCTCGCCGAACTCGATCCCGACGCACAGCCGCGCACGCTCACCTTGATCGGTGGCCCGGTCGATCCCGACGCCACACCGACCGACGTGACCGACTTCGGTGCCCGCGTGACAATGGGCCAGCTTGAAGAAACCATGATTCAGCGCGTGGGCTTCAAATATCCGGGCGTCGGTCGCATGGTCTATCCCGGACTTCTCCAATTGGCCTCTTTCATCTCGATGAACGGCGAACGCCATGGCGATGCGTTCTCGAACCAGATCCAAAGCGTCATGCGCGGCGACGCATCAGATCACGATGCCCACAACCGCTTTTATGACGAATACCTGGCTGTGATGGACATGACAGCGGAATTCTACCTGTCCACCGTCGACCGCATCTTCAAGAAACGCGAAATCGCGAAGAACGAATTTGTCGTCGCGGGCCACAAGGTCGATATGGGTGCCATCACAAAGGTCGCCATCAAAACCGTCGAAGGCGCAAATGACGACATCTCGGCCCCCGGTCAGTGTATCGCGGCGCTCGGCCTATGTACCGGCCTGCCCGAGGACATGAAGGCAAGCCATGTTGAACCCGGTGCGGGCCATTACGGCATCTTCGCCGGCAAAAGCTGGCGCAACAACATCCGTCCGCTGGTTCTCGACTTTATCGACAGCTATGCGGGCGACACGCCAAAAACGAAAAAGACCAAACCGGCGAACACCAACGCCGCATGATTCAAACGGGTCGATCTGCGGATCGGCCCGTTTTCGCTATAACGGCAGTCGCATTGCCCTGCCACCACACGAAGACGCCTCGCGCATAACCCGACCATCTTCGGGCAATCGCAATCTAAGGCTGAAAAGACCGGGAAACCGGACCAATTGCGCGGCTTCGGGGCAACGCCTGCCGACGCGTAAAGCATCGCTGCAAGTTGACATATGCCGCGCCTTGCATGGATAATCTGTCAAGACACCCGGCAAAGGCGGTGATCATGGACTTAATACGAGTCACATTTGAGTGCGAAGACTGCGGGGGAACCATCCTCCAGACAGACGACAAGCCGACCAACGACTCCCCTGTGTGTTGCAAGAGGTGCGGATGGGTCTATGGGACCTTCAGAGACCTCAAACGAAATGCCGTCGATGAGGCTCTCGGTTTCGCTTTGGCCACTGCCACCCAAAGAATTAAGAAACGCAGCAGAAAACTCTACTGATTTGATGTCCATGGATTTGCGTATCCCCAAGTCTTTTAGGGTAATACGCAGCCGATCACTTTTGGATCACTAATTTTCTGCGTTTCTTCAATTCAGCGGCATAATACCATCTCTGCCCATGGATCACCCCCCGGCGGCCCAGATCATGTCGATGAATTCCTGGGTCCCCTTGCTGAACTCAAGCGGACATGGATAGGCCGTCTCCCCCCGCACCGCCGCGCCGAAATTTTCGACCTGCAACACATAGTGATTCATTCCCGGATAGCGCTGCACCTGCATCGGCTGACCGGCCCGCGACAAGCGCAGCTCCGCATCCCCATGCGCCAGCGGATTAAACCCGGTCACCACCTCGATCACCCCGTCCGAGCCATGGAACGTGACGTTCTGATGCGGCGTCATCCGCATCGACGTGAGCGAGGTCAGCGTGAACCCGTCGAACTGCGCCACCGCCTCGGTCCGAACTTCGACACCGTTCTCGCGCCGGATATCGGCAAACAGGATGCGCTCCGGCTCTTTTCCGGTCACAAACCGCGTGCAACCCAGCGTGTACACCCCGATATCCGGAAGGCTCCCGCCCCCCGTTTCGGCCGAGTTGCGGATATTGCCCGGATCGCCGCTGTTGTCATAGCTGAACGTCGCATTGACCCGCAGCAATTCTCCGATCACGCCCCCCTGCACCCAGTCGCGCACCTGTTGCCACTGGGGATGATGCACGATCATGTAGGCCTCGGCCGCCACAAGCCCGGTCTGGTCCCGCAGCGCAATCAGCGCGTCGATCTCGTCTGCCTGCATCGCAATCGGCTTTTCGCACAGCACATGTTTGCCCGCCTCCAGCGCCTTGCGCGTCCATTCGACATGCAGCGTATTGGGCAGCGGGATATAGACCGCGTCGATGTCGGGATCGGCCAGCAGTGCGTCATAGCTGTCCACAACGCGCAGATCGCCGTCGATGGCCTGAAACGGTGCCGCCTTGGCCGGATCGGACGTCGCCAGCATCGCCAGTTTCGACCGCTTTGCGGCATGAATGGCCGGTGCCATTTGCTCCCGCGCGAACTTGGCCGCTCCAAGTATACCCCAACGAACATCTGCCATGTCTGAGCCCTCCTGATGAATGTGTTGTGCCTAACACGAAAAAACGCCGGGCACAGGCCCGGCGTTTTCAATTTCAAACATCAATCGTCGATCAACTGGCGGTCAGCAGCCCCTGCTCTTTCGCAAGATCGCGCATCCGCTTCTGCAACTTCTCGAATGCGCGCACTTCGATCTGACGAATCCGCTCGCGGCTCACGTCATATTGACCCGACAGTTCCTCGAGCGTCACGGCTTTCTCGGCCAGACGACGCTGGGTAAGGATGTCTTTTTCACGATCGTTCAGCACATCCATCGCCTGAACCAGCATCGCGCGACGGGCATCAAGCTCGTCCTTTTCCTCGTAATCCGTGGCCTGATCTGCGCTTTCATCCTCAAGCCAGTCCTGCCACTGCATCGTGCCTTCGCCTTCGGACCCGACCGTTGCATTCAACGACGCATCGCCCCCCGACAGACGTCGGTTCATCGAAATGACCTCGTCTTCGTTCACACCCAGATCATGCGCGATCTTGGCGACATGCTCAGGGCGCAAATCGCCGTCTTCGAGCGCGCCGATGCGCGACTTCGCCTTGCGCAGGTTGAAGAACAGCTTCTTCTGGGCGCTTGTCGTACCCAGTTTCACCAGCGACCAGGACCGCAGGATGTATTCCTGAATCGAGGCGCGAATCCACCACATCGCATAGGTCGCAAGCCGGAACCCCTTTTCGGGATCAAACCGCTTGACCGCCTGCATCAGGCCGACATTCGCCTCTGAAATCACCTCGGCTTGCGGCAATCCATAGCCGCGATAACCCATGGCGATCTTTGCCGCCAGACGCAGGTGGCTCGTCACCATCCGATGCGCCGCTTCGGTATCTTCCTGCTCCACCCACCGCTTGGCGAGCATGTATTCTTCTTCCGGTTCCAGAAGCGGAAACTTCCGAATCTCCTGCAAATAGCGGCTCAGGCCGGCTTCCGGCGATGGGGCCGGGAGATTTGCATAATTGGCCATACCCTTGTCCCTCCAATGTATACGGGCTTAACATTCTATTTGGGAAAGCAGCCCGCCGATTTCAAGTTTTCTTCGCTGTGCTGGGCCCAATTTAACGCACAAGCGCCCGCATGTAACCTGAATGTCGGTGCACTCACGCACATGGGACCATTGTTTCAGCCACGCAAAACCGTGATCAGATCAGCCATGTCTTCAGGTAACGCAGCCTCAAAGCGGATGGTTTCGCCGCTCACCGGATGTTGAAACCCAAGAACCGCCGCATGTAACGCCTGCCGATCGAACCCATATAGCAGGTCCATCGCCGCATCGGACAACGCACCCTTGGCCACCTTGCGCCGCCCGCCATAGACCGGGTCTCCGACCAACCCATGCCCCGCATGCGCCAGATGCACCCGGATCTGATGCGTGCGCCCGGTCTCCAGACGGCATTCCAGCAGCGACAGTTGCGGCGGCGTGCCGTACACCTCGAGCACCCGCGCGCGTGTGATCGCATGTCTGCCATGTCCGAAGAACACCGCCTGCTTCTGCCGGTCGGTCTTGTGCCGTGCCAGATCGCTGGTGATCTTGATCACCGCACCGGGTTCGATCGACACCCCCCGCACACCCCGCAGCCTCGGATCGCCCGGATCGGGATGCCCATGCACCACCGCCTGATAAAGCCGTTCGACACTATGCGCCGCGAACTGATCCGCAAGCCCGTGATGCGCCCGGTCGGACTTGGCGACCACAAGCAAGCCGCTCGTGTCCTTGTCGATCCGATGCACGATTCCCGGACGACCCACACCGCCGACCCCTGACAAGCGCCCGCCGAAATGATGCAACAGCGCGTTGACCAATGTGCCCGACGGCGTGCCCGGTGCCGGATGCACCACCATGCCTGCCGGTTTCATCACCACGATCAGGTCGTCATCCTCGAACCGCACATCCAGCGGGAGATCTTCCGCCTCGATATGGCTTTCCGCCACCTCGGGCACCGCGACCTCGATCACGTCACCCTCAGCCACGCTGGCCTTGGGATTGGTCAACACCTCGTCCCCCCGGCTCACCGCCCCCGCTTCGATCAACCGCGCCAACCGCGTGCGCGACAGCGCCGCCGCCTCTGGCACGTCCCGCGCCAACGCCTTATCAAGGCGCGACGGCGGTGATGCGCCGATTGTGACGCTCAAACTGGACTCAGACATGGACAACGCCCCCGAAGATCAGACCCCCGAACCGGCCAACCTGCGATTCCTGCGGCGGCTGGTGACGGTCCTGACCGTGACTATGATCGCCGGGGTCATACTCATCACTGCGCTGATTGTCATCCGCTACAATCAATCAGCGACACCTTTGCCCGACATGATCACCCTGCCGGATGGCACAACAGCCACCGCCTTCACCCAGGCGCGCAACTGGTACGCGGTTGTGACCGAGGATGACCAGATCCTGATCTTTGCCCGCGACACAGGTCGCCTGCTGCAAACAATCGAAATCGAAACCGAATGAAGATGGTACCGACACCCCGGCTCGAACGGGGGACCTCTTGATACCAAGATCGAAATTATGCCTTTTAATTTCAATTGGTTAGTGGTGTTTTTCTCTATTTTGTCTCCCCGATTTTTGAGTTGCGATGGTCAGCATGAGAAACCCCAACACTAAATGTTGGGGTTGGGGCTTGTACTGTACACAAGGGCCACCTATTTTTACGCCACCCCCACAAGTGGCGGGAGATCGGAGCCTCCTCTTGGAAGCGTTTTTGAACTCCCCAACCTTGGAGCAGTAAGGTGCCATACTTTCTGAGGCTCTCAAAAAGGGGACATTTGGGATGAAACCCGAAGCATCGACCCCGGCTTGCCGGGAGATGCTCTGCACTGGATGGCACTAGTGTGGTCTGGACCCTCAAACGGTTCGGATAGGGTCGAAGGCAAGGCGCTGAGAGCCTTGCGTTGTGTAAGAGGACTGAAGGCCGCCCGCGGATGCGTGGCCGCTGGATGGAAACCTTAAGCCAGCGCACTACCAAGAGCGTCTTGCCGTCCCTTCTAAGCCGTATACGATGATATAATTGGTATTAGGCATGCTTTCTTATAGCCCAAAGGCTTCGCGTCAGCATGCAAATAGCTTTCCATTGCTTTCAGGGGTTAGCCAGAAAACGTAGCTATCTGATGTTCAAAGTGAGATGGTACCGACACCCCGGCTCGAACGGGGGACCTCTTGATCCACAATCAAGCGCTCTAACCTACTGAGCTATGTCGGCACTGAGGGGCGAAATAACGGGACGTCCCAGCCATTGCAAGACCCATCTGTTCCTACAACGCCACTTCCCATGCCTGTTCCACCAGATCGACACCAAAGCTGTGTACCGGCTTGGACGATGTGCAGGTCCAGCCAGAACTGCGGTAAAGCGCGCAGGCCGCGACATGGCTTTCATGGGTCCAAAGCTGCATCCGGAGATAGCCTGCATCCCGCGCAAACCCCATACAGGTCGCAAGCATGCGTTTGCCAATCCCAAGCCCCCGCGCCTCGGGGGCAAGAACGAACAGGCGCAACTTCGCCGTCCGATCATCGAGGCGCACGCAAAAGATGCTGCCCAACCGCATACCATCCCGTTCCGCAACCCAGCCGCGTTCGCAGTCCGGATCGTTCTGCGCCTCGAATTCCGTCAGGATCGACGCGACCAGCGGCGCAAACGTCCCGTCAAACCCCTCGACCTCAGAGTAGTGACGACCATGCAGATCCACCAGCCAGTCGAAATCGCCGGGTGCGTAGCGCCGCAATGTCGTGGTCTTGGTCATGCGCAAACTCTGCCCCGCCAGAGCCTTGCAAAACAAGCCCCCCGGCGGTAAGGCCACTGTCTTGAAGCGCAACCCGCCGGAGCACGATCATGGGCATCAACACCGAACGCGATATCGAAGCCAACCTGCAGATCGGCCCCACCGATGCGGCCATGGTGCGCCTGTTCGTTCTGGCCGACGGAATCGAGATCCCGATGGATTTTTCGCCCGAGGAGGCCGACGAAATCGCCGAAGAAATCAAGCTCGCCGCCACCGCCGCCCGCAAGGTCAAGCCCAAGCGCTGAGCATCGCCTCCGGATCGCGCAGCGCGTGCAACCGCCGCGCCGCGTGGACCGCGAATTTGCGGATCAGCTTGGTGCGCCGCGCCGCTGCCAGCTTGTCTTCCGAGGCCATCCGCACGATTTCCGCGTCATAGCCATCAGCAATGATCAGCCCTGTTTCCACCGGCAAAAGCTCTGACGGAAAGTCCAGGTCGACCGCCCAGAAATACCGGTCACACCAGTCAAGATATCCCTCCCATTTCTGGTCCGACTGAAAATCCGCCCGCGAGGATTTGCATTCGACTATCCAGATCTCGCCCTTCGGCCCCAACGCCATCACGTCAACCCGCAGGCCGCGATCCGGCACGAATTCCTCGATCACCGAAAATCCATGGCTGGCAAGGTGACGGCACACCCCGCGGGCCAAAAGCTGTCCGGGCTGGTAAACGGGGGCCTCACCGGGTTGAAGGTCGGTCAAAATCGCCATGCCGAAAAATATGAACATTTCGTGAACAAAATCAAGTCCTCGCTCCAGACCCTTCTTTCCCACGCCAAAAAACTTACCTTGGAAGGAATCACGCAAAGGACATTCCATGCCAGACGAGCACCGCCTGACCCGATCCGAAGCGCGCGGCGTGCGCTACGCCCGCGAGCTCGAAGGCCATCTCAGCTGGCTCGAGACCTTTTCCGGAACCGCCCTTGGCGTATTGGCCGTGGCCTCGGGCATCTACACTTATCTCGGAGTGTCCTCGCTGCTGGATGAAAACGGCGCAATGTCGGTCTTCGCCGCCATCGCCTATTCCGTCGCCGTATCGGTTGGCATCTTTGTTTTCTGGTCCTACCTGATGCGCCTTTTTCCCGCCGTGCGCAGTGCCGGGGCGCGCATCGGGCTCTTGGTGGCGATGGGTCTGGGATCATTGGCCATCATCGCGATGTCCTCCTGGCTCAACGCCGCAGCCCTCGCCGGATCGGCGGCAGTGGAACAGCACCTTGCCAAGACCGTGCAGGATTACCAATCTTCGCTTGAGCGCACCCACGACATCGCCCTGTCCGCCCAATCACTGGAACGTGACGTCGCCCGCGTCCGTCAAAGCTTCGAAGACCTGTCGGAGCAAGAGGCCGAAGGAACCCTGTCGGGCCTCGCCGGGCGTGGAGCCGTCTTTCGTGTCCTGCGCCAGAAATCTGCCGAACTCTCGGCCCTCGAAGACCAGATCGCCCTGCAAACCCCGCGAATCGACACTGCGTTCGAGCGTGGCAACGCAATCCTGTCGCGGATGCGCGCCCTTACCGTGGAACAGGGTCCGGTACAGGCACGTTCGGTGGAATTTTCCACTGCCGCCGTCGAACTGCAGGGCCTGATCTCGCAAATGCGCCAACTCTCCGTTGCTGCCCTCGTCGAACGGGCAGCCCAGGATCTTGGAGACTCGGTTGTCCTGCCCGAACTCGATGGCCGTACCGAAGCCAACCGTGGCGATCAGGCCGCCACCATCACCTCAGTGCTTGATGTGCTGGCCCAACGCGCCGCGACACTCGAAAACGCCGCCAAGGACGTGCTCGCGCTTACGCCGCCCCCGGACGTGACCTACGCGCCCATTTCCTCTGCTGATGCGGTGATCCTTTATGCCCGCAACTTCCTGCCTTCCTGGGCCGGGGCCATCGCGATTGACCTCTTGCCCGCCGTTCTCGTCCTGATCCTCGCCGTCACCCACGCCGCCATCCGTCAGGGGCGCGAAGGGGCCGCTATAGAAGACACGCTGACCCTCGCCGAACTGCGCGCCGCAGTGACCGCCCTGCGCGATGTCGAACAGGTGGCCGAAGGTGTCGTCACACCGCCAGATGACAGAAAACCCGATGCGCAGGTCACGTCTCTCGCAGGGTCAAAGAAATGAACCGCTCCTCGGTCTCTCGCGTCCTGATGGGGGTGCTCATCTTCCAGCTGGGCATCGGTGTGTTGCTGATCGTCGGCGACATGCAGGGCAATTTCCGCTTGCCCAGCTTTGGCCCTGACGCACCGCAACTGACCGAACCGGTCCGGCCCGGCGACCAGCGTCGCCAGTTCTCTCCCGGGCGCGACATGCCCCGCCTTGACCCGGACCGCGACGCGGGCGATCTGCCCACACGGCTGACACTGACGACAACAGACACCCCCGGTCTCTGGCGTCTGGAGGGAGCAATCGAATACGGCGACGCCGATCGCATTGCAGACCAGATCGCCAAGGCCGAATCCCCGCTCGAAACCCTGATCCTGCAAAGCCCCGGAGGATCAGTCCGCGACGCGCTCACCCTTGGCCGCATCCTGCGCCGGGCAGACATCGCAACTCGCGTCCTGCAAGGGGAATACTGTTTCTCCGCCTGCCCTTACCTGTTCGCCGGAGGTACGGACCGCAGCGCCGAAGACGGGGCCGCAATCGGTCTGCATCAACACTATTTTGGCAAAAGCACGATCTTGCCGGCCTTCATCGCCGTTGAGGACATCCAGCGAGGCCAGGGCGAAGTGATGGTCTATCTCGACGAGATGGGAATCAACCCGCTGGTGATGCAACATGCGCTGACCACACCAGCCGATGAAATTTACGTCCTTCTGCCCGAAGAATTAACGACGTACAGAATGGTGACAGACACAAACTGACCCTTGTCTCGGACCGATGCCGGGCTTACCTGTGATGCAGGCGGGTTCTGCCCTTCTCGTGCTAGGTTGCATTCCGGTGGCCTTAAGCAATTCCGAGGGAGTTGGCTCTGTCCGGGCCCTGGTCCGGTTACCCGACGCCCACCTGTACATACAGGTCCTCGGGAATGAGAGAACCACACGGTTGGCGTGGTTCCCGCCGCTTATTTTCTCTGAAAATTTCGCGCCTTACCGCGTGGCGCAGTGGCTTCCACCCGGATCGGCGTCAACGTGATGGGCCGACCGCGATGGTCGTCATCCTCATCGTCATCGTCATATTTCATCAGCATGATCGAAATGCCGAACTGCACACCCGCGAACACGATTCCATTGAACAGCCAAAGCAGGAACACGGCCAGAAACCCGACATCCGTATGCGTCACCAGATGCCACAGGTTCACAACATTGAAATATAGCAGAAGCGTGACAAACACGGCGGACAAAGCGAATCCAATCGCTGTCTGGCGAATATACATCTTGATCAGGTCGGGCATGAGCCACCTCGCTTTCCTGATACGAAGGTAAGCCGCTTCGACCGCATATTCAAAGCGCCCAATCCGCGCAGCCTGCCTCAGAAGGCCTCTGGCCGCGCCTCGCGCGCCATGTGATCCAGAACCGCGTTCACGAATTGCGGCTCTTTGCTTTCGGGGAAAAACGCCCGCGCGATGTCGACATATTCATTGATGATCACCTTGGGCGGCGTTTCCGTCGCCACCAACTCGGCCCCCCCCGCCCGGAACAGCGCCCGCAAGGTCGGGTCGATGCGCGCGATGGGCCATTTGGCCACCAGCCCGCGATCCGTCATCTGGTCGATCTTGGCCTGCCAGTTCACCGCCTCGTCGCAAATCCGGCGAAACAGGTCGACATCCCCCTCGACCAGCGCCTCTCCGTCGATCTGCGCCAGACCGAAGCGGTGATCCAGAAACTCGACCGCCACCCGATCCGCCGACTGACCGGAATGTTCCATCTGGAACAGCGCCTGCACGGCATAAAGCCGCGACGCGGACCGCTTCTGGCGTTTTTCATCCACCTTTTTGGGCGGCTTGGCAGCGTGGCTCATGCGATGTTCGGGTCCTTGGTGTCACCAGCGATCTGGTATTCGTCTTTTGCCGGGACAAACCCGACACCCTTGCGGGCAGACCCCCACTTACGGCTGAGCGCGATCAGGTGCAAGGCAGCAGCAGCAGCCCCGCCGCCTTTGTTCTGCCCATCCGTCTGAGCCCGCACATCGGCCTGCGCCATGTTTTCGACCGTCAGGATGCCATTGCCGATGCACAGCCCCTGAAGCCCCAGCAACGACAGCGCCCGAGAGCTGTCATTGCACACCGTATCATAATGCGTGGTCTCTCCACGAATGATGCAGCCCAACGCAACGTAGCCGTCGAAATTCGACATCCGCTCTGCAATGCCGATGGCCGTCGGAACCTCCAACGCGCCCGGGACTTCGACCAGGTCATGTGTTCCGCCACAGGCTTCGATTTCTGCCCGCGCACCGGCGATCAACTGGTCCGCGATATCCTTGTAATAGGGCGCAACCACGATCAAAATCTTGACCGGCCGGTCAAAATCGGGCCGCGCCAGCGTGTAATGTTCAACAGATGCCGCCATTATCCCAACTCCGAGATTGTGCGCGTTCCGACAATCTCGAGCCCGTAGGCTTCGAGCCCGACAACCTTGGGGGTCGGGGAATTCGTCAGCAGCGTCAGTTTCGACAATCCTAGCGACGACAGGATCTGCGCCCCCAGACCGTACTGGCGCAGCGTCTTGGGCGACACCTCGTCCCCCACGTCTAGCTTCATCGACGTATCACGCAACAGCACAACGACACCGCGGCCTTCTGCGGCCACCGCTTCCATGGCATTGTGAAACTCATTTGCCCGACCCTTCGGCCCCGTCCCCACCACGTCCAGCATCGGGTCCATCGCATGCATCCGCACCAGAACCGGATCGTCCCCCGACAGATCCCCCTTGGTCAGCACGATATGCTCGTCGCCATGGGTTTCGTCAGTATAGATGCGCATGTCCCAGTCACCGCCGAATTCCGACTGGATGGTCTCGTGTTTGCGCACCCGCACCAGATTGTCATTGCGACGGCGATAGGCGATCAGGTCGCTGATCGTGCCGATCTTCAACCCGTGCCGCTGTGCAAAGGCCACAAGTTCGGGCAAGCGCGACATCGACCCGTCTTCGTTCATGATCTCGCAGATCACACCCGCCGCGTTCAGCCCGGCCAGACGACTCACATCCACTGCCGCCTCGGTATGACCGGCCCGCACCAGAACGCCACCGTCCTTGGCGCGCAGCGGGAACACATGCCCCGGCGTCGCGATGTCCTGCGCGCCTTTGGTCCCGTCGATGGCCACCGACACGGTCCGCGCCCGGTCCGCTGCTGAAATCCCAGTCGTCACCCCTTCGCGCGCCTCGATCGACACGGTGAACGCGGTTTCGTGGCGCGACGAGTTGTTGGTGGACATCAGTTGAAGCCCCAACTCCTCGATCCGCTTGGATGTCATCGCAAGGCAGATCAGGCCGCGCCCGTGCATCGCCATGAAATTGATGACATCCGGCGTTGCCCATTGCGCGGGAATCACCAGGTCGCCCTCGTTCTCACGATCCTCGTGATCGACAAGAATGAACATCTTGCCGTTGCGCGCATCCTCGATGATTTCCTCCACCGAGGAAATGGCGTCTTTCCAGTCTTCCTCGACCGGACCGGGGTTTTCATATGTCGTCACGCGGGGGCCTCCGTCATTGCCCTTGCGCACTTAAAACACGGCGCCGGAATTGACCAGTGAAACGTCCCGTACCGATGGACCATACAATTCAGTCGAAAATGTCTTCCAGCACGTCGAACGCTTCCTCGAAAAACCGTTTCGCCAGCGTCTTGCGCTTCTTCTTTTTCTTCTGCCTCGAGAACCCGGCTTCCCGCTCCCAGACCGGCAGCGGCGTCACCGCGCCTTTTTTCTGTTTCGGCCTGGGGCGGTGCGTGTTGACCCGTGTGCTCGAAACAGGGGTCTCCACCACATCGGCCCGCAGCATCTTCATATCATGCAGCGGCGCACCACAGGCCGCACAGCTGAGCTCGTGGCGCGTTTCCCCTTTTAAAACAAGGGCCGCGCGCGTTCCACAATAACAGCAGGTGGCGATTTTGGTTCCAGCGGGCATGGCTTCTCCTTTGGCAAGGATATTGGCACGCGCACCCAATTCCGCAAGTTCAGGGCCGTGCGGCGTAAAGCGCCACAGCCGCCGCGTTCGACACGTTGAGCGATCCGAACGCCTGCGCAAACGGAATTTTCACCAGCGCGTCGCAGGTGTCCTTGGTCTTGGGCCGCAACCCCGGCCCCTCGGCCCCCAGCACCAGCGCAATTGGCCTGTCTCGCACCGGCGCGATGGCCTCGTCGATGGTCTGTTCCGCCTCACCATCCAGCCCGAAGACAACGTAACCCATTGATTTCAAACGCTCCATAGCATCAGAAAGGTTGCGCTCGCGCAGATAGGGCTGCCGCTCCAACGCACCCGATGCGGTTTTTGCCAAGGCCCCTGTTTCCGGTGCCGAATGGTGCAACGTGCCAACCACAGCCGATGCGCCGAACACTTCGGCCGACCGCAGAATCGCCCCGACATTGTGCGGATCGGTCACCCGGTCAAGCATCACCACACGCGGAGGCCCGTCAGGCCCGCCAAGGGCCACGTCCTCCAGCCGTCCCCAGTTGAGCGGCTTCACCTCGAGCGCCGCACCCTGGTGCACGGATTGTGGATCAATCGGCGCATCGAACCGACGCGGATCGCTCATTTCTGGTTCGATTCCAGCCACTTCAATGGCATCCGCCAGTTTGTCCATCGCATTGCGCGTCACCACCAACCGCAACCGTTCGCGGTTAGGATTGACCAGCGCATCGCGCACCGCATGCAACCCGAACAGCCACACTGTCTCTGCCGCAGCGGCCTTCTTGGACTGCTCTTTGGCCACCACCCATTTCGGTTTCTTGACCATCACAGCCCCCTTCTTTGCCTCGAATTTCGCACCTGCCGCTTGATGGGATTTTCCTGTTGACGCCGCAAGGGGGCAATTGTAATCACCCGCTCACGCCAAGGGCCAGCCCTTGAGACGTAAGTGGGCGACAGGCCGCAAGGTGTGGCAGGGGACTGTAACTCCCTCGCGGAGACGCACGCCAGGTTCGATTCCTGGGTCGCCCACCATTTTCCCTGGCGACATGACGTCCCGAATACTGCGCGCTAAACCATGCATTTGTTTGACTTTTATGGATTGTGGCTGTCCTAGTTGCAGCATGACCCAAGTTGAAGACTTACGCACCAAAGCCCGGTTTCTATTCGACGCAGCTGTCGCCGCAGCGGACCCCGCACGCGCTGTGCAACGCGGATTTGCCCAATCTCCCCTCCCACCGCAACAACCCGGTGGCCGGACCATCCTGATTGCCGTGGGCAAAGCCGCCCCCGCCATGCTGGGTGAAGCGTTGAAAGCCATTCCCGACGCCGATGTCGCGCTTGCCGTGACCCACCATGAAAATGACGCCACACTGCAAGGCGCGGAACTCTTGCGCGCAGGCCACCCTGTTCCCGACGAAGCCGGCGCACGGGCCGCGCAGCGTGTGATAGACGTGGTGTCGAAGGCCACGGAAAAGGATCGCATTGTCGCGCTGATCTCGGGCGGAGGGTCCGCCCTGCTGCCCGCACCGCCTCCCGGAGTCAGCCTGACCGACAAGGCGCGGCTGAACGATCTACTGCTGTCGGCCGGTCTCGACATCGTGCAGATGAACCTTGTGCGCCAACAGGTCAGCCTGCTCAAAGGTGGAGGTCTTGCCCGATTGGCCGCTCCCGCTCCGGTCTATGCCTACCTTTTGTCCGACGTGATCGGGGACGACCTGCGCGCCATCGCCTCCGGGCCCACGGTCAGCCCGATCGGGACCGCTGAAGATGCTGTCAAGCTATTGAAATCAAGTGACATATGGGACGCGACCCCTGCATCTATCAGGTCGCATCTTGAACAGGCGCGACATGCGGTGCCTGATCGTCTTCCGCCGACGCAGAACACGCTTGTCGGCTCGAACAGACTGTCGCTTGAAGCGATGGCAAAAGAGGCGCACCAGAACGGACTCACCCCCCGGATCGTCAATGACTCGCTGACCGGAGATGTCAGCGACGCGGCCCGACATGTGCTTACTGAAATGACGGCCAAGGGCGAACCGACAGCCCTGTTGTTCGGTGGCGAAACCACGGTCAAACTGACCGGAACCGGGCGCGGTGGCCGCAATCAGGAACTGGCCCTGCGCATCGCCATGGCAGCCCCGGCACTTGCGGACCAATGGGTTTTTCTGTCCGGCGGCACGGACGGGCGCGATGGTCCAACCGACGCGGCCGGAGGACTGGTCGACAGGGGCACCCTGCCACGGATCAAGGCCGCAGGTGCCGATGCAGAGGCTCTGCTGGCCAACAATGACAGCCACGCAGCCCTCGCAGCCGGAGGGGATCTTCTCATGACGCGGGCCACCGGCACAAATGTCGCGGATGTTCAGGTTTTGCTGATCGCGCCCTGACGGCCTTCAAACCGTTGCAGGGACACACCTGCTTCGGCCAGCGCCGTACGAACCGTCCGTGCGATCTGTACGGCTGTTGCCCCGTCCCCATGCAGACAGATCGTGTCCACAGCCGCCGGAATGTGCGTGCCGCTTTCGGTGATGATCGCCCCCGCCTTGACCATGTCGACCATGCGCTGACCCGCCACATCCGCATCATGGATCACCGCGCCGGGCAGGCTTCGGTCCACCAGCGTCGCATCATCATTGTAGGCCCGATCGGCAAAAATCTCGCCCGCCCAGCGACAGCCCAGGGCTTCGACCGCCGTCTGCTGCTGCGTGGCGGTCAGCACCATGATGATGATGTCCGGATCGACCGAAAGCGCGCCTTCATAACAGGCGCGTGCCATGTCCGCGTCTTCGGAACTCATGTTCGACAACGCACCATGCAGCTTGAGATGGCGCACCTGCCCCCCAACAGACCGCGCCATCGCCTGCGCCGCGCCCAATTGATATCGCACGAGATTTCGCAGACTGTCGGGACCAAGCTGCATGCGTCGGCGGCCAAAACCCTGCAAGTCCGGAAACCCCGGATGCGCGCCGATTCCAACGTCGTTTGCCACCGCCAGCGCCATCGTCTGTTCCATCACATCCCAGTCGCCCGCGTGAAAGCCACACGCCACGTTGGCCGAGGTGATCACCTGCAACAGGTCCGCATCCGACCCCATCGGCCAGGGACCAAAGCTTTCGCCCATATCGGCGTTCAGATCGACATGCATGGTCTAGTCCTCTCTGTCAGGCCCGTCGCCCGCCGTTGCACCACTGATCAGCTGATAGCTTAGCAAATCGCGGATCTGTGCCGGGTCGCGCACCAAGGGGGTGCATGATTCGGGTAATTGCGCCAGATGGCTCTGCATCCGCTCTTGCGCACGCAGCGCCTCGTCGCGCGACACGAAACTGAATCGCAGCACGCCGCCTGCCGGGGCTTGCACCGCGCGGGGCAGATCGGCGGGAATCACTGTACCGATGCGCGGATACCCGCCCGTGGTCTGGCTTTCCCCCAGCAGCAGAAAGGGCGTGCCATCGCCGGTGACCTGAATGTCGCCGGTCAGGATGGTTTCGGACAGGATGTTCAACGCCTCGGAGGTCGAGAAGCCCTCGCCTTCCGATGTCAGGCGAATCCCCATCCGATTGGCCCGTGCGTCGCGGTGAAAAACCGTCTCGGCAAAGCGCTGCTGCGTGGCGTTGTCGAACAGGGGTGTCTGAAAACTGTCGATCAACCGCAGCGTCCCGCCGTCAAAACGCGCATCCTGCGGCAGGACAAGCCCGACATCGGTGCCTTTGTCTGGCCCCACAGGCAACCTGTCCCCAGCCTGCACCATGCCTCCGACACCCGCCGCCAGATGCGCAGAGCGCGCGCCAAGATGTGTTGGCGTGTCAAACCCGCCGCCCACATGCAGATAGCCGTAACTTCCCGCAGTTGCGCCCCCAATCTCAAGCCGGGCACCGGCAGGCAGAGCATGCGACGCGTTCCAGACCAACGGCGCGCCATCCAGTTGCGCGCGCATCGGCGCACCGGTCAACGCGATGCGCAATGGGGTGGTGGCCTCGAACACACCACCTGATCCGGGAAGCTCGAGCGTGGCAAGCTCTGGAGATTGGCGCAGCAATGCCGCGCCTTCCGCAAGCGCCAGCCGATCCGCCGCACCGCCTCTGGAAAGGCCATAGGCCAGGTACCCTGTGCGGCCCCTGTCCTGAACCGTTGCACCGGGCGCGATGCGATGGACATGCAGCGCGCCGCTCATCGGATCGCCTCGATCCTGGCACCGCCATCCGGATCATCGCGCAACTGCTCCAGCACATCGCGGGACACCGGAACAAATTGCACCTCGTCCCCCGGCCGCAGGAAAAACGGCGTGTCGCTGTCGGGTCGGAACAGCTTCAGCGCGGTTTGCCCGACATGCCGCCACCCTGTCGGGCTTGAGACGGAAAACAGCACCAATTGGCGGATCGCCACCACCAGCGCGCCTTCCGGCACAGCTTTGGTCAGGGCTGTCTGACGGGGAATGTCCCATTCCTGTGGCAACAGGCCCAGATAGGGCTGGCCCGGCGCGAATCCGATGGTCTGCACCCGCACACGCGCGTCCGACAGGGTCTGTTGCGCAGCCTCGGGCGACAGTCCGGCGGCCTGCGCCGCCTCCTCCAATTGGGGAGCAAGGTCGGTTCCGTAAACCGTGGGAACCTGAACAAAACGCCGCCCATCCGGCAACGGCGCATCATACCAATCCTGCCCGGACAACAGCGACGTCAGCCGCCTTGTCAGCGTTTCAAGACGCAGGTGCAACGGGTCGAACCGCACGAAAACCGACACAAGCGACGGGGCGCATTCCTCGACACCGTCGATGCCCGCGCGGCCGACAGCCGACGCAAACGCCAGCGCGGCCCTGTTTGCAGGTTCGCTCAGCTCGGTTGCGAAACTGACCAGAACGCCGTCAAGACCCGCTGCGCGGATCACTGGCTCAAGGGGGTTGGAATTCATGCCATCCATATCAAAGCCCTAACATGGCGGCGGGACGAGGCAAGCGGCTAGTGGATTTTATCCGGGTTGGGCGCTGCCTGCTCAACCGCCTCGATGGCCGCTTCGATGTCTTCGGGGTCGTCGGACGGCACGGCATATTGCCCATTCAACCAGCGCGCCAGATCGACGTCCGCGCAACGTTTCGAACAGAACGGACGTGTGTCCGGGTTGGTATCCTTGCCGCAGATGGGACAGCTCATGTCAGCACCTCGCTCAGGGACAGTCGGTCACGTTTGCGTTGTAACTCGATATGCCCCAGCGGAGTCCACCCCACAAACACGGTTTCCACGCTGTCGCGTTTCAGCGACGCGCGCAGGGCGCTTTCGATCAGGCGACGGTCCTTCTTGGCTGTCGGGGCCGGATCAATCACAATCTGTCCACCAAGGCCACGCAGCCGCAATTGGCGCGGCAGGTCTTTCACAGCCGCCAGATTGGCTTTCAGACCAGCAGCGGGGCTGGTGTCGCCGCCGGTGTTCACATCGACCGCCACCAAAGCGCGGGTCGGCTCAATCGCCATCGACGCAGAGCCACCCAGCGGCACATCACGGGCTTTCAACCCGTCAAGCACATCCAGAATGCCATGCAATTCAAAGCTGCCATCGGCACTGTCGATCTCGGCATTGTCGGTCCATTCGCGCCATGCCAGCAGATGCGGCCCGTCCCCTTCGACGAGCGTTTCAGCATCGCCCGTGGCATCCGCCATCACCTTCGCGGCCAGATCGGCCATCGCCGCGATGTCATCGGCAATCTCGCCCGGATCGGCGCCTTCGCACGAAGACCGCAGGATCAGACCAAAACCGCCGCCTTCCATGATCTCGTGCGCAATTTCCAAAAGGCTTTCGCGCGCATCGTCATCCTTGATCCGGCGCGACACGTTGATCCCCGGCGCATCCGGTGTGACGATGGCATAGCGGCTCTTGAACAGCACCTTGTGTGTGACGGGAATCGCCTTTCCGGGTTCTCCATAGCCCGTGACCTGCACCAAAAGCGTCTGTCCGGGGGCCAAACCCTTGACCTGCCGCACAAAGGCAGACCCGTCGGGCGTGCGCAGGAACATCCCACCTTGCCCCTTCATCGGACGTTCAACAATCGCGCGATAGATCGTCCCCGGCGCAGGCTGGTCGGTGTCGAAGAACAGGTCT
>NZ_JBHYFV010000044.1:0-31428 GCF_051859345.1 Marivita sp. | reverse complement strand
GGGCCATCGTTTTGACCCAGGGACCGGACGCACAGCCCGTCACCGCTGGCATCACCAGCTTCAACGCGCAATACCGCGCCGCCTATCACCTGATGAGCGCGGGCAGCATCGTCGCGGCCCTGCCGCCGGTGCTGATGTTCTTCCTCATGCAGAAACACTTTATCGCGGGCCTCACATTGGGCGCGGTGAAATAAGGACTTAAGACCATGACACGCATCGCCTTTATCGGCGCAGGATCGACGATCTTCATGAAGAACATCGTCGGCGACGTTCTTCACTTCCCGGCTTTGGAGGGGGCAACGTTTGCACTGATGGATATCAACGACCAGCGGCTGGAGGAATCCGCGCTGGTGGCGCGCAAGCTGATTGCCGCGTCGGGTCAGGATGCACAGGTGGAGACCACCACCGACCAGCGCCGTGCATTGGCAGGCGCTGATTTTGTCGTGACCGCGTTCCAGATCGGCGGGTATGAGCCGTCGACCGTGATCGACTTCGAGATCCCCAGGCAATATGGTTTGCGCCAGACCATCGGGGATACGCTGGGTGTTGGCGGGATCATGCGCGGCTTGCGCACCGTGCCGCATCTGTGGCGCGTGGCCGCCGATATGGTCGAGCTGTGCCCGAATGCAACGCTGCTGCAATACGTCAACCCGATGGCGATCAACACCTGGGCGCTGGCGGAACGGTTTCCGCACGTTAAACAGGTGGGTCTGTGCCATTCCGTGCAGAACACGGTTCAGGAACTTGCGCATGACCTCGACCTGCCCAAGGACGAGATCCGCTACCGCGTCGCCGGTGTGAACCATGTGGCGTTCTTTCTGGACCTGACGCACAAGGGCCGGTCGCTGTACCCGGCGCTGCGCGACGGTTACCGGAACGGCAGCCTGCCCAAACCGCCACTTCTGATGCCGCGCTGTGCCAATACCGTCCGCTATGAGGTGATGGAGCATCTGGGCTATTTCTGCACCGAGAGCTCGGAACATCTGGCGGAATATGTGCCGTGGTTCATCAAGTCCGGTCGCGATGACCTGATCGAGATGTTCAACGTGCCGCTGGATGAATACCCCAAGCGCTGCGTCGAGCAGATGGCCGACTGGGCGGATCAGGCACGGGCTTACCGCACCGCTGACAAGATCGACGTTGCCAAGAGCCACGAATTCGCCGCCGAGATCATGAACGCCATGGTCACCAACCAGCCCTACACGATCTACGGAAACCTGCCGAACCGGGGGCAGGCGCCGCAACTGCCGATGGGGGCTGCGGTCGAGGTGCCTTGCCTGGTCGATGCGGGGGGGGTGCAACCCACTGTCGTGGATGACATCCCACCGCAACTGGTGGCGCTCATGCGGACGCAGATCAACGTGCAGGAGCTTGTTGTCCGCGCCCTGGTGGACGAAGACATCGAACATGTTTACCACGCCGCCATGATGGATCCGCACACAGCCGCAGAACTGGACCTTCGCCAGATCCGCAGCCTTGTGACCGATCTTCTGGCCGCGCATGGCGACATGCTTCCTGATTTTGCCCGACTGAAAAAGGCTGCCTGATGACTGGAGAACACGAACCATCCCGACCTCGACACGCCATAGGTGCTGCATGACCGATTGGATTGCGGTCGATTGGGGCACGTCCCACCTGCGTGTCTGGGGCATGTCGCGTGCGGGTGCGGTGAAATTCCGCAAGACGAGCGATGCCGGAATGGGCACCCTGACGCGGGACGGGTTCGAGCCTGCGTTGCTGGACCTTGTCGGGGACACGCTTGGAACCGGAACATCCCCTGTGGTCGTCTGCGGCATGGCCGGTTCGCGGCAGGGTTGGGCCGAGGCGAAATACGTCGCCACCCCTTGCGCCGCACCGGGGATCGACCGCGCCATCCTTGTGCCCACCCAAGATGCGCGCCTGTCCGTCCACATCCTGCCCGGTGTCAAGCAGACCAGCCCGGCGGACGTGATGCGGGGTGAGGAAACCCAGATCGCGGGGTTCCTTGCGCTCAACCACAAATTCGACGGCGTGATTTGCCTGCCGGGCACCCACACCAAATGGGTTCATATCAGCGCGGGTGAGATCGTCAGCTTCCGCACTTTCATGACCGGAGAATTGTTCGCGCTCCTGTCGCAACACTCGGTCCTGCGCCACAACGTGACGGGGAATGGCTGGGACGCCGAAGCTTTCGCGGACGCGGTCTCAAGCGGATTGTCCAATCCCGCCGACCTTGCCGCGCGGCTTTTCTCGATACGAGCCGAAGGTTTGCTGAATGATCTTCACGCGGATCAGGCACGCGCGCGTCTATCGGGCCTTCTGATCGGCGCGGAACTTGCCGCCGCGCGGCCCTACTGGCTGGGCCAGCATGTGGCGCTGATCGGGGACGACAAGCTGTGCAAGGCCTATGGTGATGCACTGGGCGCCCAAGGTCTGCCGGTCGAACGTACCGATGCAGACCGCATGACGCTCGAAGGGTTGAAAGCGGCCTATGCGGGCCTGAGGGAGACCACGCAATGACCCGCAAGATCATCGCCATCCTGCGCGGTGTCACCCCGGTTGAGGCTTTGCCCGTCACCGAAGCTCTGATCGACGCAGGCATCACCTCCATCGAGGTGCCGCTGAATTCGCCCGATTCCTTCACGTCGATCAAGATGATGGTCGATGCCTTTGGCCAGTCCGCCCTGATTGGCGCGGGCACCGTCCTGACGCCGGACGATGTGCAGCGTTTGCACCAGATCGGTGCGGGCATGGTGGTGTCACCCGACTGTAATCCGCGCGTGATCGTGGCGACCAAGCAGTTGGGTATGCAAAGCTATCCCGGCGTGATGACGCCCACGGAGTGCTTTACCGCGCTGCGCAACGGCGCGGACGGATTGAAGCTGTTTCCCGGCTCGCTGATCGGCCCAGATGGTCTCAGGGCGATCAGGGCGGTGTTGCCTGCGGGCACCCAGATCTACGCCGTCGGTGGGGCGAGTGCCGACAATTTCGCCGAGTGGTTCGCGGCGGGTGTGGACGGCTTTGGCATTGGATCTGCGCTTTACAAACCGGGCTTTACGGTGGACGACATCACCGCCCGCGCGACCGAGATCGTCGCGGCCTATGATGAAGGATTATCGTGATGGCCCAAATCTTCAGCTCCACAATCTGCACCCTTGGCGAAGGCCCGCTCTGGCACCCCGAGGAACAGGTGCTCTACTGGTTCGACATCCTCGGAAAACGGCTTTACCGCAGCGACGGAACAACCGAGCAAAGCTGGGATTTCGATGAACATGTCTCGGCCGCCGGATGGGTCGACACCGGTGTCCTGCTGATCGCCAGCGAAACATCGCTGTCGGTGTTCAACACGCGCACCGGTGAAAGCACCTTTGTGCATCCGCTCGAATCCGACAACCCGCTCACGCGGTCAAACGATGGCCGCGCCGATCCGTGGGGCGGGTTCTGGATCGGCACGATGGGCAAGAACGCCGAACCCGGCGCAGGTGCGATCTATCGCTACTATGACGGCACGCTGACCAGGCTGTTCGACAAGATCACCGTCTCGAACGCCATCAGCTTCGCGCCGGATCGGCGCCACGCGTTCTACACCGACACGCGCAAACGCAAGATCCTGCGCGTCGCGTTGGACGAGGACGGCTTCCCGGATGACAAGCCCGACCTGTTCGTCGACCTGAACGCCGAGGGTCTGAACCCCGATGGCGCAGTGGTGGACGCGGATGGAAACCTTTGGGTCGCCCAATGGGGTGCGTCGCGCGTCGCCTGCTACGGTCCCGACGGGGCTTTCCTGCGCGCCATCGACGTGCCGGGTGTGCAGGCCAGCTGCCCGGCTTTCGGCGGACCTGATCTGTCGACACTTTACATCACGACTGCCGCAGAAGGGCTTGATCCTGTTGGGGAAAACGACGGCATGACCTTTACCGCACCCTCTGGCGCAACCGGACAGAAAGAACACCAAGTCATTCTATGAAACGCTCGCTTGGCACCTGCTATTATCCCGAACATTGGCTCCGCGAGATGTGGGAGGAAGACGCCGCCCGCATGGCCGCACTTGGCCTCACATGGGTCCGCATCGGGGAATTCGCGTGGTCCCGGATCGAACCCGCGCCGGGGGATTTTCGTTGGGACTGGCTGGATCAGGCGATTGACGTGTTGGGCGCTGCCGGACTCAAGGTGGTTCTGGGTACACCCACCGCGACACCGCCACGCTGGGTTTGTGACAAACATGCCGACATGTTCGCCGTCGATGCACAAGGCCACCCGCGCGGGTTCGGATCGCGGCGGCACTACTGCTTCAGCCACCAGGGCTATCTAGACGAATGCCGCCGCATCGTCACCGAAGTGGCCAAACGCTACGGTCGAAACCCGCATGTCGCCGCATGGCAGACTGACAACGAATACGGTTGTCACGACACGATCATCTCCTACTCCAATGCCGCGCGTCAGGCGTTTCGCGGCTGGCTGCGCGCGCGCTATCCGGGGCAGGGGAATGATGGCGACATCGACGCGCTGAACGCGGCATGGGGTAATGTGTTCTGGTCGATGGAATATGACGATTTCGACCAGATCGATCTGCCCAACCTGACCGTGACCGAACCGAACCCCGCCCATGTGCAGGCGTTCCGGCGGTTTTCGTCGGATCAGGTGGTCGCGTTCAACCGCGCTCAGGTCGACATCATCCGCGCGCATTCTGACGCGCCGATTTCGCACAATTACATGGGCCGCGAGATCAACTTCGACCATTTCGCGGTGGGAGAAGACCTTGAGATAGCGACTTGGGACAGCTATCCGCTGGGCTTCTTGGAAGACCGTGTCGGGGCCACACCCGAAGAGCAACGGCACTATGCACGCCAAGGCGACCCGGATTTCCAGGCGTTTCATCACGACCTCTACCGCGCGGTGGGCAAGGGGCGCTGGTGGGTGATGGAACAACAACCCGGCCCGGTGAACTGGGCGCCGTGCAACCCCGCACCGCTGCCCGGTATGGTGCGCCTTTGGACATGGGAGGCGTTTGCCCACGGTGCCGAGGCGGTGTGTTACTTCCGCTGGCGTCAAGCGCCCTTTGCGCAGGAACAGTTGCACGCGGGCCTTTTGCGCCCCGACAGCGTGATCGCGCCCGGCTATGTCGAGGGCGAACAGGTGGCCGCCGAACTGGCCGACGCGCCGGATGTGTCGCCCGCCCAGGCGCCCGTCGCGCTGATCTTCGACTACGACGCGGCGTGGGCGTGGGATGTGCAGCCGCAGGGGCAGGGAATGGATTATTTCGGGTTGGTCTTCGACCTTTACCGGGCGTTCCGTAGGGCCGGGGTGACGCTGGACATCCTGCCGCCGACGCAGCGCGATTTCACGGGCTACCGAATTATTGCCGCGCCGGGGATGATGGTCATGCCCGACGACCTTAAAGAGGCGCTCTCGACAAGTGGTGCCGAGGTTCTGATCGGCCCTCGCTCTGCCGCGCGGGATGCGGATTTCAACATCCCGGTGCCGCTTCCGCCCGATTGGCCGGAGCTTGACGTGACGGTGTCGCGGCTGGAAACCTTGCGGGTGGACATGCCGATCCCGGTGGCCAAGGGCGGCGTTGTGAAGAATTGGTTTGAACATCTCGAAGGTGGGGCTGACCCTGTGTTCACGACCGAAGATGGCAAACCGGTTGTCTTGCGCGCTGGAACAACCACCTATTGCGGTGGTTGGGGGGATGACGCGTTATTTGACCGTTTGGTAAAAGATCTCTGTGCCCGCGCCGATGTCGCGGTTGCCGTTCTTCCCAAAGGCGTGCGCCTGCGTGACACCGGAGCCGAGCGGTTCTGGTTCAACCACAACCCGCACGAAGTTGACATCAACGGGAAACCCCTTGGTCCGGCGGGTGTGTTTCGAGAGGTGAAAGCCTAACCCATCAACTCGGTCAGATGCGCCGCTGATCCCGACAGCGCCGCGTAATCGTCATCGACCAGATGCACGGGAAACTGTTCCATGAATCCCGAAAAGCGCCCCTTGTCGTAGAACGCATCGCGAAACCCGAGCCGGTCCAGATGTGGTGCAAAATGGCGCGCGACACCGCCGCACAGGAATATCCCGCCGAACGGCAGGTGAACCAGTGCCAGATTGCCCGCCGCGCGGCCCATCATGCGGATGAACACGCGGGCGGCGCTTTCGGCGATCTTGTTAGAGCCATCATTGACCGCCTGCATGATGCCCCCTGCGTCAAGCGGCGCGTCGACGCCTGCCTCGTCACTCAGCCATTCATAAACTCGTTCGAATCCGCGCCCCGACAGCACATCCTCGAACCCCGGCGTGCCGTGTTTGCGGGCGATCCAGTCAAGCAATCGAATTTCGTCGCTGTTCTGGGCGGGTAAAGAGACGTGTCCCGCTTCGGATGGCGGCACCAGTGTGCGCCCGTCCAGCCGATAGACCGCAGCGGCGTTCATGCCCGTGCCGACCCCCACCACCAGCCGTGCGGCGTGATCGCTTGCCCTATGGCCCGGCAGAATGGTTTGAACGACATCCGCTGTCAGAAAATCAAGCGCATGTCCTTGTGCCTGAAGATCATTCAAGACCGCGACGGTGCTGGCCCCGGTCACATCCGAGATCGCATCCCGTGCCACGGTCCAGCTCAGGTTGGTCAGTTCGCCAACCCCGTCACGCACCGGACCCGCCATCGCCACGCAGGCCGCATCCGGCACCACGGTCTGATCCGCCATGTAGGCGCGCAGAACCGAGTAGAGATCGGCATGATCCGCATTTCGAAAGCGTTTGATGGTGTTCGTGCGCACATAGGCGCCATCCGTCAGCGCGACGCGGGTGTTGGTGCCGCCAAGATCGGCGACCAATGCGGTCAGGGTGGTGGAGTTGGTCATGTCAGGTCCCGGTCAGCGCGGATGTGAGCGCGTGATAGGAGGATTTGGGCGTGCGGTCCAGTGTGTCGAAATCCACATGCACAAGGCCAAAGCGCTTCTCGTAGCCAAGCGCCCATTCGTAATTGTCCATCAGCGACCAGATGAAATAGCCCTTCACCGGCGCGCCATCATCCATTGCTCGTTTCACAGCAGCGACGTGTTGGTTCAGGTAGTCGATGCGGTGCGGATCTTCCACCGTACCGTTTTCGATCACATCGGGGGCCGCCATGCCGTTCTCGGTCACATAAAGCGGCAGATCGCCGGTATAATCGCGCGCAGTGCGGGTCAGGAAATTGTAAAGCCCGTCTGGGTAGATTTCCCAATCCATGAAGGTCTTGGGCAGCGGGCCTTCAACCTCGTGATGGCTGGGCCAGGGGCCGTCATTCGGCGCGATGATCTTGCGCGTGTAATAGTTGATCCCGCACCAGTCGAGCGGGGCCTGGATCACGTCGAAATCGTTCTGCCAGCCCTTGGGCATATGCGGCTCCAATCCCTCCATCACGTTGGCGGGGTAGGTGCCCTTGAACACGCCCGACATGAAGAAGTGATTGTAATACCCGTCATAAAGCGCCGCGGCCTTCTGCGCCGCGTCGCTGTCATCAACCGGTGTCGCCCATTCCATGTTGAACACGCCGCCAAGGTTTTTCATGCCCAACCCGCGCATCGTCTGGATGGCGGTTCCGTGCGCCTTGAGCACATGGTGCATGGCATGCGCGGTGGCGCGGATGTCGCGCAAGCCCGGCGCGTGGTGGCCAAGGAAATGCGACAGCCAGCCGACACACCACGGTTCGTTGATCGGCGCGACCGAGTACATGCGATCCCCGATCCGGTCCATGATCACCTCGGTGAAGTCTCCGAACCACTTGGGCATGTCCGGATTGCGCCAGCCGCCCAGATCGGCCAACGCGACGGGCAGTTCCCAGTGATAAAGCGTGGCGCAGGGTTTCAGCCCACGCTCCAGCATCGCGTCGGTCAGCCGGTCGTAGAAATCCAGCCCCTCGGCATTGGGCGTGCCGCGTCCCTCGGGCAGCACCCGCGCCCAGCTTGTGGAAAAGCGATAGGCGTCCAGACCGGCTGCCTTGACGAGGTCCAGATCCGCCTCGAAGCGGTGATAGTGGTCACAGGCCCGGTCACCGTTTTCGGCGCGCACCACGTTGCCGGGGGTGGCCGCGAACGTGTCCCAATGGGTTTTTCCCGCGCCGCCAAAGGCATGGCCTTCGATCTGGTAGCTGGATGTGGCGGTGCCAAAAAGAAAATCGTCAGGGAAATCCTGCCGTTTGAACGTCAGCATGCTGGTTCCTTCAGGTTGAAGCCGGTCCGGTGGACCGACCGATGATCAAATCCGCTTCGAGAAGACGTGTTTTGGCGGCGTTCTTGGGCGCTGCAATCAGCGACAACAACATCTCGGCCGCCTCGCGGCCTGCGTAGCGCACGGACGAACGCAAAGCGGTGAAAATGGGGACATCATCCCCGTTCTCGAGATAACTCAACGCGTCGTCATGGGTGAGGATCGACACGTCCCGCGCAAGGACAAGGCCCGCATCCTGAACCGCCCGGCGAACACCGATTGCCGTGATGATGGACGAGCAGACAAATGCCGTTGGCACGGTGCTGCGGGCAAGCATTTCTTTCGCGGCGCGGTAGCCATAAATCTCTGTCATTTCCTCGCTGCGCATCAGGGAGGCGTCGATGGACAGGCCGTTGTTGCGCAGGGCGGTTTCATACCCTTTGCGGCGGCGGAACGCAAAATCCATGTGTTCCAACCCGTTGAGAAGGGCAATCCGGCGATGTCCCAGTTCGATCAGGAATTGGGTGCCACGTTCGAACGCCCCCCGGTTGTTCACGTCGATCCACGAATAGGGCAGGTTCACATCCGTCGAGCGGCCATGCACCACAAAAGGCAATCCGATCCGCGTCAGCAGGGAAATGCGCACATCGTTGATGACAGGGCCGTGTACGATGATTCCGTCCACGGTTCCGCGCGCGCGAATATCCTGATAGGCGCGGGTCTCTTCCTGATCGCGCACCAGCTTGAGCATCATGTCATAGCCCGCCCGCGCATAGCTTTCGCCAGCCCCGGCGATGAAATCCCCGAAAACCGGGTTCACCATCTCGTGTTTGTTGGACACCGGAATCACATGGCCGATGGCAAGCGCCCGTCCGGTCGCAAGCCCCTTGGCGCGCAGGTTCGGACGATAATTCAGGTCCTGTGCAGCCTTCAAAACGCGACTTCGCGTGATTTCATTGACCTCGGGATAGCCGTTCAACGCACGGCTTACCGTGGTCTGGGACAGGTTCAGATGCTCTGACAATTGTTTAAGATTCACGAGCAGTTTCCAAAGCGCTTTGAATTACGCCATCAAGATAGACACAAAATTCGACGCGTTAAAAGCCCCTTTGCGCGCGCAAAGTTTCTGCAAAGCAGCAATATTACAGTGCTTTTCTGCGCCTGCACCGGATTGACAGAAATTCTCAAATCGGTGAGTTTATGGCATCCAAAGCGCTTTGGGGTGATTCCGAGGCGGGGGATAAGTTAAGCGCTAACATTGCGCAACTTGGGAGGTTATTCATGAAAACGACACTCACCTCGAGTGTGGCCATCGCTGCGCTATGTGCAAGCGCTGCTGCCGCCGAAGATATCACCGTATTCGGTCCATGGCTGGGCCCGGACCAGGCGTTGGTGGAACAGGTTCTGTCCGACTTTGCCGAAAAATCGGGCCATAATGTCAGCTATGTCGGCTCCGACAGCTTTGAACAGCAGATCGTCGTCGATGCCGAAGCGGGTTCTGCGCCGAATGTCGCGGTGTTTCCGCAGCCGGGTCTGGCCTCGGACATGGCTGGCCGCGGGTTCCTGACGCCACTGCGTGACGGCACGTCCGACTGGGTTTCCGAAAACTACGCCGCCGGTCAGTCCTGGGTTGATCTGGGTACATATGCCGGTCCGGATGGTGAAGAGGACCTCTACGGCTTCTTTTACAAGGTCGATGTGAAGTCGCTTGTCTGGTATTCGCCCGAAAACTTCGAGGACGCAGGCTACGAAGTTCCCGAGACCATGGAAGAACTCAAGGCGCTGAGCGAACAGATGGTTGCCGATGGGGAAACGCCGTGGTGCATCGGTCTGGGGTCCGGTGGTGCAACCGGCTGGCCCGCGACCGACTGGGTCGAGGACATGATGCTGCGCACGCAGCCACCCGAAGTCTATGACCAGTGGGTGTCCAATGAAATCCCGTTCGACGACCCGCGTGTTGTCGGCGCGATCGAGGAATTCGGCGCCTTTGCCCGCAATGACGATTACGTCGCCGGTGGCGCCGGTGCTGTTGCCTCGACCGATTTCCGCGACAGCCCCAAGGGTCTCTTTGTGGCACCGCCGCAATGCTACATGCACCGTCAGGCGTCGTTCATCCCGGCCTTCTTCCCCGAAGGCACAGAAGTTGGCGCAGATGCGGATTTCTTCTACTTTCCGGCCTATGAGAGCAAGGACCTTGGCGCACCTGTATTGGGTGCGGGGACACTTTGGGCCATCACCAACGAAAACGAAGCGGCGCATGACCTGATTGCGTATCTTCAAACACCCGAGGCACACGAGATCTGGATGGCCAATGGCGGCTTCCTGACGCCGCACACAGGTGTGGACCTGTCGAAATTCTCGACCGAGGCGGCAGCGAACATGAACCAGATCCTGCTGGACGCCACCACCTTCCGCTTTGATGCTTCTGACCTCATGCCGGGTGGCGTGGGTGCTGGCACCTTCTGGACCGGGATGGTCGATTATGCCGGCGGCAAGGATGCAAGCGCGGTTGCCGGTGAAATCCAGGACAGCTGGGAGGCTTTGAAGTAAGCACCCTTTGCAAGAATGCAGGGCTGCGCGGGTGATCGCGCAGTCCATACCCACAAAGCTGCAAAGCCAAGACTCCGTATAAGGGACGACCGGTGGCACACACTGGACCCGCAAACATTTGGGCCAGCTAACATTCTGGGAGGGACAGCATGAATCCCGCATTTCAAGGTCTTCTGACCATCGCCATCGGCGTCGGCGGATGTCTGAGTTACTTTTACTTCTCGAACCAGTTTCTCGACAAGGTGTTGTTCCCGGCCAAAGGGCCAAATGCGGGCAAGAACATCAATCGCGCCAACCTCGTGCGTCCGTGGCTGTTCCTGCTGCCTGCGATCCTCGCGCTTGGGCTGTACCTTGCCTATCCCGTCGTTGAAACGATCCGCCTGTCGCTGACAGAACGACAGACGCTGTCCGACGGAACAACGGTTTACAACTTTGTCGGCCTTGCCAATTACGTCCAGATGTCCGCTGACCCGAAATTCTGGGAGGCGCTGATCAACAACATGTTCTGGCTGATCGTCGTGCCTGCCATGTCGACCGCCTTTGGCCTTCTGGCGGCGCAGCTCACCGACCGGATCGGATGGGGCAACATCGCCAAGTCACTGATCTTCATGCCGATGGCGATTTCCTTTGTGGGTGCCGCCGTGATCTGGAAACTGGTCTACGATGCCCGCCCTCCGGGATCTGAGCAGATCGGCATTCTGAACGCGGTCTATGTCTGGCTGACCGGCAGTGATCCGCAGCAATGGCTGACAACGCCATTCTGGAACAGCTTTCTTCTGATGATCGTGCTGATCTGGATTCAGACCGGCTTTGCCATGGTGATCCTGTCGGCCGCGTTGCGCGGTATCCCGGAAGAAACCATCGAGGCGGCGATCGTCGACGGGGCGAACCCGTTCCAGATTTTCTTCAAGATCAAGATGCCGCAGATCGCGGGCACCATCGTGGTGGTCTGGACAACGATCACGCTGGTGGTTCTCAAGATCTTCGACATCGTGTTCGCCATGACCAACGGGCAATGGGGGACACAGGTTCTGGCCAATTACATGTTCAACCAGCTGTTCGTCGCCCGTGACTGGGGCGTCGGATCGGCTAGTGCGATGGTGATCATGCTTCTGGTGACACCGATCCTCTACTGGAACGTGCGCAATGCGCGCAAAGAAATGCGCTGAGGGAGACAGAGACGATGGACAATATCGCTGGAACCAAATCCTCCCTCACCTGGGCGGTTCATATCTCGGTGGCGCTGCTGGTGGCGCTTTGGCTGTTCCCGACCGTGGGGCTGTTCGTGTCGTCCTTTCGCACGGCGGACCAGATCGCCACGTCGGGCTGGTGGAAGGCGCTGTTCCCGACCGAACAAAGCCTCACGCTGCGCACCGCGGACCCCGATGACCAGGTGCTGGTGGACGGCGTCTATGTGATCGAGGGCAACCTTTTCACCGGTGAAGACCTGTCGGACGAGATCGACATGTCCGCATGGGGCACGTCTTCACGCGATATCGGGGCGTACACGCCGGGCGAAACCGCAGAACTGGGTGACGGCGAACAGATCACGGTGCAGGCCAATGGCGATTACCGGCTCGAAAGCCCGGTCGAAATGGAAGGCAGCCGGGGACAGCGGATTTTTGTGATCGCCGAATTGCCGCCGGATTTCACGCTTGAGAACTACCAGCAGGTTCTGTTCTCGGGCAACGCGACCGACAGCATGGCCAAGGCGTTCTTCAACACGCTGACCGTCACCGTTCCGGCGACCATCATTCCCATCGTTGTGGCAGCCTTTGCGGCCTACGCGCTGGCATGGATGGATTTCGCGGGCAGGGCGCTTTTGATTGCGATTATCGTCGGGCTGCTGGTGGTGCCGCTGCAACTGGCGCTGATCCCGCTATTGAAACTGCATCTGGGGATCGGCATTGGAAAGGGGTATCTGGGCACCTGGCTGGCCCATACCGGGTTCGGGCTCCCCCTGGCGATCTATCTCTTACGCAATTACATGGTCGGCCTGCCACGGGACATCATCGAGAATGCCCGTGTCGACGGCGCGACCGAGTTCCAGATCTTCGTCAAGATCATCCTGCCGCTGTCGTTCCCGGCGCTGGCCAGCTTTGCGATCTTCCAATTCCTCTGGACGTGGAACGACCTGCTGGTGGCCAAAGTGTTCCTGATCGACGCGACCGGGCAGACCACGGTGATGACCAACCAGATCGTCGAGCTTCTGGGTACACGCGGCGGCAACTGGGAAATCCTCGCCACCGCAGCTTTCGTATCCATCGCGGTGCCGCTTCTGGTGTTTTTCGCGATGCAGAAATACCTCGTGCGCGGCCTGCTTGCCGGCTCTGTGAAATAATGTGTCCCGCCTGTGGCGGGGCCAAACTGAAAACCGCATTGGCGATGGTTGATGCAAGAAAACAGGATACTGACCGTGGCAAACACTCTGGCCGCTGAAACCCCAGCTGTAGACAATGACTGGTGGCGTGGTGCGGTGATCTACCAGATCTACCCGCGCAGCTTTCAGGACAGCAATGGCGACGGGATCGGTGATCTTCTGGGGATCGCGCACCGTCTTCCCTATGTGGCGTCTTTGGGCGTCGATGCGATCTGGATCAGCCCGTTCTTCACCTCACCGATGAAGGATTTTGGCTATGACGTCAGCGATTATTGCGACGTCGATCCGATGTTCGGCTCCTTGGCGGATTTCGACGTGCTGGTGCAAACTGCGCACCGGCTGGGCATCCGTGTGATGATCGACCTTGTGCTGTCGCACACGTCGGACGTTCATCCGTGGTTCATGGAAAGCCGCGCTGATCGCACCAACCCGAAGGCGGACTGGTATGTCTGGTCCGACCCCAAGGAAGACGGCACACCCCCCAACAACTGGCTGTCGATTTTCGGCGGCTCAGCCTGGCAGTGGGACGCGCGGCGCGAACAGTATTACATGCACAACTTCCTGACCTCGCAGCCGGATCTGAACTTCCACAACCCGGATGTCCAGCAGGCGCTTCTGGATGTGACCCGGTTCTGGCTGGATCGGGGTGTGGACGGGTTCCGTCTGGACACGATCAACTTCTATTTCCACGACAAGAAGTTGCGCAGCAATCCGGGCCTGCCCAAGGACAAGCGCAACGCCAATATCGCGCCCTCGGTGAACCCGTATAACCATCAGGAACACCTCTATTCCAAGAACCAGCCCGAGAACCTCGCGTTCCTTGAACGGTTCCGCGCATTGCTGGATGAATACAACGGCACGACATCTGTCGGTGAGGTTGGCGACGCGCAGCGCGGCCTTGAAATCATGGGTGAATACACGAAGGGCGAAAACCGCATTCACATGTGTTACGCCTTTGAATTCCTGTCCGGTGTCGAACCGACGGCTGACCGGTTTGTCGAAGTGCTGACCCAGGTGGACGATGTGGCGTCGGATGGCTGGGCCTGCTGGGCGTTCTCCAACCACGATGTCATGCGCCATGCCAGCCGCTGGAACCTGTCACTGGCGGCGCAACGGCTGTTCGCCACGTTGATGATGTGCCTGCGCGGGTCGGTGTGTCTGTATCAGGGCGAAGAGCTTGGTCTGACCGAGGCCGATGTCGCCTTTGAAGACCTGCAAGACCCCTACGGCATCGAATTCTGGCCAGAATTCAAAGGCCGCGATGGCTGCCGCACGCCAATGGTTTGGGAAGCGTCGAACCAGAACGGTGATTTCACCACCGGTCAGCCGTGGTTGCCGGTCAGCCACGAACACCTGCACCGCACTGTTGCCCATCAGGAAGACGACCCGGCGGCGATCCTGCACCACTACCGTCGCGCCATCGCGTTCCGCCATGCGCAGCCTGCCTTGGCCAAGGGGGATCATGACGGTGTCAAAAGCAACGGCTCCATCGTGCATTTCACCCGCAGTCACGACGGCGCAACGATCTTCTGCGCCTTCAACCTGAGCGACCAACCCGCGACCATGGCAATGCCCAAGGGCAACTGGGCGCAGATCGGTCTGGAACTGGGGAGCGCCGGACCACAAGCAGACGGCAAATTGCATCTTGGCCCGTGGCAACCCTGCCTCGCGCTTAAAATGACATCCTGAAAGAACAGGATAAGGGAGGGATAGACATGGCCAATTTGAAGCTGACGAATGTCGAAAAAACCTATGCCGGCGCGGTCAACGTGCTCAACAACATCAACCTCGACATCAAACAAGGCGAATTGATCGTCTTTGTCGGGCCTTCCGGCTGTGGCAAGTCCACGCTGTTGCGGATGATTGCCGGGCTGGAAAAGATCACCGGAGGCACGCTGGAAATCGACGGGCAAAAAGTCAACGACATGCCCCCCGCGATGCGTGGGATTGCCATGGTGTTCCAGTCCTACGCGCTTTACCCGCACATGACGGTGCGCGAAAACATGCAGTTCGCGCTCAAGATCGCCAAGAAGCCGCAATCCGAGATTGATGAGGCCGTCAACCGCGCCGCCAAGATGCTGCAACTCGACGAATATCTTGACCGTTTGCCCAAGGCCTTGTCCGGTGGCCAGCGGCAGCGCGTGGCGATTGGCCGGTCGATTGTGCGCGACCCCAAGGTGTATCTGTTCGACGAACCGCTTTCCAACCTCGACGCGGCGCTGCGCGTTGCGACCCGGATCGAGATTGCGCAGCTCAAGGAACAGATGCCCGAAAGCACGATGATCTATGTCACCCACGACCAGGTCGAAGCGATGACGCTGGCCACCCGGATTGTGGTTCTGGCCAACAAGGGGATCGCGCAGGTCGGTGCGCCGCTTGATCTGTACGAACGGCCCAACAGCGAATTTGTGGCGCAGTTCATCGGGTCTCCGTCAATGAACCTGTTGCCGGGGGAAATCACCGGAACCGGTCAGCAGACCACGATCAAGATGGAAGGCGGCGGCACCGCGGTGTCGGATTAACCGACCACCGACGCGGATATGGGGCTCAAGGTCAATGTCGGGGTCCGTCCCGAAGATTTCCTTGAAACCGATGGCGATTACATCTTCGAAGGCCAGGTGAACATCACCGAGGCCCTGGGAGAAGTGACGCTGCTTTACTTCGAAAAGCACGGCAAGGCGGATGCAGTGATCGGCAAGCTGCCCGGTATTCACGCAAGCCTGCGCGGCAATGTTGTGAAATTGGGCGCCTCGCCTGACAAGGTTCATGTGTTCCACAACGGAACATCGCTGCTGTATCGCTGACCTATCGTGAATCCCGTATGACGGCCCCGGACATGTTCCGGGGCCGTTGTCGTTTCCTGTGGATGAACTGTGGTGTTCCATTTTTGTTCTCGTTTTTCCATTGGCGAAACGCAAAGTCTCTACTATGTGTTAATCAACCATATCGGGGGACCACATGGCCGAGCTGAAGAACATCGAGGTGCGCGGCGCGCGCGAGCATAACCTCAAGAATATCGACGTGGACATTCCGCGCGACCAGCTTGTGGTGATCACCGGCCTGTCGGGGTCGGGCAAGTCGTCGTTGGCCTTTGATACGATCTACGCCGAGGGACAGCGCCGTTACGTCGAATCCCTGTCGGCCTATGCGCGGCAGTTCCTCGACATGATGGAGAAGCCGGATGTGGACCACATCTCTGGTCTGTCCCCGGCGATTTCCATCGAACAGAAGACCACATCCAAGAACCCGCGTTCGACCGTCGGCACCGTGACCGAGATTTACGACTACATGCGCCTTCTTTTCGCGCGCGTCGGCACACCCTACAGCCCCGCCACCGGCCTTCCCATCGAGGCGCAGCAGGTGCAGGACATGGTCGACCGTGTCATGGCGATGGACGAGGGCACGCGCGCGTATCTTCTGGCCCCCATCGTGCGCGACCGCAAAGGTGAATACCGCAAGGAATTCCTTGAGTTGCGCAAGCAGGGCTTTCAGCGGGTCAAAGTGGACGGGCAGTTTTACGAACTCGACGAGCCGCCAACGCTCGACAAGAAATTCCGCCATGACGTCGACGTGGTGGTGGACCGGCTTGTGGTGAAAGACGGGCTGGAGACCCGGCTTGCCGACAGTTTCCGCACCGCGCTTGATCTGGCGGATGGCATCGCGATCCTTGAAACCGCGCCCAGCGAGGGCGAACCGGAGCGGCACACGTTTTCGGAAAAATTCGCCTGTCCCGTCAGCGGCTTCACCATTTCCGAAATTGAACCGCGCCTGTTCTCGTTCAACGCTCCGTTTGGGGCTTGCCCGGATTGCGATGGTCTTGGGGTCGAGCTGTTCTTTGATCCCAACCTCGTTGTGCCCGACACCACGCTCAAGATCAGCGATGGCGCATTAGCCCCTTGGCGCAAAGGCAAATCGCCGTATTTCCTGCAAACCATCGAAGCCATCGCCAAACATTACGAGTTCGACAAGAACGCCCGCTGGAAAGACCTTGATGCCCATGTGCAGCAGGTCTTCCTGTACGGCTCTGGCGACGAAGAAGTGCCGTTCCGCTATGACGAGGGTGGTCGTGTGTATCAGGTCACGCGCACTTTTGAAGGTGTGATTCCGAACATGGAACGCCGCTACCGCGAAACCGACAGCAACTGGATTCGCGAAGAATTCGAACGCTTTCAGAACAACCGCTCCTGCGGCACCTGCGGCGGCTATCGCCTGCGAGAAGAGGCGCTTGCGGTCAAGATCGGTCCCGCGACAGGTGGGCAAGACCAGCTTCTGCATGTGGGGCAAGTTGTTCAAATGTCCATCAAAGAGGCGTTTGACTGGTGCAACACGGTGCCGGAACACCTGACCAACCAGAAGAACGAGATCGCCAAAGCCATCCTCAAGGAAATCCGCGAACGCCTGGGCTTCCTGAACAATGTCGGTCTCGAATACCTGACGCTGTCGCGCAACGCGGGCACATTGTCAGGTGGTGAAAGCCAGCGGATCAGGCTTGCGAGCCAGATCGGTTCTGGCTTGACCGGTGTGCTTTATGTGCTGGACGAGCCGTCCATCGGCCTGCACCAGCGGGACAATGACCGCCTGCTCGGAACACTGAAATCCCTGCGCGATCAAGGCAATACGGTGATCGTGGTCGAACATGACGAAGAGGCGATCCGCGAGGCCGATTACGTCTTCGACATCGGTCCGGGCGCCGGTGTGCATGGCGGGCAAGTGGTGGCGAAGGGCACGCCGCAAGAGGTGGCGGACGATCCCGCGTCCCTGACCGGCCAATACCTGAGTGGCGCGCGCGAAATTGCGGTGCCGACAGAACGGCGCAAGGGCAAGAAGGGCAAGTCGATCAAGGTGGTCAAAGCCTCTGGCAACAACTTGCAGAACGTCACGGCAGAGTTCCCGTTGGGGAAATTCATCTGTGTGACCGGTGTCTCGGGCGGCGGCAAATCCACGCTGACCATCGAAACCCTGTTCAAGACCGCCTCAATGCGCCTCAACGGGGCACGTCAGACGCCTGCACCCTGTGAGACGATCAAAGGTCTGGAACACCTTGATAAGGTTATTGATATTGACCAGCGTCCCATTGGCCGGACGCCGCGATCCAACCCCGCCACCTATACCGGCGCGTTCACTCCGATCCGCGACTGGTTCGCCGGTCTGCCCGAAGCCAAGGCGCGCGGGTACAAACCGGGGCGGTTCAGCTTCAACGTCAAGGGAGGGCGCTGCGAAGCGTGCCAGGGCGACGGTGTCATCAAGATCGAAATGCACTTCCTGCCCGATGTCTATGTCACCTGCGAGACCTGCAAAGGCGCGCGCTACAACCGCGAAACTTTGGAAATCAAGTTCAAAGGCAAGAGCATAGCCGACGTTCTTGATATGACGGTTGAAGATGCACAGGAGTTTTTCAAGGCTGTCCCGAGCATTCGCGAAAAGATGGATGCGCTGGTACGCGTGGGGCTTGGCTATATCAAGGTGGGGCAGCAGGCGACCACGCTGTCCGGAGGTGAAGCGCAGCGTGTGAAGCTGTCAAAAGAACTGGCCAAACGGTCCACGGGCCGGACGCTTTACATTCTGGACGAACCAACAACTGGCTTACATTTCGAAGATGTACGCAAACTTCTTGAAGTTTTGCATGAACTTGTGGAGCAGGGCAATTCAGTGATCGTGATCGAACACAATCTCGATGTGATCAAGACCGCAGACTGGCTGATCGACATTGGTCCCGAAGGCGGTGATGGCGGCGGACAGATCGTTGCAACTGGCACACCGGAACAGGTGGCCGAGGTGGCGGCATCCCATACCGGTCACTATCTCAAGCCGATGCTGACATCGAAGAAACAGATCGCGGCGGAATAGACCTTTACGCGCTTCGCGCTTGCAAGGCCTGTGCCTCATAGGTCTTGAGGATCGGGCGCGCCGCATCCCAACCAGATGAGGTAAGGTTCGCAAGTTCCGGGAAAAGCGTGATAATTTCTGCGCAGCTTTCTTCGGAAAAGGCGTGTTTCATCATCGGACCGGGCAGGTAGCTTTCGGACAGCAACCCGTGTGCGGTCAGGATCTGATGTTCGTCGAACAGCAGGTGGACATATGTCACCGGCGTGTCGCGCTCTTCGCGGCAGACGGTTTTATGGTTCACGAGGTCTTTGGCCTTAACCAACACTTCGGACGCTCCGAACAACAGTTCCGCCCAGGTATTGCACACCAGAACCCGGTGTTGCGGCGACAGCCAGACATCCTCTGTTGCACCATAGCTTCCGGCCCGAATGCGGATCGGGGCAAAGTCGCCCTGTGCCGCGATAGAGCGTGATCCGGCCCAGCGAACCGCCTGCGGCCCCTGATCCAGCGTCAGGACAAGATCACCGGGGCGCAGGGTCTCGATCGCTCTGGGACCATCCGGTGTTTCGATCATGGTTCCAGCCACAAAGCAGGGCAGCTGATCAATCTGAACGATCGCCGTGTCGGTTTGGCCCAGACCATTGTCGATGGTATAGGTGAAATAGGCTGTCTCGATGTCGCCATCGGACAAAACCGTCAGAGTGCCATCGGCATTCAGAATGACCGTCTGACCGGAGGTCAGGGTGATGGTGCTTCCGACAGAAACCGGATTCCCGTTGATATGGGTGATGGTCAGCGTGCCGCCGGTCGAGCTGTCATTGTCCAGAACGTCAAGTGTCTTGCTGCTGTTCAACCCGACATTCGCAGAATCGTCGACGGCGACCAAAGACGCCTGTGCCGACCCGCCCGCAATCAGCAGGTTGGTGTCATAGGTCGAGTCCGAAACGTCGGCCACACCGATCTTGATCGTGTTGGGAACACCTGCATTGACCGGAGCCGCAACACTGAGCGTGACGGTGAAACCGTCCATTTCCGTGTTGAACTGATCGGCCTGGTTGTCCCTGTATAGGTTGGCCGCCGTGTTTCCGTTGATGTTGCCAACCGACACGTTGCCGTTTCCGACCGTGACCGTCGCCTGGGTTCCGTTGACCCAGATTCCCACAACATCTAGAAAGGCGGAGTTGATGTATTCGGGATATTCTTCCGAACTGATGACGAAATCCAAAGTCAGCAGGTCTCCGTTCGGAGTGAAATTGACTTCGAGAAAGGATGCATCAAAGGTGTTCAGCCCCCCGGAAATGGCACTGAAGTCGCTGTCTCCGGGTTGGCCGTTGCTGAAAGATCGCCCGGTTGACGTGTTGGTGTTCAACGACCCCGAGTTGTTGGTGATTCCGGTGGCGCGTCCCGTGGACAGGATGACACCGGAATCGCCGGGTGTCAGCTCGGGCGATATGGTGTCGCCATTTGTATAGATGCCGGATGCCAGATTGGCACCTGTATAGCTGGCAGAGTTGACCGTGATGCCCGGTCCGAAAATCGTATCCGCCATCTGGGACGCAGTTGCGCCCGTGTTGATGGGAAGTGCCTGTGCGATGGGCATGACTGTCCCGCCTTACCGTTAACCAACTTTGGCGATTGGTTTGGCAGCGTAAGGCGGCGGTATTGTGCAGCAATTTAGCTAAGTTTTAGGCTATTTCGGTCTCCTTCGGGGCGGTTTCGGCCCGATTGTGACCTCGCTGTTATGCGGTCACGACCGCCCACGTTTTTCAAAGCGCGGCAGCATGGCCGAAAAATCCTGCCCGGTGCCGCCTTCTTCTTCTACGAAACGCCGGTAGAGATCGGTCGCTGCCTGACCAAGCGGTGTATCGGCATCCGAGCCTTCGGCGGCTTGCTGGCTCAGACGCAGGTCTTTCAACATCAATTCCGCCGCGAACCCCGGTTTATAGTCATTGTCCGCAGGGCTTTGCGGCCCGATCCCCGGAGCCGGGCAATAGGCGTTCATGGACCAGCTATAGCCCGACGATGTGGACACCACGTCAAACATCGCCTGCCGGTCCAGACCCAGCTTGTCGGCCAGTGCAAAGGCTTCACATGTCGCAATCATGGTCACACCAAGAATCATGTTGTTGCAGATCTTTGCTGCCTGACCGTTTCCGGACACGCCGCAATGAACAGATTTCTGACCCATTGTTTCAAACAGGGGCAGGGCGGTCTGATAGCCGGCCTCGGATCCGCCGACCATAAAGGTCAGGGTTCCGGCAGCAGCACCACCAACGCCACCCGAAACAGGCGCATCCAATGGCAGGAGACCGGCAGCCTCTGCATCGGCGGCAACCGCGCGCGCGCTGTCCACGTCCACTGTCGAACAATCCAGAAACACAGCACCTTTGGGCATCACAGGGATCACCTGTGCCGCGACGGCCCGCAGGATATTGCCATTGGGCAGCATCGTGATGACGACATCCGCATCCGTTGCCGCCTCGACCGCGCTGCGCGCGTTGGACACGCCGTTCACCGTGACTGTGGCCATGTCAAAACCGATGATGTCATACCCGGCCTTGGCCAGGTTTGACGCCATAGGCGCGCCCATATTTCCAAGACCGATAAATCCGATTTTCATGTCGTCCCCCTCTGTTCGAATGCCAGGTTTTCCCCGGTCACGGGTGCCAGCATGGCCGCGATATCGGCCTCGGGCACCGCATCCAGATCATGTGACCATTTTGGCGATTTGTCTTTGTCGATGATCGCCGCCCGAATGCCTTCGATGAAATCGCCCTTTTCCATCGCGCGCGACGTAAAGCGGTACTCCAGTTCAAGTGCTGCGCGAATATCACAGGTGCCGGTCCGCAAGTGATGCAGGATTTCCAGCACACAGGCCATCGCCAGCGGCGCATTGCGGGACAGTTTGCTCAGTGCATCCTTGGCAAAAATGTCGTCATCCTGTTTCAACGCGGTGACGATGTCCTGCAAGGAGGAGCCGCCAAACAGGGCATCAATCCGTGTCTGCGCCGCCTGTAGGCGTGACGCAGGTGCCGGCTTGGCCGCACCGCTCAGCGCGGCCAGATTTCCATCTGCGCAGATCGCCACTTTCACGCCGGGCCAGGCGTCTTCGGGAACGTAAAGATCTGCAAACCCGACATGAATCGCATCTCCCGGTCCCATACGGTCCGTGGTCAGGCCCAGATAGTCCCCAAGGCGTCCGGGAGCGCGGGCCAGCAAATACGAGCCCCCAACATCCGGGATCAGGCCGATCCCGCATTCCGGCATGGCGATCTTGCTGCTGTCGCCCACAACCCTGTGCGACCCATGACAGCCAACCCCGACGCCGCCGCCCATGGTATAACCTTGAAGAAAGCTGATCACCGGCTTGGGATATTCCGCGATCAACGCATTCATGCGGTACTCATCGCGCCAGAAGCGTTGACCATAGCTGTAATTGCCCGCAGTGCCCGTCGCATACATTTCGGCAATGTCACCACCTGCGCAAAAGGCCTTTTCGCCCTCTGCGTCGATCAGGATCAGCTTGACCGTGGGATCCGACCGCCAGGTCCACAGCGCCTCTTCCAGAGCAAGGCACATGTCATAGGTCAACGCGTTGAGCGCGCGTGGTCGTTGCAACGTGATGCGGCCGGCATGGCCATCTTGGCGGATATGGATGTCAGTCATGTGTCCCTGTCTGGTTGAGGGCAAAGAGAAAGGCGCGCTGTCCCGTGGTCTTTCTGGCCGAGGAAAGTCGGAAAAAGGGTCACTTGGCCAGCATGTGTCGCGCCACGATCAGGCGCATGATTTCATTGGTGCCTTCAAGGATCTGATGGACGCGCAGATCGCGGACCAGTTTTTCGATCCCGTAATCCGCAAGATAGCCGTACCCGCCATGCAGTTGCAGGCATTGGTCCACAACCCTGGATCCGGTCTCTGTCACGAATTTCTTGGCCATTGCACAGAACTTGGGGGCATCCGGCGCGCCTGTGTCCAGTTTCCATGCAGCTTGACGCAAGAAGGTGCGCGCCGCCTGCATGTCGATTTCCATGTCGGCCAGCCGGAACTGCAACGCCTGGAACTGATCAATGGACGTTCCGAAGGCCTTGCGCTCGGCCATATAGGCCAGCGTGGCCGTCAGCCCGGTCTGCGCCGCACCAAGCGAACAGGCCGCGATATTGAGCCGCCCGCCATCCAGCCCGGCCATGGCGTAGGCAAATCCGCGCCCTTCTTCGCCCAAGAGGTTTTCCGTCGGGATCTTGCAATCGTCGAACTGCACCTGCCGCGTCGGTTGACTGCGCCAACCCATCTTGTCCTCGAGCCCGCCAAAGCTCAGCCCCGGAGTGCCCTCTTCGATCAGCACGGCTGACACACCTTTTGGCCCTTCCGCGCCGGTGCGTACCATTGCAACATAAGTGTCGGAATAGCCGCCGCCCGAAATGAACGCCTTGGTTCCGTTGAGCGTGTAGCCTTCGTTCGTGCGGTCCGCGCGGGTCTTGAGCGCAGCTGCGTCCGATCCGCTTCCGGGTTCGGTCAGGCAATAGCTCAGCACCGTTTCCATCGTCATGGCCTTGGGCAACACGCGGGCCTTCATGTCGTCGCTTGCATATGTGTCGATCATCTTGGCGCACATGTTGTGGATCGACAGAAACGCCGCAACCGACGGGCAGGCCATCGACAAGGCTTCGAAAATCAGCGTTGCATCCAGCCGCGACAGCCCGGCGCCACCGCTGTCTTCGGACACATAGATCCCCCCCAGACCCAATGCGCCGACCTGCGGCCAGAGGTCTTTGGGAATGGTGCCTTCGGCTTCCCAGTCGCGGGCATGTGGCGCGATGGTTTCCTGCCCGAACGCGTAGGCCATGTCGAAAATTGCATTCTGTTCTTCACTCAGGGCAAAATCCATCGTGACGCTCCTCCCTTGGATGCGTGAAATGAACGCTTGTTTAATTAGCAACTGTTTCAGGATTTTTGCAAGAGGTCAAAGCCCGTCGTGAAACGCCTCGACCAAATGGCTGACCACCGCCTGCATCTGCCCATCCGCATCTTTGCCTGCCGCCTTGGCATCCGCCACAACCGCGCGCTGCCGGGTGGTGCCATTGCCCTTGGCGACAATGTCCCGGCTGTGTTCGAGTTCGCGCAGGCAGCGCAGAATCCCGGCGTCCTGTTCGCAGAGTTCGATCAATTCGTCGGTCAGTTCGGCCATCGGAACGATCTCGCCACGGCCGAAATCAATCAACCCGTCGCTCACCCCGTAGCGCTGCGCACGCCAGCGGTTTTCGCCAATCAGGAACGGATCGTAGCGCCGCCAGCGCTGATTGCGCACCCGCAGTCGCCACAGCATCCGCAGCAGGCACTGGTTGATCGCCGCAAGCGTCAGCGTGTCCTCAAGCCGGGGCTGAACATCCATGATCCGCGTTTCCAGCGTCGGAAAGCTGTGCGACGGACGCAGGTCCCACCAGATCTTCGAACTGTCCTCGATCAGGCCAAGATCGACCAGGATCCTGACAGAGCGTTCGTATTCTTCCCAATTGTCGAAGGTCGGCGGCAGCCCGGTGCGGGGCAGGTTGTCGAACACCGAAATCCGGTAAGAGGCCAGTCCGGTATCCTGCCCCTGCCAGAATGGAGAGGAGGTCGACATCGCCAGCAGATGTGGCAGGAAATAGGCCATCTGTCCCATCAGATCGGCGCGCAGGGCATCGTCGTTCAGTCCAACATGCACATGCATCCCGCAGATCAGCATTCGCCGCACAACACCTCCCAGGGCATCCTGCAAATCGTTGTAGCGATCCTTGTTCGTGTGGTGCTGGTGCTTCCAGTCGCCAAACGGATGACAAGATGCGGCAATCGGGGCAAGGTTATGCACCTTCGCACAACGCGCCACCGTGCTGCGCAGCCGCTTGAGATCGTCACGCGCGTCGTTGATGTCGGCGCAGACCTTTGTGCCGATTTCGATCTGGCATTGCAGGAATTCCGGGCTGACCTGCTTTTCCAACTCGGCCGCACAGGCTTCCATCAACCCTTCCGGAGCCTGCGCAAGGGCCATGCTGTCAAGATCGACCAGCAGGTATTCCTCTTCGATCCCAATGCTGAATTCAGGTTCCTGCATGGCGTGCCTCCGATATGTCTTTTGTTAAAATGACCTGACATCCTGAAAAAAGCAAAACCTGTTGCAGAGTCAGAGCGTATCGCGGGCGACCAGAAAAGAGTCCTTTTTTGAAATCAAGCTGGCTAGACTTTCCGGATTGATGAACAGAAGGAATTTTTGAAGTGCCAACAGTTTCAGATTTCGCCCTCATGTCCAGCGGTGCATATGACGCGACACCTGCCGTGCCCCGATGGACCGCCGGCCCCCCGCAATTCGATCGCAATTCCGGACTCCGGTCGATCATCTACACAGATGGGACCGTCATGGTGGTTGCTTTTCGCGGAACCGACAATCTGTCGGACCTTGTGGAAGATGCGCAGCTGACCTTTGCCATCAATACCGCGATGTATCCGATCGGAGAGGCGGTTGCAGCAGGCGCGGGGGCGCATGGTCCGGTTTACGTCACCGGCCATTCGCTTGGAGGTGCGGTCGCGCAGGTGGTTGGATCCCGCATGGGGCTTCCTTTCATCACCTTCAACGCACCCGGCGTTGCGCTTATCGCGTCCCGCAACATCTGGCAGACCAATTACTTTGCATTTCAGGCCCGCGCGATGGGCGCTGCTGCCAGTGCACTCACCAATCCAGGCCAGACCATGCGGGATATCACCTCTGCGTTCAGCATCGCCAACGGCAAGAATTATCGCCTGAGCACAGATGTCGTCAGTGCAACCGGCGTGCATTACGGCGACGTCATCACCTTGCCAGCGGGAACGGCGAACCCGGCAACCGCGCATGGGATTGCGACGATGATCGGCGTCCTGTCGCGTGTGTCGAGCGGAAACCTGACCTTCCCGGCCTAGGGGGGTTACAAGGTGTCGCGAAAGACGCTTTGCAGCAGCGCGTCGATGGTCCGATAGGGCAGGCCAAGCGAGGCCAGTGCCTCGTCTTCGGTGTTCTGAACAATCGCGATCACGCCATGCGCGTCAGACCACCCGTTTCTGGCAAGGGCCGCCGCTTTTTGCGATATGGGTGTATTGGCAAGGTAGACCATCATGGTCTCTTCCTCACGATTGGCGAGGTCTTCGCCCTTGGCCGCCTGTAATTGCATGACCCGCGTAAAATCGCGCTCCATGTCCGTGATGCGGCTGAGATCTATCAGATGCCGATGGCCGGGTCGGGCGTCCGGGTGCCGGGCATATTCCCCAAACGCGGCCAGGCTGTCCTCGACCAGCATGACGCCGCTGTATTGGACATAGACTAGATTATACTTCGGCAGGATTTGAAAGGTGGCAGGCATGGAACCTCGAACGCAAAAGGGCGGGAACAGGCCCGCCCTTTGTCCGCGAATTGATCAGCTAAATCAATCCATTGCTTTGAAGTTGAATTCGCCACCTTCCTTGATGCCCGACGGCCAGCGCGATGTGATCGTCTTGGTGCGGGTGTAGAACTTGAACGCATCCGGTCCGTGCTGGTTCAGGTCTCCGAAAACGGATTTCTTCCAGCCGCCGAAGGTGTGATAGGCAAGCGGCACCGGGATCGGCACGTTGACGCCGACCATGCCGATATTGATGCGGTTGGCAAAGTCGCGCGCCGCGTCACCGTCACGGGTAAAGATTGCGGTGCCGTTGCCGTATTCGTGGTCCATCGCCAGCTTGATGGCTTCTTCGTAAGAACCGGCGCGCACGGTCGACAGGACCGGGCCGAAGATCTCTTTCTTGTAGATGTCCATATCCGGTGTGACCCGGTCAAACAGGTGCGGACCGACAAAGAACCCGTCTTCGTAGCCTTGCAGGTTGAAGTCGCGACCATCGACAACCAGCTCCGCGCCCTGATCAATGCCTGACTGAATCAGGCCAAGGATGTTCTGCTTGGCAGCCGCCGTGACAACCGGGCCGTAATCCACGTCATTGCCCGCAGTGTAGGGTCCGACCTTCAGCTTTTCGATCCGCGGGACCAGCTTTTCGATCAGGCGGTCAGCGGTTTCGTCGCCCACCGGAACCGCGACCGAAATCGCCATGCAGCGTTCGCCGGCGGCGCCATATCCGGCACCGATCAGCGCATCGGCGGCCTGATCCATGTCGGCGTCAGGCATGATGATCATGTGGTTCTTGGCACCACCGAAGCACTGCACGCGCTTGCCGTTGGCGCAGCCTGTGCCATAGATATATTCCGCAATCGGGGTCGAGCCGACAAAGCCGATGCTTTGCACAACCGGGTGATGCAACAACGCATCCACGGCTTCCTTGTCGCCGTTGACGACTTGCAGGATGCCCTTGGGCAGACCGGCTTCCTCCATCAGTTCCGCCAGCATCAGCGGCACCGAGGGATCACGTTCGGACGGTTTGAGGATGAAGGCGTTGCCGCAGACGATGGCAGGCGCGAACATCCACATCGGGATCATCGCCGGAAAGTTGAACGGCGTGATGCCAGCGGACACACCCAGCGGCTGTTTCATCGAATACATGTCGATGCCCGGACCGGCGCTGTCGGTGTAGTCACCCTTGAGCAGTTCCGGCGCTCCGATGCAATATTCAACGACTTCGAGCCCGCGCTGAACGTCACCCTTTGCATCCGGGATTGTTTTGCCATGCTCGCGGCTCAGCGCCTCGGCCAGCTTGTCCATGTCGCGGTTGAGCAGGCCGACAAACGCCATCATCACCCGCGCGCGGCGCTGCGGGTTGGTCGCGGCCCATGCCGGTTGCGCGGCGGCTGCGATCTCGATGGCCTTGGCGACTTCGTCATTGGACGCCAGCGGGCATTTGGCCTGCACTTCGCCGGTTGCAGGGTTGTAGACATCGGCAAAGCGGCCGGATGTGCCTTTGACGTGTTCGCCGCCAAGATAATGGGTCAGTTCTTGCATGGAATCCTCCTCAGGTGGTTGGAGAAACACTAGCCTTGCAAAAATGCGGGGCAAAGAGGCAATATCTCAAATGAGTTTTGCAAAAATGCAAGGGATGCGGCGTGCAAAGTTGGGATGACCTGCGGATTTTCCTGTCCGTCGCGCGCAGCGAAACCCTGTCCGGTGCAGGTCGCCTGTTGCGGATGGACCCGGCCACCGTTGGCCGCCGCGTGGCAAGGTTGGAAGAAGCGATAGGGCAGGCGCTTTTCGTCAAAAGCCCGGTGGGCTACACCCTGACCGAAGCCGGAACGCGGCTTGTCGATCATGCCGAACGGGCAGAGGCGGCAATGCAGGGGGCCAGCGCGGTTCTGTCGGGGGATGCGGAAACCCTTTCCGGCCAGATTCGGATCGGTGCACCGGATGGCTGTGCGAATTTTGTCCTGCCGCGCGTCTTTGCGGATCTGTCCAAGGCCAACCCCGATCTTGATCTGCAAATTGTCGCCTTGCCCCGCGTGGTGAACCTGTCTCGGCGCGAAGCGGACATGGCGATCACTGTCAGCCCGCCAACAGCGACGCGCCTGTCGTATCAGCGCATCACCGATTACCGTTTGCACCTTGCGGCAAGCCAAAGCTACCTGGCAAGCCGTCCTCCGATCACGGGGATCGCGGATCTTCATCACCACCGGATCGTTGGCTACATCCCCGACATGATCTTCGACAAGGAACTCGATTACCTCAGTGACCTGAATCTTGATCGCGTCGCGCTGGCGTCAAACTCTGCGTCCGTGCAGCTTCAATTGTTGCGCCAGCATGGCGGTATCGGCATTGCCCATGATTTCGCACTGCCCTTTGCCCCCGGTGTCACCCGCATCCTGACCGACGCGTTGTCCTTCACCCGCAGCTTTTACCTTGTGCGCCATGCCGAAGATCGCAGGCTTGATCGCATCAGTCGGTTTGCCAAGGCACTGGTGCAAGCCATCCGCGCCGAGGTTGCGCGTCTTGAGACCCTACTTTGAAACACTTGACAGATCACGGGCCAGTGAGGACGCTGGGGTTATATCGGGACCGGAGGAAATAACATGCAAGTCCACCACATTCTCAAGAGCAAGGCGACGGATGCCGTTGTGACCGTCAAGACCGGGACCACACTTTCCGACGTGGCAAAGATCCTCGCGGAGAAACGCATCGGGACGGTGGTCGTCTCGAATGACGGCGAAACGGCAGAGGGCATCCTGTCAGAGCGCGATATCGTGCGTGAGTTGGGCAATCGCGGCGCGACCTGCCTGACCGACACGGTGGACACCTACATGACGTCCAAACTTGTCACCTGCAGCCGCACCGACGATGCCGATCACATCCTGTCACAGATGACGGACGGACGGTTTCGCCACATGCCGGTGATCGAAGACGGCAAACTTGTCGGACTGATCACCATTGGGGACGTGGTCAAGGCACGCCTGACGGAACTGGCAATGGAGCGCAATGCGCTGGAAGGCATGATCATGGGGCACTGACCGGCTTTCGGACTTCGACTTGAACTCCGGCCCATTTTGATGCCAGACAGGCAAAATTGACGACACTCCGGAGACTGCCCATGCGCATCGGTCTTTATCCCGGGACTTTTGACCCGATCACCATGGGCCATATCGACATCATCCGTCGGGCCGCTGTGCTGGTGGACAGGCTTGTCATCGGCGTGGCGATCAATCGGGACAAGGGACCGCTTTTTGATCTCGAAGAACGTGTGGCCATGCTCGACGCCGAGTGCGCCGCGCTTTCGGAACAGACCGGGATCGAGATTGTGGTCCATCCGTTTGAAAACCTGCTGATCGACTGCGCCCGCGATGTGAATGCCACGATCATCGTGCGCGGACTGCGCGCCGTGGCGGATTTCGAATATGAGTTCCAGATGGTCGGCATGAACCGTGCCCTGGATGACAGCGTCGAGACCGTGTTTCTCATGGCCGAAGCCCGGCATCAGGCGATTGCCTCCAAGCTGGTCAAGGAAATCGCCCGTCTGGGCGGGGACGTGAGCAAGTTCGTGACGGCCCCGGTCCGCAGGGAGTTGACCGCGAAATTCAAGACCCGCAAATGACAAAAGCCGCGCAAGGATGCGCGGCTGTGTCAGTCATCGGGGGTGAGAACCCCTCAGCGGCCGTAAATGGCCCGCTCTGCAATGATCTCTGCGTCGCCCTGATAGATGTTCAGGTCAAGCGCCACATCCAGTGGCATCGCGCGGATTTCCCGAACGGTGCGATTGTAAGCGGCCCGCTTTTGAAGACGGTCACGCACGGAAGACATAAAATGGGCCATGGTCAGTCCTTTCCTTGCTCTATGGTCCTGCGCTGCAACGCGGTTTGCGCTAACAGCTACAGGTTGGAACATAAGGATGCTGCGCCGCAGAACAACTGACATGAGGGAAAGTCCGCCCTGCGTCTGATGCAAGGCTGAGGCCGGGCGGACGTCCCAGATTAGTGGGCCAGATCGGTGGGCCAGATTGGTGGGCCAGATTGTGTTAGATCAGTCGAGATGTGCGGTGCGGTCAAGCAGGTCTTCCAATTCCGCCCGCATGGCGATCAACTCGGCTTCGTGGGGCGCAGCGCAGTTCGTTTCGGCGTCTCGAAAGGCGGCCAGCACCTGGTTTTCACCCCGGCGAACCTGATCCATGACATCTTCGTCGATCTCGTCGAAAAAGGCCCGGATAGATACGACAGCCTTGTTGACCGTTCCCATGAGCGATCCGTCTTCGTCGACCTGGCCATGCAGCAACTTGGAAAGTCGGTCCGCGTGCCGGGCGTGCAAGTCGCGAAACGACGTGGCCACATCCCGGAATTCGGGTTCGGCCTTGTCTACCATGACGTCGAAACCTGCTTTCGCATCGACGATACGCGTGTACAGATTGCGCAGGTGGTCGTTCGGAGTGGTGGGTTGCGTCTCGAAACTCGGGTCGAGATGCGGTTTGCCGGGGTTGAGAGAGGTGTCCGTCATGGTGTCTCCTTTTCCGTCGGGTCCAGCCCGACCTGAAGAGGAAAGTCCCAAGTATCGCCCGAAGTTCCCGACGCCTGGCAGACCGCCGGTGCGATGGGCGCGGATCCGCCGAATGACCGGGTCGGCGCGCCCGCTTCGAGGCGCGCCGGGTGAGGTTCAGATCAGCTTGCCCATCGCCACGGCTGTGTCCGCCATGCGGTTGGAGAAACCCCATTCGTTGTCATACCAGCTCAGGATGCGCACCATATTGCCGTCCATGACCTTGGTCTGATCGGTGTGAAAGATCGATGAATGCGGATCGTGGTTGAAATCCGACGACACCAGAGGTTTGTCCGTATAGCCCAGAACACCCTTGAGCGGACCATTGGCCGCTGTGCGGATCGCGTCGTTGATTTCCTCGACCGTGGTGTTGCGGGACGCTGTAAAGGTCAGGTCAACCACTGATACGTTCGGCGTCGGAACGCGGATCGCCACGCCATCCAGCTTGCCATTGAGCTCCGGCAGCACCAGACCCACGGCCTTGGCCGCTCCTGTGGAGGTCGGGATCATGCTGAGCGCGGCAGCGCGGGCGCGGTAGAGATCCTTGTGCATCGTATCCAGCGTCGGCTGGTCGCCGGTATA
>NZ_JBHYFV010000043.1:0-33121 GCF_051859345.1 Marivita sp. | reverse complement strand
CGGCATCTTGGATTTCTGGCGCACCCGCTGGAGCAGATCCATGCCATCCATCCGGGGCATCTTGATATCAAAGACGGCCATATCGGGCATTTTCTTGTTGAACGCGTCAAGCGCGGCCTGTCCGTCATTGTAGGTTTCGACCTCAAATCCCTCTGCCTCAAGGGTGATCGCGACCGATGTCAGGATATTCCTGTCATCGTCCACAAGGGCGATTTTCGACATGGAGTGTGTTCCTTGTTCTGCTCTCAATTATGTTTTTTTCGCCATTATGCGTATTTTTTTCCTATGCGCCAATGCAATTTTGCGAATCACTTCAAAGCCACAACGTAATTGAGACGGAAAAGTCCTTACGGATGGCTAATTTGCATCACCCTGCCCCGCAAAGCGCCGCCATGGTTGCGCTAAACCTCTTTTGGTTGCGCTAACTGCGCGATTGCGTCCTGTTCAGTTTTGGAACCGGCATGCTAAGACGCCCTCACCCCCGATGAACTGTCGCGGGTGGGTTGCCCCCTGCGCGACTCTGTCTGATAGCGCCGCAAATCGCGCGGCTACAGGAGCTTGGCAAATGACATTTGGACGGGTGAACCCGGAATTCCGGCTGGAAGATCAACAGATCAACGGGCTTGGCAATGTCTATTACAACCTCACAGAGCCAGCTTTGCTCGAAGCGGCGCTGAAACGCGGCGAAGGGACACTCGGCAATGGCGGAGCGTTCCTTGTGACCACCGGCAAATTTACCGGCCGGTCTCCGAAGGACAAGCATGTGGTCAAGACCGACAGCGTGGCAGACACGATCTGGTGGGACAACAACGCACCGATGTCGCCCGAAGGCTTTGACGCGCTCTACGCCGACATGCTGGCCCACATGAAGGACCGCGAGTACTTTGTGCAAGATCTTGTCGGCGGGGCCGATCCGAAACACTCCATCGACGTGCGGTTCATCACCGAACTGGCCTGGCACAACCTGTTCATCCGCCACATGATGCGCCGCCCCGAGCGCGAAGACCTCGACAGCTTTGCCGCAGACTTCACAGTCATCAACTGCCCATCTTTTCAGGCAGACCCGAAAAAACACAATTGTCGCTCGGAAACCGTGATTGCGATGAACTTTGACAAGAAGCTCATCCTGATCGGCGGAACCGAGTATGCGGGTGAAAACAAGAAATCCATCTTCTCGTTGCTGAATTACCTGCTGCCGGAAAAAGGCATCATGCCGATGCATTGTTCAGCCAACCACGCCGTCGGCAACCCGGTCGACACCGCCATCTTCTTCGGCCTGTCCGGCACCGGGAAAACCACGCTTTCGGCTGATCCGAACCGTGTTTTGATCGGTGACGACGAACATGGCTGGTCCGATCGGGGCACCTTCAACTTTGAAGGTGGCTGCTACGCCAAGACGATCAACCTGTCTGCCGAGGCCGAACCCGAGATCTACGCGACGACAACCAAATTCGGCACCGTGATCGAGAACATGGTCTTCGACCCGGACACGTTCGAACTCGACTTCAAAGACGACAGCCTGACCGCCAACATGCGGTGTGCCTATCCGCTGGAGTACATCTCGAACGCATCCTCCACGGCCTTGGGCGGACACCCCAAGAACATCATCATGCTGACCTGTGACGCGTTTGGCGTTCTGCCTCCGATCGCGCGACTGACACCGGCACAGGCGATGTACCACTTCCTGTCGGGCTTCACCTCCAAGGTGGCCGGAACAGAACGCGGCGTGACCGAACCCGAACCGACATTCTCGACCTGCTTTGGCGCTCCCTTCATGCCGCGCCGTCCCGAGGTTTATGGCAACCTGCTGCGCGACAAGATCGCCAGCCATGGGGCAACCTGCTGGCTGGTCAACACCGGCTGGACCGGTGGTGCCTACGGCGCTGGCCAGCGGATGCCGATCAAGGCCACCCGCGCATTGTTGACAGCAGCCCTTGATGGAAGTCTGGCCGAAGCCGAGTTCCGCAAGGATCCGAATTTCGGCTTCGAAGTTCCCGTGATGGTCGAAGGCGTACCGGACATGCTTCTTGATCCGCGCCGCACCTGGAACGACAAGGCGGCTTATGATGCGCAGGCAGACAAGCTGGTCCAGATGTTTGCAGACAATTTCGCGCAATATGTGCCCTACATCGACGACGACGTGAAAGCGGCCGCCATCGGCTAAGACGGACTGCGTCGAAAGGCGCTTGGAAACAAAGAGGCGGGCGCACCAAGTTTCGGTGGGCGCGCCCTTTGTTGTTTCTGCAGGTGCATCCGCGGGTTAGCGCTGCGAAGCAGCAATTCAACACGAAACATTGGAACAAATTCTAGGCAAAATTGGTATTTTTGTTGCGCTGCACCTGCAAAGTAGATATCCAGCGGCAAAGCTGAAAGGACACGATTCATGGCCCATGATGGACAAGACCTGACCCTGACCTCGGAAATCCTTCTTCCGAACCTGCTGGTTCTGACCGGCGCGGCTGTTGCACCTGCCAACGCAGTGCTGGACCTCGCCAAGGCGCGGGTGCATGCCATGGTCGAAGCCGACGGGCGCATCTCGGCAACTCTGATCGAAGACAACCAGACGGCCGCACATGGGTTTGCATGGCTGGCTACATATGTCGAATCGCTGCGCCAGATGCAGGGATGGGCCGAACGCTTGGACGCCGATGGCAAATTCGGCGAGGTTGAACAACTCATCCATCAGATCGCCTTTGGTGAATACCTCTGGCAGATTTACGGCGGTATCCAGATGAACCAGGGCGAAATCGTTCGCCTTCAGGACATTGGGCTCGGCCAGGACGACATGCGCGTTCTGATGACCCCCGAGGTGATGCAGCTCACTCAAAACGGCAACACCCAGAACGCCCGCGTTCGCCTTGTCGAACTGATGCAGGAACGCAGCGCCGAACTGACCGTCGGCGCCTGCGGTCTGGACGACGAACTCGACATGATCCGGGAACAGTTCCGCCGCTTCTCTCTCGACAAGGTGGAACCCCACGCCCACGAATGGCACCTCAAGGATGAACTCATCCCGATGGAGATCATCGACGAACTTGCCGAAATGGGCGTGTTCGGCCTGACCATCCCGGAAGAACATGGCGGCTTCGGGCTGACCAAGAATTCCATGTGCGTCGTGTCCGAAGAACTGTCGCGCGGCTATATCGGTGTTGGCTCGCTCGGCACTCGGTCCGAGATTGCAGCCGAACTGGTGATCGCAGGTGGCACGGACGCGCAAAAAGCCAAATGGCTGCCGGGTCTGGCCTCGGGTGAAATCCTGCCGACCGCCGTGTTCACCGAACCGAACACAGGTTCCGACCTCGGATCGCTCCGCACCAAGGCCGTGAAAGATGAAAACGGGGACTGGATCATCAACGGCAACAAGACATGGATCACCCATGCCGCACGCACCCATGTGATGACAGTCCTTGCCCGCACGGTCCCTGACACCGACAATTACAAAGGCCTGTCGATGTTCATGGCCGAAAAAACCCCCGGCACCGATGAACAGCCCTGGCAAGACACCGGCATCTCGGGCGGTGAAATCGAAGTGCTCGGCTATCGCGGCATGAAGGAATACACGCTCAATTTCGACGACTTCAAAGTGAATGGCGAGAACCTCCTGGGCATGGAAGAGGGCAAAGGCTTCAAGCAGTTGATGGAGACGTTTGAGTCAGCCCGCATCCAAACCGCCGCCCGCGCCATCGGCGTGGCGCAATCCGCGCTCGACGAAGGCATGAAATACGCGCAGGACCGCAAGCAATTCGGAAAGTCGCTGATCAACTTCCCGCGTGTCGCGTCGAAACTGGCGATGATGGCGGTGGAAATCATGGTCGCACGCCAACTGACCTACTTCTCGGCCCGCGAAAAGGACGAAGGCCGCCGCTGCGACCTCGAGGCGGGCATGGCTAAACTTCTGGGTGCCCGTGTGGCATGGGCCGCCGCCGACAACGCGCTGCAAATCCACGGTGGCAACGGGTTCGCGCTGGAATACAAGATCAGCCGCATCCTGTGCGATGCACGCATCCTCAATATCTTTGAAGGGGCTGCCGAAATTCAGGCGCAGGTGATTGCGCGCCGGCTTCTCGGATAAACTGCACAATCACCGCTATCTTACGAAGGCCGGGCAAACTGTCCGGCCTTCTTTTTTGCCCGTGAGGCAAGTCTCCTGATCTGCATCAAAGACCCGGCCATCCCGGAATGCTCTTGCGAAACAAACACATCTCAGGAGCACGATATGAGCTGGAAAGCCAAACTCACCGAAATGAAAGCGCAGTTGAAATCCCTCAACGCAGCGATCCCTGACACAACCGCCGCCTTCGGCGCGTTGGGCAAAACGGTCAAGAAGGACGGCGCCCTCACCTTCAAGGAAAAGGAATACGTGGCACTTGGCATCGCCGTTGCCACACGCTGCGAGCCTTGCATCCTGTTTCACACCGAGGCGCTGGTTCGCCTGGGTGCAAACCGCGACGAGGTGTCCGATGTGCTTGCTACATGCATCCAGATGGGCGGCGGGCCTGGCCTGATGTACGCTGGCAAAGCCTTGGACGTATTCGACGAACTCGCCGCCTGAGCCTGCGACACATTGGCGGGATGCAGACCCGGCTCACCACCCCTAAATATTCCAAATAATTAATATGTATGAGGTCATCATGTCCAAGTCCCCCATCCTCCTAGCCTTGCTGTTCGCAGCGACAACCGCAACCGCCCAACAAGGTGTGCCCGGCGGCCATTTCGTCGAAAACTGGGATCTGGATGGCGATGGTCAGGTTACGCTTGCCGAAGCCACAGAACGGCGCGGCGACGTGTTTCTGACGTTCGACGCCGATGAAAACGGCGTCCTGACACAGGAAGAGCATGATCTTTTCGACGAAGCCCGCGCGATGGATATGGCCCAGAACGGCGAAGGCAACGGCACGGGCCAACGCAACCCCGCCAACGGCATGCTGCGCGAGGTGACCGACGCCAATGGTGATGGTGACGTGACGCGCGAAGAGTTCATGGGTGCTGTGCCCACTTGGTTCGCGAACATGGATCGCAATGGCGACAAAGTGGTCACCACAGACGATTTCGGCCGGGGCTGACCCAACACGCCCAACAGGGGCGTTTTTCCGTTGACGGAAAAATCCGGACGCGTCGACGCGTCCGGTTCCTCTCCGATCAGCCGTCGATACGGATGACCTCGTTCTTCGGGTCATAGGGGCTGTCCTCAACCACCTCGGCATCCCAAAGCTGGTCGAACATCTTGACCTTCAACCTGGTCCCAGGAACCGCAATTTCGGGTTTGACATAACCCATGCCGATGGATTTACCGAACGCCACCGAATAGCCGCCCGACGTCAGACGCCCCACACGGGTCTCGCCGTGATACAGCACTTCACGCCCCCACGGATCGGCATCCTCCGGCCCGTCGATCAGGAGCGTGCAGCATTTGGACCGCACCCCGGTTTCCTCGAGCGCCGCCTTGCCGTGGAATTCCTTCGACAGGTCCACAAACCGCGGCAGATCGGCTTCCAATGGCGTCGCGTCACGGCCCAATTCGTTGCCAAAGGCGCGGTAGGATTTTTCCTGACGCAGCCAGTTCTGTGCACGACCACCGACCAGCTTCATGTCGTGCTTGGCCCCCGCCGCCATCAGCTGATCCCAAAGGTAATTCTGCATCTCAATCGGGTGGTGAAGTTCCCATCCCAACTCGCCGGTATAGGCAACGCGGATCGCGCGCACCGGGCACATGCCCAATTCGATGTCACGACAGGTCAGCCACGGGAATCGCTTGTTTCCCAGAACGGTTTCCGGATCGGCATCCTTGACGATCTCTTTGAGCACATCGCGCGATTTCGGCCCGGCGATGGCAAAGACACCCCATTGGGTCGTCACATCCTGGATCTCGACATAGCCAAACTCCGCCGCCTTGTCCTCGGCCGCCTTGCGCAGATAATCCGCGTCATAGGCCGTCCAGGCACCGGCGGAGACGAGGTAGTACTCGTTCTCGCCCAGCCGCACGATGGTGTATTCCGTGCGCGTGGTCCCCTTTGAAGTCAGCGCGTAGGTCAGGTTGATCCGACCCACCTTGGGCAGCTTGTTGCAGGTGAACCAATCAAGGAACTCGGTCGCGCCCGGCCCCTTGACCAGATGCTTGGTAAAGGCGGTCGCATCGATCAGGCCCACGCCTTCGCGCACGGCCTTGGCTTCGTTCACCGCGTATTGCCACCAGCCACCGCGCTTGAAGGACCGCGCGTCGTGGTCGAAGGTTTCCGGCGCATCCAAGGGACCATAGTAATTCGGACGTTCCCACCCGTTCACGCAGCCGAACTGCGCGCCCAACGCCTTTTGCCTGTCGTACGCTGGCGCAGTCCGAAGCGGACGGCAGGCCGGGCGTTCCTCGTCAGGATGGTGCAGGATGTAGACGTGCTCATACGCCTCTTCGTTCTTGCGCGCGGCGTATTCCGTGGTCATCCACGAGCCGTACCGCTTGGGATCGAGCGAGGCCATGTCGATCTCGGCTTCCCCCTCGACCATCAGCTGCGCGAGGTAATAGCCCGTGCCGCCCGCTGCGGTGATGCCAAAGCTGAAGCCCTCGGCAAGCCACATGTTGCGCAGCCCCGGAGCCGGACCCACAAGCGGGTTGCCATCGGGTGTATAGCAGATCGGACCGTTGAAATCGTCCTTGAGCCCCACGGTTTCCGAGGTCGGAATCCGGTGGATCATGCTCATGTATTCCTCTTCGATCCGCTCCAGATCCAGCGGGAACAGGTCCGCGCGGAAACTGTCCGGCACTCCGTATTCAAACCGCGCCGGCGCATTGCGCTCGTAGGGCCCCAAAATCCAGCCGCCGCGTTCCTCGCGCACATACCACTTGGCATCGGCATCGCGCAGCACCGGATGTTCGGGGTTGCCCGCCTTGCGCCACTCGACCAATGCGGGGTCCGGTTCGGTCACGATGAACTGGTGCTCCACCGGAATCGCAGGGATCTTGATTCCCAGCAGCTTGGCCGTGCGCTGCGGATGGTTGCCCGTGGCTGTCACGACATGTTCGGCGTGAATGACGATCTGTTCGTCCGACGGCACGAGGTTGCCGCCCTTTTCCACCATCTTGGTGCAGGTGACATCCCAATGATCGCCGGTCCAGTGGAACGCATCCGCCTGCCACTTGCGTTCGATCATCACGCCGCGCTGCCGGGCGCCCTTGGCCATCGCCATGGTGACATCGGCCGGGTTGATGTAGCCATCGGTCGGGTGGAAGATTGCGCCGACCAGATCTTCGCAATTGACCAGCGGATACCGTTCCTTGATCTGCGCGGGCGACAGCCATTCGTAAGGCACGCCACAAGTTTCCGCCGTAGACGCGTAGAGCATGTATTCGTTCATCCGCTCCTGACTTTGAGCCATGCGCAGATTGCCAACAACCGAAAAGCCCGCGTTCAGCCCGGTCTCTTCCTCAAGCGTCTTGTAGTACTTGATGGAATAGTCGTGAATATGGGTCGTCGCATAAGACATGTTGAAATAGGGCAGAAGGCCCGCCGCATGCCAGGTCGACCCTGACGTCAGCTCATCCCGTTCCAGCAGCATCACATCCTCCCACCCCGCGCGGGCGAGGTGATAGGCAATCGACGTACCGACAGCTCCGCCACCGACAACCAAAGCTTTGACATGCGTTTTCATGGGGACTCACTCCAAGGTGTTTGACCCTGTGAATACCTGCCACTTGAACGTCCTGCCAAACTTACCCGACACGTTGCAGCAGGAAAACGACGTGCTGTCGTTTCAGACGGTTAGTCCAGAACGCGGGCACGCGGGAAAAGCGATGTTTCAGGTGCCAAGCCCAACTTGGCCGAGGCAAGCTGAACCGGTGCGTCGATCATCACCGTGTCGGCACTCGTTGCGACAACCGGCTCCTTGTCCGTGTCGAACGCTTGGATCGGCATGTCGAGTCCAACCTGTTGCAACAGCCCGGACTCTTCCGCCCATTCAAGACCTGACGAAACACCTGACTTGGCAGTATCAAAAGCCGCAAACGCATATCCGGCCTCGTCCCCGAACCGGTCGAGGACCGAAACCTTGTAGTGCTCAAGGGAATACCCGTTTTCGGATGCGCCAGCCTGCTGGGTGTAATCCCACGTCGCGATTACACCCGTCAGACCAGTTGCAAGAAAGCCGAGTTTGAACAGACTCTTTAACAGCTTACCAATCATTGTAACCCTCTGGCTGACTTGGCTTATTCTACGCTTCAGTCGCGCTGGGAATACGGTCACAACTTGGTCATTGCGCGACAACCGCCTCACTTGTGGTTCCGACACGTCAACAGTGCCAAAGCTCTGCAAAAATCTTTACGACATTGAGGACAATCGCGGTTATTCAGTCAGATCACCGCGTTATACGCAGCCATGCGCGGCATGTGGCAGATTCACGCTGGCAAAGCGCGTTCTGGCCCTTTCGCAGCATCCAAACCAGTCATATAAGGCGAATGCTGGCGACCCCGAAAGAGTCGTGGGCCAAAGAGTTATTTTCTTGGGGCAAGGCAAAATGTTGGGATTGGACAAATTGTTGGGCATGTTCTCGTCGGACATGGCCATCGACCTTGGGACGGCGAACACGCTGGTCTATGTGAAAGGTCGCGGAGTTGTCCTTTCGGAACCCTCCGTGGTCGCCTACCACATCAAGGACGGTCAGAAAAAAGTGCTGGCGGTCGGCGAGGATGCAAAGCTGATGCTGGGCCGCACGCCCGGCAGTATCGAGGCGATCCGCCCGATGCGCGAAGGTGTGATCGCCGATTTCGACGTTGCTGAAGAGATGATCAAGCACTTCATCCGCAAGGTGCATAAACGCTCCACCTTCTCCAAACCCAAGATCATCGTCTGCGTGCCGCATGGCGCGACCCCGGTGGAAAAGCGCGCGATCCGGCAGTCAGTTCTGTCGGCTGGTGCGCGCAAGGCGGGGCTGATTGCGGAACCCATCGCAGCCGCCATTGGTGCCGGCATGCCGATCACCGATCCGACAGGCAACATGGTTGTCGATATCGGCGGCGGCACCACCGAAGTCGCCGTTCTGTCGCTGGGTGACATCGTCTACGCTCGCTCGGTCCGCGTCGGGGGTGACCGCATGGATGAGGCGATCATCAACTACCTGCGGCGGCAGCAAAACCTGCTGGTCGGCGAAAGCACAGCCGAGCGCATCAAGACCTCGATCGGCACGGCGCGCATGCCAGATGACGGGCGCGGCACATCCATGATGATCCGGGGGCGTGACCTGTTGAACGGCGTGCCCAAGGAAACAGAGATCAGCCAGGCACAGGTGGCCGAGGCGCTGTCCGAACCTGTTCAGGCGATCTGCGAAGCCGTGATGACTGCCCTTGAAGCAACCCCACCCGATTTGGCGGCTGACATTGTTGACCGGGGCGTCATGCTCACCGGCGGCGGCGCATTGCTGGGCGATCTGGATCTGGCCCTGCGCGAACAAACGGGACTGGCTGTGTCCATTGCCGATGAAAGTCTGAATTGCGTGGCTCTGGGCACCGGAAAGGCGCTCGAATACGAAAAACAGCTGCGCCACGCGATTGACTACGATAGCTGATCCGATCACGCTTCCCCAAGGGGAGTTTCGACCGGCACGCGGCGTGATCCGAAAACAGAGTTCCACTTTTCGGGTTGCGCTCAAAAGGGGGGCTTTTGGCAAAGAACGGCACCAACAGCGAAGACTATACAACCCCGCTGCGGCGCTTGCTGCTGGCGGTGGTCGTTCTGTGCCTGCTGGGGCTGTTTTTCATCTGGCGCATCGACAGTCCCCGTGTCGAACGGTTTCGCGCTGCTGTTGTCGATACGGTCATCCCAAGCTTTGACTGGGCCATGGCCCCCGTCACCGCAACCGTGAACCTAGCCCGCGATTTTCGTAGCTATCAGCGGATTTACGAACAGAATCAGGAACTGCGCCGCGAACTGCGCCAGATGTCGTCGTGGAAAGAGGCCGCGCTTCAACTGGAACAGGAAAACGCCAAACTGCGCGATCTGAACAATGTCCGCCTTGACCCGCGCCTGACTTACATCACCGGAGTCGTGCTTGCAGATTCCGGCTCGCCATTCCGGCAATCGCTTTTGATCAATGTGGGGTCGCGGGACGGGATTGTTGACGGATGGGCAACAATGGACGGGACTGGCCTTGTCGGGCGCATTTCGGGTGTGGGCGCCAACACAAGCCGCGTGATCATGCTCACCGATGCCACCAGTCGCATTCCCGCGACGATCCAGCCGTCGGGCCAGCGCGCGCTGATTGTCGGAGACAACACCTCGGCCCCGCCCATAGACTTTCTTGAAAACCCCGACCAGGTGCGTCCGGGTGACCGGATCGTGACCTCTGGCGACGGCGAGGTGTTTCCTCCGGGCCTGTTGATCGGACAGGTTGCACAAGACCCCGGTGGGCGCCTGCGCACCCGACTGGCGGCAGACTATGAGCGGCTCGAATTCCTGCGTGTTCTGCGCGATCACGGCGCCCGTCGCGTGTCGAACCCCTCGGCGCTGATCCTGCCGGAAACACAACCCGGCGCTACAAACGCGGCGGCAGCAGAGCCCGAGCAATGATGGATTCCGGTCTGCTGCATCTCTGGGGCATGCGCCTGCTGTTTGTCCTGATGGCGCTGCTGGTCCTGTTCTTTCACCTGTTGCCGCTCAACCCCGCGCCCAGCCAATGGGCCAGTCCGGATGTTCTTGTGGCGATGGTATTCGCCTGGTCGGTGCGCCGCCCGGATTACGTTCCGATCCTGTTGGTCGCCGCGGTGATGTTGCTGGCCGATATGATGCTCCAGCGTCCGCCCGGACTTTGGTCGGTGCTGGTTGTCTGTGCGGCAGAATGGCTCAAATCGCGCGAACGGCGGCAGCGGGAAACCACTTTTGTTCTTGAATGGCTGACCTTCGCGAGTACCCTGATTGTGATTACGGTCCTCTATCGCGCGGTTATGATGATCCTTATTCTTGCACCCGGAACGCTCACGCTGAGCCTTGTTCAGGTGCTGATGACCATCGCCATCTATCCGGTGATCGTGGGCGTGTCATATTTCCTCTTCGGCGTGCGTCGTGCCGCACCCGGAGACATGGATCGGCTGGGGCGAACGCTATGAGACGAGCGCCAAAGGATACGGCGGAAAGCATCCGCAAAATCTCGCGTCGGGGATTGATCCTTGGCGGCGTGCAGCTTGGCTTTGCGGGCGCGCTTGGCCTGCGGATGCAGCACCTTCAGGTCGATCAGGCCGATGAATTCCGCCTGCTTGCCGAAGAAAACCGCATCAACATCCGGCTGATCCCGCCAACGCGCGGTCAAATCTTTGATCGAAACGGCGTGATCATTGCGGCCAACGAACCCTCGTACCGCATCACCATGGTCAAGGAAGACGCAGGCAATGTCGATGACGTGATCGCCCGGCTGTCCTCGCTTGTGGAACTGGACGAAGACGAACTGAACCGCGCCCTGACGGAAATGCAGCGCAGCGCGCCGTTTCTGCCTGTCACCGTGGCCGAGCGTGTGACCTGGGACGACATCAGCCGTGTCGCGGTCAACGCTCCTGCCCTTCCTGGCGTAACACCCGAAGTCGGCCTGTCGCGACTGTACCCGCGTCGCGGCGATTTCGCCCATGTGGTTGGCTATGTCGGCCCAGTCAGCGAACGCGATCTTGCCCGCTATGAAACCCCCGACCCGGTGCTGCGGATTCCGCGCTTCCAGATTGGCAAAGTCGGCATCGAAGCCCGCCACGAAGAAGCCCTGCGCGGCCGCGCCGGGGCGAAACGGGTTGAGGTCAACGCGGTCGGCCGCGTCATGCGCGAAATCGACCGTCGCGAAGGCACTCCGGGTGCCGACATGCAGCTGACCGTGGACAGCAAGCTCCAAAGCTACATCCAGGCCCGTCTTGGCGACGAAAGCGCCTCGGTGGTTGTCATGGATGTCACCAACGGGGATCTCCTGGGCATTGCGTCGTCACCGTCCTATGACCCGAACAAATTTGTCCGGGGCATTTCCGTGCCCGACTACGGAGGTCTGCGCGACAACGATCACCGTCCGCTGGCCTCCAAGACCGTGCAGGACGCCTATCCTCCCGGATCGACCTTCAAGATGGTCACGGCCCTCGCCGCGCTGGATGCCGGTGTGGTGGCCCCTGACGAAACCGTCTGGTGCCCCGGTCATCTTGAGGTCGCGGGACGGCGTTTCCACTGCTGGAAACGCGCCGGACACGGACATATGAACCTTGAACAGTCGCTGCGTGAAAGCTGTGACGTGTACTATTACGATCTGGCCCTCAAGGTTGGCATCGAACGGATTTCCGAAACCGCCCGCAGATTGGGCATGGGCACTGCGTTCAGTATCGGCATGTCGGCCGTGACCGAAGGGTTGATGCCCGACAAGGATTGGAAACAGCGCGAACGCGGCGCGGGTTGGGTGATCGGTGACACGGTCAACGCCTCGATCGGTCAGGGCTTCGTACTTAGCTCGCCCTTGCAACTTGCGGTGATGACAGCGCGTCTCGCCACCGGCAATGAGGTCACGCCGCGCCTTGTGCGCCGCGTGGGCGTAACGGAACCAGAGTTGATCGGCGGGCAGGATCTTGGGTTCAACGAAAACCATCTGCGCCAGATTCGCCGTGCGATGTATGCCGTCAGCAACAACCGCCGCGGCACGGCTTATGGATCGCGCATCATCGAAGAAGCCTATCGCATGGCGGGCAAGACCGGCACCAGCCAGGTCCGCAACATCACTGCGGCGGAACGGGCGCGCGGTGTCACCAGCAACGAAGATCTCCCGTGGAACCGTCGCGACCATGCGCTCTTTGTGAACTACGCCCCCCATGACAGGCCACAGATCGCCGTGTCGGTTGTGGTCGAGCATGGGGGCGGTGGATCAGCCGCCGCTGCACCAATCGGCCGCGACGTCACATTACAAGCGCTCTACGGCGAGAACCCTCCCTTGGCGGCCTACCCCTCAAAGGATCGCGAACGGATTCGAACGCAACAGGAACGCCTGCAACAGGTGCTTCAGGCCAATGATCCCGATGGGCGCAGCCGGGCATGAGTTATCTTGAGTATACGGTCAAGACCGTCCCGGCAGGCTGGCGAAAGATGTTGTTCATCAACTGGCCGCTGGTCGTCCTGCTGACCGCGATCGCAGGTGTCGGGCTGTTGATGCTCTATTCGGTTGCAGGCGGGTCTATGACGCCATGGGCAGAGCCGCAGATGAAGCGGTATGCACTTGGACTGGCGGTAATGTTCATCGTGTCGATGGTGCCCATCTGGTTCTGGCGAAACATGTCGGTGATGGCCTATATCATCGCGTTTGCATTGCTTGTGGGTGTTGAATTCTTTGGGTCGGTGGGCATGGGCGCGCAGCGCTGGATCGACCTTGGCTTCATGCGCCTGCAACCGTCAGAGCTGATGAAAGTCTCTTTGGTGATGGTTCTCGCCGCCTATTACGACTGGCTCCCGATGAAGAAAATCTCGCATCCGTTCTGGGTGCTTGTTCCGATCTTCCTGATGCTCTTGCCGACCTTTCTGGTGTTGACGCAGCCTGATCTTGGCACTGCCATTCTGCTGATCGCCGGTGGTGGCTTGATGATGTTCCTCGCGGGGGTGCATTGGGCCTATTTCGGCACAGTTCTCACCGCGACGATTGGCGGGATATACGCGGTGTTCCTGAGCCGAGGAACAGACTGGCAGTTGCTCAAGGACTACCAGTTCCGCCGCATTGATACCTTTCTGGACCCGTCATCCGATCCGCTGGGTTCAGGCTACCACATCACACAGGCCAAGATCGCGATGGGATCAGGCGGCTGGACCGGGCGTGGCTTTATGCAGGGCACCCAGTCCCGGCTGAACTTTCTTCCGGAAAAGCACACTGACTTTATCTTCAACACATTGGCCGAGGAATTCGGCTTCATCGGCGGCATCTCGTTGCTCCTGCTTTATGTGCTGATCCTCGTGTTCTGCATTGTCTCTGCCTTGCAGAACCGGGACCGCTATTCCTCGCTTCTGATCCTCGGGATCGGGGTCACGTTCTTCCTGTATTTCGCCGTCAACATGTCCATGGTGATGGGCCTTGCCCCGGTTGTCGGCGTGCCTCTGCCACTGGTCAGCTATGGCGGTTCGGCCATGTTGGTCTTGATGATCGCGTTTGGCTTGGTACAGAGCGCACATATCCACCGTCCGAGGTAAGCTATGACCATCAACGTCCTGTTCGCCGCCCACGCCAACCGCTGGGCGCAATATGAAACACCCTTGCGCACAGCGCTGGATGCCATCGGGATTGACTACACGCTCGGCACCGACATGGCCCCCGAAACGGTGGATTACATCGTCTACGCGCCCAACTCGGATGTGCAGGACTTTACACCCTACACCCGGCTCAAGGCGGTTCTGAACCTCTGGGCCGGCGTTGAAGACGCTGTTGGCAATCCGACACTCACGGTGCCGTTTGCGCGCATGGTGGACGATGAAGGGCTGACACAGGGCATGGTGGAATGGGTGACCGGCCACACGCTGCGCCACCACCTTGGGATGGATGCCCATATCGTGAACCCGGACCACACCTGGAACGCCAAAGCGCCGCCCGTATCCGCAGATCGCCCCGTCGGCATTCTGGGGCTGGGCGAACTTGGCACCGCTTGCGGACAAGCATTGACCGGACTGGGCTTTCCCGTCACCGGCTGGGCACGCAGCGAAAAAACGATCGAAGGCATGACCTGCCTGTCCGGCAAAGACGGATTGCACGATGTTCTGCGGCAGTCGCAGATTCTGATCCTGCTGTTGCCCCGCACACCCGAGACGGAAAATACGCTCAACCGCGAATCGCTGGCCCTGCTTCCAGAAGGCGCGTTCATCATCAACCCCGGTCGCGGACCCTTGATTGACGATGATGCGCTGCTGGAAGCGCTCGATAGCGGACAGGTGGCCCATGCCACGCTGGATGTGTTCCGGGTTGAACCGTTGCCAAAGGACCATCCGTTCTGGGCGCATCCCAACGTGACGGTCACACCCCATATCGCATCCGAGACCCGCCCCCCCAGCGCGGCGCGGGCGATTGCCGAAAATATCCGGCGCGGCGAAGCCGGTGAGCCGTTCTTGTACCTTGTGGACCGCGACGCCGGGTACTAAGTCCGCAGCGACCGCCAAGGAGAGCTGCCATGACTTTTGACCGTTCGGTAAAAATCGCCCCGTCCATCCTCGCCTCTGACTTCGCCAATTTCGGAGCCGAGATTCAGGCCGTCGAGACGCAGGGCGCAGACTGGATTCACGTCGATGTCATGGACGGGCATTTTGTTCCCAACATCAGCTTCGGTCCCGCAACCTGTGCCGCGATCCGCCCACACATCAAGACGGTGATGGACGTCCATCTGATGATCGCACCGGTCGATCCCTATATCGACGCCTTCGCCGAAGCGGGCGCCGACATCATCACCGCTCATGTGGAAGCCGGTCCGCACATTCACCGCACCCTTCAGGCGATCCGCGCAAGTGGTGCCAAAGCCGGTCTGGCACTGAACCCCGGCACCCCGGCCGAAGCGGCAGCGCCCCTGCTCGATCTGGTCGACCTGATCTGCGTCATGACGGTGAACCCCGGTTTCGGAGGGCAGAAATTCATCCATTCCTGCGTGCAGAAAGTCACCGAACTGCGCGAGATGATCGGCGACCGCGAGGTGCATATCGAAATCGACGGAGGTGTCGACCCAAGCAATGCGCCCCTTGTCGTTGCCGCAGGTGCCGACGTTCTTGTGGCCGGGTCAGCCGTGTTCAAGGGTGGATCGGTCGACAACCCCGCACCTTACGGCGACAACATCCGCGCGATCCGGGCTGTCGTCTAAACAGCGATTTCGAACACGTTGATCCACTTTGCGACGATCGCGGGCTTGTCCAGGCCCTCGATCTCGACCGCGACGTCCCAAACCACGTCATAACGCCCCGGTTTTTCATTGACATCGGAAACACGGAACCGCCCCCGGATACGTTGCCCCGCCCGCACGGGGGTGACGAACCGGACACGGTCAAACCCATAGTTCAGACCTTGTACCAGCCCTGGAACCTCGGGTTGCACATCGTATGACATCGCCGACAACATCGACAGCGTTAGAAACCCATGCGCCATCGTTCCACCCTGCGCGGCCATCCGCCTTTCATCCAGATGGATGAATTGCCAATCCTCGGTCACATCGGAAAAGCCGTTGATCCGCTCTTGGGAAATCTCATACCAGCGCGACAGGCTGGGTGGCATGGTGCGCAATACGTCAGCGGACATCCGGCAGCACATAGTCGGCAAAGGTCTTGCGCAACGTCAGCTTGGACACCTTGCCTGTGGCGGTCAGCGGCAGAGCATCGACAAACAATAAGTCATCCGGCAACTGCCACTTGGCAAAATGCTCGGACATCAGCGCGTGAATGTCGTCCAGCTTTGGCTCACAGCCCTCTTTCGGGACCACCACAAGCACCGGCCGTTCATCCCATTTGGGATGCGCAATCGCGATCACCGCGCAATTGGCCACCTCTGGATGGGCCATCGCGATGTTCTCAAGATCAATCGAACTGATCCACTCGCCCCCTGACTTGATCAGGTCTTTCGACCGATCCTGAATGCCAAGGTAGCCATCCGGTGAAATTGTGGCCACGTCGCCTGTGCCGAACCAGCGATCCGCATCAATGGCGACCTTGGTCGCCTCATCATTCTTGAAGTACCCCGAGATCACGGCGTTGCCACGCACATAAAGCTCTCCTACCGCCTTGCCATCATGCGGCAAGGGCTGGCCATCTTCCCCAACGATCTTGAGGTCCACCCCAAACATCCGCCGCCCCTGCAAGGACTTGCGCGCCATACGATCTTCGAACGGCGCATCATCCATCGAGTTCGGCAATTGTCCCGTGGTGCCAACCGGGCTCATTTCGGTCATGCCCCATGCGTGGCAGACATCAATGCCCATTTTCTCGAAAAACTCGATCATGCTGCGCGGTGCGGCAGACCCGCCAATCACAACCTGATCAAGCTCGGATGGCGGTTTGCCGCGCGCTTCGATCTCGGCCCGCAGACCAAGCCAGACAGTCGGAACACCCCAGCTTGCGGTGACCTTTTCGCTTGCCATCAGATCATAGAGCGATGGCCCGTCCAGTTTCCCCCCCGGCATAATGAGCGACGCCCCGACGATGGGCGCGGCGTAAGGCATGCCCCAGGAATTGACGTGGAACATCGGGACCACCGGCAACAACCGCGCACCTTCGTGCAACGACCGGGGAAGCGTCACTGCGATGAACAACGCATGCAGAACGGTCGAGCGGTGCGAATAAAGCGATCCCTTCGGGTTGCCCGTTGTTCCCGAGGTGTAACACAGCCCCGCAGCCGTATCTTCGGGCAGGTCCGGCCAGTCGTAATCGGTGGCGTGGGGTGCAAGCAGGTCTTCGTAACACAACAGGTCCAGCGCAGATTCCGGCATGTGCGCCGCATCGGTCATCACGACCAGCGTCAACTCCGAAGGCAGATGGTCCTTCAACGCCTCTAGGATCGGAACAAAGGTCAGATCGACAAAAAGCACCCGGTCTTCGGCATGACCGATGATGTAAAGCATCTGCTCTGCCGACAGGCGCGGATTGATCGTATGACATACCGCGCCCATGCCCGAAATGCCATAATACAGCTCAAAATGACGATAGCCGTTCCAGGCCAGCGTTGCGACCCGATCGCCCTGCTGCACCCCAAGCGCGGTCAACGCATGTGCCAGTTGCGCCGTGCGTTTTAACGTGTCGGCATAGCTCTGGCGGTGCAGATCCCCTTCGGTGCGCACCGAAACGATTTCGCCGGAGCTGTGGATTTCAGCGGCGTACCGAAGCAGTTCGATCACCGACAATGGGCGATTCATCATGAGTCCTTGCATCGGGCCCTCCCTTGCCTTCCGCTTGCGCGTTTTAGATACACTGGGCATCCGACCCGGCACACGCAACCAAATTCCTCAGGGAGACTTTCATGTCCGATACCATGTCCCGCATCACTCTGGCCCGCCGACCGAAAGGCGCGCCCGTGCAAGACGATTTCAAGCAGGTCACAGAGTCACTGCCCGCGCCATCTGAAGGTCAAGTTCTGATCGCGGTCTCCCACCTGTCGCTTGACCCTTACATGCGCGGCCGCATGGATGACGTCAAAAGTTATGCGCCGTCGGTCGATCTTGGCGGCACCATGACCGGTCAGGGCGTTGGCCGCGTGCTGACAAGCAAAGCCGATGGGTTTGCAGAAGGCGACATCGTCACCGGCATGACCGGCTGGGCAAGTCACGCCTGCCTCCCCGGATCCGATCTGCGCAAGCTTGACCCGTCTTTGCCGCCTTCCACGGCGCTGGGAGTCCTGGGCATGCCCGGCCTTACCGGATGGGTCGGCTTGCACACATTCGGCAAACCCAAGAAAGGCGAGACGCTTGTCGTGGGGGCGGCGACCGGCCCTGTTGGATCCATGGTCGGCCAACTCGCCAAAAGCCTTGGCCTGCGCACTGTTGCCATCGCGGGCGGCGCCGAAAAATGCCGCCTTGCCACCGAAACTTTCGGCTTTGACGCCGCAATTGATCACCGCGCCCATGACGACGCCCAATCATTGCGCGCCGCCATAACAGAGGCGGCCCCCGACGGCGTGGACATCTACTGGGAAAACGTCGCCGGTATGCTTCTGGAGGCTGTGATGCCGCTGATGAACGTACACGGTCGCATCCCGGTGTGCGGCATGATCGCATGGTATGGCGGTGCGAATATCGAAGACAGCAACCAATTGCCCGGCATGTGGCGCAGCATACTGGTCAAGCGGCTTCAGGTGTCCGGTTTCATCATCTTCGACCACTGGGATCAGTACCCGGCCTTCCTTGGCGATGTCGGACCCAAAGTCGCCGCGGGCGAGATTACGTATCTCGAAGACGTGGCAGAGGGTCTTGAAAGCGCTCCGGCGGCGTTCATTTCCCTGCTCAAGGGCGGCAATGTCGGCAAGCAGATCGTGAAGCTGTAATCTAAAACTCGGCCTCCACTTCCAATTCCAACGGTGCCACAGGCGCGGATCTCAGATCATCCACCCGCAACGGCCCTGTTGGTTTGGACAGCCGGTTTCGCACCACCCAGTGCAGCCGCGTGGATGCCCGCGTGATCGCGACATAGGCCAGCCGTTTCCAAAGCGGCTGGCCTGCCTCGACCCTCCCCATGCGAGCGGCCACTTCCAAATCCGGCGCAAACACCTGAACCGTGTCCCACTGCGACCCTTGCGCCTTGTGGATGGTAACGGCAGCACCATGCAGGAAGGTGGCCCCCATCCGGGCCGCAAACGGGATAAACGGTTCTTCCTCGTCCGGCTTTTCGATCTTGACGATTGATGCCGCCGACACCTGCGGGTCCTCGGCCCCGATGACGTGAAGGCGCGAAAACCCGGGCTTGCGCCCAGGTCCAAGATAAATGACCTGCGCCCCCTTGATGAGACCGCGCGCCTCAAGATCAAGCCGCTTTTTGCGGTGTTTCACAGGCAATTCGATTCCGTCGCAGATCAATGGTTCGCCTTCCAGAAGTGAATCCATCGGCGCGCCGTGAACCGCGCGGAACGCATTGATCAGTTTGATCCGCGTCACGTTGCGCCACACAAGAACAGGCGACCGCGCCATCAGATCGACCTCGACGCGTTGGCCCCAGACAACACGGTCATCGGTACGCGCTATCTCCTCGACCATGCGCTCGAACCCGTAAAAGTCCAGCGCCGGATCAGCCAGGGCATGAGCCAGGTCCAGAATGGGGTTATCCGCATCCTGCCGGTGGATACGATTGAGGTTCAGCACCTGCGTCGGCGCAAGCGTCTCGAACACCATCTTGCCGGATTGATTCACCGGAGCGAGCTGTGCCGGATCGCCAAACAGCAGCAGGTTCGGGAAAATCTCGCGCAGGTCTTCAACCTGTCGTTCATCAAGCATCGACGCTTCGTCCACAAACCCGATATCAAGCGGATCCTCGCGGCGTTTCCAGCCGGTGATGAAATCGGACCCGCGCAACCCCGCCGCCGCAAGCGCCGCAGGAATGGATTTATGCGATTGAAACGACATCTGCGCGCGGGCCAATGCCTCTTCGGTCAGTCCCTCGATCTCGGGCTTGTCGCCGTTGCCCATCAGCCATTCGGCGATACGTTCGTATTCCGGGTCATAAACGGGGGTGTACAGAATACGGTGAATGGTGGTCGCGGGCACGCCACGCATCCGCAGTACAAAGGCCGCCTTGTTGGTCGGTGCCAGCACCGCAAGCGTGCGGCGATCCTTGCGACGACGGCCTTCATAATCGCCCGACACGATGTCCACACCTGCGTTCTGCAAAGCCTTGCACAGCTCGGCCAAAAGCAGCGTCTTGCCCGATCCGGCCTTGCCCGTGATCGCCATGATCTTGGTCTTGCCGTCCCGCGGCGGCAGCAGAATACCATCGTCCAGATCGACACCCGCCTCGCGCAGCATGTCGGCCACCTGATCATGGGCGGCGGCCTGATCTTCGGAAAATGTGAGCGCGGGCAATGTCATGCGCGGACCCTATAGACCTGCGCAAAAAGGCACCAGTGTCAGGCCGCACTTACCGCCAATTGCGGGGCGTCATTTCCGAACGCCGCGGCGAACCAGCCACGCGACGCCTGCAGAGGAACGCCGGCCACCCGCGACACCTGTTTCTGCGATGCTTCGGTGAATTCCCAAAGTCCAACACTGATAGACTGGCGCCCCTCGCCCTGCGTGCCCAGCACCTCGGGTGAGGCACCGATCCGGTTGTAAATCCGCACCATGCGCGCATCGAAGACGCCGACAAAATGCTTGATCCCGAAACCCTGCATGATTTCCCCCCCGGCAAGCATCAACGCCGCTGCCGTCCCCGTTTCGGTATCACGCGCAAGACAGAACCGCGTACATTCCCAGATGAACGGGCTTTGAAACGACACACCGTCGGTCAGTTCGAGGAAATGATCGTTCACCATCGTGCGCCCGGTTGTGGGCAGAAACCGCATTGATCCACCATGGGTGCCATCCGCCTTTTCCCAGATCACATAGAGCGGGTTCTGATCGTCGTATTCGTCTCTTTCCTGCCCGTCCGCGTTGACGCTGACGTCCCAGCCAAGGCGCGTCTTGAACTGATCCGCGCGGTCTTCGAACATCGTGCGTTCCAAAAGCGGGAATTTCGCCAGTTGATCGCCATACAGATACCGAATCATGAGCATGTCCTCCATTGCTGAAGGACAGGCTGCTGCTCAAAGATGAATCGTTTGTTTCGACACCGTACGCTGGCTGTTGCGTGGCGCATTATTGCTTATTTGGAAACAATGCGCCACAGGATCACACCACGATCTGACCCCGTGCCATCGCCCGCGCCACAGCATGTGTGGTGTTCAGCGCACCTAGCTTGAATCGCGCACTTTCGATGTAGACACGCAAGGTATGCTCGGAAATGGACAAGGTGTCCGCGACCTGCGCCCTGCTGTATCCCACCGCCAAGAGCGTCATCGTTTCCACCTCTCGCGGCGAAAGCGGCTGGGTCGCTTCGGGCTTGCGGCCGGGTTCAAGCTTTAACGCGGTCTGGTTGAAGTAATGCGCCAGCAAGATCAGTTCGCGACGGTTCAGCTCTGTAAAACTGGCCCATGCGGCATCGTCACAACTATGGCTGACCGTGAAAAGCGCAAATTGCCCATTGGGTCCGCGAATCGGAATGGAATAGCCCTGATTGCCGATCCCATGCGCCACCGCATCGTTCAGAAACGCGCGCGCCGCTTTGCCAGACCAATCCAGCCGTTTCCAATCCACCGGATGGAACCGCTGGTAACACCCGATCACCACAGGATCTATGCGCAGGTAGCCTTTCTCAAGGTATCTCGCGACCCAAATCGGATCGTAAGTGCCACATCCGTACTGTGTTCCGTTGCTGGACACCCAGTGATATACCATGTCATCGACCGCGTAGTAATCCCGCAGCCATTCGATAACACTTTGCAATTCCTCAAGATGTTCGGCGCACTCCAAACGCGCGATCACATCGTCCAACTGAGGCACTTTCTCCAAGAAGCCCACGGCCTATCCCTTTACCGTGTGATCCGATTTCTGCCCGAGCTACCAATTGTGTATCATCCAACTTGGCAGCCAGAGCATCAAGATCGTTGGCAAGAGCAAACGTCTTGAGGTCGGTCAACACATCTATGATCCAATCATGTCCCATTTCAGCGTCACCTCCAGATAGTTAACAGAACGTTAATACAACTCTAGCATGTGGAAATAATTTGGCAAATTCCCTGATTCCAACTCCCCAGTTATGGCGAGTGCGAAATTTGTACTGCACTGATTCCGCTGCAAGAGCCCCATGAGAACGAAAAACCCGCAGGCCTGACAGGCCCACGGGTCACACTTAGCAGCGATAGGTAATCAGTTCGTTACGATCCGGCGGCCAAGGCATCTTCGAATGTGCGCAGCCCGGTTTTCGGGGCCTGAACCAAAACCGCCATGTTGCCCGGCTTGTGTTCATTGCGCAGCATCTTGGTGTGGGCCTGCGGGATCTCTTCCCACGGGAACACTTCGGACATGCACGGATCAAGCCGGCGCTCTACCATCAGCTGGTTTGCCGACGCCGCCTGTTTCAGATGCGCAAAATGCGAACCCTGCAAACGCTTTTGGTGCATCCACATGTAGCGCACGTCAAACGTACAGTTGAACCCGGAGGTCCCAGCGCAGATCACGACCATGCCACCCTTCTTGCAAACGAGTGTGGACACCGGGAACGTGCTTTCACCCGGATGTTCGAACACCATGTCCACGCTCTTGCCCTTGCCGGTGATGTCCCAGATCGCCTTGCCGAACTTGCGCGCTTCGGTGAACCATTCCTTATACTCGGGCGTGTTCACCGTCGGCAGTTGCCCCCAGCAATTGAAGTCCTTGCGATTGATGACACCCTTCGCGCCCATTGACATGACGAAGTCGCGCTTGTCCTCGTCAGAGATCACGCCAATTGCATTTGCCCCTGCGGTGTTCGCCAACTGGATCGCATAGGACCCCAGACCACCCGACGCGCCCCAGACCAAGACGTTCTGGCCAGGACGCAATTCATGCGGCTGGTGGCCGAACAGCATCCGGTATGCCGTGGCAAGCGTCAGCGTGTAACAGGCACTTTCTTCCCAGGTCAGGTGCTTGGGACGGGGCATCAACTGTTGTGCCTGAACGCGCGTGAACTGCGAAAAGGAACCGTCCGGGGTTTCATAGCCCCAGATGCGCTGTGTCGGGCTGAACATCGGGTCGCCGCCGTTGCATTCCTCGTCGTCGCCATCGTCCTGGTTGCAGTGGATGACGACCTCGTCACCGACCTTCCAGCGCTTCACCTTGTCGCCGACTTTCCACACGATCCCCGACGCGTCGGATCCGGCGATATGATAAGGGGCCTTGTGGCCGTCAAACGGGCTGATCGGCTGGCCAAGACCGGCCCAGACACCGTTATAATTGACGCCCGCAGCCATCACGAGAACCAGCACCTCGTGGCTGTCGATCTCCCAGGTATCGACAACTTCGACCTTGAAAGACTCTTCCGGCTCTCCGTGACGCTCGCGGCGGATCGCCCAGGAATACATTTGCTTCGGAACATACCCAAGTGGAGGCATTTCACCGATCTCGTACAAGTCTTTCTCAGGCGCGTCGTACGCCGCGATGCCGGTCTGCTGATCCAGGGCCATCAGAGCCTCCTTCCGTCAGATTCAATACGTGCCGCAATGCAGAATCGCGGCGTCTGACCCTGAAATAGGGGGCTGTTTGAAATTATGCAACAAGAATTGGATGGTTTTTGTAACTTTATGACCGAGCGAGCGCAGCAATTCCTTTGCGCACGCAGAATAATCCTACATCAAGTGCTTGATTGAATTTGCATAGAATCCGGCCAGCGCCGCCTTTTCCGTGGGAATTCTCAGCACCCCGGAGTCATCCAAAACGATCCGCCGCTCCTTCAAGCTACGCAGCCCATATTCCAACGCGTAGTCACGATCATTCCGGGGCAGATGCACCTGTGCGCCCTCAAGCCGCTTCATGGCGACACCAAACGCATCCTCTAGTGCGTCCCGCGTCATCGGCCCGTCGCGCAACAGCAGGAATGCGATCAATGGCACCGGCAACACCGGAACAGCCGATGATATCCGCGCCATGATCGTTTCCGACAGCGCCTCTGGTCTGTCGCGACCATCCTTGACCTCACTCAGAAGCAAGGGCGCGCCAAAACTCACGGCGGCATACCCGAACTTGTGAAATTTTCCGCGAACCCGCAACCAAAGCTGACGCAGGATGGCCCGGAAGATCACGCTGATCTTGGCGCGGAACTTGCGTTCCCCCTTGTCCTGCGCCCGAAGCAGGATCGTATCCTCGAGCACGCGGTCATAGTTGAGGGCGATGGGGACAAAGACCACATCACGCCCGGCCGCCACTGCACCTTCAAGGATGTATTTCAGAATGCCGACCTTGGGTCTGGCCAGACTGCCATCAAGGCTCAACCCGCCTTCCGGGAACACGGCCTGTGTCACACCCGCGCCGGTCGCTTGCTGGACATATTTGGCCAATACCTTGCGATACAGATCGTTGCGCGACTTGCGGCGAATGAAATACGCTCCCATCGCCCGGATCAACCGCGACAGCGGCCAGACGCGGGCCCATTCCCCAACCGCATAAGACAACGCCGAGCGATCCGCGGCAAGATAGGTGACCAGAACGTAGTCCATGTTGGATCGGTGGTTCATCACGAACACCACTGTCGCGTCGGGATCGACCTGCGCCAGACCCGCATCCTGATGCACCATACGCACGCGGTAAAGTGAATTACTAAGGAACCTGGCCGCGCGGATGGCAAAGCCGAAATAGGCCCACGCAGAAAACGACGGCACGATCTCGCGCGCATACCGGCGCGCGCGCTCGAATGCCACGTCTTCACGCACGCCTTCAGCCCTTGCATGATCGACAATCGCCTGCGTCACCTCGGGATCATAGACAAGCCTCTGGATCATGTCCTGACGCCGCAACAGCTTGAAGGGCTGAATCGGCCGCTCAAGCCGCTCGTTCAGACGTTTGACGGCGCGTTCCATCCGACGGCGAAAGAACCACCGCACCGACGGGAACAGGAAATGCGACGCAAAGGTCACCGCCGCAAAAAGCAGGATCAGAATGAAGGCCCATAAAGGTAATGTCACCTGCGAGGTCATGTCGGCACTCTTGCAACGAAGCGGAACCGGGTAAACAACTTATGGCCCGTCGCAACAGACAGAAACATGAATGCCACGATCACTCTCATCAGTCAGAGCTGCCTCTTTGGCTTTTCCAACGCCAAGGTCATCGGATATGCTGTCACGCAGAAAAAGCGGGACGCCGCAGTGCGGCGAATTGACAGCGACACAAAGTTTCAAGTATTTATCACGAAACGCAACAAGATTACCCGGCGAATCCCGCCGTTGACGGAGCAGACATGACAGACGCACAGACACCGCCCCGTGACCGCCCCTGGTTGATCCGCACCTATGCAGGGCATTCCACTGCCCAAGCCTCGAACGCGCTCTACCGCTCCAATCTTGCCAAAGGTCAGACCGGACTGTCCGTCGCTTTCGACCTGCCCACACAGACAGGCTATGACAGCGATCACGTTCTCGCACGCGGCGAAACCGGCAAGGTCGGCGTTCCAGTCAGCCACCTTGGCGACATGCGCGCATTGTTCGACCAGATCCCGCTGGAACAGATGAACACCTCGATGACGATCAACGCGACGGCGCCTTGGCTGCTGGCGCTTTATGTCGCCGTGGCCGAGGAACAGGGCGCGGATGTTTCCAAACTGCAAGGCACGGTGCAGAACGATCTGATCAAGGAATACCTGTCGCGCGGCACCTATATCTGCCCGCCGAAACCGTCGCTCAAGATGATCGGGGATGTGGCAGAATACTGCTACACGCATATCCCGAAATGGAACCCGATGAACGTCTGTTCCTACCACCTGCAAGAGGCCGGCGCGACGCCGGAACAGGAACTGTCTTTTGCGCTGGCCACCGCCGTTGCCGTTCTCGACGAACTCAAGCCACGCGTCCCGGACGAAGATTTCCCCGCCCTCTGCGGTCGTATCTCGTTCTTCGTCAACGCGGGCATCCGATTTGTCACCGAGATGTGCAAGATGCGCGCCTTTGTCGATCTCTGGGATGAAATCCTCGAAACCCGCTACGGCATCACCGACGCCAAGTTCCGCCGCTTCCGCTATGGCGTTCAGGTCAATTCTCTGGGCCTGACCGAACAGCAGCCGGAAAACAACGTCTACCGCATCCTGATCGAGATGCTGGCCGTAACCCTGTCCAAGAACGCCCGCGCCCGCGCCGTGCAATTGCCAGCCTGGAACGAAGCGCTTGGCCTGCCCCGCCCTTGGGATCAGCAATGGTCGATGCGGATGCAGCAGATCCTGGCCTATGAAACCGACCTCTTGGAATTCGATGACCTGTTCGACGGCAACCCGGCGGTGGATCGCAAGGTCGAACAGCTCAAGGCAGGCGCGCGGGCCGAATTGGCAAACCTTGATTCCATGGGCGGCGCTATCGGCGCAATCGAGTACATGAAAGGCCGTCTGGTCGAGTCCAACGCCGACCGCCTGAACAGGATCGAACGCAACGAAACCATCGTCGTCGGGGTCAACAAATGGATTGATGGCGAACCAAGCCCGCTGCAAACCGAAGACGGCGGCATCATGGTTGTCGACCCGGCGGTCGAACAGGACCAGATCGACCGCCTGAACGCCTGGCGCGCCGAACGTAACGACGGAGAAGTGCAGGCCGCCCTGTCAGACCTGCGCGCGGCGGCCAAAGAGGGCAAGAACGTCATGCCCGCCTCTATCGCCGCCGCCCGCGCGGGTGTCACCACCGGCGAATGGGCACAGGAAATGCGCAACGTCTACGGGGAATACCGTGGACCGACGGGCGTTTCCAAATCCGTCTCGAACAAGACCGAAGGGCTGGACGACATCCGTGATGCGGTGAACGCCGTCAGCGATAAGCTCGGTCGCCGCCTCAAGTTCCTCGTCGGCAAGCCGGGCCTTGATGGCCATTCCAACGGCGCCGAACAGATCGCCTTCCGCGCTCGCGATTGTGGGATGGAGATCGACTACGAAGGTATCCGCCTCACCCCGGATCAGATCGTCACCGCCGCACAGGAAAACGACGTACATGTGGTTGGCCTGTCGATCCTCTCGGGCAGTCACATTCCTCTGGTCGAAGACATGATGACCAGAATGCGCGAGGCAGGCCTTGGCCATATCCCCGTGATTGTCGGAGGCATCATCCCGGAAGAAGACGCGACCCGCCTGCGCGCAATGGGTGTTTCGAAAGTCTACACCCCCAAGGATTTCGAACTGAATGCGATCATGATGGACATCGTCACTCTGGTTGATCCAAAGGCAGTGGCCGCCGAATAGACCAATCCCTCTCTTTAATGCAGTTACGCGAACAGATACGGTTCGGACCGTACCCGTTAGTTTATCAAGAGAGGCTCCATGAAACAGCTATTCACCGTCGTTCCCTTCATCCTGCTGCCATTTGCGGTGCAGGCCGAAACCCAACTCGAACGCCTCGAAGATGTGTCCGAACGCATGAACTCTGCGGTCATGGAGATGATGGTGCGCGAAGTCGAAAGACAGGGCGGCAACCCAGAGCCCCTGCGCGGCGCAATACCCGACGGTGAATGGAATGACGCTTATCGCGACGCAGGCCAATGTATGCTTGATCGCTACACCGAAGCGTCAAGCCAAAGTGACGTTGACGAAATGATCACCAAAATGGAGGGCATGATCCCCATGATGGCGACCGCAAACATGGAAGATCTCGGCGACAATATGGACATCACGCCAGAGGGCATTTCTGACGAACTTTCCATGCAAATCAATAACGACTGCGGTATGACGGACTTGATGTTGGAGCGCATGCAAGAGTCCGGTTTCACCGAAGCCCTCATGCAATCAATGTCAGCAAATTGACGACTTATGCGTGTAATCTCAACCTGACATTGCAGAATTTACGCTCATAAATTGCATTTCCGACCGGCGAATTGACTTCGCTCGAAAGTCGGGTATTTCCTTCGAAATCTAGAAAAACAAAGTCTTGGAGGAACTCATGAGCGTAGATCTCAACAATATGTCCAAAGATGAGCTTAAAACGCTTATCAAAGAAGCGGAAAAAGCGCTGAAGTCTTTGGAAACACGTCGTCTGACACAAGCCAAGAAAGCAGCCGAGTCGGCGGCAAAGGAATATGGTTTTTCGCTTGACGAATTGCTGGGCGGTGCGCCTAAGAAAGGCTCAAAAAGCGCCCCGAAATATCGCAACCCGAACGACCCCGACCAGACCTGGACCGGCAAAGGCCGCAAACCGAATTGGGTAAACGATGCGCTGGCCGCCGGGAAGAACATGGATGATTTGAAGATCTGAAATGACAGTCCATATCGGAGCCAAAAACGGCGACATCGCCGAAACCGTTCTGTTGCCGGGCGATCCCTATCGCGCAAAGTGGGCCGCGGAAACGTTCTTGCAAGACGCGCAACTCGTGAACGAAGTGCGTGGGATGCTTGGCTTTACCGGAACGTGGAAAGGCCATCGAGTCACCATTCAGGGCTCCGGGATGGGCATGCCATCGCTTTCGATCTACGCCAATGAACTGATCCGCGATTACGGTGCAAAGACCCTGATCCGGATCGGCTCTTGCGGCGGCATGCAACCGCATGTGGGCATTCGCGATGTGATCCTGGCAATGACGGCAAGCACGCTTTCCACTCCCTCCCGCGGAATCTTCAAAGACCTGAACTTTGCACCCTGTGCCGATTGGAGCCTCTTGCGCGCCGCAGCAGACGCCGCAGACGCCAAGGGAACCAAGACCCATATTGGCGGAATATATTCGTCCGATGTGTTTTACGACGAACGCCCCGACCTCAACGAACAGATGACCCGTCACGGAATACTCGGTGTCGAAATGGAAGCGGCTGAACTTTATAACCTCGCTGCGCGCCATTCGGTGCGCGCATTGGCGGTTCTGACTGTCTCCGATCACCTCCAGACCGGCGAAGCGCTCCCGTCGGAAGACCGCGAACGCAGCTTTGGAGACATGGTCGAAATCGCGCTGACGGCAGCGTTCAGCTAAAGCGCCGAACCCGCAGGATAGTCACTTTCTGCGGGTTCGCCCGTCCTTTCTCGCGATTGGCACCAGCAACATTTTTCCAAATTCGCTGCAATCGCCCAAACACGTTCCAATTCCCGCCGCAATTTGTTGCGACAACGGTGTCATGCCTCAGTGGTTGATTGACATATACGTCCTCCTGACAAGCCGCGTGCCCATTCCCCGCATGCTGTTCCTGTTCAGCGTAGTGACCCTTTCGCTGTTTACGCTCACCGCGCATCATCACGAGACACTTATTCAGGTCGGCGTGGTCCTTCCGGTAATGTGCGCGTTATTCGGCCATCTTGCGGTTGTTTCGGTCAAGATGCCTGAAACCCTCGATACCTTTGACCGGATCGGAGTGCCAAATTCCAGTGGAAAGCTGATCCTGATCTATCTGGCAGCCTATGCTGCGATGATGGCGGTTCCGTCACTGGCCGTGGCACAATCTGCACTCAGCATTCTGATTGCGGTATATCTTGGAATGTTCATGGCCGTGTTTTATCTGATGGGCGATGGCGACAAGCTGAGCTGGTTCGCGCGGCAGTGGGACGATGGCCAGCGCAACGCGGCGAACTGGCACGTTGTCCGTTTGGTGGCCTTGATCCTCCTCAACGAAATCACCACCAAACATGGCACGCCATTCGATTGGATCGTCGCGATCACGCTTGGCCCGATTGCGCTGCACTATCTGATGTATTGGACGATCCTCGCCACACATCCCTATGACAAGCTGACCCGCTCGGATTAAAGACCGCGTCCATGGGTTTGGTCATAGCCATTGACGGGCGGAGTGGTCCAATCTCCCAATGCGCCATCACCCGGACGCAGCACCTCCACCCGCAGCGGATAGCAGGCTGCCGCATCGCTAGTATGCTCGGCCGAACAGTCCCCACCCGGACAGGCCGACAACGCGCCCAACAGGTCGATCTCGGCAAAGACGGTCAGATGGTCTCCCGGGCGCACCGGGCTGGCCTTCATGAAATACTGCCCCGTGTCGCGCGTGAACCCCGTACACATGAATACGTTAAGTACATCATGCACATGCGGTTCCGCCTCGGCCAGCGACAGGCCGGTCGCATCCGCCAAGGCGCGCGTCAGGTTCGAATGGCAGCAATGATGATACTGGACACCCGTTAGCAGGTTGCCCGTATAGGGATCGCACCGCGTCCCGATGACGTCATGCACCGATCCGCCATAGGCGTCGATCCCGTACCACCCCAACGTATCCTCAACGATGGTCGCCATCGGGCGCAGGGTCGGAAACGAAGACCACAAACGCTCGCCTGTTGTCACATGTGTCCCATGAAGCGCCCGCGTCTTGCCGGAATAGAACCGTTCGGACAGGTCATGCGCGTTCCACAGGTTCAAATCCCCCACCTGCGATCCCTCGACACTCACGATGCGAAAGAACGATCCCGCAGGGACGTGAAAGGAACACGCTTCGCGCGGCGCGGCAACCGCCACATCGACCACCTCGGCACCGGCCAACGCGCGGGCATACAGTCCAAGGTCCGGCACTGGCAACGTGTCATTGGGATAACAGATCACCGGCGCAATTGCGCGGCGGGCCTCGGCATCATCTGGCGCGTCTGGCATTGGCAGGATCCTTTCAACCGTCTGGTCAAAGGACCGCAGAGCGATCAAAGGCGCAAGCCCATCGCATCTTCTCTTTTTCACAAATATGCAAAAAATTCGGCGCGCACCACAAGGCACGCGCCGGGAATGTCTTGATCAGATCGCGATCACATCCAGCGGCGGGAAGCCATTGAACCCGACCGATGCATAGGTCGAAGTGTAGGCCCCGCAGTTGCGGATCACGATGCGGTCGCCCGATTGCAGACCCAGCGGCAACTGCATCGGCTGCTTTTCATACAGCACATCGGCGCTGTCGCAGGATGGCCCCGCAAGGATGCACGCACCTGTGGTTTCGTGATCCCGGTCGGTGAGAAACTGGTAGCGGATCGCCTCGTCCATGGTTTCCGCGAGGCCCGAGAACTTGCCGATATCCAGGTACACCCAACGGTGCAGGTCACTGTCCGACTTGCGCGACACCAGCAGTACTTCGGCGGCAATCGCACCGCATTCGGCCACCAAACCGCGACCCGGCTCTGCCATGATCTGCGGAATGTCACCAAACCGGTTGTGGATCTGGCGCATGACCGCACCCGCGTAGTTCTGCGGCGCGTCCAGTTCCTGACCATAGAAAGCCGGGAAACCACCACCGATGTTGAGCAGCGTCAGGTCGAACCCTTGCGCCTTGAGCCCGTGCCACACCTCGGCCACCTGATCGAGCGTCTCACCCCACATGCCGGCTTCGCGGGTCTGCGATCCGACATGGAACGACAGGCCCACAGGCTTCAGGCCCAGTTCGATTGCCAGGGCAAACAGCGCAGGCGTCTTTTCCAGCGCACAACCGAACTTGCGCGACAGCGGCCAATCGGCCTGAAGCGATCCGACGATGAGGCGGATATAGACCTCGGCACCCGGTGCATGCTGCGCCAGCTTGTGCAGTTCTTCCTCGGAATCGGCGGCGAAATGGGTGATACCCATGTCATGCGCCCAGGCAATGTCCGACGCGCGCTTGATGGTGTTGCCGAAGGAAATCCGCGACACGTCCGCACCTGCGGCCAGAACCATCTCGATCTCGACCCGCGAAGCGGCGTCGAAATTGCTGCCCATCGCGACCAGCGTTTGCAGGATTTCAGGAGCAGGGTTCGCCTTGACGGCATAGTGAATGCGCGCACGACCAAGACCTTGGGCCAGCGCCGCGTATTGGCGGGCAACCGCTTCGGTGTCGATCACAAGAGTAGGGCGCTCAAAACGATTGCTCAGGATGAAGGCTTCTGCACGGGATACAGATGCGTCTTCGCGGGCAGAAAGCCCGGTTACGTATGCGTTCATTGGTCATCTCCAATAGACTCGGCCATTCCGGATTCCCGGCACAGACCGCTCATTTCTTTCAGAGACGTTACCGTCGCTACGTAACCGCGTGGGTGCATCGCTTGCGCTGAGCTTGCCCACCTCGACAGAGGCGCGTGCGTTGGCGTCTATATTTGCGCATATGAGGCCGAACCGGATTCGACGCAATAGAAAATTTGCACTGCGATTACATTTTTTCTGATGGCCCGTTTTCCCGTCGCAAACAAACCTTTGGACTGTCTTCCAACGCCATCTCTGCCCCGCAATACGCACACCGCCACGCTCCGGGGGCAACCCGCCTCCACCGGCATTCCCGCGTCAGCGTCGTCGTCTTGCTCCGCCAATAAAGATAGGCAAGCACACCAAGCAGAAGGAGGATCAGAAGAATTGGCATGCGATGGGTGTATCGACCCTCCGGCTTGGAACACAAGTGGGCCTCGCCGCCAAATCACCAGTGGAAAAGACGGATTGGTCGCACGTCATCTATGCTAGGCCAAACCACCCGTTGAAGGTCGTCCACTACGCCTGTGCCGCAAGACGTTCAAAAATCTGTTTGAAATCTGAAGTGCTCGCCCGATCCAGCACACCGTCTGAGATGTCCTCCGCAGACCAGATCCAGCTTTTCGCCGGATCATGGAACATCGCCCAATCACCGAATATCCGGGACGGAACGTTTTCGGTGACACGCAGCGTCATTTCAAGATGCCTGTCATCCCGCTTGATGCGATCGCAGGTGGCTTGAACAACCGTCTCGGGCCCTTCGAGCAATTGCAGGTAAATATCCTGCCGACAGACAAGCGCTCCCGTGACATTGTCCCGCGCATTGCACCGCCGTGCGTCCAGCAATATGCCGTTCAGCAGTGCACTGTCATAGCCGAAAGGCCGTGAAGAATAGATGATCTGGAAAAGGTCGGAAATGATGACCGCTCCTGTGAGACCCAATGAGACACAAACCGGCGTGCGGCCCGGTGTCTGGCGGCTAGCACTACTTTGGCAGATTTTCATCTGGGCGTTCTTCGATGAGCTTTTCACAGTGAGGGCATCGTATTGGTGGGG